>JAPKZK010000088.1 GCA_026393835.1 Candidatus Aminicenantota bacterium | reverse complement strand
TTGGGCATAGATGTGCTCGTTGTTTTTGATGAAGTCGATAAAGGCCTGGTGTTTGTCTGTTGTGGGCTTATAGTTGGTTAAATAATTGTCTGTGTCTTTTTCAGCAATTATTTTTTCGATTAATGCCGGGGTTATTTTTTCTGGGACATTGATTGTAAGATCAATGGTTAGTCTGAATTTTCTTATCATTTATGTTTCTCCTTGATTGATTTTGTATGCAAATAAAGAGGAAAAAAGCCAAAAGAACCCCTTCGGCGCAAGTGAAAGAGTGTGATTCAGTCCTTGCGCCGGTCCGGGGCTTTTTTCATTAGGTGTTATATGGTTTAATCCAATAGATTGTGCCTTTTTTCGTGGTAATTCGAGTAATTCGTGGGCAGTTTTGGGTTGAGAAACCAACGTCGCATGGGTGGAGAGCCGGTAGGATGGCGTATTCGCTGCTCCAGCCCCATGCACCGCTGGCCAAATTATCAATAAGGAGGTACATCTTAGTAATTCGATTGTACCTTCCGTTACGACGGCAGTTGTTAAAAAGGCCGCTTCCATTATGCCTTATGACCCTTGATTAGCCGGGGTAGTTGTGGGAGTCGGCGCCGGCGGTTCCGGCGATTCCGGTGGTTCCGGCGGCTCTTCTTCATCGCCGCTGCTTTTCCTGGGGACGTAGCCGATGGAATACCCTTTGATCTTAAAGGCCTCTAATTGTTGGGGGTCATCTTTGAATACGTAAATCAACGCCGACTTATAATTCATCCACCAATTATACAGTTTTAGCACTACTTTATTCCTGTCTTCAGTGGTCTTTTCCGCTTCTTTTACCAGTATGGCCCGGTAGTTTTTATCGTTTTCCACTTCCGCAATTTTGGACATCTGCAATTGCAGCATTTCCGTGGTAAGTCCGACTTTGGCCACTATGGGAAGGAGTTTTGGGTGGTCCAGGCAATTTTTGTAAAAGGCTTTGGCGTCTTTTATTTTGCCTATAACAGTATGATCTCTTTCACCCAGCAATAGAAGTTCATGGAGTAAACCGGTATCCTCTCTCAGGTCCCGCCTAAGCATGTTCACATACAACATGTAAAGTTCGTAAACATCGTCGATTTTTTTTCGCACCTGGATACTGAGGCTGAGTTTTAAGCCCACTTTGGGTGCTTTTTGTAAATAGAGGGATTCGGCGTTTATGTAGTCTGTTTCAGCGGCTATTAGACCGTCTCGTGTGTATCCGAACATCGCCACTTTTTCCAATACCATCGGGTTATCTTTGGAATTTGCAATACCCGCGCTTGCTTCGTCAAACAATTCCTTCATTTCTGCTTTTAAAAATATTCTCATTTCATGATCTCCTTTTATATTTTATTTTGTCAGCAAAGATAAGTTTTGCCGAAAGGCTGTTGTAACCTGCTTCTTGATAAATGCCACCCGCTTTTTGGTCGGTGCAGAGAGCTTTTTTCTCAATGCCAATTGCTTTTTGGTCGATGAAAAGAGCTTTTTCCTCGATTCCAACTGCTTGCTGGTCAATTCTAAGAGCTTTTTCCTCGATTCCAACTGCTTGTTGGTCAGTTCTAAGAGCTTTTTCCTCAATGCTAACTGCTTGTTGGTCAATTCTAAGAGCTTTTTCCTCAATGCTAACTGCTTGTTGGTCAATTCTAAAAGCTTTTTCCTCGATTCCAACTGTTTGTTGGTCAATTCTAAGAGCTTTTTCCTCAATTCTAACTACTTTTTGGTCACTACAAAAAGCTTTTTTCTCAGTGTCAACTGCTTTTTGATCAATACCGGGAGCTTTTTCCTCGATGTTCACTGCCTGGGTCCTTAATGCGGCTTTAAAATGCTCAATGGGTAGAGTTTTTTTTGTATTTGCCAACGGATTGTGCTTTCTATATAAAGGTGTTTCAAGGGAGACAAAAAGCGGCGCGGCAAAGAGAAAAGTCGCCGCTGCGCCGGTAAAAATGCCCGCATGGTTTATAAAAAAATTAAAGTAACCTCTTGACAGTACGGCGGAATCTGTTAGAATGTTCCTATGAAAAAACAAAATGGGCTTAACTTCTCTCAAGACGCGCACGATCAGGGTATTTGTATTGCTCCTGGTGTTTTGCGGCTGCAACGCTGCCGGGATTGGCCGCGAATCGCCGGCGCCCTCAACGCTGCCGTTGCGTCCGTGCCTTGCTTGTTTGCGTCTGTTGTCTACAAAATTTTCGTCCATAGACCCCATTATATAGAAATTTTCGATATTGTCAAGAGGTAGCATGGAAAATTTTAATTTTTCATTAAATGATTTGAATATTCAGATCGGAAGCAGATTTAAGCAATTTCGAGATTTCCTGGGTCTGAAACAATCTGAAATAGCTGATATACTTGGATTGACTCAGGCAACCATCGCTGGAATTGAAAAAGGGAAATCCTTTCCAACCATTCCTGCTTTGATTGTCCTCCTGGAAAAATATGATTTATCAGTTCCCTGGTTATTAACAGGAAAAGGCAATATGATTGCTTTTACTATCGATGGAAAGAAAAACTATGGGGAGTATGGATCTCTTATGGACGATTTTTTGTTTCATATCGAAAATGTCGATATGGTGAGATTTGCTATGCTCGGTTATTTTATTGGCTATAAAGAGCAGAATAAATCCATAATTGAAAGCCTTTTAAAACAAAGGACTGCAAAAACAGGATGATACTATGAGTAATATTGATTTGACAGATTTGTTAAGATGGATGTCTATTCCAGAGATAGAAAAATCAATCGACCTAAAACTTAAAGAAATTCGGATTCAATTCAAAGATAGGATTGATGCTCTTAAAGGCAAAATGACTAATCACGTACCTCAAGCGCCGATGTTCTTTGACTTCGTACTTGAGAAAAGGGGTGATAGTTGGGTCAGGCTTATTGATCTTGCTGGTCATGAATTGGAACTTTGTTATATACTTCCAGATAGCTTGGTTGAAAGAATCGTCCTCCAGGAGCCAATTGAAAATAAAATATTTTTATTAAAGGAAAGGCTTTATAATTTCGTTACTAAAACGTTTCAAGATTATACAATAAGATATATTTGTAAGTCCCCAGCAGCATATGAAGGGCGGGTTAAAATCGCAGAATTTACGACTCCCGGTGCTAAGGCTATTGTACTGGAATTCAATGTTGATCATCTTTCATTATCGGAATGCCGTGATATTGAAACCTATATTCAGGATGTTTTAAGCAATCCCACCCTAAGACGGGTCGTTCTTCATGATTATAATTATAAATTAAAACCCGTACTGGATAATACGTGTAATACCCACCTGACAGAAGTCATTTCAAGCTAATCTCGTTGAAATCAATCGGAAGCATACTGAATTTGTCAAGTTTTATTTCTTCCACCCGGAGTAATGTATCATAGATTTTCTCACTGAGATAGAAAACCTTCCGTTCTTTATCAGCTTGCCGGGATATTGTCTGTCTGCATTCCTTATCAAATGTGCCATCAAATCCTTTTGTAAAATCATTTAAGACGATATCTTTGTTGTCTTCTGTTAGCCTGATTGACAAAATTACTTTCGAAAGAATTTCTTCCGAGACTGATTCAATTCTTTGGTCAAGGTGTGATATATCGACATTTAGGCACTTTAAATTTTCATAGATGCCATTTAGATCTTTTATTTTTGACATTTTAAAAAGGTGTCGTAATCTAATGTTTGAATCAAAATCAGCCTTTTTATAATTATCAATCAAAGTATATTCCCCTTGATCTAAAGAGTAGAATAATTGGTTTCTGTCTTCACTAGAACCACAGTAAACAAATAAAGCTTTCTGATTAGCATCATATAAACGGTTCTTTAAATCTATTATTTTTTTTAAGGGCCGACGGGTCCTTGTAGTAATTATAATAAAGACAACCCCACATATTAAAATGTACAGACATAGAAGCATAACTTCTGTCGAGGCTGTCTTAAGAATTTTCCCAGTCGCATAGAAAATGTTCTCATCTCCTTTAAGAAATGGCATTACCTTACCTGTTGTTTTCTTACCTATTTTATATCTTTGATTGATGTAATAATCAAAAAAATCTTTGCTAATTTGGGTTTTCATTAAAATGAAATCCCTATAATTGTAATACCCCTCACTTATAATCTCCTCTGAAAATAAAATATAATTAGTAATAGGCGATAGTAATGATTGGCTTTCCTGTATAAGGGCAATGTCCCGGCTCTCATTGATGAGTTTGTTATCTAATTCAATATTACGCGCATAACCATCTTTCAGATATTTTGAGATAAGGTCAGCAGCTATTTCATATTTATCAATCTTTTTATCATCGGGCAGTTTATCAAAATGCTCTTTTGCCATCCTTTCAAATTGTTGAGCGTTTGTTAATTTTTCAAGTTTTATTTTTTCGGTAGGAGTCATGTCCTTTGAAGCTTTTCTTAGCCATTTGTTTGATTGATCAGGAAGTACAATAACAAATATAATCCATAATATTGCCGGTAAAATACTTTTGTTTAAATTGAACTTTTTTATAGATAGGGATATTAGACCGAGAAAATAGAAAAATGAAAACAGGACAATTGAATATCCGCAATGTAAAACGAGCATTGAAATATTTGACTGCGAAAATATGATACCCTGGTTTTGCGAATATAAGACCACCTCAATATATAATACTATTAAGGCAATATTTAATATTAAGAGCCTGGTAAATACTGTTATAATTATATATATCAACTTCTTAAAAAACCTTAAATGTTTCGGGCTTTCAATTACCTTCATCCCCATAATAAACATAACAAGACTCCAGGCAATAATTATGAATCCAATAAAACCATTAAATAATCCATCATGAATAAATACAGATCTGCCTTCAAATTCTTTGTTTACTCCCTTGTTTTCTTTGATACCTATTTCGCCATTTAACTTTACTGTAGAATGCTGGGATTTATAGAATATGGAAAGTGGAGAGGGATAGTACAAGATCCGGAATCCATAGGCTCCATAAATTTCCATTGATACATATTGTTCTACTGATTGGTTTTCGTACGTTTTAAAATATTCTACATCGATACGGAAAATGTTGAATTCGTCTATACCATCTGAGGAGAACGAAATTGAGAGAAGCGAAATGCCAATAAATATCAATACATTTCTTAGGTTAACTATTCTCTCAATTTCATTCACAAAAGAATTTTTCATCTCAGATATCCTGGTTATTATCTACAGTTATTTAATACGGTGCTTCCCATTATTGTCGCATAATTGGCGAAAAGATTGGCTTCCGAAAATTGCTGTAATAGTAACCAATAACGAGTGATCGACGGTGTTTTTGCTTCAGATAGGTCAGTCTTAATTGATTTGAGTGTAACAAGTATCTGCTTTAGATTTTCGATATTGTGCTGATATAGATTAATGATATCAAAGGCTTTGAGATATCCTTTTACAGTTTCTGCAATTGAATTATTGAGGTTGTATGCCTTGATTAACGAGTCATAATCATAACTGGCAAACATATCTCGTTTCGTTTCCTCAAGTCCGACTTTTTCCCCTATTGCCGTCGCCTCCGTATAGCTGCTGATTGCCAATTCAATTTCAACAATAGTTTTGTTCAAGGCATCAACTGAATTTGAAATGTTCAATTTTTCTAAGGCTGAATTCTCAAACTCAAAGAACAAACTCGACACGTACGTTTGTGCTTTTAGAAAATGCTTTGATCCTTGAATTACATTGGTCTCGATTCCAGCCTTTTCTGAGCTTACCGGAAATGAACACGTGATGTCATTCATTACCAAAAGGCCATAAATCTTTGTAGTCGAGAGACTCATCATTATCATTATAACAATGATTGATACAATTATTATTTTTTTCTTCATATTTCCTCCTAAAATTTATTTGACCCTACCCGTTCGGGATTTGTACGGAATTGTGACCTGAAAAAGCTCATCGTTGGCTCGTTGGCTCCGTGATTAGGGTCGTAATTGTTCATAAAACCTCACAAGGGAACAGTGTAAACCAATGCCCTTGTTTTGTCAAGGAAAATGGAAATAATTTTCTGGTATGGGAAGAAATAGGGGCCAGGCAAGGTAAATTTACCGGGGCCGTAGAGAGCAAAATAGGGCTTATCGAAGCAGCGAACCAGGGCACGCTTTTCCTAGATGAAAAAATAAAACAGCCAGCCAACGATTTCACAATCCTTATAAAAAGGGGGGAAGAGGTGGATCGGCTCATCAGGAATACTTTGCTGTCCAGGCTACTAACCGGGAAAATAAAAATAAGGGCCGGAAAAGTTTCTAAATGAAAACTTCCACTGTGGCCCTATTTCCTACATAAAATTCACTGTAAATCTTCTTTGTCAAATGTTATCAAAACCTTGCTTGTTTAAAAAACGGGGGGTTCCCAGAATCCGAAAACTTGACAAGAAGCCATCCCTGTTATACTATTAGCAATTCAAAACGAATATGAATATGAAAAAGAAATACATTTTCCCAGCAATCGGGTTCTTTGCAGTCTGCATTGCCGGTTTGATTTTCCTTCTTCCAAAACCGGCGAATGAGGTCTTGCGAATTCCACTCACTCAACCGCCTCCCAAAACGATCCCCCCTTTTCAATCCATCAGTATAAAACCGGACGACGCAAAACTCTGCGTCGGGAGGAAGAATGAATATACCACCCTGGCAGGGATTCCCATAAGTTCGCGCAACCCTTCCGATTCCATCCGTATCCAACCGCACTTAAGCGGCGAATATATCGTGGATTTCTTTTATTTACTTAAGTCTAAGACCAGGAAATCCATCCATGCATTTTTAATCCAGACCGACAAAAGCGGGAAGGAAATTCGTAAAATAGCATTACCCGCCGCCGACCCCATCGGCGCCAACGGTATCTCCAGGTGCAGGGAACGGCTGGACCTGGAAAAAGACGACGCCATTATGATTGCCGCCGGCGACGCCGGTTTCGGTTTTATCGGCGACCCGGCGTTTTATAAACAGAGGAGGGAAAAAACCCATTTCGTTTTCATCATTGTCGCCGATACCCTGCGCTGGGATTTTCTCGGGACCTATAACAAAGAAAAAAAATGTTCGCCCCATATCGACGCCTTCTCAAAAGACGCCGCTGTTTTTACCCAGGCCTATTCCACTGCGCCATGGACCTTACCGGCCCACGCTTCCATGTTTACCGGCCTGTTTCCCAACAATCACCATGTCAACTTCCCCAACAAAGACGCCCTTAAGAATAATAAAATCTTGTTCGATGTGCTCAAGAAAAAATTTCTTATTTACGGCATTACCGACTCCCATTTCGTTTCCGCCGAATTCGGGTTTCACCAGGGTTTCGATTACTACACTGAATATAAGAAGGCTTATAATGATCGAACCGCCTCGATGCGCACCTTCAGCCGCGCCAGGAAAATGATCCTGGCGGAAAAATCCCGCGCTGCCCTCTTTTTCCTGCATTCCTACCAGGTCCACAGCCCCTACTTACCGGAACTGGACCTGGCCGATGAATACTATGCCAAATGCAAAATTATTCCCGGTCTATATAAATTCAATGCCGGGGAGTTCGTCGATAAGGGAAAGGGCCTCTATAAAAAAATCCCGGAAAAGGAGCGGCTGGATATCGAAAGGGTGTATGAGGCCGGGGTTTATACGTTCGATTACCGGTTCGGTCAATTTATCTCTTTTTTGAAGAGGCAAAAGATTTACCGGGATTCGCTGATTATTTTACTCTCGGACCACGGCGATGAGTTTTTTGACCATGGCGGTTGGGAACATGGACATTCGCTTTACAATGAACTCATCAAGATTCCCCTGTTGGTAAAATTCCCCGGCAATCGCGATGCGGGGCAGGGAGTAAACAGCCTGGCATCGATTACGGATATTTTACCCACCATTATGGATACCGAGGGCATTGAGCCGGATGAATCATGGTTGCCGCGCCCGGACGGCGTCTCCCTTGTTGGCGCAGTCCGGGGGAAAGGGGAACCCAACCGGAAAATTATTTCCTGCCTGGCCTCCAGGGTAATGCGCAAAACCAACCTAAAAATCGCTGTCATCTCAGGAAATTTGAAATTCATATACTATGATAAAATGACCCCAAAAGAACGGGAATTTTATACCTTCCCTCCGCCACCCTTTGATAACGAAATGTTCGATATTTACCGGGACCCCGGGGACAAAACCGATATTATCCTGAAAGAGCCTTTTAAAACCAGGGAATTCCTGGATTTTACCAAAACCATCAAACTTAGAACCGATAAAAAGAAAGTTCCCAAAAAATTAATGGAAGACCTGAAGACATTGGGGTATTTATGATTAAAGGAGACATGGGCATGGCTGAAAATGTCGATAACAGCAGCGGCGGGAATACCCCGATTACGCTGGTGACGGCGTTGGGGAACCCCGGCGGCCAATATGCCGCCACGCGCCATAACATTGCCTGGCAAATGATAGAGAAGCTCTCCTTTTTCGAAGAACTTGACTGGCAGCAAAAATTCAAAGGAGAATATACCTCCATGGTTATCGCCGGCAGGAAAGTCTATTTCCTGGCGCCGTTGACTTATATGAACCTCAGCGGGCAAAGCCTTCTGCCCATGATGCAGTTTTTTAAAATCCCCATGGAGGAAGTCCTGGTAATACACGACGAGTTGGAATTGGATTTCGGCGTATTGGGTTTTAAACAGGGGGGTGGTTTGGCCGGGCACAATGGCTTGCGTTCCATTGCCGACGTCTTGGGAACCCGGGATTTTAAGCGGATGCGTTTAGGCATTTCGCGGCCCGCACATCCCGATATCACTTCTTATGTATTGGGGAATTTTTCCCCCGGGGAACAGGCCATATTGCCCACTTACCTGGAAGAAGCGGCCAAAGCGCTTGAAATATGTTTAGTGGACGGTTTCGACAGCATGTTAAGAAAGTATCGTAAGCAGAATCTTTTATTGAGTTGAGAATGGGGAAAGGCGAATAAGGAGGCGGAGGCCGCTAAAACAGCCCACGTACGGGCGATTACACTCGGCGGACACGGACGAACACAGACTAAGGCATTGTAATGAAATAACTTAATCATTTTGATGTTAGCTATTTTAAATTCTTTATTTGAGGTTTTAATTCCTTTTTTACTTCAAGCCCTGTTTTGGTTGCGGTGTTTTTTATCAGATTAACAATCACTTCATAACTTACCAGTGGTCGTCCTCTCCAGTTTTTAGTTATTTGGGAAAAAAGCCTGTGTTCTATTTTGTTCCAGTTGTTGGCGCCAGGGGGAAAATGGCAAACCGAAATATCCCTACTTATTTCATCGGCGAGTTTTTGCAACTCGGTTTTCCAAAGCCTTACCCGTGATCGGTTACTGCCTTCTCCATCGGCTGTTATCAAGATTTTTTTTGCATTCGGATAACATTTATACCCCATTTCAAGCAAAAGGTTTCTTACAATCATATGACTTGCCGCGTGACCTTTTGAATGCAATTCTAAGGATAGTTATAAACATGGCCTTCATTCCGGCATACCCGCGCAGGGCGCGCTCCAGACCGGCCAACACCAGCAAAAACCGCCGTTGATTGAATGCCGCCAGGAGTTCTCCCATGTGGATCGCCTGGGTTGTCTCTTTCCCGGTCACATAGCAATACAATTGCGTGATAAACGATTCAAACGGTTCATCGTAAAAAGACCACCAGAACACACCCCTTAACCCGTCCCCTTTCACGGCCCGTTCCATTATTTCCTGGTGGAGCCAGGTCCAGGATAAAGCGCTTTTGCCCATGCCGCCGATGGCTTCAAGCGCCAGCACCGGTTCCTTTTCATTAAAGAACCAGTTGGAAAGCATGGCCATCTCGGCCCTCCTGCCGGTAAAATGCTCCGGCAGGGCATAGGGGTGCGCCATATAAGGATAAGGCGCACGGGGAATATAATATGTACCTTCTTCTTCCTTATCTTTTTTCCCCAATCCCTGTGCGATATGGTTTCCCAGGGAAGCGGAAAGCTTGCCCATAAAATCTTCCGGGCTTTTAAAAGACTCAACCACACGCGCCTTTTTCACCTCTTCCCGGAAAGCCTTAAGCTCCGCATATTTTTCCATTTCCATGGCGGATGCAGGCCAGGGAAAATCTTTGTCCATGATAAAGCACAGGCAGTCCTTTCCCAATTCCCTGGCCAGGTCATATTCCAGGTGCGTGATGGATTTGGTTTGCCCCCCGGGAATATACCCGTACCGGTGCGCATAGATGCCGATAAAAACATCGCAATCCCGGATTTCCTTATCGCAAACCCTGGTGGCTTCCTCCGCCCGTGCGCCGAAATGTTCCATGGCCAGCGGTTGGCATTTCACTCGAAGCGCCGCCTCAATGGCCTTTTGCCTGTACTCTTTCAAATCCTCATACGTCGATGAAATAAATACCTTCATGGGCTGTCACTCCCTGTTTAAACGATTCATCAACAATACCATAAAGAGCAATAAAAGTCCAATCTTAGCCGCGAAGAACGCGAAGGACCGCGAAGAAAAACCCGCCCACGAATTACACGAATTAACACGAATTAAAAAAAACATTCGTCCACAGATTACACTGATTAACACAGATTACAGGATGTTTTTCTCACCTTCTCAACTTCTCAACTTCTCAACTTCCATCTTTTCCCTCGCTTCCTCGCTTCCTGTTTTTCTTCATCATTCATCATTCATCATTCATCATTCTATATAAAAAGTGTCTGCTCCTTATTGCCCCGGGCCTTTGGCCCACCATATCATGAATCCGAAGCACGAAATTCGGATTTTCTTTAGCACCGGCTATTGAAAAAAAGCATTTTTTTTTGTACAATTAAATCATCATGGTGATAACAAGACAAAAACACATTCGTTTCGACTGGGCAGTCAAGAAGATGCTCAGGAGCAAAGCAAATTTCGGCATCCTGGAAGGGTTCCTCAGCGAACTGATCAAAGAGGATATTAAAATCATAGATATCCTGGAAAGCGAGGGGAATAAGGAATCCGCCAACGACAAATCCAACCGGGTCGATATGCTGGTGAAGGACTCTAAAGACCAATTAATCATCGTGGAAATACAGAATACACGAGAATTGGACTATTTTTATAAAATCCTTTACAACACTTCCAAAGTCGTTACCGAACATATCCGGGTAGGCGAGCCCTACAAATATGTGAAAAAAGTCATTACTGTCAGTGTAATATACTTCGATCTGGGCCAGGGCCAGGATTATGTGTATTACGGAGGAACCTATTTTAAAGGCATTCATAGAAACGATACGCTTGAATTATCAGAAACCCAAAAAGAGTTGTTCAAGAGGCAAACAGTAACCGCGATTTACCCGGAGCACTATATTATTAAGGTCAATGACTTCGATGATATCGCCAAAGATACCCTTGACGAATGGGTATACTTTTTAAAAAACAGCGATATAAAGGACGAGTTTAAAGCCAAAGGACTGTCGGAAGCGCGGGAGAAGTTGAAAGAGATCAATCTCCCGGAAGAAGAATTACCCGCTTACCGGCATTTCCTGGATCAGTTGAGAGATGAAGCCAGTGCAGCGGATACGATTCGCTTCGAATCGGAATATGGGAAAAGAAAAGCCAGGGAAGAAGGACTCGCGGAAGGTAAAGCGGAAGGTAAAGCGGAAGGTAAAGCCGAAGGTAAAGCCGAAGGTAAAGCGGAAGGAGTGAAAGAAGGTCTTCTCCTGGCTGCCGCGGCAATGAAAAAAAATGGCGCCGCTGTCGATTTAATTATGCAATCAACCGGGCTTTCAAAAGAAGAGATAGACAACCTTTGAACTTACTTCCGGCCTGGAGCGCATAATCGTCCTGTTACCAGCGAATTTCCCATAGTGCTTTCTACCCTGGTAATCATGGACAACCCCGCCAGGGTCAACCACTCCTTTACTTCCTTTTCCGTAAACGTATCCCCGGCTTCGGTGCCCACCAACATGTTGATGGCAAACATGGCCCCCATGCCCGGTTCCGTTCGCGCCTCATTCATGATAAAATCCTGGATCACTACCTGGCCGCCGGGATTGAGCGCCTGGGCGCATTTATGAATCAGTTTTATGTTCTGCTCCACGGAATTGCTGTGAATAACGGCGGAAAGGAAAACCAGGTCATACCCGCCGCCCAAATCATCCGTATGATAATCACCCTCAACGACATCCACTTTCCCATGAAATCCTTCTTGCTCAATATACCCCCTGGTCAAAGGAATGACGTTGGGTAAATCGAAGACCACCGCTTTTATAGTTTCTTTGGCTTTAACGAAAGCCATGGCAAAAGCGCCGGAACCGCCGCCCACATCAAGCACACGGGAAACGTTTGTTAAATCCAGTTTGGCGATTACCGAGGGCGCGGTACGCGAGGCCCGGTAATGCATGGCGGAGATAAAAGCGGTCAACCACTCTTCGCCCCTGTCGTCGATCTTACGTTCGATAACGGATTTCCCGCTGCGTACCGCCCGGGTCAGCGTACCCCAGGTGTCCCAGAGATGATTACTGTGGTAGAAACCGCCTAAAAACTCGGGGCCGCCTTTTACCAGGAATTTCTGCGCGGCCGGGGTATTGGCGAACATATTCCCCTTTTTCTCCAGCAACTCCATGACGCAAAGGGCATTCATCAAGCGGTCCAGGGCCCGCTTATCCACACCCAATTGTTCGGCCATTTCCGCGGATGTTTTACTTTCTCCATCCAGGGCAGTGAACAATTCCAACTCAAATGCCGTGAGAAGTATCCTGCTTTTTTGAAACGCCATCACGGTTTGCATGATGGCATCCGGGAACAAGCCGTCGCTGTCAAAAACTGTTTCTTGTTTATTCTTATTCATTTTTTGCCTCCCCGGTTATTCTATAACAAAATGACGGGAATCTCAATATACCTTTTTCCTTTCATACCAATCGTTTTTCAATCGCTTCCCATATTTCATCCAGGTCGAATAGCGATATCCAGTTTTTTAAATACTCAAAATCGAGTTTACCTTTGTAAATCTTGAGTATCCCGGAAATATCCCGGAGGTGCTTTTCTGAACAGCCCATTTTATAGTATTCCATTTTTTTTAATATGACATCTTCAGGTGAAGCAAAATTTATTTCTTTTTCTTCTAATTTAAGGCGCTTAATTCTTGAAAATCTGCTATTATCGAAAAAGGTTTTCTTTTTTATCATGACATCTATTTTTAAACCAGAGGAAAGATGGATTATATTGAATTGTGATTTGAACTGGATTGCTTGTTTGATGCAATCTACATCAATGTAATACTCATGTTCGGGAAAACAACCTATTAAACCTGGAATATTCCAATCTTCTATATCCGCAACCATATCGATATCATTGGTAAAACGGGGCTCTCCATAGGTTATGGAGGCTATGGAACCAGTGATGAAGTAGGGGATTTTCAAGCTGTCAAAGACATTGGCAATGATGATTAAAAGCTCAAAGGGCTCCATGTGAAAGCCTTCTGATTACTTCGTGGCAGACTTCTTGTTCGCTCCAATGAGGGTATTGGGATTTGACCGCCAGTGTTATTAACTTGTTAGCGGACCGCCACATCCCGGAAGCGATTTTCAGCCGTTCGACCGGAGATTTTGAGGCGTAAATCCGAGCACAAGCATCATCGATCACTTCGATTTGCCCTGTGTCTAATCTTAGTTTATTGTTCATATCATACCAACCTCATCGTATATTTTAATATAAAATCCCCCCGGTTTCAAGTATTTCGACTGTTTTTATGGGCTTTTTCTTGTATGTCCTCTTTTCCCTTCAACCAAAAATGAAACAAATCACCCCCTATTTTCAACCAAAAATTAGCGAAAACACCCTTGCATTTCAACCAAAAGAGGATTATAATGACCGGTATGACAAAAGATAAGATTAACAGGTGTTGTTAGTATGAAAAGAGATTTGATGTTTCATCTTAAAGCATGGCAAACGGATGGGGATAGAAAGCCTTTACTGCTCAGGGGGGCGCGTCAGGTGGGAAAAAGTTACCTGGCCAGGGAATTGGGCCGGGAGTTCCCGGGTTTTGTCGAGATTAATTTCGAGTTGGAGCCCGGGTTGAAATTATTATTTGAAAAGGACCTGGACCCGGTTCGCATTACTCGCGATCTTGCCATTGCTCTTGGCAAGGATATCACACCCGGTGAAACCCTGTTATTTCTCGATGAAATCCAGGAGTGCCCCAAAGCCATTACTGCCTTGCGCTATTTTTATGAAAAAATGCCCCTATTGCATATCATCGCGGCGGGTTCGCTGCTGGAATTTACCATCGAGGAATTAGGAATTCCCGTAGGCCGGGTAATACCGCTTTATTTGTATCCCTTATCTTTTATGGAGTTTTTAACTGCTTCAGGTAATGAACGTTTACGACATGAAATTCTTCATCACGATCCCGCGGCAGAGTTCCCCGAAATCCTTCATAATAAATTATTGGGACTAATTGGAGAATATATGGCCGTGGGGGGGATGCCCGAAGCCGTGCAAAAATGGATTGAGACGGGTAATTTTAAAACCTGTCTGAAAGTCCACCAATTGCTAATCGAAACCTACCGCCAGGATTTTGCCAAATATGCTAAAAAACGAAAACAGGAATACGTGGAGATGGTTTTTGATTCGATCCCGCGGTTATTAGGAAAAAAGTTTGTATTTACAGCGGTATCTCCTCATGTCCGGGCCAGGGACCTGAGGCCTGCCCTGGAGCTTTTAGCAAAAGCAGGGGTTGTGCATATCGTTTACCACTCTGCGGCCAATGGTTTGCCCCTGGGCGCGGAAGTAAACCCCCTGGTGAGTAAAGTGATATTCCTGGATATTGCCCTGGCCCAATCGCTGCTGGGCATCGATTACGGGCAATGGATTTTGGACCCCGTCCATACCATTGTCAACCGGGGGGCAATCACCGAATCCTTTGTGGGACAGGAGTTATTGGCGTATGGCTCACCTTTTATGAAGAACCAACTGCATTACTGGGCGCAGGAACAAAGCGGGTGTATGGCGGAAGTGGATTATATTACCGCCGTTAACGGTGGTGTGGTCCCGGTAGAAGTTAAAAGTGGAAAAACCGGCTCATTAAAAAGTATACAGGTTTTCCTGGAAAAGAAAAAAAACAGTCCTTATGGTTTGCAGTTTTCCCAGCGCAATTACGGTGTGGACAGAAAGATCAAACAATACCCGTTATATGCTGTTTCCAGTGCATTAGCAGAGGTTTAGAATTTTTTTCTTTTTCTTCGCGGTCCTTCCCGTTCTTCGCGGCTAACGGCTAATTCGTGGGACTGCTTGTTTTCTTCAGCAACTCCCTTTCACTGAACATTTCATCAGGAATGGGGATATCGAAATCGATCTTTTTAATCGTCATTACGGTCCCGGGATCGCCCCGGAGTTTGTCTACCATGGCCTCGCCCGGTTCCAGCCATTCACCCTCCACCAGCGACTCTTTGATATTGAACAACTCCGAGTCCAGTTCCGGTTGAATAGCCACGCCCAGGCAGGGCAGTTCATCCATGCCCATAATCAGCCCGGCGCCGAAAAGCTTAATTTTTAAAAATGGGGCGGCGCCCCAACCCTGGTAAAATTAGAATGATTGTTTTATCACCGTATTATTTGTGGTATAATAACCAATGGTTAAAAAAGGGTAAACAAATGTCGGATATGAAAAATATGAAAAATATGAATATGAAACAAAAGGCCCCCAGTGGCCTTTGGTTCTGGATCTTTTCACTGCTCATTATCATCTTTCTCTGGAGCTGGATGGGAAACTTCCCCAAAAGCCAGGAAAAAAAACTGTCTTTCTCCGAATTCATGCAGAACGTCGAGAATAATAAGATAGAAACCGCTGAAGTGAGCAGCAATGTAGTGAAAGGCAAGATGACGGTAGAAGAGGGTGTGGTGGTCAGCTATAAAACCGCCATTCCTTCCGATTACCCGGATGTTTACAATAAACTCATCCAGAAGGGAGTTAAAACGGATGTCGAAGAGTTGAATAAAAATGAATGGCTTACCATGCTTTTCTCCTGGGGCCCCCTCCTGGTGCTGATGGTTTTCTGGGTCGTAATGATGCGCCAGCAAATGGGCGGCAGGGCCTTTTCCTTTGGAAAAAGCAGGGCGCGGCTGTTTGTCGGGGAAAAAGAAAAAGTGACATTTAAGGACGTGGCCGGCATCGATGAAGCCAAAGACGAACTGCAAGAAATCATCGATTTCTTGAAAGAGCCCAAGAAGTTTCAACGGTTGGGCGGCAGAATCCCCAGGGGCGTTTTGCTGATCGGCCCCCCGGGAACCGGGAAAACTCTTTTGGCCAGGGCCATTGCCGGCGAGGCCAAAGTACCTTTCTTTTCCATTTCCGGTTCGGATTTCGTGGAGTTGTTCGTGGGTGTGGGCGCTTCACGGGTAAGGGACCTTTTCGAGGAAGGTAAAAAACATTCCCCCTGCCTGGTCTTTATCGATGAGATCGACGCCGTAGGAAGACAGCGCGGCGCCGGCATGGGCGGCGGCCACGACGAACGGGAACAAACCCTGAACGCCCTGCTGGTGGAAATGGACGGTTTCGATCCCAACGTGGGAATCATTATCATCGCCGCCACCAACCGCCCGGATATCCTGGATTCCGCCCTGCTGAGGCCCGGGCGTTTCGACCGCAGGATCACGGTCCCCACCCCGGATGTAAGGGGCAGGGAAGATATCCTAAAAGTGCATATCCGCAAGGTGCCGCTGGGCAAAGAAGTGGACCTGAAAGTGCTGGCCCGTTCCACGCCGGGATTTACCGGCGCGGACCTGGCCAACCTGATCAACGAAGCGGCCCTCTACGCATCCAGGCGGGGCAAGAAAAAAATCGATATGAAAGATTTCGAATATGCCAAAGATAAAGTGTTAATGGGGGCGGAACGTAAAAGCATGATCATCTCGGAGAAAGAAAAAGAAATAACCGCCTACCATGAGGCCGGGCATGCCCTGATCGCCGCACTGGAAAAAGACGCCGACCCTTTGCACAAAGTATCCATCATCCCCAGGGGCATGGCGCTGGGCCAAACGCAGCAATTACCCCTGGATGATAAGTATTCCTATTCCAAGGATTACCTGGAAGCCCAGTTGTGCGTCCTGCTGGGCGGCCGGATTTCGGAAGAAACCTTTCTAAACAAACTCACCAGCGGCGCCGGTAATGACTTTGAAAGGGCCACCGCCATTGCCCGTCAAATGGTCTGCGACTGGGGTATGTCCGATCTCGGCCCCATTCATTACAGCCAGAGAGATGATTTTATCTTCCTGGGCCGGGACCTGATGAACCACAACCAGTACTCTGAGGAAACCGCCAGGAAAATCGACCAGGCCATCAAACGGCTTATCGACAGCTCCTATGACCGCGCCCGGAAGGTCATACTGGCAAACAGCGAGAAAGTGGAAATTATCGCTAAAATGCTGCTGGAACGGGAATCCCTTTCCTCCGACGAGATCAACGATATCCTGGCGGGAAAGGAACTGAAACCGATGGATAACGATAAAGAAAAAAAGGAGAAGAATGGCAAAACTCCCGCGGGCGACGGCCAGGGGCCCCTTGATGAAAATGAAACCGGGGAAGAAGCGGAAGAAGCGGAAGACGCGGAAGAACCAAAGGCAGGGTAATGATCTTTGAATACATATTTAACGCCTTCTCAAAGTTTTTCATTACGGATATCATCGATATTTTTTTTCTTTTTTTGCTCTTCTATTATTTGCTGCTGTTGATCAAAGGCACCCGGTCCTACCAGATGGCGGTAGGGCTTTTATCCATCGGGATTCTTGCCCTTATTGCCGGGTTGCTGGAATTAACCGCTTTTTCTTTTATCCTGGAGAATGCTCTTCCGTACCTGGTTTTCACCATTATCGTATTGTTCCAGGATGAGTTGCGGGCGATACTGACGGAGATCGGGAGTAAACTGAGGAGCCGGTACCACCTGGCCGGGCAAGCCAGCGTCAAGGATGAGATCGTCAATACGGTGGTGGCCCTGTCCCTGGCCAGGATCGGGGCGATTATCGCCATCGAGCGCGAGATAGAGGTGAAGAATTACGTGAACCGGCCGGTAAAGATCGACGCCCTCGTGGATAAAGACCTATTACTGACCATTTTCACTCCCAATTCACCATTGCATGACGGCGCAGTAGTGATTAGTAAAGACCGGGTCCAGATGGCCCGCTGTTTTTTTCAACTACCGCCGATGTTGGAATTGAGTTCCGGCGGTACGCGGCACCTGGCCGCCATCGGCATCACCCAGCAAACCGATTGCCTGGCCGTGGTTGTCTCTGAGGAGACCGGCAGGATTTCCCTGGCGGTCAACGGTGAACTGATCCGCGGCCTGGACAGGGAAGGCTTAAAAAACCGCCTGACCCACTTTGAAGTGTGACGTGTGGCGGGTGAAGTGTGAAGTGTGAAGTGTGAAGTGTGACGAACGATGAAAATAGATAAGATAATTACCGGGAACCTGGGCCTGAAAGTCCTGGCGTTGTTCCTGGCCTTTTTCGTATGGGCCATGATTACCGGCAAAGAACGTTCTTATGCGGAAAAAAACCTGGAATGCCGCGTGGAATATTCCAATGTGGCCAAAAGTATCGATGTCAGTAATGTCAGGCCGGAAAAAGTGCAGGTGCGGGTAAGGGGCACCACCAAAGAACTGGCGCAGATCGAACCCGACGATTTCAAAATAATGATCGATTTGAAGGATATTACCGAAGGCACACGGCTTAGTTATTTTACCGAGGATTACATTCAATTACCCAAGGGGATACATATCCTGGCGGTTCAACCCCGGATGATCGAGATAACCACCAAGGAGTTCATCACCAAAGAAGTAAATGTAAGAATACGGTATAAAGGGGCGGTTCCCAATGGAATGCACTTAATCGACCGCAGGGTGGCGCCGGACAAAATTAAAATCTCCGGTTATAAACCCGATATCGGGACCATTACCTATGTCGAGGGCGCCGAATATGTGAATCTTTCGGAAATCCGGGAAAGCAAGACCGTCAAAGTTTTATTGAAAAAAGAAAAGGAAATACTACGAATGGATACGGATGAAGTGGAAGTTTTTGTCGAGATAGAGGATACTCATAAGAAGAAAAATGAGTAATGTAAAGGACAATCGTTTATTCGGCACAGACGGGATTCGTTCGATATATGGGCAGTACCCGCTGGACAGGGTATCGGTGGTAAAACTGGGCAATGCCGTGGGCCGGGTGTTGTGGGGATCGAGGATTGTAATCGGTAGAGATACGCGGCAGTCGAGTGAAACCATCATGCGCCTGCTGTCATCAGGTATTTCGGGTATGTCCGCTAAATGGGATATCTCTGACTGCGGCGTCATTCCGACCCCGGGTCTGTCATTTATCACGGACCATGATGATTTCGATTTTGGGATTATGATCACGGCTTCCCACAACCCCTGGACAGACAACGGCATAAAGATTTTCAAGGGCGATGGGGAAAAGATTCCCGTGCGCCTGGAGCAGGAACTGGAAGAAGTTTTTTTTAATATCGGGGAGCCCGTGGAGCTTGAGGCCGCGGTTGAACCCGTGGGCGACGGCGCCAGGGGTATTTACCGGAATTTTTTGACCAATGTGGCGTCGCAATTAGACCCCATAAAGGTAGAGGAATTTAAGATCGTTTTGGATTGCGCCAATGGCGCAGTGTTCGCAGAGGCGCCGGCGATTTTTAAACAGGCGGGGTTTGTCCCGGTGGTTATCAATAACGCGCCGGACGGCAGGAACATTAACCGGGGCTGCGGTTCTACCGATACGGCCATGCTGCTGCGGCGGGTGAAGGAAGAACGGGCAGACCTGGGGATTGCCTTTGACGGCGACGGTGACCGGGTAATCATGGCGGACCCGGAAGGCAATACGCTGGACGGCGACCATACGCTTTACCTGATTGCCCGCTATTTCCTTGAAACCGACCATGATTTTAATAAGGTGGCAGTGGGTACGGTTATGGGGAACCTGGGGTTGGAGAAAGCGCTTGATCAAATGGGCGTGCAGTATGCCAGGACGCCCGTCGGCGACAAGTACGTATACGAAGAAATGAAAAAGCAGCAGTCCATCCTGGGGGGTGAGCAGTCGGGGCATACGATTTTAAGGGCGTTCCAGAAAACCGGGGACGGTATCCTGACGGCGCTTTTTTTCTTGAGGGCGCTTTTTCATTTTGGAATGACCCCCGGGGAGGTGTTCCGTAACCTCCATCTATACCCCCAGGTGTTGAAAAATATCCCTATCCGGGAAAAGCGCGACCTGGACCAATGGGATCAATTGAACGATATGATCCGGGAATTCGACGCCCGGCACGGGATGAATTCCAGGGTATTGATCCGCTATTCGGGCACGGAACCCAGGATCCGGGTCATGCTGGAATCCGAAGAACAAGCCGTCATCCATGAATATATGAGAAAATTTGAATATTTAATAAAATTAGCCATAGGAAAATGAAATATTTAGCCACGGACGAACACGGACAAACACGGACTAAAACAGAAGAAAAAAACATAAGTCCACAGATTACACAGATTCGCACGGATTTTTTTATTCATATTTTATACATTCTAGTCCGTGTCTGTCCGTGTTCGTCCGTGGCTAGTTTTTCGTGTGTTTCGCGTGTTTCGCGGGCGCAGAAAAAAAGGAGAATAACATGAAATTGGGTGTAAATATCGATCATATAGCAACCATCCGGCAGGCGCGGATGGCCGATGAGCCTGATCCCGTTTATGCCGCGGTCATTGCGGAGTTAGCCGGGGCGGATGGCATAACCATTCATTTGCGGCAAGACCGCCGGCACATCCAGGACAGGGACCTGGAACTGCTGCGCCAGGTAGTGAAAACCAAATTGAACCTGGAGATGGCCATTACCATGGAGATGGTGAAAATGGCGTTGAAGTACAAGCCGGATGTTTGTACGTTGGTGCCGGAGACCGCCGCGGAAATCACCACCACGGGCGGCCTGGACGTGGTGATGTATGGCGAGAAGATCGAAGAGGTGGCGGGACATTTAAAATCCGCCGGGATCGAAGTTTCCGTTTTCGTGGACCCGGACATCGAGCAGTTAAAGGCGTGTTACAAGCGGGGCATCCGGGTAGTCGAGCTCAACACCGGCGAGTATGCGAAACATTGGAAATCCGGTTTCAGGGACCAGGAGTTGGAAAAGTTAAAAAAGGCGGTTGCGTTTTCCCATAAGATGGATTTTAAAATCCTGGCCGGTCATGGTATAACGTACCGGAATGTGGGACCGATTGCGGCCATGAAGGAGATCGTCGAATTGAACATCGGACATTCGATCATTGCCAATGCCGTTTTCATCGGCCTGAAAAACGCCGTCATCAATATGAAAAGATTAATCGAATAACCGCCATGAAAATAGCCGCGAAGAACGCGAAGGACCGCGAAGAAAAAAACCTTGGTGCCTTGGTGGCTAAAATGACAATAAATCCGAAGCTCGCATTATGAAACCATGTATCGATCGATAGCGCCATATTACAAAGAGATATTTCCCTTAAAAGAGGCGACCATATCTTTTGTACGGTCATTTTTAAAAGGGCTGCGCAGCCGGGTATTGGATACCGGCTGCGCCGTGGGCCAATTGGCGGCGGCCCTGGCCCGGGACGGTCACGATGTGACCGGCGTCGACCTTGATGCCGCTATGATCGAAACGGCAAAGAAAGATGCGGCCAACCGCGGCTTAAAGGTCGATTTTGAAACCATGGATATGATGGAGATCGATGCCCATTTTGCTTCCCACTCATTCGATATGGCGTTCTGCCTGGGCAATACCATGGTCCATTTGCAATCCCCGGAAGAAATAGGCCGGTTTATTAAAAGGATTTTCGATTTGTTAAAAAATCAAGGAACGTTTATTGTCCAGGTAGTCAATTATGAACATGTGTTGGCCGGGGGGATAACCGAATTACCGGTCATCGATACCCCGCACGTCCGTTTCGAGCGCCATTACATTTATGACCGGGCCAACCATATCATGCATTTTCAAACCCGCTTCACCCTGAAAGAAGAAAGGAAACATTTCCAGGATGAGGTATTGCTTTATCCATTAACTCATAGTGAGTTAGACGCATTAATAAAGGATGCCGGGTTTAATGAGGTGGTTTATTATGGGGATTTTTCGGCAAATAAATATACCGATGAGAGCCCGGCGTTAATCGCAGTCGCCGGATCATAGCCGGAGCCTATCGGAAAAGGTACATTATTCAACCATGTAGGCTTATCTTCGTGGCATTTATGACTGTCCCGTAAAATCCTTTTTTTTGACGCCGCCCCAGTTGGGGCGGGATATTTCCCGGTTGTATCTTAAGACAAATCAAGCGGGAAACCTCTTGATTGAGTTAGGGGAGACAATTTTCTCGGCCGGGGAAATGCCCCCCGAACCAAATGAGTCTTTCAAAAAGTTGGGGGAAACGTTCCCCTACATGGGGGAGGGTTTCCCCTACGTGGGGGAAGAGGTCCCCTACGTGGGGGAGAGTTTCCCCTACATGGGGGAGGGGTTCCCCTACATCGGGGAGAGTTTCCCCTACATGGGGGAAGAGTTCCCCTACTTTGGGGAAGAGTTCCCCAACATGGGGGAAGAGGTCCCCTACCTGGGGGAAGAGTTCCCCTACCTGGGGGAAGAGTTCCCCCACGTTTGGCAAGGTATAAACAAGGTAGAAAATGGCGGTTGTCGTCATGAAAATAGGTTATAGCAAGGAGGGCAAGAATGCCTAAAACAAAGAAAGCCGAAGAGTTAAATGCGAAATTGGCGGAAATGGATACTAAGATGATTGAAGCTAGGCAGATCGTCAAATTGGAAATCGATTATGTGCTCTGGAAAGAGTGCGGAATTGCCGATCAACAGTAAACCGACCTATTTTTCCTCAGATCCCTGACCCCTCTTTTTTTTCATCATTCATCATTCATCATTCATCATTCTATCTTTTCTTCCGCTCTTCCTCGCTTCCGCGCTTCCTGTTTTTTCTTCATCATTCATCATTCATCATTCATCATTCATCATTTTATCTTTTTACCGGTGCATCGATGCCTCGAGCCCCTGTACCAACGCCCCGGGATATTAATTGAATCCTTTAAGCGCCGGGACCACCCCTTTTTTCTATTATATCACTCCTCGAAGGTATGCTATCAGCCCTCCGGGGCTTCTTATTTTACATTTAAAAGGATCGATCTCAATCCTACAAGGGTTCATTCGATTCCCAAAGGCTCGGCATCGATCCTTAAGGGCCTGATACCACCCCCAAAAAATTTTTTGGTAAATTTTTGAAGAGGTGATGCAGGGGCTCGAAGGTGTGAGGTAATAGTAAAAAGGGGTGGTACAATAGCAAAAAGAGCTGATACAGGGCCTTTAAAGAGGTGAGACCGGCGCCCCGAAAGGGGGAATCGCAGCAAAAAAAGGTGATTTCAACCCCAAAAGGATCGATATAAGCTCAATAGGGTATAAAATGTAGAGAGGCGGGCTTAATGTATATGCCGGAAGGTGCGGCATAAGGATTCGATGGGTAAAAACCGGGCTATACAAAAATGGGCTTACCCACTTGGTGTGAGAAAGAACCGAATTTATTCTTTCTCTGTCCGTGCCCGTCCGTGTTCGTCCGTGGCCTTCTTTTCATTCGTGCTTCGGATTTATTATTGGTAGGGCCGACGGCCCTGGTCAAAAAACGACAAACGGGCAGACACGGGAGTAGGCAAATTTTTACATCAAGACAGAATCGAGTGGAATTACCTTTCTGAATTTTTTTCTCTTCAAACCACTAATTAACTTTTTGTCTCTTGTTATTAAAGGGATATCGAGAAATAAAGCCAGGGCAATAAAGGGCGTATCTTTCTCATCAATATGAGAGCAGAGCTTATATGCTACTTTAGCAATTTCAGTTGGAATGGCCTTTTCTCGAATGAAATTGATCTTTGAAAATATAATCCTCATCGAATCGATAATATCGTCGAAATCTAATTCGGACATCTTCTCGATTCTATCCTTATACTTGAATAGTTCGATAAATGAGAAATTACAGCAATACAATTCATTTGAGGGATCAAGAATGAATGATTTTATTTTGGATTCTCTTTTTAGAAGAGACGAAAAAATAATGTTCGTATCAATTACTGCTTTCACCTAGAAAACTCTCTTTATTATCTTCCCACCACTTTTGCTTTATTTCTTCGGCCAATTCGTCAATATCTTCATCCGAAGCTTTACTTTTTGAAGTGATATCAAGTAGCGTCAGGAAGTCCATAACTTCCGGCTCATACTCACCGATATCAAACACGATGTGTATCTTCTTATCTTCCATTTTGCTGATCATTGTTTACTCCTCTATAAGTATAAACCGATCCGCGTCTTCTGTCAACCCGAATTTTTAGATTTTTAGGAAAAAGGTGCCAGACAAAAAAACACTCCTTTTTAATTTGTGAGTTCAGGCTCGAACGGAATGGGCTGGGAGAATTAAAAAGTAAAAACGAAAACCTGTTTTTAGTCCGTGCCCGTCCGTGTTCTTCCGTGGATCATCTTTTCATTCGTGCTTCGGATTTATTATTGGTAGTGCCATCGGCCCTGGTTAAAAAACGACAAACGGGCAGACACGCATACCGGCGGGCGCGCCCCTACGGAAACCACATCTCCGCTTATGTCCGTTAACAATTAATAATTAACAATTGACCATTGCTATAGCGCTCAGATAAATTGACCCTAGTTTGGCTCACTTAATTATACCACACAAATATACTACTTGGAAAAAGGAAAAAAGGGCATCTAAGAGAGTTTAAGGGTATTTTTTGATGTAGGATGACTGGATCAGTTTATCTGAGCAAAAATGGATCAATTTATCTAAGCGGTATAGCCATTGACAATTATTCCTTTAAAAGGGCAGACACGGGGGTCTGCCCCTACGAAACCTGGATCGGGGGATGATATTCCTGAAAGTGCCGCGCAGTGAGTCAGGATTTAGACAAGAAAACCAATGCCGCTATCTCGTTATTTTCCTGATTAATATGGCTACCATTGTACCTAACAAGAGATATCCCAGCATAACTTCAGTGGCAACTGCAAATTGCCCTATCCCAGGTTTGGGCACAATATCTCCAAACCCTAATGTTGTAAACGTGACCACACTAAAGTAAAAAGATTGAAGCCATCCGATCGATTTATCTACTGATGAGGTTGAGTAATCGATTAAGTTGTGGCAGCAGTAAATCCAGGAATAACTAAAAATACAAAGTAGCGAAATAAACATTGCTCGAAGCGGCCTCTCACCGTATCCGCAATACCAATGAAAAAATCGACTAAAAAATGAGCGAACTCCAACTTTAATTCGTACCCAGATATTTCCCTTTTCTTTTGATCTGGCTATTTGCCAGTAGTATTTGCTGAGCAATTTTGTTTTTTCATAATACATATTATCTGCTTCCTCTTTCATATAGGCTTTATCAAATATTCCTTCCAATTCCTGGTAAGCAGTGATCAAAATATCAAGGTTTTCCAGTTTTTTATGGCCGGCTTGATTTACCCCTTTGATAATGTTCTCGATATATTTATCAATGCGGTTATCAGAAAGAGCTTCTATGTCTCTTCCTTCCAGGTAATATTTGATCATATTCGTAGAGTGCGCTACCAAGCATTTGGCATAAAGGGTATTTTGATTGCATTCTCTAAATATCTTCATTGCTGCCTTATAATCTTTGGCGGCCTCCGAATAATTATTATTTCTTTCATTCTCTTTTGCTTTGTTTACTAACTTCAAACCTTCTGGTATTTCAAAAATTTTGGTTTCAGACACTTGAACCTCCGTGTTTAGTTAATCAATTCCTCACTTAAAATTTCATTAACTGTTTTTAGCAACTCATCGGTATCAAAAGGTTTTTTTATTCTCCGTTTGATGTCCGGGAGAACTTCTCTTACATTTTCGCCATCCGCATAAGCCGAAACTACCAGGATTTGATATTTATTCCTGTATCTCAATATAAAATCGATGGCGTCGAACCCAGGTACTGCAATATCCACCATTATTAGATCAAATCGAGGTTCCCCCGACATCTTCTTATTAACTTCATTCCCGTCGGTCATTGTTTCCACTGTATAACCCGCATCATCCAACATATCCTCTAAAAGAAACCGGTGTTTTTCATTGTCTTCAATAATCAAAATGGTTTTGCTCATTTTGTATCCTCCTTTATTAAAAACGGTAATTTTATGGTAAAAGTACTCCCAACACCCAATCGACTCTCGACAGTAATTGTTCCTCCATGCTTTTCGATAATATTTTTGGCTGTTGTAAGTCCTATTCCTGTTCCTTCGATCTTTTGGTCTTTGGCATTCCTTCCCCTTTCATATTTCTTAAAAATCCTTTCTAAATCATCTTCATGGATTCCAATTCCCTTGTCTTGTATTTTTATTAAAACAACGTTCGATTCAGTAACGATCGAGATATAAATCGTTTTATTCTCCTTAGTGAATTTGATCGCATTGTTCATCAGTGATTGAATCGCTTCTTCCAACTTATATTTATCCCCGATTACAGAAACCTTTTCTTCTGTGCCGGTAATTTTAAGGACGAGTCTTTTTTCATTCAATAGGAAATCGTTTTTATTTGCGATAGATTCGATAATGTCGTTTATTTCTACTCTTGTTTCCTCGAACGTCATTTCACCGTATTCCATGTGGGCTAAACTTGAAATCGCATCTACCGAGTTAGTTAGAAATAACACATCTGTAAAAAGTCTTTTTAAATATTCCTGTTTTTTTAGTTCGGTTTTAATTTCTCCCTTGATTAGCCGCTGAGTGTATCCGCGCATTGTGGTGAGATATGTTCCTAAACTGTGTGAGATATCTTTATAAATTTCCATCTGTTTTCTTTGTTTAATATGGTTATTAATGGCAATTGCAATCTGTGAGCCAAGACTTCTGAATAGATTTCCATCAAATTCCGAAAATGCGTTTATATTTTTACTCCCAATATCGAATATTCCCAGTAAATCATTTTTGAATACCAGCGGGATAACAAACCTTGATTTTAGGTCTTTTCTGAGTGCTTTTTCGAAATATAGATATTTCTCTACATTGTCACAATAATAGGCTTCATATGTCTCTCCTTTTTTTATACATGCTCTCTCCATTTCTTTGCATCTAATGCAATCCGGTGTATCCCTGTTGGGACATCCGAAAACAGGCAAAAAATCGCCATTCTCTTTTTTTTCTAGCAAGCACATTTCATCGATATTTGGAAAAATATTTTTTATTTCTTCGACTGTTTTGTAAATTTCATCCAAATTCGCAGCGGCCGTTATCATTGATATTACCCGGTTCAACGCTACGAGGCCTTCTAATTGGATGCTTTTCTCTTGATACAATCTCGAATTTGCCAGGGCAATGGCAATCTGCTCTCCCAGGCTAACAAGCAAATCCAGGTCATCTTGCTTGAAACCGATTTCAGACAGGTTAAATTTCTCATCCAACTTATTTGCAACCCTTATTATACCTATTTTATCAATCTTATATGTTATAGGTGCGAAAATAACATTTTTTACTTTTTCAGATTTCAGATGCCTTTCATGCTGTTGAATATATTGGTTATTCTTTGCTCCTAGAAATTCTTCAATATCATCAATTATTCTAGGTGTTCCTTCTTCGTACACTCTTCCGCATATATATGTACCCAACTCATACAGTTCTTTAAAATCGATATTATGGGTCCAGTCTTTTTGTGTAAGGGCGTAATTTGATTCCAATATCAATAATTTTTTCTTTTCATCATATAGAAATATTGAGCACATTTCCGTTTGAAGCACTTCGCAGATGGTTTTTACGATTTCTTTCTGCAATTCTCCTATCTCTAGCGTTCCTGACAGTTTTTTGCTAATATCGTATAATATCTTTTGCCTACTGATGTAACTCGAATTTACAATAGCCTGGGCCGCATAGCCGGCCAGAATTGCCATAATGTTCAAATCCTCATTTGTAAATTCTTCTCCCGCATTCTTATTATCTATACCGATAAACCCGATTAATTCTTGACCGGAAACGAGGGGCAAATCCATCCATTTCACATTTTCCAATTGCAAATCTCTTAACCATTTACAATTTTTCAATCCAGGATCATTTATATTCCCGAAATAGAAATCGGGTTTTTTATGGGTTAACGTTGGCATAATATAATTAGCATCCTTTAAATCGATGCGGTACCCGCTGAACTCGATTCCGCACGCTTCCATACCCCTGGAAACTCTTCCTATAACAAACTCACTTTTATCTTTCTTTACATAATCGTAAAAGCGCACCCGTTTATATCCCAATTGAACAATTTCGTCCATAATAATGGTAATTAGTTTATTTAAATCCAGCTCCTTCTGAAGTTTTTCGATAATATCAAACAATATCTTTTGTTTTGTAACGTTCCGGACTATATTAATGGCTTTAGAAAAATTTCCATCTTCATCTTTCAATGGAGACGCCGTCTGGATAACAAATCGTTTTTTATAGTCCTTATCCAATTCTTCAGAGTAGTTATTATTTCGGATAATTACACCTTTCTTCATAGCCTCCATGCAAGGGCAGCCTGTGCAAGGGGCATTTTTGGTGATAAAAATATTATAGCATTTTTCTTTTGTATTGGAATAATCTTTCCCTATTCGATCAATTTTTACCCTGTTCATGTATAAGATGTTGAATTCATTATCGATAATGCTTATCTCCTCTCCAACGGCCTCCAGGATAGCCTGCTTTTCCTTGTATAGATCATAGTAGGTCCTTGCGTTCTTGAGAGCAAGCACTGCTTCATTGATAAATATTTTCAGTCCTTCACAGTCGTAGTTATTTATCTGGATACCGGATTTGTAATTGTTAATCGACAATATCCAATTGACGGAATCATCTTCTACCAGCAAGGGAAAAGCAACCGCAAAATTGTTTTGCTCATTCTGATCTTCAACGATGGATTTCCGGGCATTGTAAGCACGGATTTCGAGGGTTTGCGAGTATTCTTCTATTTGGATTCTCTCATTAACACTTATGCTGCCCCGACAGTTTTTAAGATTTAAGCAATTTTCTTTTTTATTTACAGAATATATATAAACAGAATCGTATGACAGTGCGTAATAAATCCCATCCATGAGGTACTCATATATTGCTTCTGTACTTTTTTGCGGTAAAAACATCATGTTGCCGATAGCTTTAATGATATCGATCCTTCGTTTGCGTGTGATGGTAATCGTATCTTCTCTTCTCCTTTTCATTCTATCGGCGTGTTCTTCTCTTTTGTAGAATTCCAGGGCTTTCTCCCATTTTCCCAGCATAACAAAAATATCACCACACCTAACATAATCGAAATAGTCGGTAAACAATTTATTTATAATATTATTCCGTACTTTGAATACGTTTTTATCTTTTAGAAAAGCGCCGGATAGTTCATACTTTCCGATTGTTATCCCAGGTTCTTTCTGGCGCGCAAACCCTTTATCCAGGATTTCAACCAGGGTTTCAAAAATGTCCAGGTCGCTTTCCACCTTTCGGATAATAAAAGAAAAAAAATCATCATCTCTATAATTAACGATTAGCCGGTCGATGGATTCTATTATAATGTTATCCCTAACAATTTTATCGCTTGCGCTCTCAACGGATAAAACGCAAAGCCTTGAGATCAAATAGGGATGCCCATTGGTCTCTTCCAGTATTTTTTCCTTTGCCAAAGGCTCGATCCGCGCCTGGTGTTTGGACATTATTTTATCGATGAGACTGCAGCCGTCAGCGTGATCTAAATCCGACAATAAAATTGGGTCCGCAATATTAAAGGGAGAATTCAGCCCGCCCATTGTAAATTCCAGGAGGTTGGTGGAGCCGGAGATGATTACCGACAAACGTTCATAGAAAGATTCCCTTTCGCGGGCTTGATGATACGTCCTGAACAATTCAAGCAATTCTTTGGTGATATATTCCGGGATATGTTCGATTTCATCCAGGAGCAAAATGATATTCTCCTTGCTTGATTTTAACAAAGAGATGAGAAAGTCGTTAAAACTTTCTTTCGAATCGATCTTTCCCGTCAGGTCTATATTCAATTCTTTTGAAACTTTGCATACAAGGTCTGAATAAAATATCCCCGGGTTGGCGGTTTTCAGATTTCCCAGGTCGAGATGTACGCATTTGAAATTTTTCCCCTCTTCGGTTTCTATCCTGTTTTTCACGTACTTTAGAAATGTCGTTTTCCCAATCTGCTTGGGCCCCAATATCGAATAATACTTACTTTGTATAATCCCCCTGCAAACTTCATCCAGTATTTTTTTTCTTTCAACGATTACCGGGTTTTCCTTGGTCATTTTGTTTAACCTCCATCGACAATTTTCGTATCATAAAATCCATATCATAATCCTCTTTCAAAATTTTAGGTAACGCCGGATTTGAAAACCTGTACTTCCCATCGATCTTATGTAAGACATTGGCCATCTCCAATATGGTACAAATTAGCTCCAGTTCATTTATTTTTAAAAAAATTTCTTTCTTTAACAGTTCCTCATCGATATCTTTCAAAGTAAATTCTACATAATTCACCATACAGTAAACGGTCAGCGCTTCGATTGGGGTCGTATTTATAATAAAGGTATCGGTAATATAATGTCTGTACTCGGAACTTTTCTCCACTTCCAGAAGATCGTTATACATAATTAAATTAGTGTTCCGTTTACTCTCTATTTCGACAAGTTTTTTACAGATAAACTGGATCAGGTTGGGCTGCCTTGATGTTTGTTTTATAATTTCATCGATTATTTTCCCCGTATCTTGAAAAAGAATTCCCATATCACGGATCGGTTGGGTGATTAGAGCAATGGCGGAATCGTGATCCAGGTCATGAACCCGGATCGGCTCCAGGAATCTGTATATCGGACTATTAAGATTACGACTTTCTTCAAAAACGGTGCGGTACCCTGTAATGATCAACCGGCAGTACCCCTCGCCGTGTGCCGCGCTTAATATATTGAATAACGTCCAACCATAGTTTTTATCATTTGCCAGAAGGCCATCTGCCTCGTCGAGGATAAAGGTAATTCTTTTTTTGTATTTATTTTTCATTCGCCGCAGAAAATCATGAAATTTGTCTATCGTCATGCGCCGCAGTTCCCTTATTTCCAGGCGTGTAACTACCTGTTTAACAAAACCATCGATGGTTTTGTAGGCATAACAGTCCACAAAAAGGGGAAATGTGTTCGCTTCTTTACGTATCTGGTTATAAGCGTTCAATATGAGAGAGCTTTTCCCCACCTTCCGACACCCGGTAATGACAAAATTGATATCTTCCCGGTTGACCAGCTTCTTCATTTCTTCTTTTCTGCCGTAAAACATCCGTCCCACAACGGGATCTACTATTTCATACGGGGAAAGCCGCTGGACATTAATTTGTTCCTTACATATCCTAATGAAAGCACTCTTGGGCTTTTGAGACTCGGCGACCTGGTTAATGCTATTTTTATCCAAAACCGCCAGATCAAGAAGAGAATCCTTACATAATGTTTTGAAATATGATGCCGTACCGATGACGGTAATAAAACAGACATGGCTTTGAAAGTTGTTCTCGTAGATCTTGCTCTTTACTTTCAAAAACAGGTTATTAATTTCATATTCATCCACCGTGCTGATCCTGGCGACAAAAAAGGGGGTCGTTTCAGAAACTTTCATCTGGATGGAAGACATATCGAGATACGAAATATAGAATCCATCACCCTGTTCACTATATACCCTGTCGATTTCCAGTAATTCACAAAAAAAATTCATGAATTTTGATATTTCTCCCTCAAATGCGCTGTCGTTGCTTTCCACCACATTTTGCCAAAAATAGCTAAATTTACTCTTATTGTCCATATACTCCCCTTTGTTTTTTTTCCCACAGGGTAATTATGAATCTTTTTTTAAGAATATACTATACACGAAATTGAAAAAAATGTCAAGAATACATTTTTTATCCTGAAGAGGAAGCCTGTTCTTCCACGTTCGCACATTTACCGGACCGGCAAACCTTTGAGCCTGGCGCGCTTTTCAATACTTTTTATTAAAACATGGATGCTGCGCACAAGGTCATCCTTGCGACCTGATTTTAAAATCATATCCTGGAGCAGCCGCAGCTCTTCGATAATCAACCCCAGGTCCTTTATATTACTTACCTCGTACCTATCGAAAAAATAGATGAAATGAATAATGTCTTCGATCCTGGATTCTTCCATCATTACCAATACCCGGTTCAAAAGCATATCCTCGAATTCCTTATCGAGTTTTTTCTCGTTCAACAGACCCAGCAGCGAAAACAAAAAATCCTTTTTAAAATGATCGATGACCTTGATGTCTTTAAACACCGATTCCATAAAAACCTTCCGGTTATAGGAGGAAAATTTAGCGATATTTCGGATGATCAGGGTTTTAATTCCATTGGGTACGCCCGAGAAGAAAATACTTTTAATAAAGGCGAAATAGTCATCCGCGGCATGGCGCAGGAGGTATTCCAGTGACAGATGCAAGCTGCGGTCCCCATGGGAAGATTGGATGCATTCTTTTAAATGTTCTTGCAGGTCCGGTGGGTCGTACTGGAGGAGAATCTCCAATAGCATTTCCTTTCGCCGCACCGGTTCATCCTTTATCACCTGGAAAATATATTCGAAATCCTGCGCGGAGATCAAAATCTCCATGATCCTGGCGGACAAATCATCGTTGGTTTCCTCTTTCAATAAGCGGCGGAGAAAATCGAGATAACACCCCGTATCACGGCGGTCCAGGTTTTGAAAAACCTGCCGTTTCCCTATATAATCCAGGCGCGGGTAAATCTCGATAATTTCAGCGATCATCGCGGGCGTATCCAGTTTTAACAGCATAATGGCAAAGATCAACCGTTTATTTCCTTCCAATTCTTGCAGGCGTTCCTTTAGCGTGAGGAATATCTGGCCGCTCAGTTTGGAAAGGGCTGCATTGGTCACCAGGGCCCGGGACAACACTAGAAAGAATTTTTCATCCGCGGACGCGGACGTGGATTGGGCATGGGCCTTAAAATGATTATAAATCGGCATGTAATAGAGAGGATTGGGCCTGTTTTCCAGGATTTGCAGCGCTCCATAGCGAATATCATAAAATTTACTGGAGAGGGCCGGTAAGATATCTTTAACATAAATCTCCGGCAGGTGTTTGACCAGGAATTCTCCGCTTTTTTCTACGCCTTTGATATCGCCGCCTCCTCCTCCTCCCCTGTCGCGGTAAAACACATCGAAATGATAGAGCAATCGATTCTTATTGAGGAGTTCCTTTAAGCCATCTTCTACTTGCATTTTAAAATCCGTCCCCGGGTTTTCGCGGAGGAACAGGGCAACGGTTTTATAAGCCTCCATCGTATTAATTCGAACCAGGCAGTCGATGGCGGCCTGGATGATCCGGACTTTATCGCCCCGGTCCAGCAATTGCCGGATCATGGGGATAAATTCCCGGTATTTCAATTCCCCCATGGATTTCAATACCAGGTATTTCAACTGGATATTAACATTTTCCGATTTTAAAAGCAGGGAAAAGGTTTTAATGACGGCATCTTTATTATTTCCGGCGAAATTGTTAATATTATCAAGGAAAACCCCTTCTTGAACTTTGTTAAAGTCAGAGAGCAGCAGACTAAAATCTTCGGTAGTACCCATACCATTATTATACGATATTAAATCGATGGGGTAAAGGGGATTGCAAATCAAAAACATTGCCCACGAATGACACGAAGATACGCGAAGAAAAAGAAAAAAATCTTGGTGTTTTATCCTGAATTTCTAATAAATAGCCGCTATCCTATTTCCCGGATCCCTTAACACCGATGATACGATTTTTTTGAAATCGCTAATAAACCCCCTGACCGTATCTTCTTTAAATAAATTCATGTCATATTCTACGTTGAAAATTAGTTTCTCTTCCAATTCAAAACCTTCAAACCTTAAATCGTAAAAAGATAGTCTTTTTTCATTTTCATTTCCATTTGCTTTCATGGCCCCTGCCGATTGAAAAGCCTGGAAACCGGACATCAACGACTCCGGGGGGTCCAAGTTCTGGAGAACAAAATTCACGTCCACCGGCAAAGGTCTCTGGCCATTGGGGGCCAGTCTTTTCAGCAAGAGTCCGAGGGGGTAGTCCTGGTTTTCATAAGCGTTCAAGGTTTGCTGCTTGACTTCGTTCAAAAATACTTTGAAGTGTTTCTCTCCCGTTGGATAATTGCGCATCAGCAGGGTATTGACAAACATCCCCACTATTTCCTGCAATTCAAGACCCCTGCGCCCGGCAATGAACGTACTCACCAGGATATCTTCCCGGCCCGTCAGTTTGAAGAGCAGTACATTGAACAGCGCCAGCATAACCATGAAAAACGAACAGTTCTCATTTTTGGCCAGCTCTCTTAAGGCCTTTACTTCTTTCCTGTCCATTTCAAAATCGATGCCACCCGCCGCCATTCGTCTTATGGCCGGTCGCGGAAAATCCAGGGGAAGCGCTAACCCCGGGACCCGCTTTTCCAGCAATTTTAGCCAGTAGCCTGCCTGTTTTTCCAGGTCCTTTTTCCTTTCCTCGCTGTCCTGCCATTGGACATAGTCTTTGTATTGTATCCGTAACGCAGCTAACGCCCCGCCTTTGACCAGGGTCTTTAATTCCCTTATCAAAACGCCGAAAGAGGCGCCGTCCGAAACGATATGATGCATATCCATCAGCATCTGTAATTTCCCGCCTCCCTTACTCACCACCGCCACCCGCAGCAAAGGCGCGTTCGACAAGTCGAACGCGCGGATAAAATGATTCGGTGTGCCTATGAATGATGAATGATGATGAATTTTACCCTCTTTGGCTAAAAAAGTCCGTGTTCGTCCGTGTTCGTCCGTGGCTAAATCAAAATATTCGATTTTAAAATCCACCTGTTTATGGATTACCTGGACCGGCGCCCCATTTACTAGGAGGAAAGACGTTCTTAAACTTTCATGCCGTTCGATCAATTTTGCAAATGCCTTTTCCAGGGTTTCCCCGCCGGTATCTTCCAGTTCACCCACCCAGGGCATATTGAAAATCGTATTTCCCAGGCCGTAAAACCGGTGGCGCTCGAACATACGTTCCTGTTCCGGGGTCAATGGGTAGTATTCCCTGGCTTCAACCGCTTCGATAATTTCGGTTTCCCGGGTTTCACGTCTCATTCGTTTTATTTTTATACTTTCCGCCAGGGACTTGATCACTTGCCGCTGGAAAAGGTCTGCCAGTTGTATTTTTACCTTAAAAGCCAGTTGTATCCTGTCGGTCATGATAATGGCTTTTAACGAGTGGCCGCCCAGTTGGAAAAAATTGGCGTTTATCCCGATAATCCCCCTGTCCACTCCCAGCACTTCCGCCCATATCTGCGTTAGTTTCTCTTCCACCTCATCCCTGGGGGCCGCGTAATCCCCGGCCGATTCCCCGGTGTCCGGCGCCGGTAACCGCTTTGTGTCCACCTTGCCGTTGGGATTCAGGGGGAATTTCTCCATTGGCGTAAAATAGGCCGGGACCATGTACGCCGGTAATCGTTCCGCCAGGTATTGTTTCAATTCCGCGGCGCCGGTTTTTTTGCCGGACGCCCCTGAAAGGATGTAGTAGGCGCACAGGTATTTGTCGTCGTTTTTCTCCCTCATTGTCACCACTGCTTCTTTTATGGCTTCGTGATTGCGCAGCCGGTTTTCGATTTCCCCGATCTCTATCCGGAAGCCACGGATTTTGACTTGATGGTCTTTTCTCTCTATAAATTCGATATTCCCATCGGGGAGCCAACGGCCCAGGTCGCCGGTTTTGTAGAGAATATAGGACTTATAGGACCTATGGGACCTATTAAATCTGTCCGCGGTTAGTTCCGGGTTATTCAAGTATCCCCTGGCCACGCCGCCGCCCCCGATAAATATCTCACCCATAATTCCAATGGGCGCGGGGTTCATACTGTTGTCCAGGATATAAACGGAAGTAGCGGACGCCGGTCGGCCGATAGGTATGGTCCCGGCCCGCGCTTCTATTTCATCGATATTATAATATGTGGCAAACACGGTGGTTTCTGTGGGGCCGTACATATGGACGATCCGGCCTTTGCCCATGTATGCGAGGGCCTTCCCGGCATGTTCCACCGACACCCGCTCGCCGCCGAAGAGTACTTTCCGTATATTTTTAAAGGCATCCGGCGCGGCGTCTACCAGGGTATTGAACAGGGCAGTGGTGACGAAGAAAACAGTGATTCTCTCTCTCTTAATCAAATCCGCCAACATATGCACGGAAGATGTTTGTTCTTTGCCCGGTAAAACGAGCGCCGCCCCGTTTAACAATGCGCCGTAAATATCGAACACAGACCCGTCAAAAGCGTAATTGGACAATTGTAGTATCCGGTCCCTCTCCGTCAGTTCGATGTAATTGGCGTCTTTTACTACCCGGACGACATTGGCATGAGTCGTAAGGACGCCTTTGGGTTTCCCGGTCGACCCCGAGGTGTAGACAATATAAGCGATATTTGAATGATGAATGATGAATGATGAATGATGAAAAGGCGTCGCAAGGTCGCTCATTAACAATTCACAATTAACAATTGACAATTGACAATTCAATGCCATGGAACAGGCATGCCTGTTCCCTACCATTATTTGCGCTCCGCTGTCTTTTAGCATAAAATCGATGCGTTCTTCGGGGTAACCGGGATCGATGGGCAAATAGGCGCCCCCGGCTCTTAATATTCCCAGGATGCCGATGATCATCTCCAGGGAGCGCTCCATCTTGATGGCTACAATACTGTCCGCCAGGACGCCTTTTTCGATTAAAACCCGGGCCAGGCCATCGGTTTGCTCATTCAATTGGCGGTAGGTAATAGTCATATTATTGTCCGTGTTTGTCCGTGTTCGTCCGTGGCCAAAGACCGCAATGCGGTCCGGGGTTCGCGCCGCCTGTTCCGCAAATAAGCCGGGAATTGTCTTATCTCCCGGGTATTGCCCGGCCGCATTATTAAAACCATATAACAGTTCTTGCTTTTCCAGCGGCGTGATCAACTGGAACTCCGAGAGTCTTCTCCCCGGGTTTTCCAGTATCGATGAGACCAACCTTTTAAAGTAACGAACAAACCGTTCGGCTGTTTCTTCTTTAAATAGTTCCGTGCTGTACTCGAGGGTAAAGAAAAGTTTGTCGGCGTCTTCCACAGCCAGCAAGATCAGGTCGAACCTGGCCACGCGGTGGGCATAATCATAGGACGGCGGTATGTCTTTTATATCCGGGTGCGGGGAATTTCTTTTTTGAGTTTCCTTGCTGCGCAGCGTAAACATTACATCGAACAGGGGGTTCCGACTGGCATCCCGCGTCACCCCTAATTTCTCCACCAGTTCCTCGAATTCATAGTCCTGGTTCTCAAAGGCCGCTAAAAAATTTTCTTTTACCTCTTTTAAAAAGGTCATAAAGTTTTTTTCGCCAACGGGATAGTTCCGGAGCGCCAGGGTATTGACAAACATGCCGATGATCTGCTGCAAATCGGGGCGCCTGCGACCGGCCGCCGGCGTCCCGGCGGCGATATCCTCGCTGCCGCTTAACCGGGATATAAAGATATTAAACACGGCCAGCAGCAAGATAAAAAGGGTGACATCTTCTTGCGCGGCCAGGGTATAAAACCGCTGAACGGAAACCTTGCCCAGGGAAAAGTTTATATGCCGCCCCGTGAAACTCTTTACCGCCGGCCGGGGATAATCCCGCGGCAGCGATAGGACCGGGATTTGATCTTCAAACTGTTTCAACCAGTAGGTTTCCTGGTTTGTTATTTCCTCTTCCCTACGTTCGATCCGTTGGTTTTTCCACGCGGCGTAATCTTTGTACTGGAGTTCTAAGGGCGGCAACTCTTCGCCACGGTAAAGGGCGGCGAAATCCTTTCCTAATATGTGCAGGGAGATGCCGTCGCTGATAATATGGTGCATATCCATCATTAATAGGTGCTTTTCAGCGCTTATCCTTGCCAACCCAACCCGCAGCAGCGGCGCACGGGAAAGATCGAAAAGATGTATAAAATGATGAGCATTAGCTCCTGCGCCCCCAGTGTTTAAAAAAGTCCGTGTTTGTCCGTGTTCGTCCGTGGCTAAATCAAAATATTCGATTTGAAATTCCACTTCTTCATGAATTTTTTGCACTGCTTCCCGGTCTCTCATATGAAAAGAGGTGCGGAAACTTTCATGCCGGCGGATTAATTTCTTGAAAATTTCTGCGATGGCCTGCCGGTTGATGGCGCCGGCGATGCTCACCACATCGGAAACATTGTAACCCAGGCTGTCCGGCGCCCACTGTCGGAGGATATACATTCGTTTCTGGGCCGGGGACAATGGGTAGTATTCTTTTTTTTCCGTGGGCGTGATGGGGGTAAAATGCTTCCTGCCGGCGTTCTTTACTACCTGCGCCAACCCCCGGATGGTGGGGTTGTTAAACACCTCTGCCATGGATATCTCCGCGTCCGCCTCCTTGTGTATCTCTATAACCAGCAGCGCGGCCCTTAATGAATGCCCTCCCAGGTGAAAAAAATTGGCATTGGTACTTATTTTTTCTTTTTCAATGCCCAGTATGTCCGACCATATTCCTGTCAATTTTTCTTCAAATGGGTCCCCCGGGGCAATGTATTCTCCCGGGGCGGCCCCGGCGTCGAAGGCCGGTAAGGCGTTGCGATCGATCTTTCCCAGCGGCGTCAGGGGAACTTGTTGGATGGCCGTAAAATAAGAAGGAACCATATAAGAAGGTACCCGGCCGGAGAGGAATTCTCTTAAGCCGGGGGGAAGGACCGCCGCCACGACGTAAGCGCAAAGGTGTTTGTCCCCACTTTTATGTTCGCGAACCACTACCACGGATTCTTTGATTTCAGGGTGAGTTTGCAGTTGGGCTTCGATTTCCGCCAACTCGATGCGGTAGCCCCGGATTTTCACCTGGTGGTCGATGCGGCCCACAAAAGTTATATTACCGCCTGGGAGCCAACGGCCCAGATCGCCGGTTTTGTAGAAAATATAGGGCCTATAGGACTTATAAGACCTATTAAATTTTTCCAGAGTTAATTCCGGCTGGTTTAAGTAGCCGCGGGCGACGCCTGGGCCGGCGATGCACAATTCGCCTACTATACCGGTAGGAACCGGGCCCCCTGTTTTATCCAGGATGTACACCCCGTAATTGGCAATGGGCCTGCCGATGGGCGGCAGGGGGTCCACCTCCGCGGTGCACCGGTAATAAGACGCGCATACGGTGCTTTCCGTGGGTCCATAGGTGTTGTAAACGGTTCCAATGTCTATCAAACGGTCGATATACTCCTTTTTTAATACATCCCCGCCGCTGATAAAAGTAAAGGCCGGTAAATGCGTGCGGGCCGCTTCCTCGGGAAGCCGCTTGTTCAGTTCATTCAATAACAGGGGCGAGCAATCGATGATATTCACCCCGTGCCTGATGATAAAATCCGTTAATAACCGGGCATCCCCCACTTCATTCTTAGCCGGGACAGCCACTTTTCCGCCTTTGACCAACACCGGGTAAACCTCTTCCGCAAAAGCATCAAAGGTATAAGACGCCTGCTGCAAAACAGCGTCCCGCGCGGTAACGGTAAACTCACGTGCAAAAGCCGTTAAATATGCCGCCAGGTTGCGATGTTCCACTAACACCCCTTTGGGTCGACCCGTTGAGCCGGAGGTGTAGATGATATAGGAAAGATTTGAATGATGAATGATGAATGATGAATGATGAAAAGGCGTCGCAAGGTCGCTCATTAACAATTCACAATTGACAATTGACAATTGACAATTCAATTCCATGGAACAGGCATGCCTGTTCCCTACCATAATTTGCGCTCCGCTGTCTTTCAGCATATAATCGATGCGTTCTTCGGGGTATCCGGGATCGATGGGTAAATAGGCGCCCCCGGCTTTCCAGATACCCAGCAAGCCGACAATCATTTCGACGGAGCGTTCTACCATGATACCCACAATGGTATCGGGGGCGACTCCTTTATCTGCTAAAACCCGGGCCAGGCCATCGGATTGTTTATTCAATTGGCGGTAGGTCAGGCAGACGGGTCGGACAGAAAGCGCCGCCCCTACGAGGGCAATATGATCCGGCGTCCTTTTTGCTTGCTCCTCGATTAACCGGTACACCCATTGCTCGCCGGGCAGCGGAACCTCTTTACCATTGGAATCCATCTTTAGCTGCTGTTTCTCCTCATCCGTCAACAGCGGGGTGTCGGCAATCCGGGCGTCGGGATAGCCCGTAAAATAGTCCAGCAGCCGGGTAAAATGCCGAACAAAACGCTCCATGGTTTCCCGTTTAAATAACCGCGTGCAATAAGTCAGGGTAAAGGCAATGTCCCCGGGATATTCCACCGCCGCAAGCGTCATATCCACCTGCGAGATTTTCATATGGAAACCATATTCACTCAACGGGGGCGACTCTCCCGCTGCCCCGGCGCCAACTTCCGCATTCCCGTCCGCGCCGAAAATCTCCATATTATGCACCACCAGTTCCGCGGAAAACAACGGGTTCCTGCTGAGGTCTTTTTTTAACGCCAGCTTCTCGATCAATTCCCCATAAGGGTAATCCTGGTTTTCGAAGGCCCTTAATACATTCCTTTTTACTTCTTCCAGGAATTCTTTAAACGTTTTTGTTGCCGTGGGAAAATTCCTCAGGGTCGCCACATTAATAAATAGCCCGATGATATTTTCCAGGTCCGGACCCGCATTTCTGCCCGCGGCAGGGGAACCTACGATAATATCCTCCTGTCCTGTATACTTCGATAATAAAATATCGAACACCGCCAATAAAAACATGTACAATGTAGCGCCGGTCTTTTTCAGCGAACTATTTAACCGCTTGTTTAACCCGGACCCCAGCGTGAAATCAATCGCATCCCCGGCAAAACTCTGAACCGCCGGCGGCGAGAAATCCAGGGGAACATTTAACGCCGGGATTTCACCCTGGAATTGGTCCAACCAGTAAGCCTCCTGTTTTTTAAATTTCCCCGCCCTTAACAGTCGGTTTTGCCATAGACTGAAATCTTTATATTGGAGGGCCAATCCGGGTAATTGGCGGCCCTCCAGTAGTTGAACCAGATCGTGTTCCAGCGCCAGCGACGACATGCCGTCGGCAATAATATGATGGATGTCGTAAATGAACAAATATTTTTTCTCTTCCAGTTTGACAAGACCCGCCCGGAACAGCGGCGCCAGGGACAGATCAAAAGGTTGAACAAATCCCCGCAGGATGCGCTTTATGTCATCCCCGGGCGCGTCGCCTTGCCGCACCCCGGCATGGGTTTCAAAATTGCCAATGCGAAACTCGACCTCCCGGGGCGAATGAACCTGCTGCACCAGTTCCCCGCCCACCAGGCGGAAACATGTGCGCAAACTTTCATGCCGTTGGATCAGCAGGCGGCAAACTTCCTCCACATGTTCGGCCGAGATTTCTCCATTTAATATTTTTATACCCGGGATGTTATATGCAATCCCGATATCTTCCATGCGGTCCAGGATATATAACCGTTTTTGCAGCGAAGACGTCGGGTAATAGTCCCTTTTTTCCGCACTTTCCAAAGCAGGGAATCCCTCCCGGTCAAGGCCCGGAGCCAGGCTGAGAATAAAATCGGACATCTCTTTAATCGTGGGCTTCTCGAAAAGATCCGCCGCCCGCACGGGTACATCGAACCGGTTTCGAATCTCGGAAATAACCTTCATTACCCTCAACGAATGCCCGCCCAGGTGAAAAAAATTGTCGTAGATACTTACTTTCTTTATTTTTAATATTTTTTTCCATACCTGTACCAGGGTTTCCTGTACGTCGCTCCCCATGGCCGTTTCATCCGCCGCATCATCGACATCCAACCCGGAAAGCGCTTGCAGCGCCCAACGGTCTAACTTCCCCGCCGGCGTTAAAGGCATCCGGTCCAATATCACAAAGGAAGACGGGATCATATATCCCGGCAACCGGGCCGCCAGGAATTCTCTTAATCCCCGGGCTTCGAGATTAGAAGTCCCGGGTGCGGCAGGCGCGACGTAGGCCGCAAGATATTTATCCCCATTCTCATCTTCCCGCGCCGTCACTGTCGCTTCCCGGATTCCCGGGTGCGCGCCCAGGTGGGCTTCGATCTCCCCTAACTCGATGCGGAATCCCCGTATTTTCACCTGGAAATCGATGCGGCCCATATACGCGATATTACCGCCCGGTAACCGGCAGCCCAGGTCGCCGGTGTGGTAGAATGGCGAATAGTGAGTGGTGAGTGACGAGTGGTGATTAAATAAAAGTTTTTGGAGGTCCAGGAACCTTTTTTCAAAAAGGTTCCTGGTGGCCGAAGGCAAAATAAACTTTTCCGCGGTTAGCTCCGGTCGGTTTAAGTAGCCGCGGGCGACGCCGGCGCCGGAAATGCATAACTCACCCACCTCCCCGGCGGGCAACGGTTTACCGTTGGGATCCAAAATATTAACATGGTAGCCGGCGATGGGCTTGCCGATAGGAACCCCTGGAGCCATGGGAAACTTGTTGGCCTCGCACCGGTAATATGTCGCGCACACTGTCGTTTCCGTGGGGCCGTAGGTGTTATAGACATTCCCCGATTTTAAAAGGTTATCGATATGCCGGTATTTTAATACGTCGCCGCCGCTGATGAAAGTGTGAATCGAGCGCAGTCGCCCCAGCTCGCGCTGCCCTGCGCAGCGTTTATTCAACTCATTTAATAACAGGGGGACGCAATCCATAACCGTGACGTTATGTTTCTCAATGAATTCCAGCAGCAAGTCCATATCCCAAACCGTTTGCTTATCGGCAATGGCAACCGCTCCGCCGGCCAGCAGCACGGCGTAAACCTCTTCGGCAAAAGTATCGAAAGTGTAAGATGCTTGCTGAAGCACGATATCTCCCGGGGTAAATGCAAATTCCCGCGCAAATGCATTTAAATAAGCCGCCAGGTTGCGCTGTTCCACCAAAACCCCTTTGGGCCGACCGGTGGAGCCCGATGTGTAGATAATATAGGCGAGATTTGAAGAATTTAGAAGGTAAGAGGGTAAGAAGGTAAGAGGGTAAGAAAAACTTTCTGAGGATATGGAGATTTCTTCTAAAAGCACTTTCTCACCTTCCCACCTTCTCACCTTCTCACCTTCTTTATTGTTGGTGGTAACCACCAATTTAGCGCCGCTATCTTTCAACATATAATCGATGCGTTCTTGCGGGCAGTCCGGATCGATGGGCAAATACGCACCCCCGGCTTTCCAGACGCCCAGTAAAGCGATGATCATCTCAACGGAACGTTCCATTATGACGCCCACAATCGTATCGGGTTGAACGCCTTTTTCCACTAACAACCCGGCCAATCGGTTGGATTGTTCATTCAATTGGCGGTAGCTCAGTCGGGCGGGGCCAAAAACCGCAATGCGGTCCGGGGTTCGTTCCACCTGTTCTTCAAATAATTGCAGGACCGTTTTCTGCCGCGAATACTCCCTTATTTTCCCCGGTTTTTCAAATAACTTAAATTTATTTACAGGAAAATATCCTCTTCGTATTGGACGTTTGGCAGTGATCAAGTCTGGTGTAAAGCTTTTTTTCTTATTCTTTTTTTTTAACATGGGCTTAATAAAGCTTTTTTACGTTTTATCCGGTCATTTTGTTTCAGGAGATTTTGAAAGCCCAGTTTATCTTGTCTAATTACTCAATTCGGTTTAACTCTACTTTTGGCTTATTAACCTGATGCGGAAGGCAAAATTCTGTAAGGATAATCGCGCCGAATCTTCGCCGCTGGTCTTGGACTCATAATCCAGGTTGTAAATAATCTCAAGAATATCGTGCAGCCGTTTCTCTGAAAAATTCCTGGCGGAATGAATGAATTTATCCAGGAAAAACGGGTGTTGTTCCAATGCGCGGCCGATCTCCCCGGCCGACATCTTGCGTTTTAATAAAAATTTGGCAATATATATTTTATTGTAGTGGGTGATCAATGTCCCGATAATCAGTGCGGCCTTAATGCCGTTGGTAAAAAGATAGCTTAAAATTTTTAAATACCTGGGGGCGTCCTCGTTTTCGATGGCGTCAGCCAGGTCCCAGATGGAATGGGCTTCCACCCCGGTGATCATCGCGTCGATGTCCCCGGAATCCAGGCTCCCGCCCTGGACGTCGGCAATGGCCAGCTTGGGCAATTGATACAGCACCGAGACAACGTCATCTTCCCTTGTCTCCATGAGCTTATCCAGCGCATTGGCCGTTATAGAAACCCCGCACGCTTTTAAATAAGACTGGATATAATTTTTCACTTCCCGCTCTTGAATCCTGTCCAGGTCTACACTGTACATCCGGGGGGAGTCCAACTCCTTTAGCAATTTATCGATCTTAAGTTTCTTTACCTGTTTATAATCATCTTTTATGAGGTTCAACGAAATATAAATCACCAGGATGGTATTGGCGTTGGGATGCGCCGCGTATTCCTTTAAAATCTCTTTTTCATTCTTTTTTATAGTAAGATATTTCTCTTCCCTGATAGTGACAACAATGATCTTGCGGGACTGGAGAAAGAAACTGGAACTGTTGGCCTCGCTGGTGATTTCTTCCCAATTCGCCTCGCCCTCGATATCGGCATAGTAACGCCGGAAATTGAAATCGTTTTTGGCCTCGATAAAGTTGCTGCAAAAAGCATCGATGATCTTTTCCCCCAAAAACTCGTTAAAGCCGTAAAGAATGGTCACCGGGAAAGATTCTTTCCTGGCTGCTATTTTATTTAAGAAATCGAAAAATGCTGCTTCCGCCATGGTTTTCACAACGACCTGTTTAACGCTTAATTTAGAAATTCTCCAGTATAGTGGACACTACGCTTTCGGCAAACCGCTCGGATATCTGCCTCAAGGTCTGGGTCTCCTGGGAAAAGAAATCTTCCCTTTCGATGTTATAGTTATCGGTAAAAACGATACTTTCGTCTTCGAAAATAATTCCATTGTCCTGTAAATTGATAAACCGGACGCTAAGTGTGATGGTTACCCGGTAGAGGTTGGCGGACGCATCGTCCGTCATGGAGATAGGCGTGACATCGAAAGTCAGGATTTTACCTTCCAGGATAGCATCCGCGTTGGCGCGGCTGGCCGCCAGGTCCAGTTCGCTGCGCCGGATAAACTCGTCTTTTACGGCAAAAGTCACGAATTGTTCGGCTTCGATCCGGGTGGTTTTGTTCTCAAAATCCGGTATAACAACGGTTTTTATATTGGCCGGCACCTGTTTGCCAAGGCCGGACAAGCCATACCCGCAGTTGGCAACCCCGAACACCATCCATACTAAAGCGATTAACATTAATATGATATATATTCTTTTCATTTGTATCCGTCTCCTGCCGGGCTTCTACTTTCGAAACTCCACGGAAAAGAAGTCTTAATTATACTCTAATCCCCGGCGATATTCAAATAAAAAATATCCCGGCCCCTTCCCCTGCCGGGGGCCAAACTTTTGGTTGTTTACCAAATGCTAATTTATCCGAATACACCGGGTATGGTTTCGGAACAATATTTGCACTTGTTGCCTTTCATGCCCGTAACCCGGGACGCGAAACGCATCCGCTCGATTAATATCTTACCGCAGCGGGGGCAAAAAGTACTCTCCGCCCCGGAAAGTATATTCCCGACGTAAACGAATTTTACCCCGTTGGCCAGGGCAATCTTGCGCGCAGCCAGCAATGTTTCCGGCGGCGTGGGCGGGATATTCTTCAACATAAACGTCGGATAATAACGGGAAAAATGCAGCGGCACATCCGGCCCCAATTCCTTCACGATCCATTGGGTCATATCGGAAATCTCTTTGGCGCCGTCGTTCAAGGTGGGAATCAAAAGCACCACGATTTCAAACCATATGCCTTCATCCTTCAGCACCTTAAGGGTATCCAGCACGGGTTTCAGTTTACCGGCGCACATCTCCGCGTAAAATTTTTCCGTAAAGGCTTTAAGATCGATTTTAACCGCCCCCAGGCTCCGGCACAGTTCCCGCATGGGTTTCTCCCGGATATAGCCGTTGGAGATCATGACGTTGGGGACCCCTTCCCGTTTCCCCAGGATGGCGCAGTCCAGCATGTATTCGTAATAGATCACCGGCTCCGTATACGTATGGGCAACCAATTTGCAGCCCTTGTTTTTGGCGATGGCGATCACCCGCTCCGGCGGCAGGTCAATGGATTCCACCTGCTCCGGCCGTTTCTGGGAAATTTCCCAGTTCTGGCAGAATTTGCAGACGAAATTACACCCGGCGGTGGCAATTGAAAAAGCCTCTGTGCCCGGGAAGTAGTGGAACAAGGGTTTTTTCTCGATGGGGTCGATGTTGGCGGAACAGGGGGCGCCGTAAACAAGGGTGTAATAGGTCCCGTCCCGGTTTTCCCGGACGCCGCAGGTTCCCCTTTCCAGGTCTGCCACCCGGCATTCATGCGGGCACAGTGCGCATTGAATTTTTTTCTCCGCCAATTTTTCAAAATATTTGGCTTCTTTCACGCCGTGTTTTTTATCAACGCCGGCGGCCGGGGGACGGGAGCCCGCGCCCTTCAAAGGGAGCGGGAGCGAACAGGTCGTACAAGCGGTCAACGCCCCACCGCAAAATTTTAAAAACGAACGGCGGGAGACGTTTTTATATTTATCATCATTATTCATTTTAATTCCTCTAATTCGTGTTAATTCGTGTCATTCGTGGGCCTTTTTTAAATCTCAATCTTCCGTATGAACTTCATATCAAAGGTTCCCAACTTTAATTTGGCCGCGCTCATAATATAAGTCGGTTCGCGATTTTCCTGGGCCAGGGATTTGAGGCCCAGTTCTTTTCGTCTTTCTTCGATAATCTGCCAGCCGACGTAATCCAGGGCCACGGGGTCGCGGCCCACCAGCAGGCCGCCGTATTCCCAGGCGTACCTGGGAGAAAACGCGGGGCCGTTATGCACCTGGACGCGGGAGGCGTCGCACACGGTTAAACGCCATTTGTTTTTAATAAGAGGATGATTACAGAGGTCCGCTACATAGGGATCGCACCGGTTGCCGTGGAATTTATTGGGGTTATGAATGGCGCCGTAAAAATTTTTCATGCCGATGGAAACGCCGGCAAGATCATGATCCTTCAGGACCGGGACGCAGATAAGGGCGTCTACCGTCTCCATGATTTTACTGAAACAGGTCCCCACACTGCCGGAAATTTCGATATTGGGGGAGTAGCCGCCGTTGGCATAATAATCCGTGCCCACGATGTTGATACCCGCATTACTGGGTTTGAAACCCGCGTTATCAAGTTCGCGGCCGGATCTATCCCAGATGTAGATATTTGTCTCTTTGATCCCGGCCCAGAGCAGGCCGTCCACGATGGCCATAACAATGCCTTTACTGGAGGATAGCGGCGGCCCCGGCAGGCAGCTCAATTTAATGCCCACGGTTTCTCCGGCGGAGAATAGGGATTGCCAGGCGGCGGTAGGGGAGGGGGCGCCGGCGACCCTGACCAGGGCGCGGGACAGGTACTCGGCCGCCGCCGCCTTATCCACTTGATGGTTCACCCGCTGAAGCCTGGTGGAGCGGGCCAGCGCCACAATACTTTCTTTTACCGGCGGAGACGGAGACGGCGCGGCCGGGAGATATGCGGGCGCCCCTAATCCGATGGCGGCGGCCAAAAGTTTTTTGCTGAACGCCCTACGGGTAATAGTCATTTTTTCGCCTCCTGGTAGTCAATTTTAATCAAAAGGGTGCGTAAAGTCAAATTATCCCGTAAGGATGTCGCGCCGGCTGAACAACCAGCCGCCTACCGCGAACATGACGACGGAAGCGGTAATGAGTAAAACAGATTCCACAATACCGGTGCGACTACCCGCCAGGATAGCCATGGGGTTGTAATAGGAGGAAAAGAGGAAAATGGGACAGTCAAAAATTAGAAAAAAATTAGGAGTGAAAGGTATAAACCTCTGCGTTGGGTAACTTTTTCCATGAAGAGAATAATCGATTTCGAAATTTGCTAGAAAAATAACGCAAGAGAGTACCAATGAAACTAAAAAATTCTAACCACATAGCCCCTATCCGTCATTTTTTCAGATTATGAGACAATCCTATCCTATCCCTTTTATTGCTTTATCTGCCGGATGTAGGCTAATTTGAAGAATTGAAAGTAGATTGATCCATTCCCAATCTCTATAATCTTAACACCCTGGTAGTATACGCCCAGTACGCATCTAAAAATAAGCGCGGACGAATGTTTTTACGGTTTTCGGATTTCTGAATTCCCGCTATCGCTGAATATCCTCCGATGGCAATCCCCTCCGAAAAATTCTTCACCCGGTAACGCAATCGACCCAGTATTCCTAATTGACCATTACAACCCACTACTTCATCGATTATTCGCTGCGGCAGGTGCGCTTTCCCTTCATGTTCTATTCCGCCCGCCGTATACACAAATTGACGATACCACTCTACTCCAAATAAATCTGCTGTCACTTTTACATACGGCGGTCCATATAAGTCTTCCGACCTCTCCAATAAATCAACCAGCGTCAAGGGCCAGAGTAACTTCCCGGCTCGTACAGGCGACCGTAACCGCAGCCCCAAACTGCTCCACCGATAATCTTCC
>JAPKZK010000208.1 GCA_026393835.1 Candidatus Aminicenantota bacterium | reverse complement strand
ATCCTTTGGCCCACATCGGTTACGGTCTCACGTTTCATTATATAGCTGCCCATGTATTAATCCTTGTCCTTATATTCATCGCGATCCGAATTATTTGATACCCTGATTATACTCAAAATTCGTTAAAAGTAAAGTCCTTTGCTCAGGGATTTTTTTGGAAAAAATAAATAATTTCTTCAATCGCTATTGACTTTGGAAAATCCTTTTGATAATATCACCCCTTCTTATCCGTTTAACATGTCCAGATGACTCAAAGGAGGTTAATCATGGAATGGATTATTGAACCCTTAAAGGGCTTTAGAGAAATTGTTCCGGTACTCAACGATAGTTGTTCCCAATGGGCTGTATGCACGTGTACAGGTGGTTTGATTGTATGCTCAGGCAAAGGCAGCCTGGAGATTCTACCCCCCAAGTGATTATGAATCGGGAATAAAACGAAAAGGCTAGAGTGAATGGGACTATTCAAACCGTCTGAGTATAATCATTTCATCTATATTGAAGAAGAAGATAAATACCTTATCTATAATGCCATCAGCAACGGACTGGCAAAATTGGAGCCGGAAATCTTCAATCGCCTCAAAGAAGGGGTGAAAGGCCTGGAAAACCTCGAACAGGACCCGGGGAAAAAAGATTTGCTTCAACGATTGTCTGCCGGGAATATAATTGTCGATAATGATTTCGATGAGATCGATTTTTTGCGGACACGTTTTAATATGGGGAAATTTTCTCAAAAAACTCTTTCCTTAACCATTGTTACCACCACCGACTGCAATATGGCTTGCGTCTACTGTTACCAGGGAACTCAAACGCCTGCATATGCCGGGACAAACATAGAAGATAGTATCCTTAAATTTGCCGAAGAAAGAATAAAGAGTATGGGGTATAAGGGTTTGTATATTACCTGGTACGGCGGTGAACCACTGCTGAACAAGGATTTCATTTTTTCACTCTCAAGAAAATTTTTGAAATTGTCTAAAGCCCATGACCTATCGTATGGTGCCATGGTAGTGACCAATGGAACCATAATGAATAAAACCATTGCCAAAAAATTAAAGGGGTTAAAAGTCGGTAGGATGCAGATAACTATCGATGGTCCACAGGCGGTTCATGACCTGCGCAGGCCTATCAAAAATTCAAAAAAGAGTTCTTATAAACTGATCCTGGAAAATGTGAAACGGGTCCTGGGTATTCTACCGGTGCAAATTCGCATTAATGTCGATAAGACAAATTTCTCCAATACCCTGGAGCTATTGGATGATTTTGATAGCTGCGGGATGCTGAAAAATAATAGCGACCTGAACGTTTATATCGGTTACACCAGGGAGTGGACCACTAATTGCAAAAATATTTCTCATAATTGCTTTTCGATGAAGGAATTTTCAGTCGCGGAAATCGAATTCCAAAAGATGCTGATTGCAAAGGGTTATTCCCTTGGGAACTTATACCTGTCGCCAACGAGTACGTGTGTTTCTGTTTCCCCGCATGGGTATGTGATCGAGCCCGGCGGCGAGATTCATAAATGTTGGTCGGATGTCGGCAATAAAGAGGCGTACCTGGGTCACGTTGATAACCCGGTTACTTTGAACAAAAAACTCTTAAAGTGGTTAAGTTTTGATCCGTTAATGCAAATGCCTGAATGTCGCGCCTGCAAGTTGTTCCCGGTATGCGGCGGGGGCTGCCCATATGTAGCCATCAAACAGGGCGATATACTTAAGAATGATAAAGAGTACAATTGTACTCCCTGGAAATTGTTCATGGAAGAAAAGATCCAGTTATTTTTAAAAGACAAAGCCGGTCAATTAAAAAGTAAAATATAGGAGGTATTAATTATGGAGTGGATTATTCAACCCCTCGATGGGTTTGATGAAGTGGCGGCGATCATTTTCAGTGATTGCCCCAGCGCTTTTTCCACCACTAGTTGTGCGTGGTATTCGGAATGTAATGGAACTGGACGAATGATAATCGTGCAGACATAAGTTGTGATCGTCAAATTTAAATCAAGGAGGTAGTACTATGGAATGGATAGTAGAGCCAATGAACAATTTCAAAAATTTAATCCCTGGATTAAATGCAGATTTTCTGGATGGGATTAATGAATGTACATGCACTCAAGGTTTGTTATTTTGCTCTTGCACCAAAGGCCTTATAGTAAAAATCGATTGATTTTTATAGCTGTAATTGCACCAGGAAGTTTGGGAAAGGGGGGCGACATCGCCCACCTTTCCTCATACTTTTAATAAGGAGATATAAGAATGAAATTTACAGTATCGTTGATAATGGCAATCGTTTTATTGACCCCGGCTCTTAATGGCCAGAAAGTAATCACAAACCCGGAAAAACCGGCGACCCCCAATTCAGGCCAGGTCATTATTCCCCAAAAAGTTATGGATATAGCCGGGGAATCCGCTGACTTTTATTTTAAATGGCCTAATAATATTAAAATTGGCAAAGACGGCAGCATTTTCGTATCCGATAAAAAGCAGCTTCTTAAATTCACCCCCGAGGGCCGCTTTATTTTGAATTATTATAAAAGTGGCCTTGGACCGGGTGAGGCAGTTTCGATATCAAATTATTTTCTCCTGGAAGACAATTCGATTGTTCTCCATAACCAGGCACCGAATAAAGTAGTAACCTTCGATAGTAACGGCAAGCTTCTCTCTGAAATTCGTCTCCCTTTCGATAAATACTTTTATTTTTTCTTTATGAATAGCGACGACTATTATTTTCACGTCATGAATCCGCAGGATACAAAAGGCTCGGCTAAAATGGTTGATATGAATTATGAATTTCTTGCGGTTTCCAGGCAGACTCCAACTTCATTGCAGAAAAAAATTATTTTGCCGTTGCAGACTTACCTGTATAATTCTCCTGGGGCATATATTGTGGTTACATTAGTCTTCTTATCTCTGGAGCATTTCAGGGACAATCTATTTTATCTTTCCCACACCCCGGAATATCGTATAAAATTGGTTGATTTTAGTAAGAATGAACTTATCTCTGAAATCACGCGCAAGTATAAACGTGTCGCGGTGACAGACGAAAACAAAAAGTACCTAAGTTCGGGACAATTTTCATTAGATGGAAAACTCTATAAATCACCTACGCCAGAGTACTTGAATGATATCCAGAGTCTCCATGTGGTGAATAATAAGCTGCTGGTAATTACCTCCACCACGGATAAAGAGAAAGGCGTACTGGTGGATGTTTACGATGAGTTCGGTAAATATACGAATTGTTTTTATCTCAAATTACCAACTAGTGATTCATGGCTGCGATTGGAGCAAGGGGCAGTAGAAATATCCGGGGACGCATTATTTACGATTGAACAGGATAAAGATGAGAACTGGATGATCTCTAAGTATAGAGCCCCTCTTGCCGAACTGTTAAAATGATTAAAAGTTCTTTCGTTTATTTAAAAGGGAAGATCAATTGTCTCATCGAGCAGGTTTAAACAGCAAAAAATTTTCAATAGGAGGTAATATATGGAGTGGATCGTAGAACCTTTGACCGGTTTTAAAGATTTAATCCCTGTATTGAACGTAGATTGCGCAGGCGCATTAAATCAATGCTCATGCAGTAAAGGTTTGATGGTATGTGATTGCACTAAAGGTCTTCAAGTTGGAGTCGAGTGATTATATGTATGTGTAATTGCATCAGGATGTATGGGGAAAGGAGGGCGACCTCGCCCTCCTTTCCTCGTACTTTTAATAAGGAGATATGAAAATGAAATTTACAGTATCGTTGATAATGGCAATTGTTTTGTTGACCCCGGCCCTGAATGGCCAGAAAGTAATCACAAACCCGGATAAACCGGCGAACCCCACTTCAGGCCGGATCATTGTCCCCCAAAAAGTAATGGAAATTTCCGGGGATTCCGACGACTTTTTTTTCAAGAACCCCGATAATATCAACATAGGCAGTGACGGCAGTATCTTTGTCGCCGATGAAAAGGAAATTCTTAAATTTTCCCCGGAGGGCCGATTCTGCTTAAATTATTATAAAGATGGCCAAGGACCGGCAGAGGCGACCTCTACTTCTGGTTTTATACCCCTGCCGGACAACACGGTCGCTATTCATAACCAGGCCCCCAATAAAGTAATGACTTTTGACAGCCAGGGGAAACTCATTTCAGAAGTGCGTATTCCTATTGATAAACAGTTGTTTTTGTTTTTAATCAAAAATGATGCCTATTATTTTTACAGCGTTGAAATGCCCGATACCATGGGATCTGAAAAAATACTGGACGTCCCTCATCAATTCCTGGCTGTGGCGAAAAATGACTTTTCGGTTCAAAAGACTATCTCGTTGCCGATTAAGACGTACCTGGTAAAAGCGCCAGGAGCAGGATATATCAGTGTTAAAGAAGCTTCAATGCTGAGTTACCCGGTTAGTGACAATTCATTTTATGTCTCCCATACCTCCGGGTATGGCATCAAACTTATGGACCTTGAGAAAAAAGAGATTATAGCGGAGTTTTCTCGTAAATATAAACGGGTGCCTGTGACAAAGGAGAACATAAAATACGTAGTAATCATGAGTTTTATATTTCATGGGAAATATTTTGAATCGCCTACTCCAGAATATTTGAATGATATCCAGAGTCTCCATGTGGTGAATAATAAACTGCTGGTGATTACCTCCACCACGGATAAACAGAAAGGGGTATTGATAGATGTATTTGATGAGTCCGGAAAATATACGGATTGTTTTTTTTTCAAATTTCCCAATGATGATCTTTGGCTTCGTTTGGACCAAAGAAAAGTGAAAATATCCGGGGATGCACTTTTTGCAATTGAGCAAGATAAAGATGAGAACTGGATGATCTCTAAATATACAGCGCCGTTTACAGAGTTGTTAAAGTAATAGCATAGCCGTGATGGAACGGGTTGGGACAAATAAAAGTAGAACCCTTATTCGGTTTTCATCTCTTTCCTGGGATTATTTTGTTGAATGCTCTTTATAATGATAGCTTCGTTTTCAAGGAACATCCGGGACGCATATGAAAGAAGCGCGTTCCTGAAATAAGGGGAATGATGAATCACCCAGAATAGCTTTTCCAGCGAATCGATATCGCCCCCCACCAGG
>JAPKZK010000198.1 GCA_026393835.1 Candidatus Aminicenantota bacterium | reverse complement strand
CGTGTGGCGCTGGTGGTCAACCTTTGCCGGGTGGGATTTAAACCATACCCACAGGGTTTCGTTGAAGAGTTTCTACTCTTAAACATATATGTATCTATATGCCAGTGTTTCCCCTCTTCCAGGGCTTATCCTGGCGCAACTCAACTTCCATCTTTTTCCGCTCTTCCGCTCATCTTCGCTTCCTGTTTTTTCCCTGCCCCCTGACTCCTGACTCCTTTTTTCTTCATCATTCATCATTCATCATTCTTAACCGGTTTCCGCGGAGTAAACGCTGTATCCACATACTCTATCCCCAGGTCATCTGCTTTCAACAACAGCGACCGATAGGGTTCAAATCGCAAACGGACCGGGAACGCTTTTCCTTTTACCGTAATCCTGACGGATTGCTCGATGACCTCTTCGCTGTAGGATTGCCCGTATGATAGAGGCAAATGTAAATTCCGCGCCCGGGGATGCGCAATAAATATATAATATACGCCATCCTCTTCCCGGCACCAGAAATCGGGCAGCCCCGCCCCTACCTCCAACGGTTCCATTAACTTATCTACCTTCACGCCTATTTTAGCGAAATGTTCAACCACATTGACCAGCTTTTTCAACTGCGCTAATTTTTGCGCGTAAGTCTGTGATTTTATTTTTCCCGGCTGTTTCGGCGTTTTCTTTAAACAAACCGGCAGCCCTTTTTTGGCCAGCGCCAATACCGTGTCCAACGCTTCGGCATCGAGGTAATCCACATCCAGGTACAGCAGCGAAAAAACCGCATCGCCACAATACAGCCGGTTATTTATGTATTTTGCTTTTTTTAAAAAATCATGGTTTATCCATAATGGGTGATAACCTTCAAGTTCCGCCGGGAATTTGATATACCTTAATTCATATTGGCCCCAGGCCCACGGTAATTGCAATTCTTTGGGGTACTCCCCGGCCCGCCAACTGTCCTCCAGCGGCAGGTAAACCGCTATATCGGAATAGGTCCTGCCTTTTTTCATAATGGCCGAGACTTTTTCCATATAGAGGTTAAAGGCGGGCAACTGGCCGGCTAAAGCCCCGGCGGCCCCCACATGGACCGCGGCGTAAAAATCGACGCCGGTCTCCCCGCGGGGATTAAACGGCATGCCATGCCAGATAATATGGTTAACGCCATTGGCAAAAACAGCATCCGCCACTAATTTCAGGTCCGCGGTTTGCTCCCGGCGATGGTATTCCCTGGGCCAGCCGTACAAACAGGTAAAGGTTTCGGAAGTGATAACTTTTTTCGCTCCCAGGCAGGCGGCGGAAGCGACTATTCGCGAATAAGCCGGTTCAAACAGCAGCGCTTCGGTTTCCGGGACATCCGCGGAAGCATAGGCAGAGATAATGTCCGTGGGCGAACCGGCGCACTGCACGCGGGAAAATCCTCCCAATCGATGACATATCAGTGTATAAGGTTCATAAAATTCCCGGATCACATATTCGGACAGTAATTTCATATAATCATAACGGGGGTCGGCGGTTTCGGGATTATAGATGTCCTTCATGTATGGCGAGATATCGTAGCCGAATTTTTGCCGGAAGGCTTTAGCGAAACCGGTGGTCCATAAGCGCCGGGTTTCGACTTCCCAGGAATCGCAAAAGAGCGCCGGGTGCGAACTTTTTATGGCCCCGGCCAGGGCGCGGCCCAGGCGGTCGGCGTAACGCCGCAAAGCGCGCCGGTTAAGATGATCGATTACCAGTCCCTCGGCAGGATATTCCCAGGAGATAATATTTTTCTGTTGAAATGAAGGGTCGCCGTAAACCATGACGGAGTCTTCCCTGGGAACCCGGGTGTCGCCGAAAGGCCAGGCGGAGCCAAAGGTAAAATCACACCCCAGACCGATGCTGTCGGCATACCGCGCGGCAAAGGCCGCCATCTCAGACCATTGGGGACTGAGCCACTCCTGCCGTGGGGTTCTTACTTCCCGTTGGGCTTCGGCAATGTGGGGATAAAACCTGGCATAGCGCTTGATATTCAAGGGATATACCCAGGCGATCTCTACGCCGCCGAAATTGTTCTTTTTGGCCCAATCCAATTGATATTGGATGTCTTCTTTTTTAATGAGCGACGCAAACCACCACCAACGGGTATAGGGTTTCGACGTTTTATAATAAGGTAGTTCCGCGGGCTTCGATTTTTCACCGGCGGCGTATCCCCGGTGGAAAAGAATGAACAATGAAAGCAATAACATGATTCCTATACAAAGCTCAACAAGGTGTTTTGATTTTAAGTTTTGAGATTTCATGAACCTATTTTAACGGAAACAAAGGAATATTTCAAATTTATCTCATGCCCCCTGAAAAATCGTTGCGCGCGCATGTGCGAAAATCGCGCGCCGGTTCGGAAGTAAAATTTTGCCTGTCCCCAATCGGTTTAAGAATCCACTATTGAATTGAGATGTCGGATACGGTATAATTAACCCTGGATGGTAAAATAATGAAAAAAAAGCCTGTTCAATGGTTAGAAAAAATTCATATAAGCGGCTACCGGTGCTTTGAAAAAACGCTTTTCGATTTCAAACCGCTTGTGGTCATTGCAGGCGCTAACGGGACCGGGAAATCCAGTCTCTTCGAATTCTTACGTTTCTTAAGAGATGCCTGTTTCTATGAGATTCCACCGGAAATCGTCAGCGGTTCCATCGGCCGGAATATATTTCATAAACCTGGCCCCGATAAATTTGAATGGTCTTTGAAAACTTCGGATTGGAAAAACAGCATCGATTACAATGGAGAGTTGATGGGACCCATTGGGAATCCCATCATATCAAATGAGACTATCGACTTCATTAATACAGGACAGGTCACCCATAATTATCTTCAATTAAAAAATGGAAAAGGGACGATAAGAGACCCCAAAACCGGTGCCATGAAGGGATGGAGCATTAAAAAAACCAATCAATTGGGGCTTGGTACTATCGCTGATTCTTCCATGGAAGGCTTGTACAACCTCCGTGAATATATACGTTCCTGGCGGTTCTATAATGCTTTCAAAATCGACGATGAAAAAATAAGGCGGCCGGCCCCCATTACCCAGAATCCCCTGCTCTCTGAAGATGCGGGGAATCTCAGTTCAGTGCTTTTCCATCTCATAAGTGAGTACCGCGATTCGTTCGAACAGTTGAAATCGGTCATTAAAGCCGCGATTCCCGGTTTTAAAAACATCAATGTAAAAGCACGGGGCGGGCCGGGGGAAGTTTTAGCCTTCTGGATGGAAGACTGTATCGACAGCGAACTAACATTGGCGGATTTATCGGACGGGACATTACGATTTATTACCTGGGCTGTTCTTAGCGTGATGCCATCGGCGCCCACATTAATTTGTATCGATGAACCTGACCAGGGGGTTCATCCAAGAACGCTTCCACTACTGGCCGGTTTGTTTGAAAAAGCGTCCCAGCGGACGCAGTTCATCCTGGCGACTCATGCCTCTTATTTTTTGACGCAATTCAAGGTGGAGAATATTGCTGTAATGAAAAAAAATAAGGGAAAGAGCCAGTATATTAAAATTTCCGATTCAAGGGCGTTGATGGACAATCTTGACGATTTCGGTACAGAGGAGTTGGAGTTGATGCATCGGAATGACGAAATGGAAGGGCTCGCTTGAGAGAAGTTTTTGTCTACGTCGAAGGGCCCAGTGACGGGAAAGTCCTGGAAACCCTCCTGGAAAGAGTAATCTGTCAGGCTCAAGCGAAGGGAAACTCCTTGTATTTTTATCCCATGGGCGGGAAAGGTCCGCTGCTCAATAAAGGTCCTCTAAAGGCGCTAAATATTTTGAGAAACAAACCCAATAGTCATGTATTTTTGCTTCCCGATCTTTATCCTAAAAATATTTTCTTTGAACATCAAACTTTTCAGCAGTTGAAAACAGGACTTGATAAACAGTTTGCTGCCCTTTTGAATAAAAAAAAAGGGGATAAGCGTTTATTGAGCCAATTTCATGTTTTCTGTATGAAATATGATCTCGAAGTGCTTTTACTGGCATCCGAAACTGCGCTTAAAAAGAAACTCAACACCGATACTTTTTCGCGATCCTGGAAACGACCGGTGGAGGATCAGGATCATGATTTGCCGCCTAAACGGATCGTAGAGCAATTATTTCGTGATTGTGGGATGAAGTACATAGATACGATCGATGCGCCAATGATTTTGGCGGAAGTAGATTATCGAGAGTTGATGGTTGCATGTGAGCAACAATTCAAACCGTTTATTGAAGAGTTATTGGGGATACTTGCTTGAATCGGTTTCCGCTGCCTTGAAAAAGGTTTCAATTTCAGGTATATTTATTAAAAGGAGACTGAATGAATAACAAAAAACGATGTGCATGGGTTCCGTTGGATAACCCGCTGTATGTGCAATACCACGACGAGGAATGGGGCGTACCGGTCCATGATGAACGACTGCTGTTTGAGTTCCTGGTACTGGAAGGCGCGCAAGCCGGGCTAAGCTGGCTTACAATCCTTAAAAAAAGAGAAAACTACCGGGCTGCCTTCGATCACTTCAACCCGCAAAAAATCGCCCAGTACGATGAGAAAAAAATCGCGGAACTGATGCAAAACAGCGGCATTATCCGCAACCGCCTGAAAATCGAAGCCACGGTAATCAATGCCCGCGCTTTCCTGGAAATCCAGGCAAAGCACAATACCTTCGATTCGTTTATCTGGAACTTCGTGGACGGGAAACCGATTGTCAACCGCTGGAAAAACATCAAAGAAATCCCCCCAAAAAACCCACTCTCAGACGTCATCAGCAAAGAATTAAAGAAAAAGGGTTTCAAATTCGTCGGTTCCACTATTATCTATTCCCATATGCAGGCCACGGGCATGATCAACGACCATACCACGGATTGCTTCCGTTTTGAAGAAATAATAAAGCATTGACCCACAGAACCCGCGGGACGCACGGCTGGCGCCGGGAGGGAAACTCGCATTAATGGGAACGACGATGTCGCCTGGGTTTGAATATTGGGATTACAAATCCGGCAGCAGGAAGAAATTGTTAAACCTTTGCCCTGGATTTGAAGAATTAATTGCCACGTTGACGCGGAAACCCTGACAAATACGATCTTAATGTTTGAACGTAATATTCAGGTGGCAGAGGGTGACTTCGTCTTTATCTTTCAACTCGTGCTTCACGCCGGTGGCCAGCCTGTTCCCGTTCAGGAACGTACCGTTTACGGTACCCGGCTCCTCTGAAAGATAAAATTTGCCATCGACATACGAAATCTGGGAGTGCCTCCTGGATATATATTTCTCTTCGTCCTCTTTGGTCAGGTCCACATCAGGCACGGAACCCGTGGTATAATCCCTGCGGCCCAGGTAGGTATGGGTTTTGGTCAATTGCACCACCCGGTTGGAACGCTCGATCACAAGATACGCTTTAATATCAGGGGGCAGCATTTCAGAAGTTTTTTCTTCCTCTACTGCTTCCACTTTCTTGGCTGCTTTCTTTGAAACCGGCGCCGGTTTCTGCATTATTTGAAGAGTGTTACTCATTATCTTGATATGCTTTTCAGTCAATTTCTTCAGTATCTTCAATGCGATGGGGGAATTCTTCTTTATCATCTCCAACAGCGAAATGTAAGGGATCTTAATGATGTCGGCATCCTCGATCACTTCAACCGTATAGATGGCGGTCTGGCCGTCATTTAACGATTCCTCTCCGAAGAAATCCCCTTTGGAGATAGTCACAATGGGCTTGTCGTCGCCTTCGAGTTTCAACTGGACCTTCCCGGTGTTAATGATGTAGAAATCAGCCTGAAGGTCGCCTACCTTATAAATCGTTTCATCCTTCGTATAATGTGTTATAAATTTCTTAAATCCGTCTTCCATTTTCACCTGTCAATCAGTGGTATAAGTAATAATTGTATATAAGAAAAATGGATTTGTCAAATATTTTTTAATAGGAAAATTAAAATTTTGGAGAAAATTCAAAAATCCGCTTGACCAATAGCCGGGCGTCATTTATAATATTCCCCAAATGATCGATAAAAAAATAATGGACGAAGTACGGAAAACCATCGGTAAACAAAAGGTTTTCAGCGATAAGGAGTACTTGTTGACTTACTCCTACGACGCCACGGCCCTGGAATTCCTGCCGGAGCTGGTGGTGTTTCCTGAAAACGAAGACGATATCCGAAATATTTTGAAAATCGCTTTCCGAAACAAAATCCCTGTTACGCCCCGGGGGGCCGGGGTGGGATATACCGGCGGTTCTATCCCCCTGAAAGGCGGCATCGTGATAGTGTTTACCCGTATGAACCGTATTTTATCCATCGATACGGAAAATTTCCTGGCCGAGGTGGAACCGGGGGTCGTCACCCAACATCTGCAAGAAGAGGTGGAGAAAAAAGGATTATTTTATCCACCGGACCCGGCCAGTTTAAAAACCTCCACCATCGGCGGCAATGTGGCGGAAAACGCCGGCGGCCTGCGATGCTACAAATACGGCGTCACGGGCAATTACGTGCTGGCCCTGGAAGCCTTTTTAATCGATGGGGAAAAAATCAAGGCCGGTTCCCCCGTCATCAAAGACGTGGCCGGGTACAACCTTAAATCCCTCCTGGTGGGTTCCGAAGGAACCCTGGCGGTGATCTCGAAAATTACACTGAGACTGATCCCCTTACCCCAATACCGGGTTTCATTCCGGGTGGATTTTGAGTCCCTACAAAAAGGGGCGGAATTTATCAACAGCGCCATCAGGAGTAATATCGATCCCTCTGCCATCGAGTTTATGGACCGGAGTTCTATCTCCGCCGTATATCATTACCTGGGATTAACCCTGGACGACCGGTTACAGGCCGCCGTAATTATCGAACTGGACGGTCGCCGGTCGGACGTGGAGGAACGGAAAAATAAATTCCTGGAAATGGTAAAGAATTACGATACCCTCTACTGCCTGGCGACCGAAACTGCCGCGGAACAGGAAAAACTCTGGGACATCCGGCGGAATATTTCCCCGGCCCTGACCAAACTGAATCCTAAAAAAATTAATGAAGATATTGTCGTACCTACGGCGAAAATCCCTGGAACCATCGAATATATCAACCGGCTGGCAAAAGAATACGACCTGGTTATCACCCTCTTCGGCCACTTCGGCGACGGCAATATCCACACCAACCTGATGCTCAACCCGGAAAAAGAAGGGGAAATGGAACGGGCCGAGATAGTACTGGATAAAATCTTCCGTCGCGTGGCGTCTGTAAAAGGCTCCATTAGCGGCGAACACGGCATCGGGATTACCAAAAAACAATTTATGAAATACCAGTTCAGCGACCTGGAAATGGAACTGTTCAAACGCTTGAAACAGGCTTTCGACCCGGAAAACCTCTTAAACCCGGGAAAGATTATAAATCTCGAATGATGAATGATGAAGAAAGGAGTCGGATTTATTGACAATTGCGGGGGAAAATGATAGAATTACTTATCTTACCACTGATAACGGAGGAATAATGAAAAAAGATATACATCCCAGTTATGTCGAATGTACTGTGACCTGTTCATGCGGGAGTACGTTTAAAACCCGATCGACAAAAAAAGAAATAACGGTTGAAATTTGTTCACAGTGTCATCCCTTCTACACCGGGAAGCAAAAATATATCGACACCGAAGGCCGTATCGAAAAATTTAAGAAAAAATATGGTTACAAAGAGCAGTGAGAAAATATTCTCTTATCTCGACGGTCTTCATAAGAAATATACAGACATCTCAGACCAGCTAGCATTACCGGAAGCTGTCAAGAATCAAAGAAGATTCAGGGAACTTTCAAAGGAGTTGGCGAATCTCAGACCGTTGGATGAGAAATACGAAGAATTCAAAAAGCTCATCGACAAGAAGCAGGGAGCGGAAGAGCTATTAACGCTTTCGGATGAAGATGAGATGAAAGAGCTGGCAAAAGAAGAGATCGAAAGCCTGTCCAAAGAGATCGAAGGAATCGAGGAAGAGATCAAAGTCCTGATGGTATCGGATCACAGCGAAGACAGCCGGAATGTTTTCCTGGAGATCAGGGCCGGGGCCGGGGGCGATGAAGCTTCTTTATTTGCTTCGGACCTGCTGCGGATGTACTCCCGCTTTGCCGAACGAATGGGCTGGAAAGCGGAGGTCATTTCTACGACTTTCTCCTCTATCGGCGGTATTAAAGAGATCATCATGCACATCCAGGGGCATAACGCCAATAAGTTTTTAAAATTCGAGAGCGGTGTGCACCGCGTACAGCGGGTCCCGGTGACGGAAGCCAGCGGCCGCATTCATACCTCTACGGTTACGGTGGCGGTAATGCCGGAAGTGGAAGATGTGGAAATCGAAATTAATGCGAAAGATATCCGCATCGATACGTTCCGGTCTTCGGGCGCCGGGGGGCAGCATGTGAACCGAACCGATTCAGCCATCCGTATTACTCATTTAGCCACCGGCATCGTGGTCTCCTGTCAGGATGAAAAATCCCAACACAAGAATAAAGAAAAGGCCATGAAGGTCATGAAATCCCGCCTGTATGAACATGAAAAAAGTAAGCAAGATGATGATCTTGCCAGTAATCGGAAATCCCAGGTGGGTACGGGTGAACGCTCGGAGAAAATCAGGACTTATAACTTCCCCCAGAGTCGGGTCACGGACCATCGTATCACGGGGAAGAATTTCAACACCGAAGTTATCCTGGACGGGAACCTGGACGACATGCTCCTTATTCTAGGGGAATGGTATATTAAAAAAACATTGGAAGAGAAATTTAAAGAAATTATTTCCTAGGCTGTGGGGCGCGGAGCGATGCTCTATTCTGACCTGTATGCCAACTCTTTAAAAGTATTCGCAAATCAAAACAAAACGCTGGAAATCCAGGTTTTGATCGAAGCGGCCTTTAATCTATCCCGGGCGGAATACTGGATTAAGAAGAATGAGCCCATTACAGACCTGGCTGCGCTGCGAACATTTTACCGGTATCGGAACCGGTTGTTAAAAGACGAACCTATCGCTTATATGCTGAAAAAAAAGGAATTTTACGGGGAGGTTTTTTTCATTAATAAAAGTGTATTGATTCCCAGGCCGGAGACGGAAATCCTGGTGGAAAAGGCCCTGGAGTTGATTGAAAAGCCCATACAGATACTGGATATCGGGGCCGGCAGCGGGATTATCGGCATTCTCCTGGCAAAGCGCACGGGGTCCGGGGTAACGGCGGTGGAACGCAGCAAAAAGGCCATGTATGTCCTTAAGAAAAACATAGTCCTTCATGGAGTGGGGGACAGGGTTATTCCTGTGTGCAGGGATTTTTTTTCGATGCGGAGCGGGAAGTTCGACATGATCGTATCAAACCCGCCGTATGTTTCCGAAGGGGAGTGGGGGGAGTTGGAGGTTACGGTCAGGGATTATGAACCGAAAGCGGCGTTGGTGGGAGGAAAGGACGGAACCGGTGTTATTCGGGGAATAGTGGCGGGGGCTTCCGGGTTTTTGAAACCGGGCGGCTGGTTATTGATGGAGATTGGGTATAACCAGGAGGAGCGGGTTCATGGTTTTTTAAAAAGGGCCGGGTTCCGGGAAATCGCATTTTCTGAGGATTACAGTCGCATCCCGCGGGTAACGGTAGGAAGAATTTAATGATGAATGATGAATGATGAATGATGAATGATGAACAAAAGTTTTTGGAGGTCCAGGAACCTTTTTTCAAAAAGGTTCTTGGATTAAATGAAAGTATTATTAGTTAATCCGTATATTACTGATTTTACTGCTTATGATTTATGGTTAAGGCCGTTGGGGTTGCTTTACATTGCATCTGTTTTAAGAGAGTATACCGATTGTGAGCTTTACTGGTTGGACCTGCTGGACCGGTTCCAGGAGAACGCTTTTTTGCCTGGGGACCCCTCGTTGAAGAACTCTCATCCGGACGGCAGGGGCAAGTATCACCGGGAGATTCTCGATGAAAAGCCCGATGTTTACAAAACGGTTCCGCGTCATTATTGTAGGTATGGAATCCCCTTCCATATATTCGAGGAAAAATTAGATAAAATTCCACATGTGGACATGATCCTTATAACCAGTCTCATGACCTACTGGGTGGATGGTTTGAGGATTACCATCGACAGTTTGAGGGGGCGGTTTCCCGGGGCCAAAATAATATTGGGAGGTGTGCTGCCGTCGTTGGCGTCTGCACATCTTACCCGTCACGGCGTCCGGGTGGATCATGTGATCGAAGGATATGGGGAAACAAAAATCCTGGAATTGGCGGAAGCACTAGGGGCGAAAGTTTATTCACACCCGGAGTTCAGGGGAATCGATGACCTGCCTTATCCGGCGGTGGAATTCCTGGGCAGTCAAAAATATTTGCCGCTGTTGACTTCCCGCGGGTGTCCTTTTCACTGTACTTATTGCGCTTCCGGTGTCCTGAACAAGCAGTGGCAGGAGCGTTCGCCGGAAAAGGTTTGGGAAGAAATTCATTATATGCATGACCGTTTCGGTACGGGCCATTTTGCCATTTTCGATGATGCGCTGCTGCTTAATAAACGGAAACGGTTTTACAAAATATTTCAAAAGGTAAAGGAGAATCTCCGGGTGCAGTTTCACACACCCAATGGATTGCATGTGGGGGAGATGGACCGGGAGACAGCGGAACTGTTTTTTGCCTGTGGGTTTAAGACCCTGCGGCTCAGTTTCGAGTCTACCGGGGCGGAGATATTGGCCAAGAGTTCCAATAAAGTCACGGTGAAACAGATGACGCAGGCAGTGGAGAATTTAGAGGCCGCCGGGTACCGGCGGAAAGACATTGGCGTATATCTTCTTTTCGGTTATCCCGGTCAAAAAATACGGGATGTGGAAGAATCGTTTCGATTTGCAGCGGATTTGGGGGTCGCGATTAATCTTTCGTATTATTCGCCGGTTCCCGGGACAGTGGATTTCGAGATGCTGCAAAAGTCCGGGGCGCTTTCGACGCCCATGGATTTATATGAGACCAATAAGATATATTTCGTGTACAATAAATCCGGGTTCACCCGCCAGGAGATCGCGGTCATCAAAGAAAAGAGCACGGGCGTTAGCCAGGGGGAAAAGAAGGAAGGTAAGAGGTTAAGAGGTTGAGAAGGTGAGAAAAAAGGAAGAAGAGAAGAAGAGAAGAAAAAACAAGGTTCTTTCTCATATCAAGTGGGTATGTCCATTTTTGAATAGTCCGGCTTTTGCCCGGTGAATCCTTATGCCACCCCTCCCGGCATATATATTAATCCTGCCTGCCTTCATTTTATACCCTATTGAGCTTATATCGATCCTTTGAGGGGCGCGATCAACTCTTTTTGCAATTATTCTCCCTTTCGGAGCGCCGACCTCACCCCTTTAAAG
>JAPKZK010000182.1 GCA_026393835.1 Candidatus Aminicenantota bacterium | reverse complement strand
TCCCGCCAAAGGGTTTGATTTCTCAAACCGCGGTGTTTTTTTTCTTTAATAAGGTATAATATTCCTTAATAAAATACTAAATGTGCGAGGCAGCGGATGGCAACTGTTTTCATCAGTTACAGTCATAAGGATGAAGAGTGGAAAGACCGGGTGATGACTCACCTGGGAATCCTGGAAAATGAAAACATTTTGAAATTATGGAATGACCGGGATATCGGCATCGGCGCGGATTGGTTTCCTGGGATTGAGAAGGAATTAAACAATGCCTGCTTGGTGATAATGCTGATTACTGCCAACTTCCTGACCTCACAATTTATTTTACGAAATGAAGTACCCCAAATATTACAGCGCCGGAAAAATGAAGGTATCCTGGTAGTGCCGGTGATTGTGAAACCCTGCGCCTGGCAGGCGGTGCAATGGCTCTCTGCCATGCAATTGTTTCCAAAAGACGGGATTCCGGTATCCACGTTAGAGGAATCGGAAATTGATACCCAATTGGCCAACCTGGCGTTGAAAATTCAAAAAACCGTGGTAGAAACAATGGTATGTAGAGACGTTGCGCGCAACGTCTCTACAAAACAACCATTTATACCACCACCGATTCATTTGTCCGGCAACCCTATTTCCCTTTACAAATTGCCCGTCACCGGGGACCGCTTGTTCGGCAGGGAAAAAGAGTTGCAACTGCTGGACGATGCCTGGTCCGAACCCCAAACCGATATCCTGACCCTGGTGGCCTGGGGCGGCGTGGGCAAAACGGCCCTGGTGAACCAATGGTTGAATCAAATGAAAATCGCTAACTACCGGGGCGCGCAAAAAGTTTTTGGTTGGTCCTTTTACAGCCAGGGCGCGGAAGAAGGGAAACAGGCCTCCGCCGATGAATTTTTCCAGGAGACCCTGCAATGGTTCGGCGCTGCAAACCCCGAAGCCGGGTCCGCCGTGGACAAAGGACGCCGCCTCGCCCGCCTGGCAAGGCAACAAAAGACCCTGCTGATCCTGGACGGGTTGGAACCGCTGCAATACCCGCCGGGTGAAATAACGGGCCTGGAAGGGAAATTGAAAGACGCAGGCCTGGCCGCCTTTTTAAAAGAACTGGCCGGCGGCAGCGCCGGTAATAAGGTGTTGTGTGTCATCACCACGCGGGAACCGGTGACCGATCTTCTCAATCGCAAAGGGTACGGGGTAACGGAAATCCCATTGGACCACCTGTCCGAAGCAGCGGGGGTGGAATTGTTAAACAACCTGGGGGCGACCATTGGATCGAAAAAGGATTTCCATGAAGCCGTGACTGAATATGGCGGCCATGCGCTGGCGTTGACGTTATTGGGACAATACATTGCCAGTATTCTTGGCGGCGACATTCGCAGAAGAGATGAGATTATCAAATCCTCCAAAGGGAAAATAAAAGAAGGTCATCATGCCCAGAAAGTAATGGAAGCTTATATGCACTGGCTGGGGAATTCACCCGAAAGAGACATTCTTTATATTATCGGTCTTTTCGATCGACCCGTTGAAGCCGGGGCCATTGAGGCGTTGAAAAAGAAACCGGCCATACCGGGTGTAGCGGTGCCCTTCGGGCTATTTTAAACGCCTGCGGCGGGAAATTATTTGAATGCACTATGGTCCAATTAGGGACAAGAGCAAACACGGGGGAAGGCGGGAGGCAGACTTGAAAAAAAAGGCAAAAACATTTATAATAATCACATGAATACGATAAACCCAGACAGAAGGAGTCAACGGTGACGAAACAGGCAATTTTGAATTTCTTAAAAAACAAAAAAGAAGAATTCAAGAACACATTCAGCATCGAACAAATCGGACTTTATGGCAGTTATTCACGGGGAGACCAAACTGCCGACTCCGATATCGATATCGTCTATGTGCTGAAAGATGGAAACAAATTCGGTTATTTCGAATACCTGGAATTAGATGAGATGCTATCCAGGCAATTCAAGAAAAAAGTAGAACTGGTCAATTATAAATATATGAACCCCATCATAAAACATAGAGCAGAAAAGGATATCATTTATGCTTGATGAAAATAATCTTGTTTATATTTTAACCATCCTAGAAAGCATCGAAAAAATCAAAATTTACAGCAATGAATTCGGCAATGCCGACGATTTTCTTTGGGCCAATCAGCAGTTAAATTTTAATGGAACCGTTAACCTTTTAATCGCCATCGGAGAGGAATCGAAGAAAATCGATGCCAAACTCAAAGAAGAATTTCTTGATATCGATTGGAAAGCGATTGCGGGCATTAGAGACAAAATGTCTCACGATTATAGGGGCATCGATCCCCATATTGTATGGAATGTTATCCGGACCAAATTGGATGATTTGAAACAGGCCATGATCCGGATGATTGAAAGAATCGATTATGATAAAGAAACGTTGGCCGAAGCACTAAAGACAAATTATTACAGCCATTTAAGCTATCTGAAACCTTAAGGGAAATCACACCCCTGGCCACAACTATGCCAAGGCCCTGGATGACCTTAACGAAGCCCGCGACATCGCGGAACTGGGAAACATGAAACTCCACCTGTGCGACTATCACCTTGAAGCCGGACGCCTGTGCCACGCGCAAAGCAAAATGGAAGAAGCCTCGGAACACTTCCGGGCCGCAAAGGCAATTGTGGATGAGACCGGATACTTTCGAAGGAAAAAGGAATTATAAATTATAAATTATAAATTATAAATTATAAATGAGAAATGGAAGCGGCGCCCTTCGGGCTATAAAATCTTCTTGACGTTTAATCAAGGTATGAAAGGCTGCCTCCTGACCCCTATTTGATGGATAATTGTTAATTGTCAATTGTTAATGGTTAATAGTTAATTGAAAACAGGATCAGGATAAAAAAGGGTTATAAATTTTGATATCGATATTCGTAAAATCCTTTTCATTCCGTGTTACTAATGTCCACTGATTGAGCATTGCCGTTGCCGCAATAATGGCATCAGGCAATTTAATATTTTTGTTTCTTTTCAGCGCGATAACAGCATCAACAATCTCTTCCTCAAGCTCGGCCACTTCGGCATACTCTATGAGCTTTTTTGCCTTTCTAAAACTCCCTTCCGTATGTTGCTTGAATCCCAGGAACTCCATTTTCGTTACCACTGATATATTGAAATTCTCTTTAAGAATCTTCACCACTTTTGACCTGGAGCCTTCCGGGATATCTTTATTAAAATAGTAAATAAGAATATTTGTGTCGATAAGGTACATCAAAACCTCTCCCATTCATCTCTGAGGTGCTCCATCTCATTTTTCAAGGTTTCTTGATCTATTTTTAAAACTCCCTCGAAATCTTCCGGGACAAACTCCTTTTTCTTTTTGGGTTGTTTATCAAAAATGGGTAATATTAGAACCTCCACTTTTTGGTTTTTCATTTTCCTGGGCATATACACGATCTTTTCCAATCGCTTACTATCGACGATCGTTCGAACAAACTGCATGTTAACCTCCTGCAATATTTAAAACCACCTGCATAGTATATGCGCCTTTTATAATTCTGTCAACATGCGAAATTCACAGGGGTAAAATTGTAAGCCGAAGGAAAAAGGAATTATAAATTAAAAATGAAAAATGGAAGCGGCGCCCTTCGGGCTATAAAATCTTCTTGACGTTTAATCAAGGTATGAAAGGCTGACACCTGACCCCTATTTGATGGATAATTGTCAATTGCCAATTGTCAATTGTTAATGGTTAATTAATAAGCGGTAAGTTAGGGCTTCAAAATAACCCCGCGGGAACCGCGCGCATCGATCTTCACCTGGATCGGCCCGGCAAAACGCAGGTGCTTGACATACTTTGTCTCCCGGTATACCGGCTGCTCTTTTAACCAATCCCATAAAATATACTCCGTACCGGGGACGTTGGCTATGTGAAAATACCCCAAACCCAATGACGTCAGGTTATGAAAAAAATGACTGCCCAACGAGGGCTCTACTTTAAAATCCCCCAGGTTCGCTTCCACTACCAACCGCGCCCTGGACATCTGGTGCCACTCCAACGGGATTCCCAACCAGGGGTCCGACGTCCCCCACCTGCCAAAACCCATCAAGATATAATTCTTATTCTCAGCGATAAACGCATTATTAAGCTCCCCCACCTCCTGGGCAATCAACCGCGTTTTAGCCAGGTCAAACGTCGCCGGGTCCACGTAAACAAGATCGTATATATCCCTGAATGCCGCGTTCCCCATCGAATGGACGGTCATACAAAGCACATCGGCCGGCTCGATATCTTCCATGGAGATTTCCACGCTTTCCCTGCCCGTCACCATGGGCCGGATTTGCAGCAAGTAAAATTCCGGCTTCTCCTTCTTATCATTAAAAAGATTTAAAGCAAACTCAATTTCCACATGACAACCAAAAGATTCCCGGCCGATTTTCAAAATTTCATTCAAAATCTCCGGCAATGGAACAAACTTATATTTCAACAAACCGGCAAACGTAATAACCCTCGGGCCATCGATGGAGATAGTATCCCTGATGGCATTATCCTCCCCGGAAAAAGTACTGGCCACAAAATAATGGGCCCCATCCAACTCCGCCTCTGCCAACGGCAATTGCACCAGGCTGAATTTTTCGTTGCGACTGATCTTTACCCCCTTATTCGAAAGGTCCAGCGCGTAAAAATGACTCTGCGACTTTTTCAAAAAATCAGCCGCGGAAGAAAATGGCGGGGGCATCTCCGGGTACCGGGGCGAAAACCGGTACGTCTTACCGCCGTCGGTAATAGTCGCCCCCAAACCCAACGCCATCTCCACAACCCCATCTTCCGGGTCCATATGCGAAAAAGGATAATAATTGTATGACTGCGCCACACCCGAAACAACGGGGTAGATACGATCATTATAAACCTGGCCGACAATTTGCTGGATAATCACCGCCATTTTCTCTTCCTCAGTCCTGAAATTGGTATTTTTAACATACTCTTTGGGGGATTTGTAAAATACAGAAGCAAATACCAGCTTAACCGCATCACAGAGCTGCTTTAACCGGACCGCTATCTTCGGGTGGTTGTTGGGCAGCATAAAAGTGGCGTAAAGACCGGCAAAAGGAAGCGACTGGGAGTCTTCCAACAGGCTGGAGGAACGCACGGCAATGGGGAATTTTATCTTTTTCAGCAGGGTTCTCAACTCGTTGACGGTCCTGGCCGGCAATTCCGCCGCCAGGAATTTCTCCGCGATAACATCATTGTCCGTCTCGGAAATAGAAAATTCCTGGAGATTGTTGCCGCGCAAAAATTCTTCGAAAATACCGCTGCATATCACAAATGTACTGGGCGTGCGAATCTCTACCTCCTTGAATGTTTCCGCCAACGCGGTCTTGGCCAGCAGCGTATTGAGAAAAGCAATCCCCCTGGCTTTCCCCCCCAACGAGCCGCTGCCCAGTTTTATAAAAGCGTTCTGCGAAAGGAATTTCGAGGGTCCGAAATCGCCGATTACCCCATATTGAGTACGGGTGATTAATTCCTGGAATGACTTTTTTATATAAGTCCGAAGCGCTTCGACATCTTTAAAATCCGAAACTTTTACCGGCCGTAATCTTTCCGCACACGCGAATTCCGTCCGGGCCCTGAGCCAGATGGAGATATGATTTTTCCGGGCATGGAACAAAAGACTTTCCGCCGGGACATATTGAATCACCCGCTCAAATTCGCTGAGATTCCTGGCCCGGGCGATTTCCCGGCCAGCGGCGTCCTTGAAAACAAAATCCCCAAACCCGAAATTGGAAAGAATAAATTGGTGGAGATCGCGCAGCAAGCTCCCGGAATTTTTATTTAAGAAATCCAATCCCCGCTTTGCCACTTCCTCATTCCCTACACTGGATGACTGCACCAGGAAAGGCAAATCCGTGATTTCCTCTTTGACCTTCTGCGCAAAACGGAAACCGGCTTCTTTATCTATTTTCCCTTCCCTGGGAAAACGCAAATCCGAAATAACGCCCAGGAGATTGTTTTTATATTTTCCAAAGATTTCCATACCATCTTCGTAGGTTTCCGCCATCAGGATTTTGGGCCTGGCCCGCATTCTCAATTGCCGGTGCAAATCATTGACCCCTTCCGAGATCAGGCGCCGCGTTTGGGTCATGATTTCAGTATAAATAATAGGCAGGAACAGCGAGAAAAATCGCGGCGAGTCTTCGATCACAAGAATAACCTGCACCCCCTGTTTGATATCGTTATCCACGTTGTGCGAATCTTCGACATATTTGATAATGGCCAAAAGAATGCGGGTGTCGCCGCTCCAATAAAATACCTTATCGATAGTCTTGTTTTTCCTTAATTTCACCAACAGGTCGGTTTCCACCCATTCATAAGTGAGCAGGATTACGGGCATGCCGGGTATTAATTCTTTTACCCTTCTCCCAAATTCATTGACGTTCATATCCGCAATCCGGGTCATGGTGATGACCATGTCGAAGTGCCTATCTTTAATGGCGGTTAACGCTTCTTCCGCGGCGGCGACGCGGTGAACCCTGGGAATAAATTGTAAGTTCAGTTCCATATATTCGCTGAGGATTCGTTCCGACAGCCCGCCGTCTTCTTCAAGGACAAAGGCGTCGTATAAACTGGAGACGATTAATATCTCGCGAACACGGTATTTCATCAACTCATGGAAATTCCCGAACTGCGGTTCAAAATCCTTTTTATTTACATTCATATGGTCCTCTTTTTTCAACTATCCAGTTTAATCCATCAGCCGGTTTAAGTCAAGATTAAATTTCGATTGCCTCCGGCGGCCAAAAACCCTTTTGAAAAAGGGTTTTTGGATTTCCCAAAATTTTTGGTTGACTTTTTTTCCCCGTTGGTATAAATTTACCTTGGGAAAAGTAGACAATAAAGGAGGTATATGAATGAAGAAATTGAACAAAAAAAATGTTAAAGAGCTGGAAGAAATTTTTAAAGGACTAAAAAAGGAGGTGACGCTCAAATGCTTCACCCAATCCATGGAATGCAACTTTTGCCTTGATACCAGGGAACTGTTGGAGGAAGTAGCCGCGATCACGGATAAAATCAAACTGCAAGTGTATGATTTTGAAAAAGATAAAACCGAAGTGGAAAAATACAAAGTGGATAAGATTCCCGCCATTGTGATGATGGATGAAAAAGATTACGGGATTCGTTTTTACGGCATTCCCGCGGGTTACGAGTTCACTTCCTTGATCGAAGCCATAAAAATGATCTCCAACGGTGAAACCATGCTGAGCGCCGAAGGTAAGAAATTCCTGGACGGACTTGAAAAAGAGGTTCACTTGCAAGTTTTTGTCACTCCCACCTGTCCATATTGCGCGCCGGCAGTCGTGTTGGCCCATCACATGGCCTATTATTCGCCCAGGGTGAGGGCCGATATGGTAGAAGCCACGGAATTTCCCCAACTGGCCGTGAAATACAATGTCATGGGCGTGCCCAGGACGGTTATTAATGAGACCGCATTCATGGAAGGCGCCGCGCCGGAGAATATGCTGATCGAAAAGATTGAAACAGCGCTGTAAAACAACAAACTCATCCGGAGGTTGCGCCGTGCAAAGTAGAAGTTTTGGGCCCCACCTTTTTTCAAAAAGGTGGGATTTAAAAAAACATAAGGGAGAATATTGACATTAACGGTTAGTTCCATTAAACTAACAACTCAATATATTTAAGATTAGGAGGAATGAAAAATGAAAAAAATATCACTGTTGTTGATAGTAAGTCTTTTGTTAACCTACACCGTATTTGCCGGCGTCCAATGGACCACTACCATTACCACTAAGAGTACCGACAAAAAGGCCACTGGCCAGATCATCTCCGAAGTGTCCGCTGAAAAAGGAAACCTCAAACAGGCCTTTACCAGCGTCCCCGGCAAGAGCATGGTCTATATGAAGGAAGGTTATTGGCTCTTTAAAGCCGATAAAGAGCTCATCTATATCGTCAATGATAAAGAGAAGACTTATATGGCCCTATCCCTGGATGACCTGCTGCAAATGGCCGGTATGTTCGGGCAACTGGTAAAAATGGAGATCACCAACCAATCCGTCAATGCCGAAGTCCTTCCGGCGGAGACCGTCCTGGGCTTTTCGTGCAACCATATCAAAATCACCAGCGACTATACCATGAAAGTCAAATTCCTTTTCATTAAAAAAACAATGACTATCCATGAAGTCAAGGAAATATGGGCCGCCCCGGAAATGACCGGTCTTACCGAAATAAATAAAGTTTTCTTAAAGAAGAATTTCAAAACCGGCATCGCCGACCTGGACACGATGATTCAAAAGCAAATGGCCCTTCAGAAAAACCTGGGGTTCCCTCTCAAAACAATAACCCATCAAACCCAGATGGGGAAAAAGGGAAAAGTGGATGTGGAAAGCACCACTACAATGGAAGTCACCGATATCAAGGCCGCATCGTTCCCTGCTTCCTTTTTCGAAATCCCGGCAGGCTATAAAGAAATAAATATGCCGGGGGAAGGCGGCGGTAAATTGAAACTCTTTTAATAGAATACGAAAATTGTTGCACACAACTGAATAGAGGTTATCCGAAAAGGTAAGCACGGGCGTAAATTGGTAGGGAACAGGCAATGCCTGTTCCCTACAATTTTAAATTTCAAAGCATCCATGAGTTTTCGAATAACCTCTAGATAGAGTATCATTAAGGGGCGCATCAAAGGGGCCAGCCATTTTTGTTTTGCATGGGCGCGGCCTTTGCAGTTGATGTTGGTGTAACAATTTTGTGGATTTCCAGGAGTGGAGAATTGTGGTAACTTATAGACTGAATCACCAGGATAAAAAAGAAAATGGTTCGGATAGAGACACACGGCTATCTTCGTCATCGCATGGTGTAATGGATATTGCTACTTATTTTGCGTTTTCAGGCTTGTTTTCGGCAGGTCAAGAAAGTCGGGAGCGGAAGCTTACCCCGAATGCGGCGACATCTCCACCCCCCTTTGACTTTAAGTGCAAATTGAGTTAAAATTAGGGTCTAAATCGATTAGGGAGCATAATTATGACGGAAGAAAAAGTAAAGAAGACAAAAAAAGAAAAGGCCAGTTCGAAAGCCGAAGGAAAGGAGAGTCGCACTTTCCAGGCCGAGACCAAAGAGTTGTTAAATCTAATGATCAATTCGCTGTACACCCATAAAGAGATATTTTTACGGGAGTTGATATCCAATAGTTCCGATGCCCTGGATAAATTAAATTTCCAGGCCCTTACCAAACCCGAATTATTGGAAAATGACGGCGAGCTTAAAATCATCCTGGATGTCGATAAAGAGGGCAAAACCCTGACCATTTCCGACAACGGCACAGGTATGACCTACGATGAAGTGATCCAGAATATCGGGACCATTGCCAAATCCGGTTCCCAGGCTTTTTTAAAATCCTTGAAAGAAAAAGACGACATTGAATTGATTGGGAAGTTCGGCGTCGGGTTTTATTCCTGTTTTATGGTATCCCAAAAAGTAGTATTAACCAGCCGCGCCGCCGGTAAAAAAGGGGGCGCCCGCTGGGAATCTACCGGGGACGGCGCCTATACCATTGAAAAATTCGATAAAAAAAGCCGCGGCACCGAGATCGTACTCTACTTGAGGGATGAAGTGACGGATAGTTCCAACCCGGAAGAGGATTTCTCCAACCAGTACACCATCCAGAACCTCATTAAAAAGTATTCCGATTACATTCGCTATCCCATCGAAATGGATTTCCACCGGGAGGAATACCCCAAAGACAAAAACGGCGTCTACATCAAAGATGCTAAACCCGAAATCATCATCGACCATAAAGTTTTAAACTCCCAGACCCCCATCTGGGAAAAAAATAAAAAAGACATTACCGAGGATGAATATTTTCAATTCTACAAGCATCATTTTCATGATTGGAACGAGTTTGCCGATGTGATCCATGCCAAAGCCGAGGGGACCATTCAATACACCACCCTGTTATTTATACCCTCCAGGGCCCCGTCCAATTTGTATGACAAAAATTATTCCCAGGGTATCCATCTCTATTCCAACCATGTGTTTGTCATGAAAGACTGCAAGGATTTGCTGCCCGACCACCTGCGGTTTGTACGCGGCCTGGTGGATTCGCAGGATTTCTCCCTCAATATTTCCAGGGAAATCTTGCAGCATGATCAGCAGTTGAAAGTCATCGGTAAAAACCTGGAGAAAAAAGTCCTGGACGCCCTGGCCGGGCTGCTGAAAAACAAGCGAGAGAAATTCGAAGAAATGTGGGCCGAATTCGGCAAGGCCCTTAAAGGCGGCATCTACATGGCTTATAAAAATAAGGAAAAACTGCAAGACCTTATTTTATTCCCCTCTTCCCATTCCGGCGGCAAGTTGACCACCCTCAGGGAGTATGTGGACCGGATGCCCAAAGGCCAGTCGGAAATCTACTTTGCCTCCGGCAAGGACATCGATTCTATCCAGCGTATGCCCCAGTTGGAAGCCTTCAAAGCCAGGGAAATTGAAATCCTCTATTTTGTCGATAAAATCGACGAATTCCTCACCCAGAACCTGGATGACTACGACGGTAAAAAATTAAAATCCATTACCCGGGAAGGTTTCGACCTGGACAAGGTTCTAAAAGACAAGGACAAAGAAACAGAGGATAAAAAAGATAAAGAGAAAAAAGAGGATAAGGATAAAACCGAAGAGAAAGATGAGTTTGCCGAGAAATCCAAAAAACACGAAGACCTGCTAAAAACCATCAAAATACACCTGGGCGACAAAGTGAACGATGTCCGTTTAAGCAAACGTTTAACCACCAGCCCCGTCTGCCTGGTGGCCTCCAATTCCGGTGTGACCTTTAATATGGAGATGCTCATGAGGGGCGCCAAACAAATCACACCCAGGGCTTCAAAAATATTGGAAATCAATCCCAACCATAAAATATTCGAGGTACTGCAAAAACTTCATAAAGAAGACCCCAACTCCACCCAGATAAAAAATGCAAGCAACATTCTCTTCTACCAGGCCATGTTGATCGAAGGCTATGAATTGGAAAACCCGGTGGAGTTTTCCAGCCAGATGGCAGAACTGCTGGTGGAAGCCTATAAATAACCCCAAAAAAAACATTGAGACAGGATAATGGGAACGTTATCCTGTCTCTAATTTCAAAAAGGCGACCTGACTTTTCCCTACAACATCATGAGAGATCATAATTCCCGTAAAAAAATATCGACTTCCCAGTCGGCAGAAAAGATTAATGAGTTTTTATAGCGATTTAGTATTGACATTGGGTGAAATTTCAAGTATTATAATTCAGAAAGGAGAAAAAAATGATTAAAACAAACAAACAAATCGTTTTAACAGTTACTTTAGGAATTTTGGTCTCATTTATTTTCACAGGGAACCTGTTATCCTTAGTGATTGCCAATGAGTCCCAGAGAGGATTCGACAACCCGCCGGTCGCCCCGGGAGTTGCGGGTATTGAAATCAGCAGCACCATTGAGAACTACGTGCTACGTGGAGCGGGTTATTTCTTGAATGGTTATGCCGATACCCTGCTGTTTTTGAACACCGTGGAACTGGCGAAACTGGAGGGACTCCAGTATGACAGTCTGACAAAAATCATTGGCGATGCCGCGGCGGATATGGAAAATGCCTATACCACTTACGCCGCCCTGGTGCAGGAAGCCGCCCAAACCCCTTATAACCCGGATGTGATCCGCCAACTGGAAATACTCGATTACAAGGGTTTCATGGAGAAAAATAACCTGAACCCCGTTATCTTTAAAAAAGTAGAAGGGTATTTAAGTAAAGGCAATGTCAGGGGGGTTTATTATTACCTGTATACCGCCGTGGAAAGTATCCTACCGGTCCAGTACCGGGTAAAGGCCGCGGTCGAGGCGGGAAAATTCCCCGCTGTCGCGGACCTCTGGTTACTGGGTCAAACCTACTCCGAAACCCTCCTCTTCGGTCAATATGTGGCGCAAATTTTTTATGAGATCAAATGAAGGTTTTTAGAGTTTTTTTCGGCCTCGAGTTAAGACGCTTCCTTTGTAAACGGAACATCATCATATTCCTTTTGTTCCTAACACTCTCTTTTTATTTTCTCCAGGAAGGCATCGCCCGGCAGCAACTGGTGGAAAAGAATAAGCAGACCTTCATTGAAATCGAGAAGATGAAGGTTAAGCAGTATATCTTGTATACCCAGTACGGCGCCTATGGGGTCCGGTTAATGTTCCTACCGTCCACGCTGAGTATCTTTTTTAATAACTCCGGCCATTTTTCAAATTTGATCTCCAATATCGATTCAGGGGAACGATTAAACATCTACAACCCCTTTAAGGGCAAAACACTGTTCACAGAGAAAAGTGGCGCTTTAATGGACTTCTCAGGGCTTATCCTGCTGCTGGGAAGTCTATTTGCCCTTTATTTCGGTTATGAAGCCCTGCATCATAGAAAATACCTGGAATTTCTTTCCGGTTTTTCTCATAACCGATGCCGGGAAGTGTTCTTCCCCACTATCGGGTCCCGGGTTGCCATACTCCTGCTGCTCCTGTTAATCACCGCGGGGAGTTCGTGGGGTGTATTGAAATTAAATTGTGTGGCGTTACCCGGGACCGATTACCGTCATCTGCTGATTTACCTGGGGGTGCTTTTTTTTACCCTCCTGTTCTTTTTTTCCCTGGGAACGGTGGTCAGCCGTTTAAAAACCAAATCCGTTGCGATTATAACCATGATCGGCCTGTTTTTCCTGTTTATTTTTATTATCCCCTGGACCATCGATAAAATCATTTCCGGGAAAGCCGCCGGCATGACCGACAGCTATTACCTGGAATTGGAAAAATTGAAAATCATCATGGATTTTGAAAAGAGGGCGTATGATGAGATCGGGATTTTCAGGAGCGGTAAAAAAGCCCCCCCCGCTGTAATCGACCTGGTGGAAAGCTACTGGAGAAAGGACTTTAAGAAAATCGAGGGATTAGAAGTAAAACTGGAAAATGAAATGAAGGAAAATATCAGGAGTTATCAAGTCCTGTCCATGTTCTTTCCTTCCACTTTTTACCTATCGGTGGGGACTGAGATCAGCAGCCGTGGGTATGACAACTTCCTCGCATTCTATCGCTATGTCCGAGACCTCAAAGATCGATTTGTACGGTTTTATTTCGATAAAAAATTCTACACCGACCAGACCGACATCGAATCCTTTGTGAAGGGCGAGGAAAATCTTTTTCAAGCACGCAGCCGTCTGCCCGTAACATTCGGTGGGGGGATGCTATTAACGATTCTCTACACCATTGTACTGTTTACTACTTCCTGGCTGCTGCTGTTCAAAAAAATGAAAAAAACCATCGAGCTACCGCCCCCTTCCTTTGAACCGGAAAAAGGAAAAACCTATTTTATCCTATGCGAAAACACCCCAACCATGGACCGCCTGTTTTGTTTTTATGAATCCGGGCGGGATGCCGTGGGCATCGATCGCATAAGTACCGAAGAAATTGATTTGGGAATCCCGGTGGTGGACATGGTAACGCATTTTTGCCGGATCCGGGGCGTAGATGAGAAAAAAGCCTGGGGCAACCTGGCGGTGCTGGGTATACGGCAGGCGGATATCGCGAAAGTAAAGAGAAGGGCGAGCTCGCCGGAAATGCTGAAGAAGATATATACGGCCGTCAGCCTGGCGGATGAAGTGGACCTGGTGGTGGTGAAGGATTTTGTTAAGGATGAAAGCCGGAAATTCGAGGAACAATTCCGAAGGTTATTATTTATCCTGCAGAAGAGGGGGAAAATCATCTTATACCTCGGGTCGGAGATGTTTGAAACACGCCTTAAAACCCTGTTCCAGGAAGAAGAATCCAATAACGCCATCGTTATCGATCTTATGTCTGTCAGTTTGAGGTAGCCGCAGCGGCCTTAGCTTCCTTCCTTTAGATATTCATCAAACTTATTTTTAAAGAAGGGCTTGGTTTTGAAATAGAATTCCTGGAGTACCATCCTGCGAAAAAATGGAAAGATCAATAAATAATGGATAAATTCCCGGAGTTCCCTATCTTCGAATTCGTACTCCGATAACAGGCCCCTATACCGTTTCCAGTTTTTATTCATATGGATGATCTTACCCGGTTCTTCATCCTCGGGATCGGGTATATCGGGGGTTGACTCCTTTTTGATCTTCTCATAGTTTTCGATTTTATCCTTGAAAATAATTTTAATTTTTTCTTTAAACTCCAGCATTACTTCCTGTGTTTCAGGGATTTCCAGCAGTTCCAGGAATTCATCGAAACAATCGTTTCCTATTTCCATCGGTGGACCCTACCTTATTCTTTATTTCCTTTTTCCTTCTTTAAAAAGTGCTCATCGATATAGGTCTTATACTGTTCTTTGCAGAGCAGGTATTCCGTCATCAGCGAATGTCTCATTATCGGCACCTCCAGGGATTCGATCAGCGGGAAAGTTTCCGGTGGGATATTGGGGAAAATCCCCTTCAGGCTTAATACTCTTTCTTCTTTTTCCGAAGTAGGGGGAGGGGCTAAAAACATTTCGCCTTCGCCGGTGAGCAGGTAATTCACATTCACGTTCAAATAAGTTATCAAGGAAAGCAATATATCCGGTTGGGGAAAGCGGGAGCCGTCTTCGTATTTATAGTATGAATTCTTTTTAACGCTAAGAATATCGCTTATTTGAGCGGGATCAAGATTTAACCCCTGGCGTACTCTTTTAAGCCTGAGCCCAAAATGTTCCAGGGGAAAATCATTCAATTTGAATTTTTTATTTGACATTTTGAATGAACTTTATATAATTATTAATATGAAACACAGTCAAAAATATGCGGGGCTTTGGCCTGTAATTGAGAAGATAGTCGGAACAGCAGGGTGGGCAATAGGGGCTCAGTCTATGACGCATAATAATCTCCTGGCATGTTTCATAAGGGATAATAATAACCGATATGGAAGATAATTTCAATGGGTAAAATAAAGAATAAGGAAAAAAATCATGGTCCGAAAGGAGGTAAGATGGAAAAACGAAAAACAGTACGTCGACTCGAAGCTACTCAAAGCGTTGATGAAGAGACAAAGATATCCATATTAATCAGTTCGATTTATTATTTCCTGGATTTTGTTTTTATTATTACGGAGGGGGGGTGTTTTCGATTGGTGGTTATTCATAACAAGAAATTACTCACCAATAGGGTGTTTAAATCGGTAAAGGCAGCCAGGGCTGCCTTTACCAGGCTGTATGACGAGAAAGCCTGGAAAGAGGATATCAAACCCAATTGGAGTGTTTTTTATCGGCCTGACGCTAAATGGCTGAATGAGCGGAGGGAGGTTATGAATAAGGGCATTCGTTAAGATTTTGGGCTTTTATTAAATGTTCTATTTCTTATCCGCTTTATTTTTGCGCTTCGCACTACTTTCTTCGGCCATGTCGCTGTCGCTGGACAATTGTGCTTTCACCATTTCCGTAACCGAGCGGAAATCCACTTTTCCACTGCCCATTTTCGGGAGGTCCGGGATTACCAGGAATTGTCTCGGCATTTCGATGGGGGACAACCGTTTGGCCATGTCGGTCAGGGTTCTCTTTTCATCAATGGCTTGCGTCACAGTGGCCACAATCTTCGCGCCCTTCAAGAAATCGGGAACCTCAACCACGCAGCAGTCCACATCGGTCGGTAGAATCTCCGTCAGCACGCTCTCCACTTTAACCAGCGAAACCATTTCACCGCCGATTTTGACAAACCGTTTCAAGCGGCCCCGGTGCCACAAAAAGCCGTCTTCGTCGAACATTCCCATATCGCCGGTATCGTACCAGCCGTCCTTTATCCTCAAGGATGTTTCTTCCAGGTCGTCGAAATAACCTTTCATAACCAGGTCGCCCTTCACCAGGATTTTGCCTTCTTTGGCGGCGGGCAGCGTCTCACCGGTATTTATATCGGCGATCTTGACCTTGACGCTGGGGAAGGGTTTGCCGATACTCCCAGGGCGGTTGTTTACGCCCATATTCAAAGAGATCACCGGGCTTGTTTCCGTACAGCCGTATCCTTCATAGACGGTAAGACCATGCTTTTTAAAGAATTCTTCCCGCAGCCAGTCAGGGGTTTTATCCGCGCCGGTGAAAGCAAGCCGGACCGACTCGAAATCTCCCCGCCTGGATTTCCTCAAGTACCCCATGAAAAATACGGGTGTACCGACCATTAACGATACTTTTTCTTCTCTGACAACGTCTACCACCTTCTGGTATTCCAGGGGGTTGGCATAAGACACGGCCGTGATGCCCCTCGTCATGGGAAGCCAGAAATTCACATTATGACCGAACACATGAAACAGGGGTAAATTGGCCAGCATAATATCTTTATCCATGATCTCCAGGACCTGGTAAACATCATTAATATTGGAGGTCAGGTTCTTGTGGGTCAACTGTACGGCTTTGGGGTCTTTTTCGCTGCCGCTGGTGAATAGGATCACGACGTTATCGTCCGGCTCGCCCTGGTGGACGGTTTTCAGTAGTAAATTGGTGGGTAATTTGGTTTTTAAAGCGGCCTGGAGTTTGTCTTTGATAGTGACTTTTTCCATGATGTCTTCGATAAAGACCATGCCAGAGACCAGGCGGCAGCCGATTTTTTCCAGCAGCGCCCGCGAGGTGATAATGGTTTTGAAACCGCACTTATTCTGGGCATATTCGCAATTGGAAGCGGCGCCTGTGGAATAATTGATCATCACAGGGACTCTACCGGCCATTACGATGCCCAGGATGCTGAGCATGGACCCGGCGGAATTGGGAATCATAACCCCGATAAAGCCGTCCTTATATGCTTTGAATTTGTTTGCCAATATTATCGACGCAATTAGCGCCTTGGAATAGGTTATTCTTTTTTCCGTGGTACGGTCGATAATAGCCAATTTTTTGCCATTTTTCTTTGCTCTTCTAATAAATTCCTGGTGAAGCAACATTATTTGACCTCCGTAAAAATTTTTTTTGAGAGGTATAACTATACCATAAAAATATCTTAATTGTAAGAGGGGGCCTTAGCAAAAGCTTTAGGAAGTCAAGAAACCCTTTCTCGAAAGGGTTTCTTGGTTTTTATAAGCATTCCGCCGCGATTTCGGCGATATCTTTAACGCGGACGGTTTCTTCCTTGCCTTTGTCTTTGAGGCCGTCATCCAGCATGGTCATACAAAAAGGGCACGCCACTGAAATCACTTCGGCGCCCGTTTCCAGGGCCTCATCGGTTCTCATCTGGTAAACCCTTTTCCCCAGTTTTTCCTCGGTCCACATGAGGCCGCCGCCGGCGCCGCAGCAAAAGCTGTGGTCGCAATGATTCTTCATTTCCAGCAGTTTTGCGCCGGTTGCGGATAAAACCGTTCGTGGGGCCTTGAATATGTCGTTGTGCCTCCCCAGGTAACAGGGATCATGGTAGGTAACGGACGATGTCATTTCTTGTTTGATTTTCAATTTCCCTTGCCGGATCAAGTCCGCGATAAACTCAGAATGATGTACCACTTCCACATTCCAATCGCCCAGGCCGAGGGCCCCGGCTAATTTCGGGTACTCATTCTTAAATGTATTGTAGCCGTGGGGGCAGGTCGCCAGGATTTTTTTGACGTTATACTTCTTAAGGATATCGATATTCCCCCGGGCCATTGTTTGAAAGAGGTACTCGTTGCCCAGTCGGCGCGCCTGGTCGCCGCAGCAGTTCTCTTCCCGGCCCAGGACAGCGAAATTCACGCCGGCTTCTTTAAGTATTTTCACCATGGCGGTGGAAACTTTTTTACCTTTTTCGTCAAAGGAACCGGCGCAGCCGACCCAGTAGAGGATATCCGCGTCCGGGTTGTCGGCCAATGTTTTCACTTCCAGGCCCTCTGCCCAATCGCCGCGGGTGGATGAACCGAACCCCCAGGGATTGCTGTTGGTTTCCAAACCTTTAAAAAATGTACCCAGTTCTTCCGGGAATTTTGCTTCCATCAGGACCAGGCTTTGCCTCAGCCCGAAAATTTTAGGCAGGTGTTCGTTTTTCACCGGGCAGACATGCATGCACGCGCCGCAGCTTGTGCAGGTCCAGATTTCGTCTTCAGAGTAGACGCGGCCCATTAACGGTTCCAGTTCTTTTTGTTGGTCATGAGCTTTAAGGACTGCGCGGCCTTCTTTCAGCAGTTCTTCCTTAATTTTGAGGATCAATTTCTTCGGCGACAGTGGTTTCTCGCTCCGGTTGGCCGGGCAGTAATCGTCGCAGCGGCCGCAGTCGATGCAGGCAAAACCGTCCAGTAAATCTTTCCAGGTAAGGTCCGCGGCTTTAACCACCCCGAAACCCTGTGCGTTTTCGTCTTCCAGGTTCAAGGTTTTGATTATGCTGCCGGGGTTATAATCCTGGAAAGCGATATTGATCGGTCCGGCCATCATGTGCAGGTATTTGGACCGGGGCACGTACACTACAAAAGCAAATACATTCAACACATGAATCCACCAGAAAATTTTGACCGCGGTCATATTCATGGGGGCGACGGCTTGCATCCGGACGGCCACCTCTTTCCCGACAAAGGCCGCATATGTTTCCGCCGGGTTGTGGGCGATTACGGCGCCTTCGTAAAGGTAAAAGGTCAGGGTCACCGTAACCAGGAGCAAATATATAAAAACAGATTCGATAGAGGGGTAGGTATAGTATTTCGGTTTGAAAATATAACGGCGAATGACAAAATAAAGCACGCCCACCAGGACCATGATGCCGAACACATCCGCCCAGGCGCTGTAAATCAACCGGGCCCCGCCGTGACCGAAAAGGTTGAAGCCCTCTTTATATCCTTCCAGCACATGGCTGATGCTGACGGTGTCGAAGGTCAGCGACCCGTAGAGGAAAAAGAAATGCATGATACCTGTAAAAACTCTTTCTTTTTTCAGTGAACAGTTGAGAAAAAAGAAAGAAATAACGGCGTCTTTGATTCGTTTGAGGGGTTTATCGAAGCGGGCTTCGGGTTTGCCCAGTTTTAGTAGTTTATACCTGAGGTAAAGGGGGCTGAAAAACCCATAAACGGTTAAGATCAAAAGAGCTGTAAACACAATAGTTTCAATCCAAAGCAGCATGTTTTTCTCCTATTTCGTTATAAATTGAAATTTAAAAAATAAGTTTATCATAAAATGCAGGGTTATGCAATGTGATATTTACCGGCACCCCCCCATTTTTTCCCCGCGGCGCGGGGGGCCGTTTTGTATGACCGTACCGGGAGATTTAACTTCCTAACGGCAATCCGGCTCGGAACCTACAAATGTTACTCCCTTCGGCGACCAGGGGGCTTTTTAAAGCACTAATAGGCCCCCCGCGCTGCGGGGCGCTGGACCCCTAAAAAACTTTTGGTCTTTGAAAACCAGGTGTTTGGGCAATTGATTGAATAAGGGAATCCACCAATGGCTGTTTTTTTACCTGGAGTTTAATCTCCACTATTCTGGAAATTCCAATTCCCTATTATGTGTGCCACCATCTTCTACTGGACTTACGGCAGGGGGTTTTCGCATCGCTTCCGGAACAGGCGGCAATTCTTCAGCATTGAAGCACGGGCCTTCGGCGATGGCTTCCAATAGTTTCCCCTGTTCGGGATAACCCGCAACGGTCGCATCCAGCACCCAGAGCAGTTCGAGCAACTCGGTAGTAAACTGACTGGTCCACCGTTCGGGATGGATATCGTCCAGTGGGGAGGACTTCTTGCCTGCGCCTTTTTTCATGCGGTATTTAAGCCACGATTGCACGACCTTGAGGCCGGAAACTTCGAACTCGAAGACCTGGCGCGTGACGGGTGCAAACTCTCCTTCGCCGACATGTAGTGTACGTGTCACGTCATTATAATTAAATGATTCGGGGTAGCCGTCTGTATTGCCCGGGACGGCCTTTGTGCATTTTGCCTCCCCGCGCGGGACCTGGCCGCGCGGCCTGTCCCCGGGAACAAAGCGTTCGCCGTAGGTGTGTAACCAGAGCAACCGTGCACCGGCGCCGCGAACTTTCTCGAACAGCGCCGCGTCCTTTGTGATCGGTACCCGCAGTTCGCGAGTTTCCAGTTCCTTCTCATACCGGGAGGTAAAGGCCGGCTGCGCCAGCGCCCCATAGACATAAGCCAGGAAATCCTCCTGTGTAATCCGCCGTTTGTATGTTTTGCCCAGCAGTTCAAGCAAGCCGGGCAGGATATTTGCCTCCGCTGCATCGGCGGTGCGGTAAAGTGGAATAACGGCTTTTGCTCCATATGAACCACGGAAATGATCAAGATCAGAAATAAAAGAACAGATTGTTAGCGCTGGTCCGTTACCGAGAGGCTGAGAAAAAAGGCTTGTCAGATATACTTGCCTTTCGCTGTGCACCCGCCAGATATCGGGACGTGGACGAGACATTAATCGACCGTCAGCGATAATATATTGTCGATCAAAAGAGCGATAAGCGTATCGTTGCGTTTGTGACATCGGAGCCTTTTTTGGCAGCCTGGCAATCGGTGTTGAGTCGTTTTTCTCAGTTAAGGATACGTGGTATGTCCCATTTACCTGACGGTCGTCGGTTTCACGAAATGCTGTTGATCTGTTCTCTGTATTTAGCAGGCGCATCCAACGACGCTCAAGAGTTTCATTGTCCGGTCCAATCGGCCAGGTTCGCTTCAATTGAACTCCGGAATGTTGCCAGGGCATGAGGTCGATCAGGAGGGGCCAATCGAAATATTGGCCCTGGCCTGCCGGGCGAAAGGGGGCCCGCCAGTCATCCGGGCAATCCTGCCATTGAACCGAGGAAAATTCGGTGATGTTGTCCAGGTATTCCAACTTGTCGTCGTGCGTTCCGTCAATGCGCGCGTAATGAACCCCGGCCGGCTTTTCCCTATTCACCTTGCCTGAGCGAACGGCAACGGCAATGGCCACGGGCGTCTGGATGGCGAATACGTTGTCACTTTTGCGTGTGCCGCGTCCTTCACCTCCCAGGTCGAGAATCCAGATTTCATCACATAATCGCCTCATATGCTCACGCATGCCGCAAAAAGCGTCGCCGTCCAGGTAACTGGACGCGCTGATGAAACTGACTACGCCGGGAACTGAAGAATTGGGGTGCTCGAAGACTTTCCACAGCGCCCAACGCCAGAAATAGACATAGAGATTGTAGAGGTTCTTGACGTGGAGACCGTGACCGGCCTTAGTGGCGGGATTGAGGAAATCACGAAAAATCGCGTCCGTACCCTTTTCATCGTCTCCCCAACGAACCCAACCTCCGGTGCGGGCCTTATTGTCGCTTCTGGCCGCTTCGTGGCGATCATAAGGCGGGTTACCCAGGCAGACGATGACCTGTACGCTGCTCTTGACTTTGAGCGCCTTGACATGCTGTTCGGCGATGGGTTTAAGGAAGAGCGGCAGTTGTGGCGGTTTGGCGTTGGGACTTTCCAGCGTGTCGGTCAGGTATACATGTGCGCCGTCTGTGGGCAGCGCCGCGCCGCTGTCTTGCAGGGCGCGACTGACGCGAAGCTCGGTTACGGCATACGGCCCAACCATCAATTCGAAGCCGTAGAGGTTGTTCGCTAAGGCGGTTGCCTGGCCGGCGACGGCGCCTACCCCTTGTTCCGCCTCGATCCGGTTCAGCGCGTGTTCGATAACGCCCAGCAGGTAGGTTCCTGTTCCGGCTGCGGGATCAAGCGTCACGACGCCGGGATCGGCAAAGCCCTGCGGCTTTTGCAAACGGTTGACCAGCAGGTCGTCGATCAGGCGGACCTGGGTGCGAACAACTTTAACGGGGGTATAGTAGACCCCGGTATCCTTGCGCAGTTTGGGGTCATAGACGTCGAGGAAGTCTTCATAGAAATAAAGCCACGGGTCGTGGAGGCCGCTCAACGTGGCGGGGGGTACGGCGGCAATGACGCGAAGAAGCAGATCGATGGAGGCGGTCATTTCATCGCGCGCGTCGCGATCGGTCAGCACTTGAAGCGCACGGGAGAGCAGGTTATGCTTTGCGACCAGGGCGGCTTCGGCGCTGTCCAGTGTGAGCGGGTCCGCTCCTTCGCTTCGACCCAGTAAAAGGGCAAAAGCGACGGTCTGGGCGTAAGCGTCGGCAAACTGTTCGTCCGAAGCATCGGGAAAAAGCAATTGCCGCCAGTCCCTGGCCAGTTGGAGGAGCGGGGAATTGGCATTCTTGAGCGCATCGGTGACATCATCGCGCAGCATCCGGCAGAGCGGGGCCAGAAGCGATGCGAAACCTTTGAGGTCTATCTTGCCGTTAATGTCGGTGGGAATGATCGGCTTCCACCAAAAGAAATCGCTAAGCAGCCGTTCGAGGCCGAGGGCGCCCTGGGGCGCAGCGGCTTTCTTACCGGCGGTAGCAACATCGCCCGAAAGGCGGAGCAGATTACCCACAAGTTTACCATATCGGTACAGCGCCCATTCGTTTCCGTCGCTGTAAAGCAGGTTCGGAATGAATTGAAAACGTTTCCATTGGTCGCGATTATGACCGGTGAAATGGTTGGGGTTAGCGCCGAAACCCGGCGCTTTAAGTTCGACAAACCCGGATAGCAGCTTGTCCCGATGTACTGCGAAGTCGGGGCGGCCCAACCGATTCGGAAGTGGAGTTTCGCCGGTGCATACTACATTCAGGGTCAGGGCGCGGGCGCACTCGTTCATCAAGTTTTCGAATGGGCCCCGCAACTGATCTTCCGGTTCGCCGTGCGTCAGTTGCGTCATCTTGGAAGTGACAGCTTCGGCAAATGCCTGAAGGGCTTGCAGGATTGGGGATGCTTTATTCATGTCGAAATCTCTCTTACTGGATTTGCGTGTATCATTTTATGTGTCCGTGTTGCCGGTATTGTCTTTTATACTTATTCTAATCATGAATAAATTTTAGCCGGAAAAAAAATGATGTCAAGAGGTAATCCGCATAAAAAGCTTATTTTTATATTTCTATCGCTGTCAACCTTGGCTTTATTTCAGTCTCCTTAAATAATTTGCAATGCGCCCGAGCATGCCTGCGAATATATCAAACTCATCAGCCATGAGATTTTTAAATGTTTCCATTGAAATCGGTTCGACAGGCGTTGGCGTCGGTGCTGGTGTAGGTGTGGGAGTCGGCGTCGGCGTGGGGGTTGGCGGCGTGGGAGTCGGTGTAGGTGTGGGTGTGGGAGTCGGCGTCGGCGTAGGGGTGGGGGGTGGTGGTGGCGGCGGTGGAGTGGGACCTGGCTTCGGAGCTTCTATAGGGGTCCGCTCAGTAAGCTCCGCCTCAATAATAACTGATTTTTCAATGTAACATACCGGTTCGCTGTCTTTTTCAAAGATTCCAACGCCGATAATCCTTTCCGCTGTTTGCAATAACCCCAGGAACCCGCCTTTCGATGGGTATTGACCCAACTGACCCCAGGTTGACCCATTGTCTTTGGATATCAATGTCAGCATATCCCCACCGGTGCAAACGACAACATCATCGAAACAAGTTATGCCCATGATATTTGCGGCGTCACCATAAAACGGCCCCAGGTCAAATACCTGTTCCCAGGTATTCCCGCCATCCGTGCTGCGATATATTAAACCTTTATCCCCGGCTAATACGATGGCGCCATCTTTGCCGACAGCGCCGTCCCGGCTGGTTCCCGGCCCGGCGATTAAACCCGTTTGCTATGTTGTTTCTTTTTTCTGATTCATGATTTAGCTCCTTTTAAATTGTAATTACTTTTGACCACGGTGACCAGGGGGCTTTTTTAAAAAATCGCCCGTGTAACTTCTGGACCCCCAAAAAACTTTGCTCTCTTTTGCCAGGGTATTGTTGGCTTCACGCGCCAAAACGATGGTTTGATGTCCTTGTTGTAAGTCCGCCAATTTGGAATTGTACTCTTCCATCATTTTTACCACCCCGGAATCCCCAATTATAATGTCGTACACATCCATGGCCCGGGCGAACCACTCTTCTTTGTTTTTCGGTTCTTCCCGGCCCATTAAACCCAGAATAGACAAATAAAAGGATTCCGATATAGCCGCGAGGTACTAGGGTGGGGATTTAGGAGCCGTCCCTGTACCGGGGCAGCCGTTTATAATCAATTGAAGGTATGTTAGTCGGGACCCCGGCGGCGCCTTGGTGCACCTTTACGCCATTTTCCAAAAAAAAGGGTTTGATTGGATCAACCCCCTACATTAATTCATTGTTATCATACCGAATAATGGGCTCAAACTTGATGAACCCCATTGTTTCACTTCTTCATAGAACCGCCGGCCCATGATAACCATAATGTCCCCGGCTTTTAAACGCAATACGGAAACATCCACGGACGCCACACTGCCGATAGTTTCCACTGCCTGAACCGCATCATGCAGGTTCTGTAAATGATCCGCCAGCGAACCGACCGAGCGATTCCTGATATTCTCCAGGCAAGTCTTTGCCTGGCGTATGGCGTTGGCGTCATGACCGGATACTTCCAGGGCCTCCAACTCGAGGATCGTATCCATAATGCTGGACAAAACTGCCTGGGATACGTCTACATTAAGAGATACTTCTTCCAGTTTAGTCTCGCCGTCGTATATTTCCGTTTTGACTTCATAGTTACCGGCCTGGTCGGGCAGCTTTAACCAGTATGATATGGTTTCCATCGCACCGCCTGATACTTTGATGTTCCATTTTATTTCCTTCTCATCTCCTGTATCTTCCAGTGTCGGGCTGTAATCATACCCCTCTACTCCATATGGAAATATCTCCTTTACAATGAGATTCTTCTCCTCACTGCCCTCATTGCTAAGAGATATCGCAACAGGCAACACCCTCGCTAAAGTGGAAATGGTATAGATATCGCCGCTGAACCTATTGACTGCATTTACCAACAATTGGGCGATGGTCTCGCCGCCGGATTTGTAAGCCGCCAACCCCACCGGAGCCGCAATGACCAGGATATGGCCATTGCCATACTTGCGATACGTCATCACCGCCTGTTTTTTCTGCTGAGTTTGGCCGATAATAATCACATCCGTATTTTTCTTTTCAATTATGAGCCGGTTCTTTTCCACCAGTTCCACCTGGCCGCCTCTGCCGCTCAATTCGCCGGGCAATATTTCGACGATGGATTCATCCGCCTTGTTTTTGCCATTAAGCGGACTTACGTTTACCCCCAGCCACTCCACCATGTCCGGGGCATTAATGGGATTACTGACAACAAATATCAACCCCTCGCCGCGCCAAACACGCTCCTTTAATTCGTCGCGCAACTTCCGGCCCATTGTATGTCCCAATACGATGTTTATATTGGCATGGCCTTTGTGAAACTGGAAATAGGATTCCAATACCCCGTTCGCTGCTTCATGTCGGATTTCCGCGGATTGGAACAAATTGGTTAAAAATACGATGGGGTCGGCGCTGCCGGGTATTTGCAGATTCATGATTAACACCCGGGGCCGCACGGCAATGGTTTTATCGGGTTTAATGGCCGCCGCTGCCGTTAACTCCGCGGTGACAATCACATCATCCAGGTACTTTAAACGAACCTCATACAACCCCTCCACCAGGTTCAATGCCATTGCTTTCTTTATCGCGACTTCCTGTCCCAACGGGACAGTGAATAATAACTGTTCCACTTTAACAGTCTCTTGATTCTCTTTATTCACTACCTCGATTACCACTGTTTCATCTTCCAGGGCCACATTGCCGGTGTTTTCCAGGGTCATGGTCATTTCAACTTCAACATCGATCCCGGAAGGTATTTTGACGGGCAACAGTTGCAGCACAGCGGATATGGTTTTTGTGGTTTCGATAAGAACATCGATCTCTTTATGCAGCGTCGCGCCATTGGAAGCGACGTCCTGCACCAGGGTATATTCTCCCGCCGGGGTGACGCCGGTGTTGAAATGGTCATTTAAAGCTTTACTACCGAAAGCGGGCAACTCTTCAACGCGCGTGCGCTGGAAAATGGCTGTCCCGGTACTGTCATGAATGATAGAGAGATTAAGTGTCAGCGATGCGATTCCGGTTTGATTGTTGATCAAGCGGGTGATAATGTTAATATCGCTGTTAGCGGGCCAGATGATGGGTTCCACTTCCAGGTTGTAAAAAAGCAGGGGCACTTCTTCACTGAAAGTTAACCGGTTATTGGCTTCCGAGTATTCTTTGACAATATTGGTGGGGTCAATTTCAAATAAGAACTCATGAGCCCCGGCTTTGCCGCTGCCGCTCCAATTAAAAGTGATTTCCTGCGAAGCACCGCTAGCCAGCGCGGGAATGGTTACGGTTTCAACGGGATTTCCATTATCGGTAAATGCCAGGGTTGTGGCAGGGGAAGTGGTTTTGCCGCGGTTGGTTGCGGTTATTTTGTAGGTATAAGTTAATCCTTCACTGCCTGTCTCTGTCAATGTCAAGGTTAAATCCGGCAGGTTGGTTCCGTAAAGGAAACCGGTGGTTTTTGTAGAGGAGAGGCCGTCGCCGGTTAAAGTTGCTTCCAATAAATGAGACCCGCCGCTGATGCGGCTGTTATTTAATGTGATTTCAAAATGCCCCGGACCATCGATGGTTAAAGAGCGCTCTTCCACTTTTTCATTGTCCAGGAATAGACAAAAGCTTTGGGAAGTCGAGAAACCCTTTCTCGAAAGGGTTTCCGGTTTTTCTCCAAAATAGTCGATCCTGACAATGACATTTTCGCCGCCGTCTTTGTACTCGAACTGATCGGTTGCGATGCCGATTAACACGGCGTCGCCCACATCAAAAGCCATCCGACCGGACACAACAAGATTATCCTCTTTATATAATCCATACACCAACTCATGAGTCCCTGCTTCAGAGGTGGTAAATGAATAAGAAGAGACGGCATTGCTTTGTCTGTCCGCCGAAACGGTTACGCTGCTCTCGCCCAGGTAAGTCCATTGATTGGAAGGCGTGGCAACCCAGCAGCGCAGGGCGAGGGAATCATCCCGGTTGGCTTCTAAGGTATAAGCGGCTTTGATGGTCTCACCGGGGCTGTATTTGCCTTTTTCCAGTTCGGATTTGGCCACTTTAACTACCAGGCCGGAAACGTCGAAGGAATGGCTGCCGGAAAGTTCTTCCCTGGAAGTATCGGAAAACACAAAACGCCAGCGAATGCCATAGGTTCCGCCAAAAGTATCCTGCGGGACCTGGAAAGTGGCGGAAACAGAGGAACTCAATGGCAGTGTTTGACTTTCGCCGAAGGCGTCAACCGTGATTATTCCGCTTTGATTGCCGTCGGCGAGGGTGAATACGGCGTGGATGATTTCGCCGGGGGCATATACCTGCCTGTCTGTTTCCACGCTGATTTTATCTTTGAAATGGAGATAGATATCGTTTAGATGGATGCCTTTGCCGCCTTCGTGGTAAATGCCGTAGAAGACTTTTTCTTGCCGTTTTTCATCCAGGGGGATTTCGAATACCAATGAGGCGGAAGCGGAAGATAGGGTAAAGGTTTGTTTTTGGCTGAAATTGCCCCAGTTGATCATGGCTTCAAGTGGGGCGTCGGATTGATTTGGGGAAGTAATGGAAAGGGTCAATTGGGCGGTTTCGCCGATGTTGTAGAGGGAGCGGTCCAGGGAGGCTTCGACGTTTAACGTGAGGCCGTTGACTTTGAAAGTGAAGTTACCGGCAGCCAGCTTGTTTGTTACGCCGGGGCCGGTGAGATTGAGGGTGTAATTAAAGGGGTAGTTGCCGGTGGGGCAGTCGGCTGGGGCATCGATGGAGATTCCGTCGATAGAGATTTCTTGGCCGGGTTCCAGGGAGATTTCGCGTTCCTGGTAGAGGGTATCGAAAGCGGATATTTTAAGGCGGGATTGGCCGCGTAGATGGCCTTCGTTTTTCAATTTCAATGTGACATCGGCGTAGGAACCGGCGGTAATTTCCAGGTTTTGGGGAACTTCGGTTACTTTAATATCCGCGCCGGTAATAGTGACGGTTGAAGCAGTCTGGGAAAGTGTTCCGCCGGAGGCGTCATTTAGAAATACCTTTATGTTGTTGGTTCCGGCGGTAAGTGAAGAGGTTTCGATGGAGAAGGTTTGGTTGAGTGATGAATTGGAGTTGATTGTGATGGGTTCTTGGGAAAGGGCGGCGGGGGTTTCAATAATCAGGGTTCCGTTAAAGGGGTTGAAGCCGGTGTTGGTAATATTGACATCGATGGGGATGTGGTTGGTTTCAGGTGTGCCGATGGTTATTGCGGCGGAGGTTTCGTTGGGGTTGAGGATTTGGATGGAGGTAATGATGGGGGTAGTGAGTTTAGCGCCGGAGATGGAGAGGGTGAAATTGGATTTTTGAGGGAAATTATATTCAATGAAATCCTGGAGGGATTCATTGGGTTGGAGGTAGTAGTTTCGGGTTTCGGAGAGGATGGGGGTGGTGGGGTCGTCGCCAAATATAGTTATGGTAATGGGGATGAGGCCGGCAGCCGTATCGGTGTTGGTGATAATGAAGGGGATTTGGTTTGAGCCGGTGGGGAAAGTATTTGCTGTTAATATAACGTTACCTGACCCGGAGGGAAGAACGGTAAACAAAAGTTTTGGGGAGTCAAGAGGGGCTTTTTCAAAAGCCCCTTTTGATTCTTTTATCGATTGGTATTGTAATTGGTAAATGCCGGGGGATAAAGGGAAATTCAGGGTATCGGCGATGGGAGGTTCGCCGGGATAGAGGTTATAGGTTCTATCGATAATATAAAGAGGCACAGCGGCGCCTTCGGTGTAGAGCTCAAAATGGAGTGTATCGGTAAAGGGCAGGCCGCCGGAATTGGCAAGGGTGTAATTGATCGTGATGGGGCCTTCGCGGTAGGTGGGCAGGACATTGAGGGAGAGGTTTTCGGCATAGCCGTATTTTACCGTTACGGTTTCGCTTTTTTCCACATCGCCGCTGATGGTAATGGTATAGTTTGTATCGGCGGAGATGGTATCGCTGAAGGTCAGCACTCTTTCTTCTCCGGGTTCAAGAGAAATGGTCTCATCCAATTTTCCCTGACCCCCGACCCCGCCTTCCGATCCCTGAACCCTGCCCCCTGCTCCAATTTTTCCTTCATTTTTCAATTTGATATTAATATTGAAGGGCTCATTTCCGGCGTAACTGGGCGCGATTATTTCCATGGTCACCGAGGGTTCTGCTATGGTTATAAGCATCGGTGAACCTTTCAGGATGGTTTCAGCCTCTATGGTTAGCGGCGATAATTGCCAGGTCCCGGGCGTTGTTTCATTGAAGGTTATGTTTCGTGTGATGGTTTGACCCGGTTCCAGGTTTACATTCTCCGATAATACTACTTCCACTGTTTCGGAGGGCGATGTCTTTTTGATGATGACAGTCAGGCCGGTGTGGGTTTCAGTGGTATTGTTTGTTATGGTCACGGGAATGAGAAGTTCCTGGCCCGGTTTT
>JAPKZK010000149.1 GCA_026393835.1 Candidatus Aminicenantota bacterium | reverse complement strand
GTACGGGTCTTACCACTAAACGGTCAAGTACATTTTCATGGTTCATCAACAAAAGTATATCAGAAAAGTGAGAAAAAAGCCATAGGGGGCACCAAAATTATCAAGCATTCAAATAGAAAAAAAAGAATGACGTAGCCCTGATCCATGGCGACTGGTGGATTCGCCGGAGGCAAAGGTATGGGAAACGGCCCGCCCCCGCTGGAGGTATGTAAAGGCCGCCCTGCTTTCTTTTCGCTAAGATTTATAATTTGCATGATCGCTCCCGGCGGCCGACGGCATTTAAAACTTATGTTGTATTAAGTTCCTGTAACTGGAAGTAGAGATCGCGTCCCTCACGATAATATCGAAATAGTACTTCCCTTTCAGCGCCGGTGTATAGGGAACGGACAATTCCAGCGTATTTTTTTTCAAAAGTTCATCTTTAGGCCAGGACATATCGCGGGTCTCTTCCTTTTTAGCGATCTTTTTATAATCGTAATACACATAGATCAGGATATTGAACTTCGCCTTCATATTGGCGTTGTCCTCGTCGAAAGTAATATCTTTGACCGGGATGCTTATTTTAATTTCGCCGTTCTCACAGCTTGCTTTAAATTTGAACTTCTGGGCTGCCTGTTTATTTTCGAAAATAGTAAATTTTTCACTTTCGATAGCCGACAGCAGGTCTGGGGGCCAGGAGGTCAGCCGGAAGATTCCGAATCCCCTATCGATAAACTCCAATGCCAGCATGTGCCGGTTATATATCCATGTTTCCGCCTGCACCCTCATGGCCATGCCGAAGGAATCATAGATTGTTCGCTCGTGGACATCGCGGGCATCCGGCGCCCCCAGGTAAAGGAACACCTTACCGCGGTCCGAATTCCACCCCCGTCCCTTACCGGTGCTCTCATTGAACCACCGGTTGATAAACTCGACCCTCCGGTCGAATTCCATTTTTGCTTCATTCTCCGGGGTTTCCGGGTTCGGGTCTCTTTTTTCCCAGAATTCCTTAATAAAGGCTTCCCTGGCTTCGTTATCCGGCAGATGTTTGTATATCCGGGCCTCGTCTTTCAGCATAATAAACCGGGCCGTTTCCAGGAACGCATCATCCCAGGCGCCCGTTTCCAATTTTAGCTTTTTCGTTCCCCCGCAGGAGACGCCGGATACTGTAACAAGGGCTATTGTTAGCATCAGCGCCGCCGATATCATGGATATATTCTTGCTCATTTTTTCCTCCTTTACAGAGCGACGGGAAAAGCGCTTCCTGTCGGCTATTAATAATAAACCCAAAGGGGAATTATTTCAAGGGTAAAAAAACGACGGTAGGGGGTTGCTTAATTAAAGCCCTACAAACGCCGTATTGAAAAATTGTTTTTTTCTTCGCGCCCCTTCGTGTCCTTAGCGGCTATTCAAGACAAATATTGAATTTACGGCATAAATTTGACTTTTTTTTTTCGTTGTTTTACAATTTGCCGCGAGGAGGGTCATCCGTTGAAAAAGAAATTGTTTAATAAATACGTAATACCGGCAGTAGGGATCATCATGTTTGTTTTTAGCCCCTATTTCTTCCCCGCTTACTCGCAAAACCGGGATATCCAGGTTCCGCCGCCCCCTTTCAGCGACGGAATTTTCCCTTGCTCCGAATGCCACGCGGAAATGAAGACAAACCCGCAGCGCAGGGAACTGGTGGAAGCGCACGAAGATATCGTGTTCACCCATGACGCGGCAAACCGTTGGTGCCTGGACTGTCATGACGCCAAAAATCGCGACATGCTCCACCTGGCCGACGGTCGCCCGGTGGATTTCAAAGAATCATATATACTGTGCGGCCAATGCCACGGGCTCAAATTAAGGGACTGGAAAAACGGCGTCCACGGGAGACGCACCGGTTTTTGGAACGGACCCAAACAATATCTCCTGTGCGCACATTGCCACAACCCCCATTCCCCGAAATTTAAAAAATTAAAGCCGGAACCGCCGCCGGTAAAACCAGGGAGTCTAAAATGATGCCCGAGAAAAAAAACAAACCCGGTGAAACTGTCACCCGGAGGAAATTTTTAAAGACCGCGGCCATCGCCTCCGCTGCTGTCGCCATAAGCGGCTGCGGGGCCATGATTTCAAGGGAAGAGTTCCTGCAAAAACATTTCAAAACCCTGACAAAGCCCGAGTTAGATCAAGTCATCCGGCGCCTGGAAGCGGAATACTATAAAAAATTCGGCAAGAAATTCACCGTTTCCGCCAAAGGGCCTATGGCAGGGACTGAGTTTGGGTATGCCCTTGATATTTCCAGGTGCATCGGGTGCCGGCGCTGTGTATACGGCTGCGTTGAAGAAAACAACCTGTCCCGCGATCCCCAGGTGCACTGGATCCAGGTATTGGAAATGGAAGAAGACAAAGGCGTCGATTTCATGCACTCGGACCTCTATTACAATCATGAGGAAGCGCCGGCCGACGAGCGTTTCTATTTGCCCGTGGCCTGTCAGCAGTGCAAGAATCCGCCCTGCGTCAAAACCTGCCCGGTTAAAGCCACCTGGCAGGAGCCGGACGGCATCGTGGTGGTGGATTATAATTGGTGCATCGGGTGCCGCTGCTGCATGGCGGCCTGTCCTTACGGCGCCCGGCATTTTAACTGGGGGGAACCCAAAGTACCCGCGGAAGACTTGAACACCGACGCCCATTACCTGGGCAACCGGCCGCGCTATAAAAGCGCCGTGGAAAAGTGCACCTTTTGTATCCAGCGGGTAAGGGAAGGGCGGTATCCCAAATGCGTGGAAGTATGCCCGGTGGGCGCCAGGAAATTCGGAAACCTCCTGGACCCGGACAGCGAAATCAGGTATATCCTGCGAAACAAACGGGTTTTGGTTCTTAAAGAAGACCTCAATACCCAGCCCAAATTCTTTTACTTTTTTGCAACATAAAAAATATAATGGGAGGTGGTCCCTTGAAAATTCTTCGGTTCATTAAAGAATGTCTTAAAATCGTTATTCGCGGCAACAAGTGGTATTATTTATGGATACTATTCCTCCTCAGTCTCATGGCCTGGGGCGGACTGGCGTACTGGCAGCAGTTGAAACAGGGACTGATCGTCACCAACATGAGGGACCCCGTCTCCTGGGCGTTTTATATCGGGAATTTCACGTTCCTGGTGGGCGTGGCCGCGGCAGCCATTATGCTGGTGATTCCCGCCTATATTTATAACTGGAAACCCATCAAGGAAGTCGTATTATTCGGCGAACTCCTGGCCGTCTGCGCCGTGGTCATGTGTATGCTCTTCGTATTGGTGGATGTGGGCAATCCCCTGCGGTTGTGGCATATGTTGCCCCTTATGGGCCGGCTCAATTTCCCGTCTTCCTTGCTGGCCTGGGACTTTTTTGTCCTGGGCATTTACTTTATCCTGAATATTTCCATTGTCCTGTACCTACTTTACACCCTTTTCTGGAAAAAAGAGACCTCTAAAAAAATCCTATTACCGTTGATCCTATTTTCCATACCCATGGCCATCGGCATCCATTCCGTAACCGCGTTTTTATACAACGGCCTGGCCGCAAGGCCCTATTGGAACACCGCCCTCCTGGCCCCAAAGTTCCTGGCGTCGGCGTTTTGTTCCGGGCCCGCTGTACTGCTGATCCTTTTCCAGGTTTTAAAAAAGACCACCCGTTTTGAAATAAAGGATGAAGCCATCTGGAAGATTGCCGAATTAATGGCCTATGCCATGTTCCTCAATTTGTTCTTTTTTTTCAGCGAGGTTTTCAAAGAAGTATATTCCGACACGCAGCATATCGTACATTTTAAATACCTGTTTCAAGGGATCGGGGAAAACCGGGATATCGTGTTCTACGGTTGGCTTTCCGTCATTATCAGTATTATCGCATTTTTGTTGTTCCTCATACCGGCGACGCGGAAGAATGTGGTCACATTGAATATCGGGGCTATCCTGATCTATTTCGGAGTTTTCATTGAGAAAGGTATCGCGTTGTTGACGCCCGGGTTTACCCCGGATGTGTTGGGGCAGGTATATATATATCGACCCTCCATGACCGAGGTGCGCGTATCTGCCGCCATATTTTCCACCGGCTTTTTACTTTTTACCCTGCTGACCAAAGTGGCGGTGGCGATCATATTTGAAGGATTTAATATCGACAGCTTGAAAAATGCGGCGAGATTACGTTAAGGAAGATTATGGGGCAATCGAAATGTTAGCCCCCGAAGCCGGGGCTTGCCATTATATTGACATTTGCCTCCTATTGTATTAAAATTTTAAAATAATGAGGATGAATAAATGAAAATCGTTTCTGTTGACACGTTTGATAAAAACTATAAATCCAATGGAGGTATAAAAAATGACAGATAAGGGCGATATCGTCGAAGTGAGTTACACGCCGGAAGAGGAAGAAGAAGAAGAAGAAGAGAAAGTCGCGGGCGAGGAGCATACGGAAGAAGAAGATGAGCAACAACTGAAGGACTTAGCCAAAAAGAAATCACATCATACTCACACCGCAAAAAAAATCCAGAAAAAGATAAAAGAATTGGTTGATTCATTGGAAAAAGTAACAGCGGAAAAAGATGAATTAAAAGATAAATACCTGAGAAGTTTAGCGGAAATGGATAATTTCCGGAAACGGGTTAAAAAAGAAAAAGATGAATTCCAGAAATATGTCCTGGCGGACTTTTTCCTGGGATTGCTGGAGGTGGTCGATAACCTGGAACGGGCCCTCAAAGCCAGGGTTGCGGCGGAAATACAGAACGCCCACTCGGCCGCCAATAATGAAAAATCCATCATTTCAGGCATTGAAATGATCCACAAACAATTGCTGGACCTTTTACGAAAAAACGGCGTCGAAGAAATCGACGCATTGGGAAGGGCCTTTGATCCCAATATCCACCAGGCCCTTTCAAAAGAAGAACGCGAGGGACTTGCCTCACCCGTCGTACTGGAAGTCTACCAGAAAGGGTTCATGTACAATGGGAAATTGTTGCGACCCGTGCTGACCAAAGTGGCCATGCCCGGCGAAGAAAAAGCCACCAATGACGCGGAACCCGCCGCTGAAACCGAACAAGAATGAAAAATATCGGCATCGACCTGGGAACCACCAACTGCTGTATCAGCTACCTGGAAGGCTCGGAACCGGTCATTATTCCAAACCCCGAAGGTTCCCGCGTCATCCCCTCCATTATCGCATTAAACCGCGATAAAAAAAGAATATTCGGCAATATTGCCAAACGACAGTTCATTACCAATAACGAAAATACCATCTGGGGAATAAAACGAATCATCGGCAGGAAATTCGACAGCAATGAAGTCAAGGCCATGCTGCAGCGGGTCAGCTACTCCATCATCGAAGCCGAGAATGGCGACGTCAAAATCCTGTTAGGCGGAAAAGCCTTTTCCCCGGAAGAAATTTCAGCCATGCTGCTGGGCTATTTGAAACAAATCTCCGAGGATTACCTGGGCGAAGAAATCGGCGAAACAGTGATTACCGTCCCCGCCTTTTTCAACGACGCCCAGAGGCAAGCCACCAAAGTGGCGGGCGAAATCGCCGGCTTAAAAGTGACCCGCATTATCAATGAACCCACCGCCGCTTTGATCGCTTACAAAAAGCGAATCCCCAAAGACGGCCTATATGCCGTTTACGACCTGGGGGGCGGCACCTTCGATATCTCCATCGTCGAGGTCCGGGGCGATATATATAAAGTCCTGTCCACCACCGGCGATACCTTCCTGGGCGGCGCCGACTTCGACGAAGAAGTCATCAAATGGATAGTGGATCAGGTAAACAAAGATACCTCCGTCGATATCTTCAGCGACAAAAACAGTTTCCAGAGGGTCATCCAGGCCGCTGAAAAAGCCAAAATCGAACTCTCCTTTAACCAGGAAACCCAGATATCCATCCCCTATCTCTACCACTTTGCCGACGGCAACAGTTACCACTTCCAGAAAAAGTTATCCCGGGCCCAACTGGAACACGATACCGAGCAAATCATCGACCGCACCATCCGCCTGGTGAAGAAATCCCTGGATGAGATCGATATATCGCAAGACCAAATCGAACGGGTTATCCTGGTTGGGGGCCAGAGCCGCATGCCCCTGGTGGCCCTGAAAGTGGGCGAGTTTTTTGAAAAAGATCCCTTTATCAACCTGAACCCCGAAGAAGTGGTGGCCCAGGGCGCGGCCATTCAATCGGAAATCATTAAGGGCAAAGTCAAAGATATCTTGCTGCTGGATGTCACGTCCCTCTCCCTGGGCGTGGAAACCAAGGGCGATACGTTTACCAAAATAATCGAACGGAATTCCACCATTCCCATCAAAAAAACCATGCGTTTCACCACCATTTCCGACAACCAGCAAACGGTTACCATCCAGGTGCTGCAGGGAGAACGGGAAATCGCATCCCAGAATAAGTCCCTGGGACATTTTAACCTGGTCGGCGTCCCCATGGCGCCCAAAGGCGTTCCCCAGATCGACGTAACCTTTGAAATCGACGCCAACGGCATTGTGAAAGTATCCGCCAAAGACGTTAAAACGGGCTTGATCCAGAGTATGAAAATTCAACCGGCCAGCGGTATGTCCCCCGAAGAAATCGAAACGCGCGTCAAGGAAGCCAGGGAATACGAAAAACAGGATAAACTGTCTGTCCAGGTTAATAAAGTCAAACTCCAATTGAAAGAAGAAATGGAGACCGTCCGGTTCTTTTACGAGAGACATATGGCCAAATTCGCGGCAAAAGAAAAAACGGAAATAAAAAACATCCTCTCCAAAACGGAAAAAATCCTGGAAGAGGATGACCTGGATACACTTCAAACCCAAATAAATCGAATACAAACAATGAGAAATAAAATAAACAACCTCCTGATTTCAGAATTCGAAAAATAGGAATAGAGGGTTAGAGGAACCAATGGCAAAACGAGACTATTACGAAGTGCTGGGCGCGCCGCGGACCGCCGGCATCGATGAAATAAAAAAAGCCTACCGCCAGATGGCGTTAAAATACCATCCCGACCGGAACCAGGCGGATCCGCAAGCCGAAGAGATGTTCAAAGAGGCGTCGGAAGCCTATTCCGTATTGGGCAACGAAGAAAAGAGGCGCATCTACGATCAATACGGTTTCGAAGGATTAAAAAGCGCCGGCCGCGGATCTAGCGATTTTTCATCATTTTTTTCCGATTCGATTTTCTCCGATTTCGAGGATATACTGGGCAACTTTTTCGGCTTCGGTTCTTCCCGGGGTGGGCGCGGGCGGGGGCCGCGGCCTCAGCAGGGGCGTGATATCGGGCAGGAGATCGAGCTTACCATGGAAGAAGCTTACAATGGCGTCGAAAAGGAAGTGGCGGTTACCAAAGAAAAAAATTGCCTTATTTGCGACGGCGCCGGCAACGAACCCGGGCATCCACCGGAAACATGCGCCCAATGCGGCGGCAGCGGCAGCATCCGCAGGAACCAGGGATTCTTTTCCATTGCCGCCGCCTGTCATGTGTGTAACGGCTCGGGCAAAATCATCCGCCACCCCTGCAAAAAATGCGGCGGTAAAGGCCGCGTCATGGATCGCAAAACCTTAAAAGTGAATTTCCCCGCCGGCGTGGCCAACGGCAACCGCATGAGAATGGTGGGGGAAGGCGAAGAAGGTTATTTCAGCGGTCGCCCCGGGGACCTGTATATCATCATCAAAGTGGCGGAAGACGATCACTTCAGGCGGGAAGACAACGACCTGGTCTACGACCTGGAAATGACTTTCGCCCAGGCGGCGCTGGGCGACACGGTAAAAATCGAAACCTTTGCCAATACTGAAAAAATTAAAATTCCCCCGGAATCCCAGACCGGCAAGGTTATCAGGATTAAAGGAAAAGGGTTTAAAAATGTCAATAGCTGGGGCCAGGGCGACCTGGTGGTGATTTTGAGGGTGGTTACCCCGACCCACCTGACCCGCAATGAGCGGGATTTGTTCCAGCAGTTGAAAAAGATCGAGATACAGAAAAGCGGCGACTCCTCCCGGGACGACGAGGATCTGGCCAATTAATGATGTAAAGCCGATGTAAAACCATGGAAAACAGGCGTTTTATCACCGACCGGCCCCTAAAGGACAACCGGGTTTTTATCACGGGGGATGAACTGCATCATTTAAGAACAGTGAACCGGGCCAAATGTGGGGCTGAGGTCGAAGTGACCGACGGCAAAGGCGCGCTTTATACCGGGAAAATCCAGGCCCTGGGCGGCCATGAAGCCGTGGTGGAAATCACCGGGCGGGAGACCCGGGAAAAACCGCCAATACAAATTATCATCGCCCCCTCACTGATCAAAAAGAAGGCCATGGGTGTGCTGGTGGAAAAACTGGCCGAAATGGGCGTCGCCGAGATCCGGCCCGTGATCTTTTCCCGCACCGATGAGAAATACGCCCCTTCCCAGTTAAAGAAATGGCGGCGTATTGCCATGCAAGCTTTAAAGGTAAACAAACAACTGTGGCCCACGGAGATATATCCGCCGGCTACCCTGCAACAATTGATCGAGAACACCCGGGGGGCCGGGGTAAAAATATTACTCCATATGGAAGGCGAAGGAGACAGGGAATCGATCCCGGCGATGTGCCGCCGCGGGGTAAACGTGGTCTCCGTCATCGGACCGCCCGGGGATTTTCTCCCCGAAGAAAAAACGCTGTTAAAGGAAAACGGGTTTTGCGAAATCAACCTCAATGAGGCGATATTAAAGACCGAGACCGCCGCCATTTCCATTGCGGCGATATTAACCTATCACACGCCGCGGGGGGCCAGTTAGAAAAACAATGATCGATCTAAAGGGACAATTGGGTAAATACAAAATCGTCAAGAAGTTAGGCAGCGGCGGTTTCGGGACCGTGTACCTGGCCGAAGACACCTTTTTGAAAACCTACCGGGCCCTAAAAATCCCCCACCGCCGCGGCCCCATGGCGGAGAAGTCCCTCCAGGAATGCATCCTTCAATCCAGGCTGCTGGACCACCCCAATATCGTGAAACTCCTGACCGTGGACATCATCGATCAAAATGTCGTCATGGTAATGGAATTTGTTAAGGGAACCGACCTGGAAACGCTGCTGGATAAGATGGATAAGCTGGAAATCGGGACCGCTTTAAAGTATTTCAAGCAATTATTATCCGCGTTGGCTTTTGCCCATAAACACAAGGTGATTCACCGGGATATCCGGCCGTCCAATATCATGATTACCGAAGCCGACGACATAAAAGTCACGGATTTCGGCACATCCACGCTGTTGGACCAGAAGCAGTACGCCACCACCAAGATCGGTTCTCCGCCCTACATGGCGCCGGAGCAATTCGAAGGCCGGGCCGTGCTGGCGTCGGATATTTATTCCGCCGGCTGCTTGTTTTACGAGATGGTCAGCGGCTTGCCGCCCATTGTCCTGGCCAACCCCATGGAGATATACAAGAAGGCCAAGGCCTCGGATTTTACGCCCCTTAAAAAAAAAGTGCCCACCATTCCCGATGACCTGGACCGTATTATTTCCAGGGCCCTGGCCCCGGACCTGGAAATTCGCTATAAAAATGCCGACGACATAGCGGAGGACCTCGAACAATTGGGGAAAGAGAGGCGGGGCGTGGGCAACAGCCAGGAAATAAAGAACATTAAAGAACGCATCGACGCCCGTCATAAGCGCACCGATACCATTTGCTGGAATTGCAACAAAGTCATGCCCAGGCAAATGAAACGCTGCCTCTACTGCGGGGTTGAACAATAATACCAAAAACAGGCGCTGCAACAAGGACGTAATACCATTTTTGCCGCCAAATAGGGGGAAAAAGCGTCCAAAAGGGCAATAATACTTTATTCGAGCTACTTTAGCAAAATAAAATTAAAAATACAACCGTTTGTACAACTTTAGTTGTATTGACTTTTGTTATTACCATTATGTACAATGAACAGGTGTCATATTGCACACAGCGTTTAAGGGAAAGGGGCGGCGCCCCAAATCTCCTTGCAGGGCCCGGGGTTTTCCTTGTTTTTTTGCACACTTTTTTGAAGTATTAGTAAAAAGATCGAATAAGTAGGAAAAGAAAAAAATGAAGCAAATGGTGCATCATGAATAGACGAACTGAAAAAAGGTTGGAAAAAAGTTTGTTGGCGTATACCGATGGAGACGGTTCCCAACTGTTGGGGATCATTTCCAATATCTCAAAAAACGGTATATTCATCGAGTCCGACAAAATTCTCGATGTGGACAGCAAAATATCTTTTGTACTGGCAATTTATAACGATTTTTATCCTGTAACAGGCGAGGTCCGCTGGGTGAGACGCCCGGGCGATCACTCCCCGGGTAATACCCCCGCCGGCATGGGCATCTACCTCAAAGAAACGCCCATGGAATTTTCAAATTATGTTGCATATATGAGATTCCAGGGCAGCCACGCGATGCACATTACCCATTAACCGCAGTGAATAAATTTATTCACCATTTCTTTCAATGCATCCGCATTGCCGAACAATTTCTCGCTCATATTTTCATCGTTGTAGGCTTGCAGGTTTTTGGCCAGTTTATCGATCATTCCCGGGGGGAAGACGCCGTATTTCTCATAAATTTCACGGTCTTTTAAAAGCGTTTGAGCGGCTTCCCAGCACGAAGCCGGCAGTTGTCTCAAATCGCCGCGGGTGCTGGCATCCACGCAGACATAGAGTTGTTCCGCGACTTTAAGAGAATCTTCCTTTTCCAGGCCGTAGAGCGCCGCGATGGTCATACCGGCCAGCAATTGGTGTACATTGGCGCTGCCGTCCGGGCTCCGCAATTCAACCGTCTGGTTGTTCATGAATTCGGCGACTTCGTCCGGTTCCTTGGGGTTGGCGTCTTTAATCATATTGTCTACGCCGATCCAGCCCAGGGGGACGCGCACCAACACGGAGCGGTTCCGGTCGCCCCAGCAAATACTGGTGGGCGCTTCCTGGTGGGGCACCAACCTCAGGAACGATGTGGGCACGGTATTACCGAAAGCGGTCAGGGATGGGGCCAATTGAAGAAAACCGGCGATCATTTTTTTAGCGGTGTCGCTGAGGCCGTTTTTATCCGCCATGATGTTTTTGCCGTCTTTGATCAGGCGGGCGTGAATATGAAAACCGCTGCCGGCGTGGCCCACGATAATTTTCGGGGCAAAACTTACTTCCAGGTTATATTTATACGCCACTTCCCTGATGATCCATTTGGCCAGGACCAGTTGGTCTGCCGCGTCTTCCACGGGGGCCGGCAAGAATTCGATCTCGTGCTGTACCATTTCGATATCATTATGGATAATATTGCCTACTTCCGCGTGGCTATATTTGACCTGTCCGCCCATCTCGCCGATCAAGCGCATGGCTTCCAGCCGGATGGCCCCCCATTTGGAAAAAGGATGGGATTCATGGTAGCCTTTCTGCTGTACGATGGGATAAATCGAGTCCACTTCGGAGAAGAGGTAAAATTCCAATTCGCCCAGGGCTTCCATGGTAAAGCCGGTTCTCTCTTTGAGTACTTTTTGGGCTTTTTTGACGATATTTTCAGGGGAACTTTCCAGGGGTTTGCCTTCGCTGGTGTAGTAAGCGCATAAAATGTCCAGGGTGGGGGCTTCGGAAAAAGGGTTGATAAACGCCGTCTTGAATCGCGGCACCACGTAAAGATCGCTGGAAGATGCGCCGATGAATGAGAACAGGCTGGAGCCGTCCACGCGCTCGCCGGTGGAAAGAATCTGGTCCAGGTGTTTCTTGTTGTTGATGACGAAACTGAGGGTCTTCAGCCTGCCGTCGCCGCCGATATAGCGGAAATTAAGCATTTTTATGCCGTTGCCTTCGATGAACTTGATGATGTCTTTCCTGGTAAAATCTTCCGCCGACTTATCCAGGTATTGAACCAATTTGTTGGGGTTTAAGGCGATTATGTCTTGCATGGTTAGGTCTCCTTCATCATTCGTGTTTTGTTTTACTCATATGTTGTTTTAATATTAATGAAAGCTCAATCTTATAAAATTTTTGAGTAAAAGGCAAGAGGGGGGTAGAGATTTGACTGGGATAGGTTGAAAATCCCCTCTTATCGGTATTTTTTCCCTTTTTTTAGCGGTTATTTCATCGATTTCCTGCTATTTAATTCCAAAATGGTGATTTTTATATCGCAAAAAATGGTCCCATGGATATATTTCTGTAAATTTATCTCTGGGACCAGGTTTTATTGATTGATTTTTACAAATATATCTATGGGACCAGGTCCCAGAGACATATTTACGTAATTTTGTTTATGGGACCAGGTCCCAAAGTCTTTTTTTCGTAAATCTGTTTATAAAACCAGCGTTTTATGAAAATTCCATTACAATTAATCACAAATCATTGATTTTTTAGTATTTTCAACCCCAATTCAAGGGTTGGGCTGAAATTTATCCTGTTTTTGACTCCGAAAACCCCTTTTTTCCCGTGTCTTCTTTTTGTTCCGTGGGCTTGACATTCAAATGGGTTCCGGTTATAGTTAAAAGAGATTCAATGATGAAGGATGAATGATGAATTGCCCCTAATTCGCGAACCTTCGCGTTCTTAGCGGCTAATTTCTTTGTCCCTGTTCGTCGCGTACCTATGGCTCATCTCTTTTCGTGTTAATCCGTGACCTACCCATTTTGTTATTGACTTACCTTCGCAATTCCTCTAAAATATTTGCATGAAAAAAATCATATCGGTTATTTACAGTTCAAACGATGAGCTTTGGAAAAATAAATTAGATACCCATCTCCGCGTTCTCAAAACAAATTACCCGATCGAATTAGAATACTGGGATGAAACGCTTACCCGTCAAAATAATTTTGAAACCCTTCTGAGCCACGCTTCCACAATTATTTTACTAACGTCCGGGAGCTTTTTGGACCCAGGAATAATGAAATCCGAAAAAATTCGCAATCACCTAAAAATGAAACAAGAAGACGGATTCCCATTTTTTAATGTAGTCATCGATCGTTGCGAGTGGAAAAAATACAGGTGGATGAGAGATATAAAAATATTCCCCGCGAATGATCGACTACTATCCAACCTGGACGAAGAAGAATGCGAACGGACATTGGCGGATTTAGCCTCCAGCTTGATCGATACTCTCGGATTAAAAATACACATCCGGAAAGGCATCCTTGGGTACTTCGAATTAAGGGGGGTGGGACATATCGACACACTCATTTTCGAACCGGCCAACCGCTTAAATTTGATTACCGGTGATAACGGGTATGGAAAATCCATGCTGCTGGAATGTATATGGTGGGCATTATCCGGTGAATGGGCCCAATCCCGGGTATTCCCCAACGAAAATTATAATAAACCGCGCATCGGGTTCAAACTGATGCAAAAAAACGAAGCTCATAGCAACCTGGAACAAATATTTTTTGATTTTGAAAAACTGAAATGGCCTGAAAATACAGATTATCCAAAATCCTCCGCCCTGGTAATGTATGCCCGGGCAGACGGTTCTTTTGCCTTGTGGGACCCTGTAAAAGGCAATATACCCCCCCCACCCCCGGGAACATTAAAAGGAAGCCCCCTGGTTTTCAAAAAGTGGGACGTATTTGATGGAATTTATGAGCCGATCGATGGCAAATCGAATCGGTATTTGTGCAATGGCATGATTTCCGACTGGATCGACTGGCAAAAGACATCCGGATCGCCTTTCGATTTGCTCACGGAAATCATCCGGATTTTATCCGAATACTCAGGAGAACCCTTAAAACCTTCAACCCCGGTTCGCATCTTTGACGACTCACGCCTGATGCCTTCGCTAGAATATCCCTACGGAAAAGTACCGGTTATTCACGCCGCCTCCAGCGTGCAACGGGTTATTTCCCTTGCTTACCTTTTAGCGTGGCTGTGGACGGAACATCTAACCGCTTGTGAAAAAACACGAAAAACACCTTACCGGGATATGATCCTCATCCTGGACGAAGCAGAAAGTCATTTGCACCCCAAATGGCAGCGGTCGATCATCCCTTCGCTGCTGAAAATAAAAGAATATTTCACCCCTTCACTGGATATCCAGTTTATTATTTCTACCCATTCCCCCCTGTTGATGGCTTCACTTGAACCGTGTTTCGATGAAATATCGGATAGCATTTTCCACATGGAAATGAAAAATGGCAAGATCGAATTGAATCCCCAAATTTTTTTAAAGCATGGACGTGTAGACCATTGGCTTACGTCGGATACATTTGAACTCAACTATGCGCGTTCGATCGAAGCGGAAAATGCCATAAGGAAAGCGCTCGATATCCAGTCATCGGAAACCCCGGATAGAGAAGATGTTAAAAAGATTCATAACGAACTATGCAGGATTCTTGGAGAATTCGATTCCTTTTGGCCCCGGTGGATTTTTTTTGCCGAACAACATGGAGTAAATGATGATTCCTGTAATATTACAACCTGAACCTGAAAATTTTGATAAAGATGTAAGACAACCGGGAATGGAGTTTTTAAGAGAAAATTCCCATCCGTCTCATGACAGAGAATGGAATAATAAAAAACATTGGCAAAAAATACTACCCAGAATGAGAGATGTTTATTGCGGTATTTGCGCCTATTCGGGCCTTTATATTTGTGGCGCAATGGGTGCCGAATCCGTAGACCATTTTATTCCTAAGTCACAAAACCCCGAATTAGCCTATGAATGGGATAATTTCCGGTATTCATCACGTACATTTAACGTAAGGAAAGGACTAAATACCGTTTTGGACCCGTTTAAAATAGGTTGCGATTGGTTTTGGATATTGTTTCCCTCCTTCAAGGTCATACCCAATCCTGAACTTTCGAAGGATATAAAAGACGCCGTCGAACAAACCATCAAAATATTCAAATGGAACGAAGATAAAGGATTACAGGAACACTGTATCGGATATATTAAAGATTATTGCGCCGGGGAAATTTCATTAAAGCACCTTGAAAAGAAAACACCTTTCATTGCCTTCCAATTAAAATATCGTGGCCTGGAAGAAAAAATAAAAACCATGATGAATTTTTCAAAAGGTAAAGAGGAAGGATGAAGAGGATTTTCATTAGTTACAGTCATAAGGATACAGGGTTTAAGGATTTGTTAGTGGAGCAGCTCAAAGTTTTAGAGTTGGAAGGGTTCTGCGATCTATGGGAAGACAGCCGGATTCAAACCGGTTCAGATTGGAAACCGGAAATCGAAAAAGCCATCGATGAAGCGGATATTGCTGTTTTGATGGTGAGCGCCGGGTTTTTAACTTCCCCGTTCATCCGTGGGAAAGAGGTTCCGCCTATACTGGAGCGCAGAGAAAAGGAAGGGTTAAAGGTCTTACCGCTTTTTGTAAAGCCCTGTCAATGGAAAGAAGTTCAGTGGTTGGAGAAAATCCAGGGGGTTCACGGCGGAAATAAAACATTAATCGAATGTACAGAAGCGGAACAGCTTAAAAGTTTATCTGATTTTGCGGGAATTATTGCCGGTATCTTGAAGGGAAAAGAAACACCCGTAATCCCACTTTTTCCCGAAAGTTCCCCTGGGGAAACAAACACCTTACTAACTCCTTTACCGCCGCGGAAGATCAAGTTGATCGGTCGTGAAAAAGACCTGGCCGCATTGGCGGGGATGTTAAAAAAATCCGAGCGGGTGGTATTGGTAAACGGCCTGGGCGGCATCGGCAAAACCGAAGTATGTAAATCCTTTTTCTACACCCATTATAATCAATATGACTGTGCCGCATGGATCGATTGGATTTCGTCTTTGAGGGAATCGCTGGTGTATGCCCTGGGCGGCGACAAATCCACGTTTATCCAGGCCGCTGAAAAGGATACCATTGATGACCGCTTCGAAAAAATAATGACCCGGCTGCGGCAAACGCGGGAGACTTTTTTATTGGTAGTGGATAACATTGAGAACCCCCAGGATACGGACCTGGATGCCCTTGCGTCGCTGCCGAACCAGGTTAAAGTATTGGTGAATTCGCGCAGTTTTATTGAAGGGTATCAGGTTCAGTGTCTGGATTATTTAAGTCCCGGGGAGTGCCGGGCGTTATTTTATGAATTTTACAAAGAGAAGCGTGATGATGAAACGGTGGACAAGATCGCGGAGTTGTGTGGGTGTCACACCTTGACCGTGGAGTTATTGGCCAAGACCGCGTATCATGCGGCCATGAGTATTCTGTCGCTTTATGAGACGTTGAAGTCCAAGGGATTTAATTTGAATGAAGTGGCGGGTGAAAAGGTAGCCACCCCCTGGCACAATGAGAAGGAAAAGAAGCGGTTTTTCGATCATCTGGTGAAGGTTTTCGATATATCCGGTGTAACCGAAGAGGAGTTGTCCATATTGGTAAATATGTCCGTGTTACCATCGGTGTATATTCCGATGGAATGGATTCGTGAATGGCTCCAGTTGAAGGACAATAATCCGGTGGTTTCGTTAGTGGAGAAAGGCTGGTTAAAGAGGGATGAGGAAGCGCGACTATATTTGCACCCGGTGATGCAGGAGGTAGTGCGGTATCGGGCGAAACCGGATGCGCAGAAGTGTAAAGTATTAATAGGGTCGCTAATAGATCAACTGTATTTGGAACCCGTAGATAATCCGATTCTGAAAAAGGAATCTATCATTTATGGCGAGTCGGTGGTTCGGGCGTTGGCGATGGAGGCGGAAGAGAAGGATGAAGACCTGGCGACGATGGCGAATAATTTATCCGCGCGACATAAAGATATGGGTCAACTGGACCGGGCGTTGGAATTTCAATTGAAAGCCGTGGCCATTTTACAAAAACTCTTTCCCAACGGACACCCCAATTTAGATACTGCAAAAAAAAACCTGGAGGGGTTGAAAGGGATAAAATGATGAATGATGAATGATGAATGATGAAGAAAAGAAGGAAGAGCGGAAGCGAGGAAGAGCGGAAGGAAAAAAGAAAATTAGAATGATGAATGATGAATGATGAGGAAAAGATAGAAGGGAGTAGGTGAGAAAAAGCGGTTGATTTTTTGTCGGTTTTCATATATAGTAAGCACGGAAGAACAATAACGCAAATGACTTTTATATTAAAAAATATAAAGAGTTTTGATTGGGATACGGCAAACATTGTTAAAAGCGAGACTAAACACAATGTTAAGTGGTATGAATGCGAACAGATATTCTTCAATAGACCATTACTCTTGCTTGACGATAAAAAACATTCAACCGCCGAAGAAAGGCATTTTGTTTACGGTAAAACCGATGAAGGAAGACTGCTAACGATTGTATTTACTTTAAGAGGTAATAAAATACGTGTTATTTCTGCAAGACCGATGAGCAGAAAAGAGAGGAGGCGCTATGAAAGCAAAGAGAGCATATAAACAAGTACCTGAGTTTAAAAATGAGGATGATGAAAGAAAATTCTGGAGTACTCACGATACGGCCGATTATTTTGATCTAAGCCAGGCGAAGCAGGCCATTTTTCCCAATTTAAAACCCTCCACCCGTTCGATCTCACTCCGTTTAAATGAATCTCTCATACAAGAAATCAAAATTCTGGCTCATAAAAAAAACATTCCCTATCAATCATTGATCAAAGTATACCTGTCCGAAAAAGTTAAAGAGGAGTGCTCGCCCATTTAATTGACCAGGCCCCCGGCCCTACCTCTAATAAATTCGAAAAACCACGGCGACATCAGGGCAATCCGGATGCGATGAAGAAAAGAAGGAAGAGCAGAGGAAAATTAGAATGATGAATGATGAAAAAAAAACAGGAAGAGCGGAAGAGCGGAAAAGACAAGCTGTGAAAATCTGTGTAATCGCTATTCCGTGGATAAAAAATTTTCGCGGGAATTCGTGTAATTCGTGGGCCTGTTTTTCTTTCGAATTTCAAGTGTCGCGATTTCGCGCTTCGAATTTATTATTTGAAGAGCATCTTACCATGTTTTTACAACTAATCCAAAAAGAGAATGCCGTATCCCTGCCTGCGCCGCTGGAAAATATTTACATTTTCTGAAATATATTATATAATCCTAAATGTAAGACTAATTATGAATGAAACAACATGCAAACAGGAGGCGCAAATGGCTTTAATGAACCATGGCAGAGTAAAACAAATCATTATTGAAGGCGTCACCCATAATGGACGAATCACAACCGATTATTTAAAAAATTCCTTTGACCGGGTATCTTTCCCGGATTCAGAATTTGAAAACATCGCTAAAGTAATAAATGAAGCCGTTTTGAAGAGAATAGGCTCCAGGAAATCGATCGATTTTCAGGATGAGGCCTTTTTGTTCGATATAATAGAAAAAATTGCGAACGCCGATACGGCCCCGCTCCATTTCAGAACTACCCCCAAAAAACAAAAAAATCAGCTCATTATGAGAATGGCCAAAAATATCGAAGTTCAAAAAAACGTGGGGAACCATTTAAAGCATTAATGAACACTAAAATTTTTATCGCTTCCTCATCCGAACTTTCCGACGAAAGAAATAAAATCCATGAAATCTTCGACCGCTTGAACAAATGTCATCAACACCTGAATATCGAACCCGTGAAATGGGAAACAGACCTGGAAAAAGGAAGTTCAAAAAACGAAAGGTTCCAGGACGACATAAATAAACACCTGGAATGCTGCCGGGAGGTAATTTTACTGTTTTACTCCAAAATCGGGAAATTCACGTTCGAAGAGTATCGGTTGGCTTTAAAACAAAATAAAAAAATCTTTATATATTTATAAGTTTTTCCCCAAAAACAAAACAGCAATTGAAAGCCTTTGAAGAAGTCATAGAATTGAAAGGCCAATTGGAAAAAGAAGGTCGAACGACTTTCCAGGATTATGAAAATATCGATCAGTTCATTTCAATTGTCTATCATGATTTAAATAAATATCTGACCGATCATTACCCCAATTCACTCCCCGCTAATTATTTAGAAAAAAAACACCCCGAATACGCCAATTACCTTATTGCCTTACAAACCACCGCTGTGAATCAAAAAGCCTCCACTTCACAACCCATATTCGATAAAACACTGCCCGACCTGGATGAAAAACAACTTTCTAGCTTTTTCTCTTTGGAAAGAGTAAACGATGCCCTCATCGATCATGAACTTGAAACCGGAAACACCGAAGAAAAATTACGAGCCCTCTACTTGATCGATGAAAATAAATATTTTAAGAAAGGGACTTTCTTATCCCTTGGGAAAAATATCCAGTATGTGTGCAGCGATGCTTCCCCATCACAATTCTTTGTATTTGATGATGTAAAAAGGCCTTAACCCTGAAATTAATCAATTGGTAGATGGTAACCTGGTTTCCCAGTATCAAAAAATGATACGTCACCTGAAAAAAAATCTGTACTTAATCCGGGATATTTACTCCGATAAACCGGAAGATTACGACATCCCGGAAATCGTTTTCAGGGAATTACTGGCAAATGCCTTTATACACCGCGAATATCAAAGCCATATTTCCACTTCTTATATCCAGGTCGAATTGTACCCGGATCGACTAGAAATAAAAAACCCGGGCAATTTTCATGACGCGATCGATATCAAAACACTGGGTAAAGTGGAAAAATCGTATGTAAGAAACCTTGAAATTTCCCTGGTATTCTTTCTACATAAATTCGTTGAAAGAGCAGGAAAAGGAATAAAAAGAATACAGGAAGTCTTGCTGGAAAACGGTATGAAACCTGCAGATTTTAAACAGGAGAAAAAAGGGAACTTTGTTACGGCAACTGTTTTTAGAAAAAAACCATCCGCCGGTTTAAAAGGAAAGGAAGAGACGCAGCAATCTGAAAAACGAAAGGTTACCCTATTAACTGCTCTGCCCCGGAAGATCAAGTTGATCGGACGTGATAAAGATCTGTCCGCATTGGCGGAGATGTTAAAAAAAGCGGAGCGGGTGGTTTTGGTAAACGGCCTGGGCGGCGTCGGAAAAACCGAAGTATGTAAATCCTTTTTCTACAGCCATTATAATGAATATGTTTATGCCGCCTGGATCGATTGGATTTCGTCATTGAGGGAATCGCTGGTGCATGGCCTGGGGGGCGATGATTCGCAGTTCATCCAGGCCGGTGAAACAGATACCGTAGATGAGTTGTTTAAGAAAATAATGACGCGACTGCGGCAAATGAAAGAGTCTTTTTTATTGGTAGTGGATGACATCGAGCACCCCGGGGATGCGGACCTGGATGCCCTGGCGTCGCTTCCGCCCCAGGTTAAAGTATTAGTGAATTCGCGCAGTTTTATTGAAGGGTATGTGGTTCAGAGTCTGGATTATTTAAGTCCTGGGGAGTGCCGGGCGTTATTTTATGAATTTTACAAAGGGAAACGGGATGATGAAGTGGTGAAAAAGATCGTGGAGTTGTGTGGGTATCATACTCTGTCCGTGGAGTTATTGGCCAAAACTGCTTATCATGCGGCCATGAGTATCGGGAAACTTTATGAGTCGTTGAAGTCGAAGGGATTTAATTTGAATGAGGTGGCGAGTGACAAAGTAGCCACCATCTGGCACAATGAGAAGGAAAAGAAGCGGTTTTTCGATCACCTGGTGAAGGTTTTCGATATATCCGGTGTAACCGAAGAGGGGTTGTCGGTATTGGTGAATATGTCGGTGTTACCCGCGGTGTATATCCCCATGGAATGGGTTCGAGAATGGCTCAAGCTTAAGGACAATAACTCGGTGGTTTCATTGGTGGAGAAGGGATGGTTAAAGCGTGATGAGGAAATGCGACTATATATGCACCCCGTGATGCAGGAGGTGGTGAGGTTTCGGGCGAAGCCGGATGTGCAAAAGTGTAAAACATTAATCATCTCGCTGGCAAATAAACTAAGTTTGGAACCGGGAGATAATCCGATCCTGAAGAAAGAATATATCCTGTATGGGGAGTCGGTGGTTCGGGCGTTGGCAATGGAGGCGGAAGAAAAGGATGAAGACCTGGCGACGCTGGCGAATAATTTATCTTTGCGGCACAAGGATATGGGTCAACTGGACCGGGCGTTGGAATTTCAATTGAAAGCATTGGCAATCCGGGAAGCGGTATTGGATAAAAATCATCCCGACTTAGCCACGTCGTACAATAATTTGTCGTGGATTTACCGAGATATGAAGGATTACGCCTCCGCCCTTCCTTATGCCGAAAAAGCCGTGGACATCCTTCAATTTAACTTTCCCAATGGACACCCCAATTTAGATGGAGCAAAAAGAAACCTGGAGGTTTTGAAAAAATTAGAATGATGAATGATGAATGATGAAGAAAAGAAGGAAGAGCGGAAGGGAAAAAGAAGGTAAGAAGGTGAGAAGGTGATGAAAAACAGGAAGAGCAGAGGAAAAATAGAATGATGAATGATGAATGATTAAGAAAAACAGGAAGAGCAGAAGCGAGGAAGAGCGGCTTTGGGAATGAAAATTACATTCCCTTTGATTTGTCCTCCTGAAAAAAATACATGAGCAATTCCAGGACTAGGTGAAGCCTTAATTCGTTGATTATTCTATCTAGTACCTTATCCCACTCCGCTTCCTTCGCCTTTTCCTCTTCTTCATTAGTTTCAGGCATATTACACACATTTTCTATTTCACCATATATTCCTTTTAATACGGCGCCTTCTTCTTTTTGATGGTCAGGCATTAACATTTGCCTCAATTGATAATACAGAGCTTGTTCAATATGATAAAAGGCAATCCGTGTCTGACGATATTTTGGGAAAAACATATGCTTGTTTATTTCATCCTTCGTTTCATTGCCCATCAAATAATCAAAAATTTGTTTTTCCGTCCCGTCTCCCTCAAATTTAAAATTGCCTACGAAAGCATAATCATTCGTTTTAAGAGTAGTTTCAACTTCTTGACATTGATTTTCCTTTATCCTGGAATAAATTTCCATATTCAGTTTTTCACTTTTTATCCCATTATTGATAGTTCGCTGCATAATACTGTAGGAGTCCGGATCATACTCAGTAAACTCATCCTTTTCAAGTTCCCAATTCATGGTGGGCATTCCAGCCCTCATTTTCAATCTCTTTTTGTAATATTCGGAGGAATTCAGAGACTCGATGAAATTCCCTCCAATTTCCGGTGAAAGAGCATTTTTCAACATCACAAGGCTCCAATATGTTGCGCATGTGACACTCCGGTAATAATAAAAATCGTTTCCTTCTTTACTTACTTTAATTTTCGCCAGGGGAAGCGGCAGCAATTGACGCCTTATGGGGTCTATTTCATAAAGCTGGCTGTACCAATGTCTTGAAAGTACTGCCCGCTCGCGCACATCTCCTTTAATGGGGTTGGGAACACCAGCTTCATGGATGAGTCTCATTATCAATTTAATGGTTTCCTTGAACGAATCATCATCGCATCTAATAACCTTCAGTCCATTCCCATCAAACTCTTTTGCTATTTTTTCAGTTGTCCAATTCATGATTTCGTTGAATCCCACTTTACCCGGATCGATTCCGTATTCTTTGAATCTTTTTTCAATTTCTTTGTATATTGGAGATTCTTGCATGTCAGCAGGGGATTTTTTTAAAAAAGTATTAGATACATCGTTCGGTATTTGATCGTCTTTTTTCACAAGAGTATTCAGGTACTCCACACATATCTTTAAATCATATATTATCCTTTTCTTTATAATGTCTCTAAATTTCTTTCTGTAACCGGTTTCTTTATAATCTTCCATTCCGATGGGAATATCGTAAATATCTCCACCGTGACTCCACAGCAATTCCATAAAAAAAGCAATAAATTCCGATTTATTGTCCATTGGAGGAAATGCAAACGGTATTATTCCTTTGCCTCTCATTCTTTTTATGCCGAGGTTTTTTATCCAATTTAGCAAATTATCCCAGGTGTAACCTGATGCACTCTTTTCATTCTCTGTTCCAAGCCAAATGGAATCGCTGGTATACTTGTCCTCTTTCATCTCTTTGGGTATCGATGCACAGTCGCGTAAAAAATCTGCTTTTCTACTTTTATTCCTATTCTGTAGCACCATTACCCCGTAATCCCTGTAAGAAGGAATTGCGTCGATAAGAAATTTCCCAGGTTTATTAGGATCTTTCTGAGGATTGAAAACCCGTGACAAATGCTTATCTTTCTGGATATTTTGCAGCAATTCGCTTTTCACATATCCTATTAGCTCTGTGAGTTTTTCATTATCACGGAAAGCAGAGATGACGTGGTCGGAAATGCAGAGGACACGGGTGTTGGCGTGCCCGGGACCGTACTGGCCTTTGAATGACCAGAACTCGGTATGAATACTGGCTTTTCTTGCGGCGCCAAAAAGCGGCCCGACACCTTGCGGATAACGCTTTTTCCCAAAATCTTCAATTATTTCATCATTGATTTTTTTCTCGGCGGGATTTTCATAAAACAATTTGAAAAAAACTCCAGGTCCCTGGATATTACTGGTGTCTCCTGCCAGGAGGTTTTCCACATCCCACCCGCTGTCTTCGATACCGATTCCTTTTTCGGAATCGATGGTCATTCTCAAAATTTTCGAGTTGTGGGCGCGGCCGCGGGCTTTCTGGATATAAATGCCTTTATGAATCTGGTTGTGCATATCGAAATTTCGTATACATATAATAAGGTCTACAAGAGAAGAAACCTGTTCTTCGATCTTGTCGATAGACCGAAAAAAGGTATCCGACCGGGAAATAAAAACCGTTGTAATTCCTCTGCATCTGAGATATTGGATCAACCCGGCCAGGAATGTTTTGACTTCGGGCTGTCCGCCACTCCTGGCTCTCTCCAATTCGGTAATGGAATCAATCACCAACCGATCGATTTTACCGTATCTTCCTCGAAGGGATTCCAAGGTATAGATGATCTTATTCAAATCAAGGTTGAGAGGTGGAAAATTAAAAAATTTAAAATAATTTTCATCTTCTAATAATTTGGGGTAGTTACACTTACTTGTTTCCGTATGTTTAAATCCGGCAGTAGCAGCGTCAAGTATCCCTTTGTCGCCCTCAAAACTGATCCACACTCCAATTTTTTCTCTTTCTCTTTTTTCTGATTGTGTCTCATCATACTCCTTATAACCCTTGTCCATAAAATTTAAACCTAGCAGAGTTTTCCCTGCCCCGGCGCTGCCGATAATCAAAACAGCCTCACCCTGCTTAAATCCCTTGCTAGCCATGTCATCGATTGTGAATCCCAACAAATCATCTAACCCATCAGTCCCTGTCAAAACAGCAACTTCAGTCCCTGTCGAAACGGCATCTTTTCCCGACATGTTCTTAATCGGCAACTCATTATATACAAATATTTCCGGAAAAACATTAAAACCGGTTCTCAAGTGCGGATTACCCAGTTTATTTTTAAAATACACTTCAGAAATGATGGAATGTTCGTTTTTCTTTAAGTCTTCCACCGTCAATAATGCAGCGGAGTGTGGACCTTTATAAGACCTCATGCCTCTCATCTTATCCACTCTCAGGGACAATTGATCACCTATCCAGCTTAATCGAATAACGCCGTCTACTTCATAGTCTTCAAAGGCATTGGGCTCTCCATGATCCTCTCCGAGGAGAATAGACGTAATGTTACGGATTTTTAAGGTGCGGATCAAACGGCGCAGCACAAGACGCGATTTCGTCTCACCCCCAATATCTCTCAACCGGCTGATGGAATCGATTACAATCAATTGCGGAAGCTCTTTATCCAGGATTGAAATCAATTCCTGTAGAACCGATTCCGGATCATCCCAAACGGAAGGGATTTGTATTTTAGTAATCGAGCGAGTCACCTTTTTAATAACCGCCTTTTCCCAACCCACATTTTGTTCTTTTTCCTCTGAACTTTCGCCTTCTTTTTTTTCTTTTTTGCAGTAGACCTCTAAGTTGCCGCATAGTTGACTGATATCTTCTTCGAAGGTTAAAAAAAGCGCCCGGTAATTCGCCAGGTGAATGGCGATTTGCAATCCCATTGTGGTTTTTCCTGTGCCCGGCGCCCCTTTCACAAGGACACAGTGGCCCCTGGGTAATCCCGATGCTTTACTCGCCGCAGGCTCTTCATTTGAATCGGATTCTTCCTGTGGAGGGAGGATACTTCCAAAAATGATATTCAATCCCGGTATACCGATATCTTTAACCGCATTACCCAACCCATCCTCAGAGAGGGCCAGGGGTTTTCCCAGGGTCATGATATCTTCGATTTTGCTGCACATTTCCCGGGCAGTGGAATCATCGTTTAAATCTTTTCTTACTGTGCGAATGCGCGCCAACAGATCCCTGTCTTTTGTCAGGCTGTATTTTCCACCGGTTTCATCATAAATAAGATACCCTTCGCCGCACAGAAGACTGCAGACTTCCACGGCTTTATTTTTAGGTATCCCGGTCAGGTGAATGATCTCATCCAATGTATATGTATACATGATTTATCCCTCCTTGTCGAATAGATTTAAAACCGCCATGATTTCAAAGTTGGCGGGAACTTCCTTGTCGCAACTTTTATAAAACACACGCTTTTTCCCCTCAGGCTTTATCAAGAGGTTTGCATATTTGTTAATAGCGTCACAATTTTGTTGGGTGTAAGGAAAATTTCCCTTGCATTCCTTTATTTTTTTTAAACCCTCCTTTGTTTCTGGAAAGTTATTGACAGAGATCCCTGCTGTTTTCAATTTCATTAATACATTGCGTACCGAATGTTCTTCTCTCTTAAATTTAAGTTCGAATACGGGGTTTTTTATTATCGATTTGTATACCGAACCATTTAATAATGACGGATAGTTTCTCTTCATTAATTCTTTTGAATAGCTGATGAGCTTAGGAATTCGTAAACGGATATCCCGAAGAAAACCCAGGTCGTAAAAATCTTTTTCGTCTTGATACCGGATATACTTAAACACATCCTTATCGTTATCGAAGCGGAGGTAATGAATCACGATATCCAACTCCGGTGTTTTTTTATTGGCATTTTTTTCAACGGTAATCAACAAAACAGAGATATAACAGCAGGCCCTGGCGCGGGCGAAATCTGAGATTACTTTTTGCGCCATGTTGGTGCATATATATCCTTTACGCTCGTCAAATTCGGTATCTTCTATGAAATCCTCTAAAGGCATTTTATTATATCCGTTTTGTTTCCTGGCTAAACGGGCAATGGTGATCTCTGTTTTATCTCCATATTGCAGCAGCGCCTCTACCAATTGTAGGTCGAGAAGCGAACCATCGTTGGCTTTAAGGAATTTCGCCTCATTACTGGTCGACAGCTCATCCCGATTCCTCAAATATCGTTGATGGGCTTTCTCTGTCCATTTTTTGGCTCTTTCGAAATAATCCCACCATTTCTCGAAAATTTTGACAACATCTTTGTTTTTGTTGACGAATTTCCTCACAATACTTTCAACATATTCATTTTTTACTTTTTTAAGTAGAAGGCACAGTATCGCCAATACTATTTTAAATTCTTTGATGCTGTCGAAAAATTTCCCAAAATGATCTTTATGAATAGTTTCTAACAGCCCATTTAAAGCCATAATATCTTCTTTATTTTTTTCATCAGAGATATTTTTTAGATAGGGACAGTTTTTAAACTGACTAACTCCCACCTTGATACAACTCATCTCCATCAGGATGATAAAAGAAGCGTAGTGATGATATTCATATATTATTTCACCAATGTGATGCGGGTACTGACCTCTCTCCTTTACATATCTCGACAACGCTTTAAATATCCTAGGAAAATTCATTCCGATATCGTGCAGGAGGGCGGTCACGCAGAACAATAACAAATTACCTCTGAATACCTCATTTTTCATTTTTTCAAAAAACTTTCTTTTCCTCCCTGTTAAATTGGTTCCCTGTAAATCATATAGTTTTCCGAAATAACCTTCAAAAAGCTCTCCCACATTGGCAATTATTCTCTGAATGTGCCCATACCCTTTATCCTCATACCCCTGCTGGGCAAATTTGACTTTGATGTTGTCTTTGTCGACAATCCAGAACCCCCGGCTCCACGCATCCAATTTCTCGAAATCCTCATTTTCGCTACCCTTAAACATATCGTCAAGAAATGTATTCATCCTTACCTCCACTCTTGTCGCCGTAAAAGCCTCACCAAGATTTTCTTAGCCTTTCTCAATCTTGTTGTGACGGCAAATTAGGATTGATATTACCATTTCCCTCAAAAAAATGCAAGAAAAAAAAATTTAAAAAATAAAAAAAAGCGACTGCCGCAGGCAGTAGCCATAAACCTATTTTTTATTATCACACCCGGCGCTCTGAATTTCGTCAATTTCCTGCTTGGTTCTTCTTGTGAGAGTTTCGCATTTTTTCGGTAAACGCTTAAAAAATTTCCGGGGGCGATTACGTGCCACGCTTAAAGAATTTCCAATCTATTTTCAAATGAAAGACTATGCAGCCACCTTTCCCTATGCCCAAAAACCGTGGCCATAATGCAGAAACTCTTTCCCAACGGACACCCCAAGTTGGATGTGATGAGAAAAAACAGGAAGAGCAGAGGAAAATTAGAATGATGAATGATGATGAAGAAAAGAAGGAAGAGCGGAAGAGCGGAAAAAACAATCTGTGAAAATCTGGGGAATCTGTGGACCCCTGTTTTTTTTCGTGTTATAAGACTTTCTGCCCGGTTCTTAAAATTTCTGCTGCTACCGGGTTTTCCTCGTTAAATTCTTCCACCAGAAACGGATGAGGTTCGATATCCACATCGATCTCCCGGGCAACTTTCATAAGTAAAAACGTGAAGTCAAAACTATCTCCAATAAATTCGTCGGTCAAGATTGCGACATCGATATCGCTCCATTCCGACGCTATACCTTTTGCATATGACCCAAAGAGAAAACTCCCTACTACCTTGATATTTCTTTCTTTTAAGGCAGTAATATACCGGTTTATCAATCGGTTAACAGCAGCCCCATCTTTTTTTTCAGCCAATTTCGCAACTCCTCTATTCGTTTGATATTCTTAACGGCAAATTCTTTTGTGCACTTCTTAAAAAAATCCCTTTTATAATCTTCATACCTGGCTTGAATATTGAATAATGTGATATATTGAAAAGAGTCTTTCTGTTCTTCGCTTAATTCAAGATCGCATTCCAGGGCCAGTTTATAGAGATCATGAATATACGGGACTTTTTTTTGTTTTACTTTTACGTGATATGCTTTTAACAATTTTCCCAGGGTCAGATGCCCCACAAACAATGACCACACGTATTCTCCCGCATTAAACATGTTAATCATCGATTTGTAATTATCGTCAGACTGTTCAACCCAATATTTTACCAGTTCTTCCTGCGTCATTATTTCATCCTTTTTTCACAGTATTTAATTATCATATTTTGAAAGAAATTTCAACTGCCATAAAAACTACGCAGCCACCCTTCCCTATACCCAAAAAACCGCGGCCATTATGCAGAAACTCTTTCCCAACGGACACCCCAATTTGAATGTGATGAAGAAAAGATAGAAGGTGAGAAGGTGAGAGGGTGAGAAAAAACAGGAAGAGCGGAAAAAACAATCTGTGAAAATCTGTGTAATCTGTGGACCCCTGTTTTTTTTTGCTTTCACCTTTTTAGTCAGTGTCTGTCCGTGTTCGTAGCGTACCTGTAGCTCTTCTTTTAATTCGTGAAAATTCGTGTAATTCGTGGGCAGTTTTTGTTTTTATATTAAAAACTGAGGGTCGTAAATTTCTTCTTGTCTTTCTTACATATCACCTACGCAACGCCCCGGCCGGAATTCAAGCACCTCGGCAAACCGGCGCCGTGCAAGGGGGGGTGTGGCGCCCCCCCCTTTTGGGAAAAGGGTTCCCGGACCTCCTAAACCTTTTATCTATAACGATTTTACCTGATGGCATCAGCGCCAAGCTTTTCGTACAACCCGGGGTTGTGGATGCCTTTACTGCCGTCCTTTTCCAGTAACATCAATACTTCGTAGGCGCGCTCCCCTTTGCCCAATTTTTCCGCCTGGACCTTTTCCCGCAATTTCTTTAACAACTCCAGGCCGCTGCCCTGCCATTCATCAAACATAGCTTCATAACCTTTCTCGTGACACTTTGAACAAACCGCCTTCCCCGGGCGAAGCAAACGATTCTTCTCATCCATGTGACAATCCACGCAAGCCACTCCCCCGGACATCGGGTTCGGGACTTTAAAAGTCGAAAAATCCACCCGGCTGAAATAAACCGCTTCCTGCGCGCCGTGACAATTTTTACATTCCGGCTGCTTGCCCCCGCTAATCCCCTGGTGATGACAGTCCATACACCCCTGCTTCGAAATCACCAACTGGCCGTGCTTCTTTTCATTGGAATGACAGCGGACGCAAGAGAGCCCCTGGCCTTTGAGATGAATGAAATGCGAAAACTTCCATCCGAAAGCGGTGGTCGCCTTCCGCTCTATCCCCGTGTGACAATTGGAACATTCACCCGGCACAATACCCGTCTCCCTTTCAAAATCAGGCAGCTTCTCCGGGGCGCCCACGATCTTCAATCCCTCTTCCAGTAATTGATAGGCTTTATCCATTAAACGATTGGCAAATGTAATATTGTGAATCGAATTGCCGTATTTCACCAGGTTAAAATTGAAAAAGGCATCCGCAAACTTTTGTTTGGCCGCAGGGTATTCTTTTTTATTTTTATTCTTTTCGATTATTTTCCCTACCGCGTCCAATATCCTGGAAAATTGCGATACCTTGAGGTCAGCCTGGGCTTTCCAGTTTTCCAGGATTTTATCGTAGCCGCTGCCGTGGCAGAATTCGCAGGAGCCTGCGCCGGCCCGGAATGTTTCCCCTTTTTCCTTGAATTCGCCCTCGAATCGATGGAAAATATGACAGGCCTGGCAGTTCAGCCCCGCCTCGAACATGGGGCTGGGTTGATCCGCTACACCGATCCCGCCCTTCCCGGTAAAAAGACGGAGCTGCGCATTATGAAAATCCGGGTGACAGGCATGACAGTCGGGTTTGACAAATTCGCTCCGGGACACGGACTTGTGTTGGATTTCCGTGTGACACTGGTCGCATTCGATCTTATGGTCTGCTATATGATTTTTGTGCATAAGGGCGGTGTCCGAGTAGAGCTTGATCTTTTCAATGTCTCCATGGCAGATGTTACAGCGGTTTTTCGGAACGGACCCATCGCCCACCACCATAGCGCCGTGGCATTTCTGACAGGCAATTTTCTTTTCCAATACCATCGTATGATCATAGGGCGTCAAGCCGCCGACCCCACCCTTGCCGGCCGGCGATGTGGGCGGCGTGTGGCATTGGGTGCATTGGTTTGCCGAAATAGCAGACCCTTCACCCGTATTTTTGAAATGACAGAGAAAACAGGTGGTTTCCGTTACGGACATATGGGTTCCCTGGACGATCTGGGAATGGCAGCTTGTGCATCTCAGTTTCTTCCCCCTGCGCATACCTTCGAGATGGGGGGTATGGTCGAAAATGATATTCTTTTTAAAATCGACTTTCCCTTTTAGCATGCGTGTCTCATGGCAGCCGCCGCGCATACAGCTTTCGTCGGAAATTTCCGCCCAGGGCTTATTCCTCTTATAAATGCCGGTAAAATAATTCACCACCATTGAAAGCGCGGTAAATTTCCCTTTGATTTTATTTTTAATCCCCGGCGGGAAATGGCAGTCCGTGCAGGTAACATCTTTGTGCGATGATTCCAGCCAACTGGTATAATACGGTTTCATATTGTGACAGGTATTGCAAAACCTGGGGGTGGAGGTTACTTCCAGGACGGTACTCATAAGCGCTGCCAGCAGTACCAATGTGACGGCGACGGCAATGATGAATTTGCCCCAGCCCTTTCCCCATATCAGCCTGTGCAGGGCTATGAAGTTTCTTTTAAATAGTCTTAATACTAAGCCGAACTTGCCTTGTTTTTTTTCTTTTTTTGTTTCCATTCTCGCCACCTCGTTTTATCTATCCTTATCTTTCTTTATCTTTTTTTATCTTTCCGCGGCGGTCATGCCATAGACATTGCCGGAAGGGGGGGCGGCCGATAAAACCCAGCAGGTCTTTTCTTGTGAACCCATGGTCCACCAGCCTGAAGGTATGTGAAGCGGCGCCGTTTCTCATGCCGGCCTCCCCCGTTTTTTTAAGAAATCTGCCGTAAGGATTGTCCCGGCCGGGACTAAGAGCTTATCGTTTAACGTATAAACGTCGTATTGCCGTGTGTATCCGGTCATGCGGCCTCCATTATTGTTCACAGCCGATGAACATTCCTTAGAGGAGTTTATCTTTTTTGTTCAAGATTCAATTTTATAAAAATAAGAAAATTAAGTAAAGTAAAAAGATAAAAAACTCGGGCGGAACTCTTTAACGTGAACCTCTATTATTTGGTGCGCGGCGAAGGCGATATGTTCGGCGTCCAACTCCCCACGCCGTCCCTGGGTGGGAAGCAGGTTAGCGATCCCATCGAATCCATCCTGGAATTGCCCTGGCACCTCGAACGTTCGGCGCTCATGCGCTATAACATCCTCTTCGCCCGAAAAGGCACTATCGGAAGAGGTATTTCCTTGCTGGTCACGCTGGGTATGAGAATTTAGATGGAGGGAAAAATAGAAGGTGAGAAGGTAAGAGGGTAAGAAGGTAAGAAAAAACAATCTGCGTAAATCCGTGTAATCTGTGGACAAGTGACGAGTGTTTTCTATTCGTGTGAATTCGAGTAATTCGTGGGCGGTTTTTGTTTTGGGATTTGTTTGCAATTTTTCCCCTGGTATGGTATTTTTTATTTCCTGCGGAGCAAATGAGTGATCGATTGAAAAATAACCGGGTTGGCAAACTAAAGCGTAAAGAGGAAATGGGACCGCTATCCCTCCTTAATGGCGGAAGCTTACAGCGCACCCCGCGTAACCCGTGTAACCCGGCCTGGAGATCATTGTAAGTCCGGCGTAAAAACAGGGAATGATTTTTTTTAAAAAAAAAGTTGATTTTTCCCCAATTTTATATTATTATTAGTCGGTGAGCCTGAAAAGGCCTGATAGGGGAAAGACGTCACCGGAAAACATCTTAGAAATAAGAGAAGGCTTTTAAAAAAAAACTGGGGGGGTAATAACCCACATTTAAGCGTGCTTTAAGAGCATTTTAACGAATGTTAAGAGCGCATGGCAAAAATGGCAATTGAGGTTTAAATAAAATAAACTAAATAAATTAAAAAAGGAGAATAAAATGAAAAAATTAACTTCAAAAACAGTAACCATTCTATTAATGGTTGTGATTTTCACGTTTTCCATCGCTGCCCGGGCCGCGGAAGTCCAGGGCAATCAATATGGGCATGTCAAACAAAAGCTGCATGCTTATTTTGAGCAATTGGCCGCCGACAGGATATTCAGCGGCGCGGTAATCGTCGCCCGGGAAGGGCATGTCCTGTTAAAGGATGGCTTTGGCCTGGCCGATTATGACGCCGGTGAAAAAAACAAACCCAAGACCGTCTATGGCATCGGTTCCATGAGTAAGGCCTTCACGGTGATGTCTATCATGATGCTGGAAGAGAGGGGGCTTTTGAGCGTCGAGGATACGCTAGATAAGTATATCCCCGGGTTTACCAACGGCGATATTATTACCATCCATCAACTGATGAACCACACCTCCGGGATGTTCGAGTACATCAACGACCCCACATCGACCATCTGGGAAAACGGACTGGAAAAACTGGCCCTATATCATACCCCGGATCAATTGCTGGATTATTTCATCGACCGGTCCCCTTATTTCGCACCCGGTGCGCAGTGGTCCTACTGCAATTCCGCTTTTGTCGTACTGGGAATCATCATTGAACAAGTATCCGGCATGACTTACGGGGGTTTTATCGAAAAAAATATCCTTAAACCGCTGCATATGAAGGATACAACCTATGATCCCATGGTTCTCGATCTGCCCCGGCAGGCCGTGGGGTATAACGATGTGCTGACGGACCCGCCTTGTGCAGCCCCTCTGCTGCACGCCAGTGTGGCGTATTCGGCCGGCGGAGTTTTTTCCACGGTAGAGGATATGTACAAATGGGACCAGGCATTGTATACGGACCGCCTGGTATCTTTTGAAACCTTGAACAAGATATTCACCCCGGGCCTTGGCGATTACGGTTACGGCTGGTTTATCGATACACTGGATATCGCCGGGCAGCCCCACAAACAAATCTGGCATTGGGGTTCTACCCTGGGTTATCACAGTCTTATTTCACGGTTGGTGGATGAGAAGGTCACCCTTATCTTGCTGCACAATACCAACGCCCCCAACGATTCCTTCGAAGACCAGGAAATCATGCGCCATGACGTATACAACATTCTTTTCGATCCCGGTTTTACGGCAGCGAAAGCGTCGCCGGGGAAACTGGAACAACAGCGCCGGACTCAGCCCCAGGAGGCCGGGAAGATTCTTTAACAACAGTCAGATATTAGCGCCAACCCCGGGCAAGCGCCAGGTCTTAACCAAAAGGCCGGGCTTGCCCGGGATTTTTCTCACCCATTCAAACCCGGATAAATAAAAAATAAAAAAATACTTGTATTTTTTTTTTTTTTTTTATCATAATAAAGGGAATCGAAAAAGCCATTAGGAGGTTTTAAGATGACGAAAAAGTCGATTATCCGGGTTATGGGTTTTGTGCTGCCGGTCTTGTTCTTATTATTTGCGCCGGGCAGGCCGCTTGCTCTTTTTGCCCAGGAAAAGCAAGTGGTGGATGTCATGGACATGTCGTTGGAAGATTTGCTGAAAGTGGAAATTACCACCGCCAGTAAAAAGCCGGAAAAAGTCATCGATATCCCGGCCAGCGTTGTTATCGTGACGCGGGCGGATATTGAAAAGTACGGGTACCAGACGCTGGCGGAAGTCCTGGAAAATATCCCCGGCTTATACCAGACCGACGATTATTTAACGCAAAATTTTGGCGTCCGCGGTTTCTGGACAGTTATCCCCCAGCGGAATATTATTATTCTTGTCAACGGCGTCGCCCAAACCGACGGACTAAGTTCCGGTAATTGGCTGCAGCATATCAACCTGCCGGTGGAAGCCATCGATAGGATCGAGGTGGTACGCGGGCCCATGTCCGTGATATACGGCACCGGCGCTTTTTTCGGCGTTATCAATATTAAAACCAATGTCGTGGAATCCTACAAACCCCTCACCCTGGTATCCGCCTCCGTGGGTTCGGAAAATACCCATAAACTCTTCACCCGGCTGTCCGGGAAAGAAAGAGGTTTCAAATATTCCCTTAACGCCTCTTATTTCCATACCGACGGGCTGGATGTCCCGTATACGGATATCGGGGATGCGGACACCCTGGCCGGTTTTAATGTACCGGACGGCGGCCGAACCAACGGCCAATTGCAAAATTCTGAAAAATATTTTAATTTTTCGGGTCAATTCGACGGCTTTTCCTTCGATTCCAGCTTTACAGAAGCTGATAAAAAAATCATTGTTGGCTTACCTTCTATTGACGACGGTACAACACAACATACCAGGGTTGTGAGAATCGCTTTCGGGTATCAAAAAGAATTTTCTAACAAAGTAAAAATAGACGCCCGGTTTGGGTATTTCGTGAACAGGGCGGTGTACGATTATAAGTTCTTGTTTCCAAATTTTTTGGGCATCCAGAACGATGAGTCCCGCGCCTATAACGCTGAAGTGAACCTGTTTCTCTCTCCTTCTTCCAAGTTAGAAATCACATCCGGTTTGAATTACCGTAAAATTCTGGAAATCAAGAACGAAGTCACAGCGCCTGCCATCGGCGCTACTCTCTGGGCCGTTTCCCTGGCCAAAGGGGAATCCGTGGTGACCCAGTCCTTATTTACTCAGTGGAATTACAGCCTCTCGCAGCGATTAAGGATCGTTGCTGGCCTCCGGCTGGAACAAATCCCGGCTTATACGATGCAGCTTAAAAAAGGTCACATCGAAACATCCGATTATTCCGTGGTTTACACCGATTATTCCTATACCCGGGCGGAATTTATCCCGCGTTTGGCGCTGATTTATAATTTCGACGGTCGGAATGTTCTCAAGCTGCTATATGGAAAAGCCATTAACCAGCCCTCGTTTTTCCAGATGGCCGAGGATGTCTATTTCCCCCCCGATCCTCGTCCCAATCCTGAACCGGAAAACATCCGTACCCTGGAGTTAAATTACGTGGGCCAATATTCCCCGGAATGGTCGGTGAGCGCCAGCGTTTTCAGGAACATGCTGGACCGCTTGATCTATAGAACCCAGTACGTTAGCGATGACATTCTTAAATCTTATTACGCCAATGTGGGAAAAATGGACACCACCGGCGTTGAGTTAACTCTTCAAGCCAGGCCCATGGAGCAATTTTCCTTCGAATTCAGCGCCACCTACCAGGATACCAAAGAGGATAAACGGACTGATCCAAAGACTAAGGTTGAGGTTGAAGTTGAGAATCCCCCGGGCTATTCCCCCCATTTCCTGGGGTACTTCAAAGCCGCCTGTCTCATTCAAAAAAATATATCGCTGGCCCTAACCGGGAATTATGTTGGCCCCATGGGATCCTATTACGATGTTACAATGACAGATTCCCAGGGGAACCCGACGCCGAAGCGTCTGGGCCGAAAAGTGGACGGCTATTTCCTGCTGGGCGCCAATTTGAGAATAAAGAAACTATTTAAGACGGGATTGTATTTAGACCTGCGGGGTTCCAACTTGCTGGATCAAAAAATTTATTATCCCACCACCTCCAATAACTACCTCTTCGCCCGAAAAGGCACTGTCGGACGCGGCATATCCTTTCTCTTAACCCTGGGTTGGAAATTTTAAGCCGCGGGAGGTATAGTTAATTTTAGCCGCTAAGAACGCGAAGGAACGCGAAAAAAAAAATATAAATCGACAAACACCATGTCACATGAAGATTACTGGCTTAAAAAATTAGCCGGGAGCATTGAAAAAAAAAGTTTCCCTTTTGACCATAAAGCGCCGGTAATGGATGAACGCCGGGTCGAAAGTGAAACAAGTCCATTCTCGGGAGGAGTTTATCCCGGGCTGCTTAAATTTTGCCGGGGCTCAAACCTCCAATTGTACAAACTCCTGGTATCCGGGGTGGCCCTGCTGCTTTATAAATATACCGGCGGTGGGTATGGGGATGTTATCCTGGGCGGGCCGGTACGCAGGCAAGCGGTTGAACCCTTCAATACAGCGCTGGCCCTAAAAATCTCCAGCGCTAAAAACGCGACCTTTAACGAGTTTTTCCTCCAGGTGGGGCAGGTCATCGACGAAGCCTATGCGCATGAAGATTACCCCATATCGGCATTACTCTGGCAATTGAACCTGCTCTCTTCCGACGACGAATTCCCCTTGTTCGATGTAACTGTTTCGCTGGAAAACGTTCATGTTAACAACTATCTTCAAGATATTAATACCAATATGAAATTTTCTTTCCTGGCAGCAGCAGGATATCTTGAAGGAACCATCGAATATAATGCGGTGGTATATGAGAAATCCACCATTAAACAAATCTTTCGCCACCTGGCCAACCTGCTGCGGGCATGCCTTACCGATATGGATATTCCATTGGCTGAAATCGATATCCTTTCAGCAGAAGAAAAACAACAATTGTTAATCGATTTCAACAGCACCCAAACAGGGTATCCGCGCGATAAAACCATCCCCGATGTCTTTGCCGAACAGGTGGAGAAGGGGCCGGATAGTACGGCCGTCATTTACCAGGAGTCCTATCTTTCCTATCGAGAACTGGACCGAAGAGCCAACCGGGTTGCCGCGTTCCTGCAAACAAAAGGGATTGGCCGGGATGAACCCGTGGGCATCATGGCGTCGCGTTCCCTGGAAATGGTTGTCTGCCTTTTGGGCATTTTGCAAGCAGGGGGTGCTTACCTGCCCATCAACCTTGAGTATCCGCCCGATAGGAAAGAGTATATCCTGAAAAATGCGAATATACGGGTACTGTTTACCGGCGCTCAGGTATCCTTCGACTATGTACATATAACGGAAGTATTGTCCCTTAAGTCCCCGGATATTTATAACCAGGGAGAGCCCTTTGAAAGGAACAGCCGGTACTATGACAGCGCCTATATTATCTACACTTCGGGTTCTACGGGTAAACCCAAAGGGGTCATTGTCGAGCATAGGGGTGTTGTGCGGCTGGTAAAGAATACCGATTATTTAGCATTTAATAAAAGAGAGAGAATACTGCAAACAGGCGCACTGGAATTCGACGCTTCCACCTTTGAAATATGGGGCAGCTTATTGAATGGCCTTACATTGTGCCTTGCCCATAACGATGATATATTAGTCCCGGAAAATTTAAAATGGACATTACGAAAATACGATATTGATACGATATTGATGACTACATCCCTGGTAAACCAGATGGCGGACGTAGACAGCAGTATTTTTGCCGGCCTCGATTACCTTCTGACAGGGGGCGAGGCATTATCCCCGGCCCATATCAACCAGGTAAGGAGAGCATGCCCACGAGTAAAAATAGTAAATTGTTATGGCCCCACGGAAAATAGTACCATTTCTACCAGTCACTCCATCGATAAAGATTATGAAGAGAATATACCCATCGGTATACCCATTGCCAATTCCACCTGCTATATCATGGATGAAAACCTGCGCCTGCTGCCCCTGGGTGTACCGGGCGAGTTGGTGGTGGGCGGCGACGGCGTGGCCCGGGGCTACTTGAATGACCCGGAATTAACCGCGGAAAAATTTGACCGGGATTTATGGGATTATAAAGATGACCATGATAAAGGCGGGGCCCTTCGGGCTAATTTAAACGCCTTTGGCGATGGAGAAGCTCATCATTCATCATTCATCATTCATCATTCAAAGTTATATCGTACCGGCGACCTGGCCCGGTGGCTGCCTGACGGCAACATCGAATTCCTGGGCAGGATCGACCAACAGGTTAAAATAAGGGGGTTCCGGATCGAGTTGGGAGAAATCGAAAACCGCCTGCTAAAAATCGATCAAATCAAAGAAGCAGTGGTCGTCGATCTGAAAGACGCGGCCGGCGAAAAATACCTGTGCGCTTACCTGACGGCGGCAGTAGAACTGGATATCACGGGCATCCGGGAGAAACTGGCTAAACTGCTGCCTGAATACATGATACCCTCTTATTTTGTCCAGGTAGAGAAAATCCCTTTGAATATCAACGGCAAAATCGACCGCAAAAAATTACCGGATCCCAGGACCATCCAGAGAAGCCGGGATTATATCGCGCCCCGGGATAATACCGAGAAAAAATTGGTTGAGAACTGGGCCAACGTACTCCATATAAATGAAACCCTGATCGGCGTCGACGACGATTTCTTCAAACTGGGCGGCCATTCCTTAAAAGCCGCGGTGCTGGCCGCGGCCATACATAAAACTTTTAACGTAAAATTATTGATACGCCAGGTCTTCGAGCGCCCCACCATTGGCAAACAAGCGGATTATATAAAAAATGCGGAAAAAGTCCGCTTTGCCGCCATCCGGCCGGCGCCGGCAAAAGAATATTACCGCCTCTCCTCCGCCCAAAAACGCATGTACTTCATGACCCAACTGGACAAAAACAGCACCCTGTACAATGAACAATTAATGGAAGTCTATTACCAATTAACCGATAAAGAAAAACTCGAACAGGCTTTTAAAAAATTGATCCAACGGCATGAAAGTTTACGCACCTCTTTCCACCAGGTGGAAGGCGAGGCGGTTCAAAAAATCCATAATTACTCAGAGGTGGAGGACGAATTTAAAATAGAGTATTATGAAAGCGCCGAAGACGGCATGATCTCTTCCCCCGAGGAAGGAAAAGAATGGACACGGGTAACGGGCTTACCTTTCCAGGATGTGGTAGAACAGTTTGTTCAACCCTTCGATCTATCCAAACCCCCATTAATACGTGTGGGGCTTATCAAAATAATGGAAACCCACCAGGTCCTGATGGTGGATATTCACCATATCGTCTTTGATGGCTTATCCCTGGTGATTATGTTGGAAGAACTCCGGAAATTGTATAATGGGGAAAAACTAGCCCCCATTACCATTCAATACAAGGATTTCGCGGAATGGAGCCGCCAGGATGAACAAATAAAGGAGATAGAAAAGCAGGAGGCTTTCTGGCTGCGAGAATTCTCCGGGGAAATACCCCGGTTGAATTTGCCCCTGGATTTTCCCAGGCCGGCTAAAATGACCTTTGACGGCGATACCTTAACCTCGGAATTAAATACCGAAAGAGTACAAAACATATACCGGGCCGCGCAAATCAATGGGGCCACCCTTTTCATGGTATTGCTGGCCGTATACGATATATTATTGGCCAAACTCAGCGGCCAGGAAGAGATCATTGTCGGGACCGTAACCGCGGGCCGGGGACACGCGGATCTGCAAAAGATCATCGGCATGTTCGTAAACACCCTGGCGCTGCGAAATTTTCCCACGGGGCGCAAAACCTTTAGGGAATTCCTGGCGGAATTAAAAGAAAAAACCCTGGCCGCGTTTGACAACCAGGATTACCAGTTCGACCAACTGGTGGGCAAAGTGGGGCCCAGGCAGGACGCAGGCAGGAACCCCTTATTCGATTCGGCCTTTGAATTGGAAAACGAATCCGACCATAAGGAATTTCTACTTGAAACCCTCATGCTGAACAAAGCCAATCCCTATGATTTTAAAGTAAAAAAAGCGAAATTCGAACTGGCATTGATAGCCGTGGAAAGCCACGAGGGTTTGCTCTTGAAATTGGAGTACAATTCCCAGCTCTTTAACAAAGAAACCGTTGAGCGGTTCCTGGGGTATTATAAGAGATTACTGGTTTCTATTTGCAGCAATGTCGAGCAGAAAATTGCCGAAATCGAAATGATCCCGAAGGAAGAAAAAAACAAAATATTATTCGAATTCAATAAACAGGCATGCGATTACCCAAAAGTCACGGTCATTCATTCATTGTATGAAGAACAGGTAGAAAAGACGCCGGATCATATTGCTGTTGTTGGCCGCGGGCGAACACTGTTCCGGACGGACACAAACAATAATATTCCCATGGCGATTACCTACCGGGAGTTGAATAAAAAGGCCGGTCAAATATCGTGGAGATTAAGGGACGAAGGGTTCAACCCGGGAGATATTGCCGCCATTATGGTGGAACCGTCCCAGGAAATGATCATCGGTCTGATGGCGATTTTAAAAGCAGGGGGCGCCTTTTTGCCCATGAAAGACGGGACCCCCATCGATAGGATAAACTATATGCTGCTGGAAAGCAGCGCCCGATTTTTACTCACCCGCCCCCCCCTGGCGCAGGGGGTGACATTTAAAGGCGCCCATATTTACCTGGATGATGAAGGATTATACAACGCCGGCAAGTGGGACACGGGGCCCGTAATCACCCCCTGCGACAGCGCATACGTAATATATACCTCCGGTTCCACGGGAAAGCCCAAAGGCGTCATGGTGGAACATCGCGGCCTGGTCAATTTATGCTGCTGGCACAACCGATATTTCAATGTGACTGCCAACGACCGGGCCAGCAAATATGCCGGGTTCGGGTTCGACGCCTCCGTATGGGAAATCTTTCCCTACATGATTATCGGCGCGTCCCTTTACATTGTACCGGAAGAAATAAAACTGGATGTCCGGGCGTTAAACCGTTTTTATGAGGATAAGGGAATTACCATCGGCTTTTTACCCACCCAGGTGGCGGAACAATTTATGTCCTTCCCCAATAACTCACTGCGTACTTTACAAGTGGGCGGCGATAAGTTAAGGACGTTTATAAAAAGGGATTATCGATTAGTTAATTGTTACGGTCCCACGGAGAATACCGTATGCGCCGCCGCTTACCCGGTAACGGGATTCAGCGATAATATTCCCATCGGTAAGCCCATCGCCAATAATCAAATCTATATCGTAGATAAAAATGATTATGTGCAGCCGGTGGGCGTTCCCGGGGAACTCTGCATCGCTGGCGACAGCCTTGCCCGGGGCTATTTAAACAACCCGGAATTAACCTTTGAAAAATTCAAAATTATAAATTATAAATTAAAAATTAAAAATGGAAGCGGCGCCCTTCGGGCGGATTTTCATCATTCATCATTCATCATTCATCATTCGATTTTATATCGCACTTGCGACCTGGCCCGATGGCTGGATGACGGCAACATCGAATTCCTGGGCCGCATCGATTCCCAGGTAAAGATCAGGGGCTTTCGCATCGAATTGGGAGAAATCGAAAATCAACTGCTGCAATGTGAGAAAGTAAAAGAGGCAGTAGTCATTGCCCGGGAAGATGTCGCCGGTCAAAAATACCTCTGCGCCTATATTGTTCCCATCGGGACCCCTAATATTGAGGCAATTAAGGCCGCACTTTTAAAAAATTTGCCCGACTATATGATCCCGTCATTTTTTATTCAACTGGAGGAAATCCCCTTAACCCCCAATGGGAAAATCGACGTCCGGGCGCTGCCCGCCCCCGAAGCCGTTGCCGCCGCCGCATATGAAGCCCCAACCGATGAAGTCGAAGAGATACTGGCCCAAACATGGGCGGAAGTCCTGGGTTTTGAAAAAATCGGCGTCCATGACAATTTCTTCGAAATCGGCGGCGACTCCATTAAAACCATTCTGATCTCTTCGAAGTTGTTCAAATGGGGTTTAACCGTAAATGTCCATGACTTTTTCCTATACCCCACGATCCGGGGGTTGGCCAAAAATATAAAAAAGATAGAACATTCCATCCACCAGGGGATAGTCGCGGGAAATGTACCTTTGACCCCGATACAGGAATGGTTCTTTGAACAGCCTATACCCGAAAGGGGCCATTTTAACCAATCCATTCTCCTGTCAAGGGACAAAGGATTTAATGAAGATTATATAAAGAAAGTATTTACCACAATCGTATCCCATCACGACGCCTTACGAATGGTGTATAAAATTGAAAATAACGCGGTCATCCAGGAAAACAGGGGGAGCGGCGGGAAATTGTTCGATTTGGAATTAATATCGCTAAAATCCATAGGAACTGAATCTGCATTGGCTGAGTTCAAAGAAGAAGCCAACCGGGTGCAGCGTTCCATTGATTTACAAAACGGACCGCTGGTGAAATTAGCGCTTTTTAAAGGCTTACGCGGGGACCATTTATTGGTTGTGATTCATCACCTGGTGATCGACAGCGTTTCCTGGCGGATTCTCCTGGAAGACTTTGAAACCGGGTATGCACAGGCGGAAAAAGGCGAGGAAATAAAATTCCCGGATAAAACCGATTCTTTTCAATACTGGGCTCGGAAATTGAACGAATATGCCGGAAGCAAATTACTTTTAAAAGAAATACCCTATTGGCAGGTTGTCCAGGAGACAGAGGTAAAACGCCTGCCGGTGGACCATGAAATCCGGGTAGACCAACGAACATTTGAAAATAATGAGATGGTTCCCATGCTGCTGGGCGAAGAAAAAACTCACCAACTTCTAACCAAAATCAATTGGGCCTATAATACCGAAATCAACGATATATTACTGGCGGCGCTGGGTCTGACAGTCAAACAATGGGCCGGCCTGGGGAAAATCCCGGTTAACCTGGAAGGACACGGCAGGGAACAGATCAGCGCCGATGTGAATATCAGCCGGACTGTCGGCTGGTTCACTACCCAGTACCCTGTGATCCTGGACATGCAGAAAGCAGACGATATATCCTTCGCTGTAAAAAATACAAAAGAAACCCTACGGCGGGTCCCCAAAAAAGGCATTGGTTACGGCGTCCTGCAATACATCACCCCACTGGATAAAAAGAAACTCAGCCAGCCGATGCAAGCGCCGGAAATTCTCTTCAATTACCTGGGCGAATTCAAAGGCGACAATTACGGCATTATCGACCGGGCGTCGGAAATTTCCTCCTCCTGTACGGGAGACAATATATCACCCGCTTACCCGGTAAGCCAGAAAATCGATATCGAGGGAGTAACCAGGGACGGCCAGCTGCGTCTCGATATCTACTATAACCGTTACGAATATAAACAAGCGACCATTGAAAAATTCGCCCGGCTGCTCCAAACTAACCTGGAAAAAGTAATCGATCACTGCCTGGCCAGGAAGCAAAAGGAAGCGACGCCCAGCGACCTGGGGTGTCATAAAATATCCATCGTTGACCTGGAACGAATAACCGGGGATATTCAAAACCATATCGGGAAAGATATGGAAATACAATTAATATATCCCTTAAGCCCCATGCAAAGCGGGATGTTGTTTCATTGGTTAAAGGATAAACAATCGCCGGCCTATTTTGAACAAACAGAAATCTCTTTCCGCGGCGACATCCAACCTTTATTATTCGAAGAAGCCTTGAACGCCATCGTGGCCCGGTATGATGTTTTGAGAACCATTTTTGCATGTGAAGGATTGGTGGAACCCCTGCAGATTGTTTTAAAAGAAAGGAAAACACATTTACATTATGAAGATATCTCCCGCTTAAATGAAGCGGACCGGGAAAAGTACCTGGAGGGGGCCAGGGAAAAAGACCGGGAGCGCGGTTTCGACCTTTTCAAAGATCATCTTACCCGGTTTTCCCTGCTTAAAACAGGCGATCAGGCCCATGTTTTAATGTGGACGTTTCATCATACATTAATGGATGGCTGGTGCCTCGGCATTATCCGCCGGGAATTGACCCGGGTCTACCGTTTATTGGAAAAAGGCGAACCCGTTACCGCCGCCGCCACTCCGGAGCCGACGCCGCCGCCTTACGTGGAATATATTCGTTGGCTGGAGAAGCAGGATAAAGAGGAAGGGCTGCGATTCTGGGAACAATACCTGGAGGGTTATGAAGAGCCGGCCGGGTTGCCCCGGATGGGAAGGGCAGTGAAAGGGGATGGTTATCAAAAGGCAGAATATCATTTCACTATTGCCGATGAGTTAATGGCCGGGATGAACCGGTTGGCCGGTCAATACCAGGCAACCGTCAATACCTTTTTTCAAGCCGTCTGGGGCGTCTTACTGCAAAAGTACAATAACAGGGATGACGTGGTTTTTGGGTCCATTGTGTCGGGCCGTACGGAAGAAATAACCGGGGTTGAGCGCATGGTGGGTCTGTTTATCAATATGACGCCCATAAGGGTTAAAAATTTAGAAAAGCAGGATTTTGCACTGTTACTGGAAAAATTGCAGGTGGACTCCCTGGGGGTCAAAAACTATGAATATCTACCCATTGCAGAAGTGCAGTCGCGATCGGAATTAAAAGGGGATTTAATCGATCACATCATCGTATTCGAAAATTACCTTCGGGAGGCGGAGACAGAAGCGGAAGAGGGATTAGTCGCCGTTGACATCAAAGCATTTGAGCAAACCAATTATGATTTTAACATCATCGTACTTCCCTGGGAGGGATTGCATGTCCATTTCAGTTACAATGCGCTGGTATATGACAGGGATATCATTGAGAATATTTCACGACATTTTGAAAAAACCATTTCCCAGGTGGTTGACACCCCCAATATCATTTTAAGAGATATCGATATACTTTCCGAAACAGAGAAAGAGAAAGTGCTGTGCGAATTTAACGATACAAAAAATGACTATCCCTCCGATAAAACCATCCTCCAGTTATTCGAGGCTCAAGTAGTAAAAACACCCAACAATATTGCTTTAGTATTCAACGGCAAACAATTAAATTACAGCGAGTTGAACAAAAAAGCCAATCAATTGGCAAGGACTTTAAGGGCTAAAGGAGTTGAGCCGAATTTCCCGGCAGCCATTATGGTGAAACCATCGCAAGAGATGATCATCGGACTGTTGGCTATATTAAAGGCGGGTGGAGCATTTTTGCCGTTAGACCATAACGTTCCTGAGGATAGAGTAAAATATATTTTAAAGGAAAGTGGAACGAGGTTATTACTTACAAGTGACGACCTGTCGAAAAAAATAACATGTGAAGTTGAAATAATTATTGTCGAGAATGCCGATTCATACAATATTGAGGTAGGAAACCAGGAACAGGTAAATACATCCAGGGATATGGCTTACATCATCTATACCTCCGGGTCCACAGGGAAACCCAAAGGCGTCATGGTGGAACATCGCAGCCTGGTTAATTTATGCTCCTGGCATAATAAGTATTTTGAAGTGACGGCTAAAGACAGAGCCGCTAAATACATCAATTTCGGATTTGACGTATCGGTCTGCGAAATCTTCCCCTCCCTGGCTATTGGCGCAGCTATTTACATTGTACCGGAAGAAATAAAACTGGATATTCATGCGCTAAATCGTTTTTATGAAGATAATGGCATTACCCTCGGTTGGATGCCCTCACAAATAGCAGCGCAATTTATGACAACTTTTAACAGGTCGCTACGCATTTTACAGGTAGGCGGAGATAAGTTAAAAAATTTTGTAAAAAGGAATTATCGATTATATAACTGTTACGGTCCCACCGAGAATACCGTATGCGCCACTACTTATCCGGTAACGGAATCCAGTGATAACATTCCCATAGGAAAGCCGATCGCTAATAATCAAATTTATATATTAGCTAAAAATAATCATTTACAGTCGGTGGGCGTTCCGGGTGAGCTGTGTATCGGCGGCGATGGGCTGGCCCGGGGCTATTTAAATAACCCGGAATTAACCTTTGAAAAATTTGACCGGGATTTATGGGATTATAAGGATGACCATGATAAAAGCGGCGCCCTTCGGGCGGATTTTCATCATTCATCATTCAGCATTCATCATTCAAAGTTATATCGCACCGGCGATTTAGCCCGGTGGCAGCCCGGCGGCAATATCGAATTCCTGGGCCGCATCGACTTCCAGGTCAAAATCAGGGGATTCCGCATCGAACTGGGCGAAATCGAAAGCCAACTCCTTCGCCTTGAAAACATTAAAGAAGCCGTCGTCCTGACAAAAGACGACAACAGCGGAGAAAAAGTCCTCTGCGCCTTTTTCACGGCAAAGGAAACAATCGCTATACCTTCAATAAGAGATAACCTTTCCAAAAGCATGCCTTCCTATATGGTCCCGTCCTACTTCATGCAAATCGACCAATTCCCTTTAACCCCCAATGGTAAACTAGACAGGAAAGCGCTGCCGGACCCCGAAACGACGATACGCCGGGAATATACCCCCCCTACCAATGAAACCGAGAAAACACTGGCTGACGTCTGGGCAGAAGTTTTGAACAAAAAAGTAAGCATCCATGACAATTTCTTCGAAATCGGCGGCGACTCCATTAAAACGATAATCATCTCCGGGAGACTGCAACGACGACAGATGAAAATAAATGTTAACGATTTCTATGCGCATCCCACCATCCGCAAACTGGCGCTTCATATCGATAAGGGCATTGAAACCCCCGAAACGAAACCCATTACCCGCGATGAATCGCTTATTGCCGGCGATATCCGGCGAGACTATGAAAATTACCTGCAGCAGGTAAACCAAGAAAAATGGCCGGCCCTTGCCGAGAAAAACGTCTATAAACATATATTGATTACCGGCGCTGCCGGCTACCTGGGCGCTTACCTCACCCACCAACTGCTCCAACTCAGCGACGCCGCATTGTATCTTCCCATCAGGGGAAAATCCCGGGAGGAAGCGGAAGAACGGTTAAAGAAAAAGATGACCTTTTATTTCGGCGCTGAATTCTATAACACACAAAAACACAGGCTGGTCATCCTTAATAGTAACCTGCGAGAAAAACAACTTGGCCTACCCGGGCCGCAGTATGAAGAATTGTCCGCGATAGTAGATACTATCGTTCACTCGGCCGCCAACGTTAAACACTACGGGGATTATGAAGAGTTCTACAAAGACAACGTCGAAGCCACCGAACAGTTACTGGAGTTTGCTTTAACCGGGAAGAAAAAAACATTCCACTTTATTTCCACCATGGACACCGGCGCCGGGGACATCCCGGGCAAAGATTACCTGCTCTTTACGGAATATTGCCATGATGAAGGCCAGGAATCCGAAAATGTCTATGTTAAAAGTAAACTCGAATCCGAAAAACGGGTGCTGGCTTACAGGGAAAAAGGAATTTATACATCCATTTACAGGGCGGGCAATATGACCTTCCATTCTGAAACCGGTCGATTCCAGGAAAATATCGAGGGAAATTTCTTTTATTCCATGCTGAATGCCTTTATCAAAATAGGCTTTTGGACCGATAAAATGAAGAAATTGGAATTCGACCTCTCTTTTGTCAACCTTGCCGCCAGGGCGATCGCGCTCCTGTTGACGCAAAAGCAATTGAAGAATGAAACCTATCACATCTGCAACCCCCACTTCCTGTCATGGGAGGATATGGAGATTTTATTAAAAGAAACCGGCGTCAAACTACCGGAAGTAAAACCCGGGGATCCCCGGGACTTTTTCACCCGGTATGAAGGCAATAGCGAATATGAAAAAATTATAGAGCGCGTAAAACTTTATTCATGGATCTGGGAAGGAAAACCGGCGACAGTAACAGCGCCTAAGATGGACAGGACCATATTGCTCTTGAACAAACTGGGTTTCCAATGGCCGGAAGCGACGAAAACCCATATCGATAAGATGATCGCCCACTGTAAGGAAGTGGGATTTATTTAAAAAAAAATGCCCACGAATTACACGAATTTACACGAATTGTTTTTCTTCGCGTGTCTTCGCGTTCTTCGCGGCTGCTTTTTTAGACTACAAAGGAGATACCGATGAAAGCGCAACTGATCGACGGCAATCAAATCGCCGCCGCCATCCATAACGAGATAAAATTAGAAGTAGAGGCAATGAAAGAAAGGACCGGCAAAGTCCCCGGCCTGGCCACCGTACTGGTGGGCGCCCGCAAAGACTCTCAGACCTATGTAAAAATGAAGAAAAAAGCCTGCGCCAAAGTGGGCATGACCTCTTTCGGACATGACCTGCCGGGAGATATCGGTTCCGAAGAATTACTCAAGGTGGTTCGTGAACTAAACGCCAACCCGGAAGTGCACGGCATCCTGGTGCAATTGCCGCTGCCGGGACACATCGACGAAGAAGATATCCTGGGGGCCATCAGCCTGGAAAAAGATGTAGACGGCTTGCACCCCATTAATATCGGCCGCCTGTCCATGAAACGGCGCGAGCCGTTGTTTGTTCCTTGTACACCCAAAGGCTGTATCGAACTGCTGAACCGGACCGGCGTCGAAATCGAAGGCAAACGGGCCGTGGTCCTGGGCAGGAGCAATATCGTGGGACTCCCCGTGGCCATGCTGCTATTACATCGCAACGCCACTGTTACTATCTGTCATTCCCGCACCAAAGATTTACCTGCTGTCGTGCGCGAAGCAGACATCCTGGTGGCTGCCGTGGGACGTGTGGAAATGGTGCGGGGCGATTGGGTCAAACCGGGCGCGGTAGTTATCGATGTGGGCATGAATTCAGTGGACGATCCCTCCAGTGAAAAAGGGTACCGCCTCACCGGCGACGTGGCTTTCGATGAAGTAAAAGAAATCGCCTCGGCCATCACCCCCGTGCCCGGCGGCGTCGGCCCCATGACCATTGCCATGCTGCTGCAAAATACCCTGGACAGCGCCAAACGACTGGTGGAAATTAAGAAGTAAATCTTAATTATAAATGATAAATTATAATTTTTTACCTTGTTATCGCCGCTGTCCGCTCTTTATCGGTAAAAACGTTTAATTTATCCCCCCCATTTATGATAATCCCCTCATTCGCCCCGCTTATCTTGTTTAGTTCGCTAAGAACAATACTTGCCTGGGGAAATCGATCCTCCTGCCTCTTCGCCATGCAGGTTTCAATGATCCGGATGAGCTTTGCCGGCGTATCCGGTCTTAACTCTTTAATCGGGGGGATGGGGGCGTCCAGGTGTTTTCCCCGAATTTCAGTAAGTGAGGCGCCATCGAAAGGGGGGTTCCCCGTGACCAGGTGAAATAGGGTAACACCCGCGGAATAAATATCGGTCCGATGATCTGTTACCGCATTCTCAAACTGCTCCGGGGACATGTAACGGGGAGTACCTAAAACCATCTCGCTATTTTCCTTTATTAAATCGTCTCTCAGTACGGCAATGCTAAAGTCCAATACCTTTACCTCGTTTTCATAATTTATCATTATATTCCCGGGTTTGATATCCCGGTGAATGATCCCTTTTTGATGTGCATGAGACAGCGCAGTAAACAATTTTTTTGAGATAACCAGGATTCCCTCCAGGGGGATGGGATGTTGTTCCCGGATAAGCTCCATGAGGGTGATACCTTCGATAAATTCCATGGAGATAAAGTAATCATCAGCGATTTTCCCCCTATCGAAGACCGTTACAATATTAGGATGCTTTAATTGCGCGACTTTTTCAGCCTCCGAGAGGAAGAGATTAATGATATCCCTGTGACCTTTGATAACGCTTTTATCCAGTATCTTAAGGGCCACCACGCGTTTTAATTCCAGGTCTTCCGCCTTGTAAACGACTCCCATGGCGCCCCGGCCAACTTCTTCCATTTTATGGTATCTTTCTCTGTTATGCATTTCCAGGAGTTCGTCTCCTAATTCCGAAATCTTCATTAGTTCCTGTTGTATCCCCGGGGAAAAAGGATCGAACTCTAAAATCTTGAGATAAACATCTTTCGCTTTTTGATATTTCCCGATATGCGTGTAGGCTTTTCCCAGGATATCAAACCAATCGACATTCGCTTCATCTAGCTGTTTGTCCCAGGTTAACGGCTCTACCCGGTCGATGACTGCTTGCGGTTGGCCCATTTGCAAAAAAAGCTCGGACATTCTCCCGAGGTTTTTTAAATACCCGGGATTCGTTTCATTTGCCTTTTCCAGGTTTTCCAGGGCCCTTTCTTCCTGGTGGGCTAAAAAGAATGCTTCTCCCGCGTTAAAATAAGCCCCGGCCCGTTCATACAGTTTCCCGGCCTCCGGGTAATTGCGTAACTTTAGAAAGACGCCGGCCGCTTTTTTAAATTCTCTACCCAGGGTGTATATTTTAGCTGCTTTTTCATACTGTGAGACTTTCAAGTAGTTATCGCCGGAGGCGTTATATTCCTGGTTCTTAAAATAACAAAGCGCTGCTTTTTCATATTCTTTGGCCCACTCGAATAGTTCCGCTGCCTTCCCGAACTCCTCCGCCTGGAAATACAAATCCGCGGCTTCCGCAAAATTGCCCAGGTCAAAGGCATGACCGGCGGCGTTTTTGAGATACTCTTTCTCTTCCGCTGTTTTCTTCTTAACTGTATTCATATCTGTCCTGGTGATTTTAAGAAATCAGTTTCCCTGAGAATCATTTACCGGGTCGTTTCTGCGGACGTTTTCCAAAAGCATGAGCCAATCCCCCGTGATTTCTTCCAGGTCCTTGCTGAAATCCACAACTTCCGATTCAAACGCCTCTTTGTTTTCCAGTATCAAAGGAATAATGGGTAAATGCAGCATGAATTTAAGTTCTACGTCACTGACCGGCGCCACGGCCTCCGCAAAGCGCTTGATTTCTTTAAACAGCGCCTGGTGGGTGCAAACTATCCGGTCGGAACTTACTTGCTGGATGATGTAATGCGTATCGCTAAGCACTTTGTGAATCGTCATCTCTTCGATTTCATTTGCACTGACCGATGCGATAATACCTTCGATATCGCCGGAAGTCTCAAGTTTCAATAATTTTAATATACTGGCGATGATAGGGTGGGTGTCGCTTTTGATGAAATGCATCAGGATTCTCTTTTCGATTATCAAGTGTTTCACATTATTTATTTTAGCGGAGAGTTTTTGCACAAGATTTTCAATATTGTTGGCTAATTCCTGGTTTAAATGGCCGGTATTCATTACTAATTTTTCTTTTTGGGCTTTATAATTCTCGGTTTTTTTTTCAACATCCGTTAACTCGTGCCAACACCTTTCCCAGAGAAGGAAATCATTTTCATACGGCACTTGTTCCTCGTAAATTTTTATCCTGTCCAGGTCCTCCCGGATATTTTCGCTTAAATTTAATAATTCCCTGTCGCCTGGGGTTTGCATTTTATATTTAATCTCTTTGAGAATCCCCCGGATAAATTTTTTGTAGATACCGTTTCGCACAGCGCAGTAGGTGTGGCCATCCACAATGGCCCCGGCGCCTGAATTGGAAAATTCTTTATTGGGAAAATAGTCTCGTTTTTTACCATCGGCAATATCGCTGAGCAAGTCTTCAAGAATATGGTTGAGTCGTATATCTTGCTTTAAGGTATCTAAAACAGAATTTGAAGTAAATAACGCGTGAATGGCTTCGTCGATGTATTCCTTCCTTATCACCCCGTCTTTACCATGCGCTTTATCGACAAGGATATGGCACAGGTGCTGCAAAAGTTGTGGGTGCCCGGAAGTTTCCGAGACTATTTTCAGTTTTGCTTCCGGTTCTATTTCAATATGAAGATGTTTAAGGGGTTCTTCAATTAATGTCAAGGTTTCTTCTTCCGTGAAATCTTTTATTTCGTAGATTTCGGCAATATTAAAGGGGGAATTGGCCCCTTGCGTCAAAGAAATCAAGCCCACGGACCCGGCTAAAACCACCAGGTATTTATTCAAAGCCGGTTTATAATAGCGCTCATGGTACACTTTTCGCCATAGATGTAAAAAATTGCCGACAAAACCGATTTTCTCAATCTCATCAAAAAGCAGGATGATCTTTTTTTGGTCATCGCTGGGGGTGAAATTTTCCAGGAAGTTAAGGAAATTTATTTCCGGGCTGTTGGCTTCCCAATTTTCGTCGTTGGATTGCCGGTAATGAGAGGGGACCTGTTTCCGGAATTCCTGGCACAGGGATTTATAAAACGGTTCATTGGTAGGGGCGTTGATCTCGAAATTAAGATAGATATAATGGGCGTAAGGGTACTCTTTTTGAAGGAGTCGTAAGAAAGTGGTTTTGCCTACCTGGCGCGGCCCGATGATGGCCCAATAATCGCCTTTTGTAATACCGGTGATCACCCTCTCGACATTCCCGGTTCTCGGTACGCACACCCATTTATCCCTGTCGGGGTCCAGGGGGCCTTTATACCGGTAAGGATTGTCAACCATATTGGCTTTAAGGCTTTCCATTAAATTTCTCCTTTATTCTTTCGATTAAACTCCGGGATAAATCTTCTACCAGGTTATGATCGTCTCTTTTCCGGATGACATCCGGGAAATGCGGAAGGGCAAACGTATACCGGCCCTGTTTTCTTTCGCTGAAAATAAATCGCAGCATCAACTTTTGAGAGGCTTTATGGATCACATCTTCAAGTAAATCTACGCCCCTGTTTTTTAATACCCGGTTAATGAAGGCCATAGCAAATTCTTTTTCAGTAGGGGCATCTTTTGCCAGCACCAAAATAATCAGTTTTTCCAGTTCATCAAGGTCTTCATAAAACATATAAAACTCATTAAATATATAATTTTCATATTCGAAATCGAACAATTCCCGGATATCTTCTTTATAAATAGTGCGTCGATTGCTCTCTTTGGATATTTTTTCGATTAACTTTTTACAAAAGAACTGGAGCAAATTGGGATGACAGGAGGTGTATTCTAAAATGAGCTCCCTATCATCGGCCTGGTAATAATCGATGCCGATATTGGCCATGGGTTCCGTAATCAGGTCAAGGGCATATTGTTTTTCCAGCGGTCCCAGTTGCATTTCTTCGCCAAAATTATACAGCGGGGAATCGATTTCTCTCTTGGATTTGTAAAGAATTTCAAAACCGGAAAGAATAAACTGGCAGCAGCCCACATGAGACAGGTTGCGGAGCGCTTTGATGAGCTGATAATCGTTTTTCTTATCGAATTTCAACAGTTCATCCACTTCATCCAGGATAATGATCACTCTTTTTTGTTCATCTTTCAGTTTTTGCATCTCCATGACAAACGTATCCAGGCTGTTATTAAATTGGTATTTCTTTTTTAAACATCTCCCTGCTTCGTTTTCCATGGTGGCCAGGAAAGCCGAGTAATCATGATTCGGGGGGGATTCCAGGTCCGCATAGATCGAATGGCATCCCAGGTTATCGAGGGCGCCTTTGAAACGCATGATTAATGAAGACTTACCGATTCTCCGCGCCCCCAGTATGATAAAATTCTGGTTGGAAGGGCTTAATAACTTCCGGATTTCGTTTTGTCTGCCGTAAAATGTTGTTGTCGCCGGTCCTTCGGTCCTGTACGGCGAGATATGCACGCTGGATATCCGCTGCAGCAATAATTCTTTTAATAACTGGATGGGGTAGCTTGAGAAGAGGATATTTTTGATATCATCATCCTCCACCGGGATAATATTCAGAAATGCTTTTTTTTCCAGTTCGATTATTTTATCGTTTTTCTTGAAACATAGGAATAAACAGGGCATGGTGGGTTGGACATGCGGTATGACGGCGCTTTTAAAATGCTCGATATCGGTTTGCGACCATTCCAGCCTGTCCTGGATAACCAGGATGGCCTCTTTAATACTACCGATGCTTAATTTTGAAAAATCGATGATAAAATAACCCATTGCCGGCTGGGATGTATTCAATATCGAAATATCCAGTATTTGGCATATGAGCCCGGCCAATTCCCCTGTCCTTTCCCGGTCGATCCAGCCTTTATCGGACATTATATTTTGAGTCTCCAGCCATTTTTGGATGACCTTTACGGCGTCCCGGTGATTTGGGGGGAAAGCCTCCCCCGGTAGTTTTTCTACGATTCGCCCCAGGCGGGCCAGGTCTTTTTGATTGGCAATGGCTTCGATATTCTCTACCATTGTTTTGATAAAAGGGTGTTTCTCTTTTATCCAGTTGCCGAACAACGGTATTTTAAAAGGAAACCCCTTGAATTGCCTACCGTCAGGTTGATGGATGAAATCCTTTTCATACAGGCGTTTTAAAATATCCTTCAACTCCCTGGGATCAAATATTTCATCCAGTAGAGTAGCTGCCTCGATAAAATAATAGCCGTCGCGGTGGAAAACGATATTATTATCCATTAGCGCGGAGCATACTAACTTATGTTCCAGGTCCAGCCTGCTCCAGAAGTGATCGAAATCGTCTCGCCTATCCATGATCATCAACCGGGCCGCGGCAATGACATCCTCGCTCTCACAGTCATATTTTCCCCTGTCGTTCAGATGGCGGATAATATAGTGACAAAGGAATTGTTGGCAATATAAATTTCCTCCCGTGATATTTTTAATTTCTTCCAGGGCCGGCGGGGTATAGGTTACATAGCGCTTCACCGGTTCTACGATCAAGCGATCGAAATCCTTGGGGTCCACCAACAGCATCTTGATTACCCGCAGCTTTTCCAGGCAGTCCCCCATAACGGAACCGGGGCGTCTGAGGGTTTCCGGTATCTCATCGCTGCCGCTCAAAATAACCCGGAATTTACCATTGCCTTTACACACTTTCATTAACGTATGAATGATAGGACGGTAGGTTTCCTTGTTTTCAATGAGGGCCTTGCCATCGAAATCATCGAATATCAATAATACGATCGTATCGCTGCCCCCAACCCGGTGAGTCAAATCCAGGATGGTTTGGCGGATATCTTCCTGGGTGATATGACCCTGCTGCGGTTCAATGTGGGCCTTTTTCGTTTGCAGTTTGAATTCGATAATAGGCTTTCGCAGGATTTCGTAGAGTTTGAATAAAATATTTTCATTTTTTTCCCTGGTAATACTTTTTAAATCGATATAGATAGGAATATATCGCTCCCCCAGGATGCCGGCATCGTTTTTAATCCGGTTCAGGGTACTGGATTTCCCGGACCCTTCTTTTCCCTGGAGGTAAATTATTTTTTGCGGCGACCCGGATTCGAAAATCGTTTTTAGTCTTCTTACAACTTTCTTGCTGTAATAAGAACGGCCCGTATTAAAATCATAAGGGTCATACGGGTTTGGGATTTTTACAAATTCTTTTATTGCTTCGCTCATTTATCGTATTTTCCTCGCAGCCATTTGTCCTATTTTTTAAGTGTTGGGCAGCCAACATTTGCCTACCTTTTTGCCGGTTCCGACAACCCTGTCGCGATTTTCCCGGTAAAAGTTTTTTAGATATTCGATATCCTTAGCCTCGATACCATCCATTTTGTCTGCCGGGGAGGTCTGCCTTAAAAACAACAGGTCATACAAAATATCTCGATAGGTTCTTTCGTTAAGACCTAAAATCCCCGGGACCGGCAAGGTGTACACTTGCGTATTTTTCCCGTACCCCCAGGGGGGCAGCGCCCCTAAATAACCGATGCAGGTTGAGGTAATAAAAAAATCCGCCGGCGCCGCCGGTTCGCCGTAATATAATCGCGTCCATTCCGCCTGGGTGAGTTCACGGTTTTGCGACTCCATTAGCCGGTGGGCTTCACGGATAAGAGCAATACCCGGGATCACACTGGAGAAAAATCCGTAAAAAAGAGTATGCTTCTCATTACTTGAAGTTTGGATTTCGGTTTGCCGGACAATATCGGCCAACCCCAGGCCGGGAAATTCCCGGTTGAGTATCTCCATATTGCCATAGGTTTTGACCCGGACAGCGTTTTCCCTGTAAAAGCAGAGCCATTTTTCGTTTTGAAATAGCAGGCGAATCAATCCCGGCATCACAACCTGGCGGTAGCTGTCGCAGCGGTCCAGGAGAGACGTTCCGAATAAAGGAAAAAGCAAGGTATTTAAGCCGTGATCAAAAAAAACAGCCAGGTTTTTCATAAAGAATCCAGTTACAATTTCCAGGTAGGCGGGGTAGAAGTCCTTTGAAGCGGTGGTTAAACCGGTTTGGGTCATTACCAGGCGGCGGTTTCCATCGGCCACAAAAATCCCGGTATGAGGTTTATTCTTTTGCAGGACCCAACGGCGGACCTGCTCTGCCGGAAGTTGTAAGAACTCATCTCTACCTATCTTTTCGCCATCCATCGTCTACTCGACTGCTTTCTCTTTTCATTTTTTTTCCACTAATCCATTGATTCACACGGGCTAAATTAAATTTTAAATATTTCACGGAGAAAAGTCAAGCTTATAGAAAATTTTCTTCCATTACCACAATAACCATGAGTTCTGAGTTTTAATTTTAAGGCATAGTCGGAAAGCGCCTTTTCCCTTTTTTAGTCGGTGGGGAATTTGGTTTGGAGTGGTTAAGTAATTCTTTTTCTGCTAAAATGGGTTCATGAAAATGATTGCCGTCACTATTATCTTTTCTTTGTGGTTTTTTGCGCCCCTGCCGGCCCCGGCCCAGCAGGAAACTTTTTTCAAAGAAATCCAGCCGCCGCTGACCGGTATCTCCATTACCATAAACCCCGAAGCCCTGGTTCAACAAATCGACGCGGTATTGGTTTATTTTGAAAAATATAAAAACCAGGACCCTGATGCGGTTAATGCGGGTCTCTTCTCCCAAATTGGGATATCTCTCTCGGTCGTGGAAGCGACGTTGCGTTTTCTCATGGATACTGTCGCCGAAGATATAAGAAACAAAAGCGGGCTCCGCCTGGCAGACCCGCAATTCTTGAAAAAACATTTCCGGTTTTTCCAATGGCTGCCGCATCCGCCTCCGGCTTCCCCACCCCACGAAATGATCAAGATTACGAAGTATGCGGTGTTTACTATTCAAGGTTCTCTTAAAAAAAATACGGTTTTCAAGTATGCCCTTTACGGTTTACCCAATGACGAAAAGGGGATGTCCCTGCAAGAAACGGAGAAACACAAGGACCGCCTTTGCCGGTTTCGCTATACGAAGCGGCAGGTGTTGGCCGGCGTTTACGATCAAGGCGGCGCGGAACCATTGGTCTGGGTGACCCGCCGGGGGCTGGAAGAGGCTTTGATGGAGGGAACGATTTGTGTAAAACTGCCCGGGGGAGAAAAACAATTTTTTAACGTGGACCGTGGGAACGATATCCCCTTTGATCCAACCATTAAAAATCATCATACCCAGCAGCGGTATTGGTATTTCGGCCTGGTGCGGCAGCCGCGTGGGCATGGATTGGGTATCGGTTCGCAAGCGCCTATTTTTGCCGGCGCTGCTTTTGCCGGGGATGTTTATAGCCTGGGACTGGGGAAAGTCATGGGAGTTCTTTATAATGAGCCTGGAAGCGGAAAACTAAAAATGATGTTGGGTGTCCTGGCGGACACGGGCGGCGCGTTTAGACCGAATCTTTTTCAATTGGATTATTATGTGGGGGTGTTAAATTCCCGGAAAGAGTTTAACCGGGCAGTGAAAACATTACCTGCTTTTGCCGAAGTTTATTTCTTCATAAAAAAATGAATTTGAAGCCCACGAATTACACGAATTAACACGAAAAAAATAGCCGCTAAGAACGCGAAGACACGCGAAGTAAGGGCAATTCATCATTCATCATTCATCATTCATCATTTTTTCAAATAACCCTGCCCCCTGACCCCTGATTCACAACTTCTCTAACAACTCCTTAAAAGCCCCTACATCCGCCAATCGAATCGTCACCTCAACCTCTTTCTTCTCAAAAAAAGGATAATGCGTCACTTTGACATTCCCCGGCAGATCGAATCTTTTCATCTCCTCTTCCCAGCGGGTTTCTTCTTCCATGTAAGCAGGATTCCGGTGCATAAACAATACATCGATAATCGATTTCTGCGGTTTTTCCATTTCCAGGCGATGCCCTATCTGCAACTTCTCAAAAACTTCCGCCAGCGAACACTTATCCCTGAACAATATTTCCTCTACCATCTCCAATATCTTTAATTGGTGGCTGCTGGAAAAAGGAATTCCCGCAAAAAGCTCCAACAGGACCTCCCGGTCCCCCGGCGCCAATCGACAAATCAGCAGCGCTGTTTTCAAACCGATGGACTCTTCCACCAGGCAGCCGCGAAAAGTCGTACTTAGTAGTATATCCAGTTTTTCCATCAGCTCGCTGTCCAGGTGAATATCCAACTCAATTTGCCGGTAAATCTCCCGGGCTTCGACGGGTGGTTCCAATTGCGACAGTTTTTTTATAACCACCAACTTCTCATAAAGATTAAGCCCTGTGAGTTTGGCTTTCAGATTATAGTTCAAAAACAACGCCCCTTTATCCGGGATATCCATTTGTAGGACACCTGCATAGCCCGCGCCATGCGAAATCAAAAAATGATAGTAATCGACGCCGAAAACAATTTCATTGGCGTTATTAATAATAATGACCGGCAGGCCGGCCAATTTTTCCTTCAATTCATGGTAAAGCCCCGGTTTTAACGGGAACGACAGCAAGAATTTATCCACGGCCCGTATCTCTTCCAGTTTAATATTCCTTAAATCCATTATCGCTATTCCTCATTAACCATTGACAATTAACAATTATCCCTATTTTCCCATGTCTGAGATAACCGTTTCCAGTCCTTTGCCAATGTTGATGATATAAGGGACGCCGCCGGCTTCGCGAATAGCTTCGACCACTGCTTCTTGTTTTCCCGGGCAAAAGGCAAACATACAGCCCCCTTCGCCCGACCCGTTGATCTTGGCGCCCAGCGCTCCGGCGGCCAGGGACTTTTCGATCATATGATCAATTTTCGGGTGGGAAACCCCCAGGTCATCCCGCAGGTATCCGTGGTGGATGTTCATCAAATCGGCAATTCGCCCAATATCCGGGGATTTTTTTGAGAGTTCAGCCTTTGCCTCATCCGTGATCCGGTGGTTCATCAATGCCGCCCTCAAATAAGGTCGCGTATCCGGCGGGATTTTAGCAAGAAAAGGTTCGGCCTCCGCCGCGGACACATGAAAATTATCTTCGAAAGTCATATAATTTTCCAACTCCCGGAACCCCTGTTCCTGGGCAGTCCGGACGCGCTTTAACGTCTTCTGGGTATCCTTGGCCACGCGCGAATCGCCCAGGACAAATTCCTTAAGCGCCATGGGCAGGGGCGTTGCCGTCATTTCCCCGCGAAAATCCAGGTATACGATCCCGCCGAGCGCCGACGTATATTGATCCATCCGACCGCCGCTTTCGTTGAATTCCTGGACTTCGGCCTGGTAGGCCAATTCGGCAATCATAGAGGGGTCTTCAAAGAAAGCGGCAACATCGTGTTCCGATGCTTTTAGTAAGAAACCTGTCCAGGCCACGGATAGGGCCGCCGACGACGACGTCCCCGCCTGGATAGGCACATTCCCTTTAACTACCGCATGTATGGTTTTCGGCGTATACAGGCCCATTTTCTTTATTACATTAACCGCGCTTTTCAGGTAATCTTTAGAGGTGGTATAATGGAAGCGGGTTGAATGGAACTCCAGCGTCTTATTTAAATCCGGCAGGTCCAGGTGGAGGAGATCTCCTTCGGAAACGTCGCCCTCGATGGTAACCCGCAAATCGATGGCCGCTGCAATAACCGGGAACCCCAGGTAGTCCTGGTGTTCGCCGAACAAACAAATTCTGCCCGGTGCTGAACTTTTAATCTTCATCCTCTTATTTTCTCCTCATTTTATTTCGTGTAATTCGTGTAATTCGTGGGCTGTTTTTCAAAACGAATTTCTTCATTATCTTTAATTTCCACGTTGCTTAAGTATACAAAAGGTCCGATCCGGCAATTGGCGCCGATCTTTGTACCCGAAGCAATGTAAGTGGAAGGGTAGATGACCGTATCCATACCGATTTCGACGTCATACTCGATAGTGACCGTTGCCGGTTGTAGAATGGTGACGCCTTTTTCCAGGGCCAGTTCTTCCAGCCGGGCCCGGTTGAAACGCTCCTGGGCTTCTTGCAATTCCCAGCGGTTGTTGATGCCGATGGAAATAAAATAATCCTCCGTCTTAACGGCGTCGATGGTATAATTTCTTTCTTTTAAGAGTTTAATAATATCCGTCAAATAATATTCGCCTTTCCGGTTGCTATTGTCGATTTTAAACAACAGTGGGAACACCACCTTATTATCGAACATATAGATAGAGGAGTTGACTTCCCATATTTTCAATTGTTCCGGCGACGCGTCTAACTCCTCCACCACGCCCGTAACCGCGTTTTTCTCATCGCGGATAACCCGTCCATAGGGCGGCGGGGTAAAAGGAAAAACCGCTGAAATAAACGTACACTGCGAATCGATTTCCCGGTGGCGGGCAATCAATTTTTTCAATTCCGCTGCCGTGATATAGGGGTTGTCCCCCACGGTTACCAGCAGGTCGCCGTCAAAGTCACGGATAAATTCCCTGGCGCTTAACAGGGCATCGGCGGTGCCTAATTGATTTTCCTGCACTGCGTAGTGAACGTTCCTGTGAACCACCCTTTTTAATTCTTCCAGGTTCTGGCCGGCCACGATGATGATGTCGGTCTCACGGATACCGGATTCCACCAGGCTGTCCAGCAGGAAATGGATGATCTCCTTGCCCAGGATTTTGTGGACCACTTTGCTGGAGGTAGATTTCATGCGTTTCGATTTCCCGGCGGCCAACACAACTGCTTTGATTTCTTTCTTCATAGTAATATTCTATTTGGATTGGCAGGTATTGTCAACCCCTCTGCGAGGTCCCCGCGGCGCGGGGGGCCTATTAGTTGGACTGTACCGGAAGGTTTAACTTCAGAAACAGCGTCAGGCTCGGAAACTATGGTATATAAAAAGCTTTTGTAGGGGGTGGAGGGGGGGCGGCTTTCTCGAAAAGAGCCCCCCGTATCTCTGTTTTGAAAAATCGCCCCCTTGACCCCTAAAAAACTTTTGGTCCTTGAAAACCAAGGGGTTTGGAAACTGATTGAACAAAGGAAAAGGGACATGCAAGAAATATCTTTCCTTCAACTTCATAGCTTCACCTCAGAATGCTCAGATTTTCCATGGGCTGGCAGCAACACCCACTCTTTGGAGCATGCCGCCCCCTTTCCCTGATTTTCAAAGAGGGAATTCCTGAGATACCCGGTACAGGAGATGTATGCTAGTTTTTTTGACCTCTCAAAAAACATCCTGAAAACTTAAAAAGAGGTTTTTATAAGGTAAGCAAGCAGAGATGCGGATTATGCGGATGATAAGGAAGGAAGGACGTCAGAACCGTTTAACGTTCCATTGACAATTCTGGGATTTATGATACTATGGATATTATGAACAAGAACAATGATATGAGTGATTCTTAAACTTAGGGGAAATAATTATGATTGATCCAAATTCAAGATTAAATGAAATTTTAAATGGCTTTGATAAACAAACGGAACCCATTAATGAAGACGAAATTCAAGGCTCATTAATCAAAATAAAAAATGAGTTCGATACAGATGGAGTAAAAATCACCGATGAACTAAATGCTGAAATATTAGCCTTTTCATTCGCTGAAAATTATAAGGACGAAAAAACAGGGTGGGGAACATTTTTTTGCCCCATATGGGTATATCCAAATGAATCAGGGCAAATGCGGGAAGATCCTAGCATTAAACTTGTTACAAAAGAGATACTAGTTTACTGGTCAAAAAGAGCTATTGAAGCTAAACATCCAATATTCAAATCGCGTTATGCAGGATTGGTTTGGGATTTCTCAAAGATCATAACTAATGAGAATCCCAACCCAGAAATGGCTCGAATTGTAATAGATACAACAATGGACATTGCTTTTCATAGATTTCACACTTATGATATCTCGGTTATAGATAAGCTTGAGTGGGCGTTATCATTATCAATAAGTTTGAATGATACTATTCGGGTAAAAAAAGTTGCGAATGGGATAATCTCTTTTGAGGACTTGATCGCGGAAGATGATAAACCGGGACTTTGGGGATTTTCATTCGATTTTCTTATTAATAAGAAGAAAATTCCTCTAACGGAAGAACAAAAAAACAAAATTATATCAGACCTGGAAGAAAGACTGAATCGTGTTTCCAATTCGGAAAAGCTTCATCCTTTTGCTGCTGAAGCTGCTGCTATACGTTTAGCGGAACATTTCCGTAGGTTGAATCAAAATGAAAAGGTCCGGGAAGTATTATTGAAGTATGGGAATAGTTTTCTAAAGGAAGCAGAAACAAAATCGCCATTAGTTGGCTCTGCTTGGCTGCAAACGGTACATTCAGTATATCTAAATTTTGGTTTGAAGAAAGAAGCGGATTCAGTTTTGATTGTTTTGAGAAAAATTGACAAGAGAAGTGGCATAGACCTCAAGCAAATATCTCTTAAATTCGAAATCCCAAAAGACAAATTAGAAAAATTTGTTTCAGAAATGTTGAAAGGGAATCTAGAGCATATCTTAAGCAAGATTGCTTTTTATTTTGTTCCTAAACGAGATAAAGTTGAAAATCAAGTTAAGGAACTTTCAAGAGAATTTGTTTTCCCACACCTGTTTCCAACTGTTCGTCGAGACCAAAACGGACGTTCTGTTGCCCAAATCGGTCCAATTGAAAATGACCTTGAAGGCCATGTAATACAACAAATGTCTCAGAATATGTCTATTGAAAATTTTTATCTTCAAGAAGTCTTGGAAGGCTTCAAAAAAAAGTTTTCTCCAACTTCCGAAGATTTAGTCAAGTATTTGTATTGTTCTGCGGTTTTCGAGGAAGATAAGAAGACGATTATTGAAAAGGGGATTAAATTTTATTTGGAAAATGATTTTATTCCTGCGGTCCATCTTCTCATTCCCCAAATTGAAGCTGCCTTTCGTAATCTTATTGAAGTGGGCGGTGGAGCGATATATAAATTCGGTCGAAATGGTAGGATGGATTTTAAGACATTTGATGAAATTCTACGAGATACAATACTATCAAACGTTTTTAATGAAGACATATCATTTTATTTAAGAATTCTCTTTACAGACCCGCGGGGTTGGAATATAAGAAATTCAATTTGCCATGGATTTATCCCACCTCAACACATTACAAGTGACATTGCAGATCGAGTTTTGCACGCTATTCTTTTACTTGCTCAAGTTCGGAAGCAAGAAAAACAATGATAGAAAAATAAGTTGATTTGATTTCACTTAGAATGAAATCTCTCACCTTTCTCATAAACATCTACTCAAATTCCTGGTCCTGAAGAAGATTGTCGAGAACCTTATCCGCGTCTCTTCTCTCCATTTCCTTTTTTAAGACTTCCGCTGTGGATATCTCATCCTGCGGCAACCCGCATCTCGAACAAAACCGGTTGGGGAGGAAAAGTGACATGCAAGAAATATCCCTCAGTCGGAAAATTTACCGGAAACGAAACAAACTCCTTGGTTGACTGATATCCCCCCCCCGTTGGTATTTTGAATTCCTGGTGGGTTCATTGGCACGGTTCATTGCAGCTATTGTCTTCTGGCCCACTTTGTTTACGTTTATATATTACTTTATTCTTCCACCGGGGACAAAAGACGCCTTTAAAAATGCCTTTATTTACTCGATCAATTTTTTTTTTGCCATGCAGGTTACCACAAGCGCTGACTTTCCCGATTGCCCTTTTTTATCCATTATAATCATCCTTCTCGGCTTCTTCCACCTGGGTATCTTTATTTCTCATCTCTATACCATTGTTTCAAGGAGGTGATAAGTGGTGAGTGGTGAGTGGTGATTGGTAGAGTGGTAGAGTGGTTATTGGTGATTGGTAGATTCGTGATTGGTTATTGGTAGATTTGTGATTGGTGAAGGGGTGTCCTTCGGACGGATTTTATAGGGATTTTTCTTGTTTTCTTCTTTTTACTGGTGTATACTATCTTTGAAAATATTTTTGATAGATGAGGTGTGACAATGATTACAGTGTCTCAAGGACGCCTAAAAGCAAGGATGCAGGAGTATTTCCAAAAAGCAGAGCAAACCGGGGAAGAACTGGTCGTGACCAAACGCAACGTTGCTATCTTTAAAATTATCCCCCTCAAGAAAAAATACTCTGTCAATGATCTCTTTGCCGATATCCGGGGGACTGTAAAATATTCCGATGATCTTTTAAAACCCGAAACTGAAGAATGGGGAGAACTTTGCTAAATGGTATTATTAGATACATGCGCTTTGATCTGGTGGACTCTTGATCCGAAGGAATTATCCAAACCCGCGGCCAGGGCTTGCGATGAAATCCAGAAGACTGGCGGCGTCATTTCTTCTATCTCTGTCTGGGAAATAGGAATAAAAATAAAGAGAGGCAAAATTAATATAGGCATAAGCCTGGAAGAATATGTTTCCCGGTTGAAGCGGCTTTCAAGATTTGAAATCGCTGCGGTTGATGAAGACATTTGGATCAGCAGCATAAATCTTGATTGGTCCCACAAGGACCCGGCAGATCGGGCGATCGTAGCGACAGCGGCTCTAAGAAATATACCCATTGTTTCTAAAGACACCATTATCAGGGACTTTTATTCAAATGTGATTTGGTAATGGTTTTTCAGCGGCACTATCAATGCCTCTTTTGCCACCCAGATTACCATAGACAGTCACTTATCCGATTGCCCCATTTTATTTGTTCTATCAATTATACCCATCCTTCTCGGTTTCTTCCACCTGGGCATTTTTATCTCTCATCTCTACACCCTCGTTTCCAGGAGGCTATTGTTAGCTTCTATCGATTGGCAACTTGGTCAAACGAATTCGCTGTCAATGCTTCACGAATATCTTCTTTTTCCAGGTAAGGATATGATTTTAAGATCGATCCCGGGGTTTCACCGGCAGCAAGTAAGCCAAGAAGACGTGAAACCGGGAATCGTAAGCCGCGAATAGTGGGCTTCCCACCACATATATTCGAATCGATACTAACTCTTTTAAATGTCATCCTATTATCCTCAATTTTTCTATGATTCAATAATAACCATAATACCGGTATTTGTCAACTCTGTAAGAAATTTTCTCATCCTCAAGGCCCAGTGCCCTTAAAATAGCCGCGAATAACGCGAAGGAACGCGGAGGGGAGGAAAAGGGACATGCAAGAAATATCTTTTTCCCTTTCTTTGCAGGTTTAGCGATTTCCCCCGCCGGGTTTTGCTTTTCCCGCGACAGATAATCGTTTTCCTTTTCAGCGATATCTTCATAAGGAACCCCTCGCAGAGGGGCGCAACGGGGAGGGAAAAAATATTTAAACGAGTAGAGGAAAAAAGGGACAGGCCGGGGGAAAACATCAAAATCGGAGCCCGGAGCGCCAAATCGGGGCTTTTACCTCTGAATCAGTGTTCGAAGCTCCGATTTGACGCTTTTTGCTCCGCTATCGGTCCTCGGAACTCCAAATCGGCGCCTTTAACTCCAAATCAGTGCTCAAAGCTTGAACGTCGGTGCTTTTTACTCCGGCATCGGAGCCCGGAACTCCAAATCGGCGTTTTTTACTCCGTCATCGGTGTTCGGAACTCCGATTTAGGGCTTTTAACGCCGATATTTTGGACCTAAAAATCCCGATTCAAAGCTTTTTGCACCGATACCGGTGCTCGGAGCATAGATATCGGAGTTTTTTTTTGAAACCATGAAGCTTTGAACACTGATTCGCAGTTCCAGGCCCCAATTCAGGGCTTTTAACGCCAAATCGGAGCTTTGAACACCAAAATCGAGCCCGGGGACCCGGCGGGCGGTATTCACTTTCCGTGCAAGCCAACCGGCGTTTTGAATTTAAGCGTCAGTCGGGAATTCGAATTGTCGCTGATCAAACCTCAAGGATTTTTTTGCCTGCCCCCTTTGCGTTATATTTTTTGCCACAAAATGCCAGGATTTGACGAGTTAATACTTAGCGGCTTGTTTGATTTTTCCCGGTACTCAAAAATCCTTCTCTTCACCGTACAGGTCGATATACGCCCGGATGACGATCCCGTCAAAGATTTCCTTTTGCTCCCGAACCCCGACCAGGTTTACCGTATTGGGGAAAAAAGCGACAGGTCAATTTTATCCTCCTTTGCCGATTGCATTTTTCATGGGTTTCGGTATATAATTAGACTGGAAGAATTAGGAGGTTATGTCCATGTATTACGAAATTACGCACCCCCTGGTGAAACACAAGCTCACCGTACTGAGAAACAATGTAACCCAACATAAGCAGTTCCGGGAACTGGTAAGCGAAATCACCACCCTGCTGGGATACGAGGCCATGAAGAACCTGGACATCGAACCGTTGAAAGTAGTAACGCCCTTGGCCGGGACCGTGGGTGCAAAGTTACGAAGCGATATCGTTATTATCCCTATATTGAGGGCGGGGATGGGCATGCTGGAAGGGATGCTGTCATTGGTCCCCAATGCCAGGGTGGGGTTTGTGGGCATTTATCCCGACCACGTGACCAGTCAGCCGGTCTCTTACGCTGAAAAGCTGCCCCAGGGCCTCACATCTCCCCATTATTTTATCATCGATCCCATGTTGGCCACCGGCAATTCCATTGTCGCGGCCATCGACACGCTTAAAGAAAACAACTGCCGGCCGATTACCGCTATTACCCTTATCTCTGCGCCCGAAGGGGTCAAACGGGTGGAAGAAACCCACCCGGATGTCGATATCTATACGGCCAGCATCGATGAATGCCTGGATGAAAACAATTACATCGTGCCCGGCCTGGGCAATGCCGGGGACCGCCTGTTCGGCACTGAATAACTTGCGATCTAAAGGAATTTTTTATGTTTTATATCTACGTCCGGAAATTTCTTAGGAGGTTTTACATAAAATGGATGTCATCCAATTGCTCGAAAAAAATGAAGAGGAAATTGTCGAAAAAGCAACCGGCGCTTTGGAAAGGACGCCGCTAAAACATTACAAGGAAAGCGGGACCGAACTGAATAAACTGCGCCTGAAAAAACTTTCCGACCTGGTATCGATAAGTATCAAGAAAAAAAACTTGATCCCTTTGATCGATTATATCCGGGACGTGGCGCATGAGCGTTTCGAATCCGGGTTTCCCATTTATGAGGTCCTGACAGCCATCAACGTGCTGGAAGAAACCATGTGGAAACAAATAATAAAAGAATTACCGCCTACGGAGTTCGCCGGCGCCATCGGGATGGTGAGCACGGTGCTGGGCAGCGCTAAAACCACACTGGCAACCACCTATGTATCGCTGGCCGGCAACACTAAAATGCCCACCCTGGACCTCTCGTCCCTCTTTAAATTTAAATGATCCCAAAACAGGAAAAGCCCGATGCTTTTTAAGAAGAAAAAAAAGCTGATGGTGCTGGGCATCGACGGGGCGCCGTATGAACTGCTCAAAAATCTGGCTGAAACCGGGGTAATGCCCAACGTAAAAAAGTTGATCGAAAAATACGGGTTGAAGAAAACGAAAGCCCCGCTGCCGGAAGTCTCTTCCGTATCCTGGACCTCTTTTATGACCGGCATGAACCCGGGGGAGAACGGTATTTTCGGTTTTATGGAAATAAACCGGGACGACTATTCCTATACGTTCCCTTCATTCCGTACGCTGCCGGTACAGGCCATATGGGAGGTGATCGGCGGCAAGAAGACTAAAAAAAGGTCTATTATTATTAATCTTCCCGGCACTTACCCGGCGCGCCCAATGAACGGTATCCTGGTGTCCGGTTTTGTCGCCCCGGACCTGGATAAATCGGTCTACCCCGAGTCGCTGCTGCCGCTGCTGAAAATAATGAATTACCAGGTGGACGTGGACGCTTCCGCCGGCAAGGGTAATAAAAAATTATTCATAAAAGAACTGAACCACATCCTTGATAGTCGTTACCGGTTTTTTAACAAGATGGCGGGTCAAAAATGGGACCTGTTTTTTTTCATTATCACTGAAACCGACCGGCTGCACCATTTTTTGTTTGATGCCCTGGACAACCCCGATTCGGAATTTCATGCCGAAGTATTGGCCTATTACGGGAAAATCGACCGCATCATCGGTGAAATCACCCATGATATGGGGAAAAAAGGCATCCCTTTTATTATCCTTTCGGATCACGGGTTTGTCAAAATCAAGCAAGAGGTTTATCTTTCACAATATCTGAAAGAGTGGGGCTATCTTGAATTTTCACCGGGGACCGGGGCGCCCAAAAACCTGGCAAACATTACGGAAAAGACACGGATATTTGCACTTGATCCGTCGCGGTTATACATTCACCTGGAGGGGAAATACCGACGGGGCCGCGTCAAAAAGGGGCAGTACCGGGGTTTGAAGGATGAGATCAAAGCCAGGTTCCTTGACCTGGAAATCGAGGGCGAGAAGGTAATCAGGGATGTTTTTTACAAAGAGGATATTTATTACGGGCCTTACCTGGACAACGCCCCGGACCTGGTTATGCTTTCCCATTATGGGTTTGATTTGAAATCAGGGATAACCAAAGAATCGCTTTACGGCAGGACGTTTTTCCAGGGGATGCATTCACAGGACAATTCCTTGTTGATCGATTCCTATGGTTTTGAGCTCCGGGAGCACCCGTATATTTACGAAATAGGGGAAAAACTCCTGGCGTATTTCTAAAGCGGCAAGCAGGCGGGCGGGTGGAAGGCAGGGGTTAAAATTCAGGCGACTGTTTGACGGCGGTCCATTCGCCGGTTTGGTTGATACCGTCGTCGACATCGACCACTTCGACGGTTCCCGTCATGTTATTTTTACCGTCGAATCCGCCTGAAAATGTATCTTTTCGATCAGTAGTAAGGGCCCCCGGCTCAAAATAGGAAATGGAAAAAACTAGGTCGTCGTCATAATACACCACGTATTCGCCCAGGGTGATATCGTCCACGAAAACGTTGCCGTAATCCCCGGAGCCCGTAAATTCAGCCAGCAATGTGGTTTTCTCGCCGTTGACGGTTTTTTCGATTCTCCAGGCGCCCTGGATATCATATACTTTGAATAAGCCGCATCCGCCTTGAAACAGCAGCCCCAGGAGGATGAATATAAAAATCATCTTGTATCTAAATTTCATTTCGTACTCCTTTTAATTGTACCGGCTAGATTTTATCTTAATATTTTCAGTAATTCAATATCAGATCGATAAAAAAAACGGCCCATGTTATGGAACAAAATTCGCTTGTTCCCTAATCCCCTGCCCCATTATCCCCTTTTCTATGAAAAGACCGCAATTTTGACTACGAGTTTCTTGAGTGGTTCCGGGTCTTTTAAGGCGATTCCCGGCATATGGGCATCCTGGGGCATCATGACCACAAAGCTCCCGGGCAACGCTGTATAGAAAGCGCCTTCTCCTTCAAGAAACCATAGATCTTTGTCATCATCATACTTGCCTGGCCGTAGACGGTCGATGTTTGCATACCCGATCCGCTCCACTCCCTCAAGTACGCAGTGAATATCGATGTACTTGCGATGCGCCTCCCAAAATCCCTGCTCCATGGGTTTGGTGAAAAACTCTTGAACCGTGGCATATATATCCGCGCCGGCGATTTCAAATTTGCCGGGTGGCAGAGAGGCGATATGGGTTTCTTGAAGATACCGGAGGGCTTTTCCCAACCGGTTGCTCAAAGGAAAATAAAGCGCAACATTACTCAACTGATCGATGATCATGACTGTCCTCCTGCAAAATCAATCCCCACATTTTCATACCAATGATGTGCCGGGTTCCCTTACAAAAACCTCTTTCCCTGAAAAGGCAATGGCCAGTTTTTTGATATTTTTAATTCCTCTTTCCACCAGTTCGGTTTCGTATTTCTTTTCTTCGATCTGTTGTAAAGCGGATTTAATAGCCGATTCAACGGTTTCGTTTTTCCTGGTTTTTTTAAATTCGATGATATAACCGATCCTG
>JAPKZK010000019.1 GCA_026393835.1 Candidatus Aminicenantota bacterium | reverse complement strand
TAGTTTTTATTGCGGTTGTAAAAGAGGGGTACCGGCTGGTGGTTATCCGGGATAGTAAGTTATTGACCGATGAAATACATAAAACAATCAAGGCTGCCAGGAAGGCATTTTTAAAACGTTACGGTAAATACGCCTGGAGAGATTCCGTCAAGCCGTATTGGAGCCTTTTTTATCCTCCCATTAAAGGATGGATCGATAAGAATTTATCCTATAAAAAAGCGACTGGACAATTAAAAAAAAAAAATAAGAGCTGGAAAAGTTTCTAAATGAAAACTTCCACTGTGGCCCCATTTCCTACATAAAATTCACTGTAAATCTGCTTTGTCAAATATTATCAAATCCTTGCTTGTTCAAAAAACGGGGGGTTACAAGAAAAATTGAGTTTCGTTGTTATGCCGGAAAAAGACACCATTGTCCAGCAAGTCTTGGATAATTTGTCGGCAGAATTGGATTTTCTGCTGCTCCTGGCTATTGAAGACCGCATGGGTCTCACAAAAATGGGCCGAAGGGATGTGGATTTCGTCTATCGTACATTCAAGCATGCTTCAGGCACCCCTGTTTATATCCCCCCTTTTGTATCTCTTGAAGAGTTCAAGAAAGATGTCGATTTATCCACCTGGCTGCGGAAAGTGGAAAAGAAATTGGACTTGATTATCACGAAGGTCAGGGATACCGCGTTGGTGTCGGAGTCGGAAGCGTACCAGTCGGCGCGACTGTTTTACAATTCCGTAAAAGCCGCCGCGAAAGCCGGCGACGAAGAGGCGGAAAAGATCACCAGGGAACTGGCCGTACACTATAAGAAGAAAATCGAGTCTCCTGAAGCAGCGAAAAAAACTTCGAAGGAAGCAGCTAAAAACGCTTCAAATGAAGAAGAGTCGCTCAAAGAAGAAACAAAAGCGTAATCTACAGAACCCCGGGTTCCTTTTTTACCCTGGAATCCGGGGTTCCTCCCTTCCTTAAATGAAACATTAATAAAAAAAGTTGGTCCACAGATTACACACCGCGGCAAGCCGCAACCAAAGTTAAAGCGGCCTCCCTACGGGAGTGGCTATTAAATTGGGGGGAATTAGGCACCTCCTTATCCCCCCAAACCCCCCAACCACCACCTTTCCATGTCCCCCTTGCGAAATTATCTCAATGGCAGGCAGTCGGGACAAACAAGATAAAAAAAATAATTACAGCCATTTTTGAGTGTTTGAAATGCCTTTTTATAAGCGTTTTCCAGACCACTGCATGAATATTCTAGCTAAAAAAACCAGAAATTGCCAAATAGTATTGTAGAGAACATTCTTGATCGCCAATTGCCTCGAAATCGCCGCATTGCGGATGCTTTGGGTAAATGCGGTTTTATCGAACGTGCGGGGCAAGGCTCCAACCGCATTTTCGAATCTTGTATCCGGGAGTCAAAACCGCTGCCGGATTTTACCAATACCGATGCCTGGCAGGTTTCTCTCACCTTTCATGGACAGGTACAGGATCCTCAGTTTGTCAAGTTCCTGGAGCGGATAGGTCGGGAAATTCAGGCGCCGTTCGATACGCATGACTTTCTCTTGCTGGATAGTATCCACCGCCACAAAGCAGCAGAGGAGTCGCTTAAGCCCCGCTTGTCGCGCCTGGTCGAACTCGGCGTGCTGGAAAGCATCGGCCGCGGACGAGGGGTGCAATACCTGCTCAGCCGCCGTTTTTATGCGTCTATCGGCAAAAGCGGCGAATACACCCGCCTCAAAGGTCTTGATCGAGCGACCAATAAAGCATTGCTCTTGAAGCATATCAAGAACATTTCTCCAGGGGGGTGCGCCCTGGAAGAACTTGAACAGGTTCTTCCAGGCGTCTCCAGAAGCTTCATCCAAAACCTTTTGCGAGAGCTTCGCGACGAAAGACTCATTTCTTCTTCCGGGCAGCGGCGCTGGACAAGGTGGCGACTGAATTCGAACGATGATGAAAAAGCATAGAAAAGCATAGAAAGTATAATAAATTAGGGCATGTAGAGAAATTCTAGAAAGTATAAAAAATATAGAAACGTACAGAAAAGCATAGAAAGTATTGTAAAATAGAGGATGTATATAAACTATATAAATATAAAAAGCATAGAAAAGCATAGAAAAAAGCATAGAGGCTAACCATGGCGAAGAAATGCAGCTACTTCGACGAAGTGCTGAACGTATTCGAAGTATATCTACATCCCTTATAACTCAACATCGCCTCAATAGACCGGTTATTCGACTTTCATATGGCGTCGGCTAAAGGCCCAGACTCCTACCAGGAAATAAATGACGGTTAATAGGATTAAGGCCGAAAGCTCCGGCAATATATCCTTTATACCCATGTTCATTATCAAGACTTTCTTTAATGCGATAATCGAATGGGTCGGCGACATCAACCCCTGGACCGTTACCGGGTAACCCGCCAGCGAAAACAACTCTTTCCCCCGCATCGGAAACGCCGCCCCGGTAAAAAACATGAACAGGAATAACGGGAAATTACCCACTATCAAGACTTCATTTACCGTCTTCGTTATGGCCGCCAGGATTAAACTAAAAGCGATAATGGAAATACCGGTCAACACCGCCAATAACAACAAAATCCACCACGCCCCGGTAAAACTAAACCCCAGCCATATGGCGACGATTAACGTCAACAGCACCGAAATGATCCCTACCAACACCTGGACAAACCCAACCCCCGCCAGGTATTCCAGGGCAGTTAATTTTGAAAGCTTCAACCTTATAATCGTTTTATTTTCCACCTCGGCGACGATCGCAACGGCGGCTGAGAACATTAACATGATGAGCGAGAGAATCAATAACCCCGGCACATATAAATCGAAATCATCGATATGCCCCGACATCCCCAGGGCGGTTTCAATTATCCTCACCGGTTTTGTTCGTTGGGTCACGCTAAATATGTAATCTTTAATCGCCTCATCGGCGCAAACAGCGCCGATAAGGTACTTCATATCGGTTAAATCGCCCACCAATTCGACCGCCACACCGGGGCCATCCTTTGAAACAGTTAAATTATGAATGCTCCCGGAAAAATCCCCGGGAATAATTACCAACACATCCGCATCTTTATTTTTTAATCGATTAAGCGCTTCCGCCCGATTACCTATTTCCGCTAACGTGATGGGAATCCCCGCGGCCGCTTGCTCGATCTTTTTTATGGATTCGATCAAATCGCTGCCGTAATTCCGTTTCTCGCCCAAAATCGTCGCCCCTTGATCCTGGTTTAATACCAAAAAATCGAAACGCGGTTTGGTGGTCTCATTGATCAGGTAATAAATATAAATAAAGAAAGGGGCCATGGTAACGGTTAGAAGCAGTATCCAGAAATTTCTCAGTTGCTCTTTAATACTTTTCTTGATTACGCCGGTGGTTCTCATTGTCTTAATTTTCTCCCGGTCAGATAGATGAAAACATCTTCCAGGGTATTTTCCCGCAATTTGATTTCTTTTATTTTAAATCCCTGTTCTTTAATTTTAGCCGTAATCTCGGAAACCGATTCGATCAGGTTCTTTGACTTGATGACCAGCGTCGAACCGCCGGTTTTTACATTATCGCAAATAGATAACAAGCTGTCCGCCAGTTTACCCAAATGGTCCACCCTGTCCGTATCCAGTTGGATTTCAAGGATATCGCCTTCGCCGATGGATTTTTTCAAATTATCCGGCGTGTCCAGCAGCAGCAATTTACCGTGATCGATAATCGCCACCCTGTCGGCCACTCTCTCCGCTTCATCCATATTATGCGTTGTCAGGATAATGGTTTTTTCTTTGGCCAGCGTTTTAATAAAATCCCTGACCAGGATACGGCTTTGGGGATCAAGGCCGGCTTCGGGTTCATCCAGCACCAATAATTTTGGGTCGTGAACCAGGGCCAGGCAAATATTTAAGCGCCGTTTCATACCCCCGGACAGTTTCGCCGCCGGGACGCCCGCTTTTTCCGCCAGGCCCAGCAGCATTAAAAGTTCCCTGGCCCTATTTTTGGCCGCTTTCCCGGGTATGTCGTAAATTTCCCCCATAAACACCAATTGTTCGAGACAGGTCAATTTGGGCCAATGGATGTTTTCCTGGGGACAGATACCGATTTGGGTTTTAATATCGTTTTCGTCTTTGATGCGCTTTTCAAAGATAAAAATTTCGCCCTGGCTGGGTTTGGATAATCCGCAGATCATATTGATAGTAGTGGTTTTCCCTGCCCCGTTGGGTCCCAGGAACCCGAATATTTCGCCTTTGTAGATATCGAAGGATAAACCATCCACAGCGGTAAAAGCGCCGAATTTCTTTTTTAAACCGGTAATTTTAATCGCCACAGCGCTTTTGGTCGGTTTTGCGTTCGCGGCTGTCCTGTTCATTTCATCATTGTTCATCTTAACATCCGGGTAAACAGTATACCATATCGAGCAATTATTTTCAAAAGGGAATCCCGGACTGTTCCCTAACCCCTCTCCCTCCGCCGCGGGTCGACCTAAAATTACTCAAAATTAGAATTGCTGTTAATCAGGCGGCCCGGATTGAATAAACTCTTTAAATATGGTATAAATACCCCTAAGGCTTTAAGCTGACGTTTAGTGGGAATGAACCATGAAAAAAGAAAGCATCCTGTTTACTAAAACTTTGAAAGAACAAATATACGATTACCTGAGAGAAGAAATCCATAAACAAAACCTGAAACCCGGGTCCATCATCAACATGGACGCCACCAGCAGGGAATTGGGGATCAGTAAGACGCCGTTACGGGATGCACTGCTGCAAATGGAGATGGAGGGATTCGTCACCATTGCCAACCGCCGCGGCGTCTACGTCAATTCGCTGGGTCCCGACGATATTAAAGAACTGTACCAGGTGATTGGCGCATTGGAACATGCGGCCCTGGTTAACGGCTTCTCCAATATCAAAGCGGTACATATCGCTAAAATGAAACGCCTCATGGACGATATGAAAAAAAGCCTGGAAGATGAGGATTTTAAACAATTCTACAAGAAAAACCTGGAATTCCATGACACCTATATTCTTTTAAGCGGGAATCATTCCCTGGTTAAAATCATCAATACCATGAAAAAAAGACTCTACGAATTCCCCCCCCAGGAAAAATGGCTCAAAGAATGGGAAGAAGCATCGATGCTGGAACACGAAAAGCTGGTGCACTTAATCGAAGAAGGGACACCCCGGGAAGCGGCGGATTTTATCCGGGACGTCCATTGGTCCTTTTCAGTACAGGAAAAATTTATCAAACGGTATTATTTTAATAATAAAGAAAGCGCAGGGGAAATCCCAGACCGGGAACATAAGGGAATTACGCTAAATGGTCGGTCAGGCGCCGGATTATCCGGTACATTTCCATAGGATCGACGGGCTTGGTAAGATAATCATCCATACCGGAAGAATGGGATTTTTTCATGTAGCTCTCCAGTGCATGGGCCGTCAGCGCGATAATGGGGACATGTCTCCCGGTCCCCGCTTCTAATTCCCGGATTTTCATGGAAGCTTCATACCCATCCATCTCCGGCATCTGGATATCCATTAGTATGATATCGACGGCGTTTTCCAGGTATTTTCGGACTGCCTCTTTCCCGTTTTGGGCATGTACCACATGCCATCCTTTTATCTTTAAATAGCGGTCCACTAATTTTCGGTTGATGAGGTTGTCTTCCGCCAGGAGAACGTTCAGGTGGGCGAGCTTTGTCTCGTTTAACGGGACAGGCTGAGGGGTAAGCGCATTTAATTCCTTTTCTTCCATATTGCTTTCCTGGTTTTCCATGGCTTTTTCCAGGAAAATTTCAAAAAAGAAACGGCTGCCCTTCCCGACAGCGCTTTCAACTTCAATCGTTCCCCCCATCAATTGGATGAGGCTCCGGACGATGGACAGGCCTAAACCGGTACCGCTGTGCTGCCGGGTGGAGGAGGTGTCCAACTGTGAAAATTTTTCGAAAATAGTAGGGATTTTGTCCTGGGGAATCCCCATCCCGGTATCGGAAACAGAAAATGCCAGGGAAACCAGCCGGTCTGTCTCGTTTTTTTTGTCGATAGTCAACCGCACCTCGCCCTGGTTGGTAAATTTCACGGCGTTATCGATGAGGTTTAGCAGCGCCTGCCGTATCCTTACGGGGTCCCCTATAAGCATATCCGGGACGTCATGGTGGATATGGCTCAAGATCGCCAATTTTTTTTCATTAGCTTTGACTGACACCGTTGCAATTACCCGTTCGATCACATCGCTGAGTTTAAATACCGTTTGATCCAGTTCAACCTTCCCGGCTTCTATCTTTGCAAAATCAAGGATTTCATTGATGAGAATCTTGAGGGAATCGCCGGAGTATTTGATGTCCATTAAGTTATCCCGCTGTTCTTCCGTCAATGGGCTTCCGCTCCCCAGTAACAGGTCGGTCATACCCAGTATGCCGTTTAATGGGGTGCGAATTTCATGGGAGATCGTGGCCAGGAATTGACTCTTGGCATTGTTGGCGAACTCCGCTTCTTCCCGGGCTTTCTTACTCTCCAGCAGCAGTTCATCGACGTCCAATTTGACAAGACTTATGGCGTCGAATACGGATTTAAAGGGGTGATTATCAGCCACTTCTTTTAACTGCTTTCCCGGTGTATCCCAGGTTAAGGACCCGATAAAATCCATGATTTCTTCTTCATATTTTTCATAAGGATACCCCGGTTCTTTATTTGGGTCTCCCGCGGGGGGAGGGGGTAGGCCCTGGTGCGCCGGGTCTTCAAGCCGCCGGACCGCGGCAAGGGCTTCATCCAGGTCCTTTACAAATATCATGGGTATGTCCATTTTTTTTTGCGCCATCTTCATGGCAATATTGATAACCTGGCTGCCGATTACCATTATAAAAGCTTTTGGGGGGCCGTAAGTATCTTTAAGCGATTTGAAGGTTTTCAGAAACTTGACCCGACCATACCATGAACCCCCGGTGACGCCCGAGTAATCGGCAATATGGTAAGGGGCCGAATCTTTAAAGTAGCCCGCCTCGAAAATGTCGGCGACTAATTGAGAAACCGGTTCCACATCTTGATTTCGCAGGTACCCTTTATGGATGGCATACAACACTTTATCGTTTAATACCTTACATTCCGTAAAAAGGGTGTCTCCTTCATATTTCCATTCCGGCCGGGTAATAAAGTTCCCGGGATCGAAACGATCCCGGGCGTCAAATTGTTGGAGCATTTGCAGCGCCCGTTTTACAGCGCTTTCATAATCATTCTCGACAGCGAACTCATAGGGTTCCCTGCGAATCCTCCAGGCCACACTGAGAAACAGCTTTGTTTTCCAGGAGACATTGAAAGCGATAAACCCGAGGTATTTATCGGTTTTCTGTTCAAAATAGCGAATAGCGGCTAGCCTCCCGGAGCGTGTGGTACTGCCGGTAATATTTTTCAAGTCGGCGATCTCGACAATTTTGACTCCCGGCGTCACGGATTCCGTTAGCACCCGGTCGTGGACGGCGTAAGCCTTTTCTAAATTTCCCCTGGTAAAATGGCCGCTGGGCGCTGCATGTAATATACGGTCGCCGATCAGCCGGTAGGTTACTTCAAAATCATTTGAAATTCGGATATCTGTCCATTGGGGGTTTTGCACAATCGGCAGGCCCGTAACCGGGCACTTTTCTATTTCTTTTACCATGTTAATTACCTTGCGAATAAGATACCAATAAGAATTGAACAATAGCACAATTGACTTTTAGAGTCAATAAAATAAAATAAATGAAATAGTGGGATAACGGAAATGAATGCCGGAAAAATTTATTTCAACAAGGCGCCGGTTGACATTTTATGAAATTTATCATATTATATTTATTCAATCCTTAAATGGGCATCTTTCAAAAGAGACAAAGCATCAAAAAACGTTAAGCCCCATGTCTCATAAGTCTTATAAGTCTCATAAGTTTCAAAAAATTATAAATATAGGAGATGAAAAATGAAAAAAATGATGTTTGTGACCGTTTTAATTTTGTTGGTTGGCGCCATGGCGGTGTTCCCGGGACAAGATATGAAGAAAAAGGCTGGCTATCACCGGGTACAAGTGTTTATGGAAGAATATTACAGCGATTATAACCTGTATGCCCAGGACGCCGCCACCATCGATTTAATGGACAAATACTGGGCCCCGGAATTTATCCATATACCATTTCTCCCTGTGCCTGTGTACCCGGTAATGGATCTTCCCGCGTGGAAAGGTTTCCTGGTGGGGTTACATTTTAATTTGCTCGAGACATTAACCGTGGATGAAATGTCTATCGATACCAAAAAATTAACCGTGGCCACAAGGGCAAAAATTGCGTTCCATGACAGGATAACCGGGAACCTGGTGGTTCAAATCGATTGTATCGGCTTTTACAACCTCAAGGTAGATGGAAAAGGCAAGTTGAAGATGACGGGAATGAAGTTATATTTAGCTGACCCTGGGGCTTTGATGGCGCTTTCCGGGCCGCCTCCAGGGATGTAAGCCCTTTAATAAGAATTTTCACGGGATCCGGGGGCCCCGCGGCATAATCGCGCCGGGGGGCCTATTCGGGTTTTAATAAGCCCCCCGGACCTGCGTGTCACGCGTCACGCGTCACGTGTCACGCGTGATTTTAATTGCGCTAAAATGTCATCCTCCACCCCTGGGTGGCGGATATAATGGGTTCCATGAATTCAGGGAGCCGCAGATCTTCTTCGTATTCCAACAAATCTTCGGGATTGATCAGCCCGAAACCGGAAAGGGGATCCAGCCCGGCAGAGCCGATATCGATGGCGGTTCTCCTGAGGTGCTCCAGCAAGTCCGCCTGGGTTTTTATGGGGGTTTCACCGCCGAGTTTTCTGTGTTTGGCTATCAGCAGCGCCGCGATACCGGACACGAAAGGGGCCGCCATGGAGGTGCCGCTTAAGACCGCGTAGATTTTAGGGGGATAGGTGGAGAGAATTTCTTCACCCGGGGCAACGATATCCACCTGGTCTCCCCGGGACGAATAATGCGCGACTTTAAGCCTGCGGTCGATGGCGCCCACGGCGATGGTTTCAGGGTATTTCGCGGGATATTTGACGGAATCGATTTGAGGTCCTTTATTGCCGGCGGCGCAAATCACAAAGATGTCATTTTTTATAGCCTCTTTGATGGCGTCATGGACGGCTTCATTTTCACCGGCGTTTTGTAAGCTCAGGGAAATAATATCTGCATTTTGTTCGATAGCCCAGTAGATGCCCTTTGCCAGTGCTTTAAAAGAGCCTACCCCGTTATCTCCCAACACTTTGCCGATGAGTAGTTTTGCCTTTGGGGCGATGCCCACCACACCCTGGCGGTTTTTCCGGGCGGCGATAATCCCGGCCACGTGGGTCCCATGCCCATCCATATCCGCCGGGCCGCACTTGCTGCCGGTAAAATCCTCCATTGCCGTGACGGCATGGGATAAATCGGGGTGATTATAAGCGACGCCGGTGTCCAATATGGCCACTTTGATCCCTTCCCCGCGCGTCTCTTTCCACCATGAGGGAATAGAGAGCATTTTTAAACCCCAATCGGTCACTTCCGATGCGGTCATTAAAACGCGCTCGACATCATGGCTGCCGGGTGTATTTTCACCGACGGCCTTGGTTTGACATTTGATTACTTCCGGCTCGTTACTGTTTTGTTTTTTCATTGTTTTCCTCCGCTATTTATTTTTTTAACCTGGGATATATGCATTTGCGCTTTAGGCGGCCGCATATATTTCCACTCTCATCCCAATGTTATAGTATAAAAATGAGTGACGTGTTAGTATTCTGCATTCAAAAAAGATATAAAAATCCATTCATCAGTCATCATTCGTCATCCAACCCTTGTTACTCCGCCTCCGAGGCCTGGAAGGAGGATGGCAATCGGTGAAATTTTTCTTTAAAGCATTTGGTGAAGTAACCGGCGCTGGCAAAACCCACCTCGAATGCCACTTCCAGTACTGTCCCGAAATTATTTTTCAGTAGTTCCGCCCCCCGTTTGAGACGGTACGAGCGGATGAATTCGGTAGGGGATTCGCCGCTTAAGGCATGGATTTTCCTGTAAATCGTGGGTTGGCTCATCTCCATTTTTTTGCATAGTTGCTCGATGTTAAAATCCGGGTCCGAGATATTTTCTTTTATGACTTCCTGCAGTTTTTTAATGAATTTTTTATCGATGGCTGAAATGGAAATTTTAACCGGCTGCAAGGTCATTTCGCGGTTTAGCGTCAATTGCATCTGGCGGCGCAGGTCGATCAGGTTTTTGATCCGGGCGCATAATATTCTCGTATTGAAGGGTTTGGTGATATAATCGTCGGCCCCGGTTTCCAGGCCCTCCAGGATGCTTTCTTCCGAGGCTTTAGCGGTTAACAGGATGATGGGTATATGGCTGGCGGCGATGTTGTTTTTCAGGACCCGGCACAGTTCATAGCCATCGGCCTCCGGCATCATGATATCGCTGATGATCAGGTCGGGGACGATCTGCAGGGCTTTTTGAATGCCTTCCCGCCCGTTCTTTGCTTCTATTATGGTATAATGGGGTTCAAGCGCCCCCCGGATGTAGCCCCGGACATCGGCGCTGTCTTCTACCACCAGGATGATTTCCTTCACGGGTTTTAAGGGATCGATATTTTTGTCGTCTGGCGCTGCGGCTGCGGCGGCGGCGGCAACCTCTTCATTTTCGGCGTCCCCTCCTGTCCCGGGAATAATATCGGGGTTAATCCTGTAAGCGGCCGTGATTTCGGCGGGGAATTTGCGCGGCGCCGGCGCCGGCGCGCCGGCTGAGGCTGATTCGACGATCTCATGGGGTTCCAGGTGCGCTTTTCCCATGGGCAACCGGGTGATGAATTCGCTTCCTCTTCCTTCATGACTGTGGACGTCGATTTTCCCGTGGTGAAGTTCCACCAACTCTTTGGCAATGGAGAGACCGATGCCCGAACCCCGATGATGATGTTCATGGGTATTTTCTACCTGGTAAAAGCGGTCGAATATATGCGCCAGTTGATCCCTGGGAATCCCGGGCCCGGTATCGGAAATAGTTATGTCCAATGAACCGGAGGGGAAATTTTCTTCTTCCGTGCGGTTAACGGCCGCCGCAACGGTGATTTTCCCGCCGGGGGGGGTGAACTTTACGGCGTTTGAAAGAAGATTGAAGATCAGTTCTTCCAGTTTGCCGGGATCGAAATAAATGGCGATATTTTCTTCTTGCGCGTAGAAGGTTAAATCCAGTTCATTTTTAGCGGTTACCGGCTCGAATGAAGCCGTAATACCTTTTAAAAAGGGAATAATATTGTGACGTGACGCCTGCAATTTCACTTTGCCGCTCTCAAATTTCGAGAGTTCCAGCAACTGGTTGATTAAACCCAGTAAGCGTTGGGAATTTCGCAGCATCAGGTTCAGGCTCTTCTGCCCGTCTTTGTCGTGGGAACAGGCGCCGGCGCCGGCAATCATGGACTCCAGGGGTCCCATGATCAATGTCAGGGGTGTACGGAATTCATGGGAGATATTGGCAAAGAAGCGGGATTTCACTTTATCCATCTCTTTCAATTTTTCCGATTGATCTTTTAGCCGGAGGGTCTGTGTTTCCAGTTGTTGATTTTTCTCCGCGATTTCTTTTGTCCGGTCTTTCACTACTTTTTCCAGTTTTTGTTTTTCCCGTTCCAGTTTCCCGGAGCGCCATTTGACCGCCAGGAATAACACCGAAAAAAAGATCAGGGCGTAAAACAAAAACATCCACCATCCGAGGTACCAGGGGTGCAGCACCTTAAAATGAAACACGGCTTCGCGGCCCGGTTGTTCATAAACGTTTTTTGCCTGGACCCGGAACGTATAACTCCCGGGTTCCAGGGTAGTAAAATCTTTTTTACTTTCCGGGCCCCAGGCCGACCAATCGTCGTCGTGCCCTTCCAGGAACGTTCTATATTGGGTCGCGGTTTCGGCCTCAAAGAAAGGGGCGGCAAATTGGAAATGAAAGTTTTTTCTATCTTTGTATCGGATAACCCGGGTGAAGGGATTTGCGCCGCCGCCTGCTTCATACCCGGCAAATACCCTTTTGCCGGCGATCGAGACTTCCCGGATAAGGGTTGCAAAATCTTGCCGGTAATTCTTTTTTACGGTTTTATCGAAGCGGATAAGGCCGTCCTGGCCCCCAAACCAGACGTTGTTGCCATCCGGGTATATGACGTTCACCTGGGCGGGGGGCGTCCTGAGAAAGGGGCTTTTATTAATGGTAAAACCGCCGTCCCGCCGGCGGATGGCCTGGATATTTCTACCGCTGGAATTGAGCCATATGTTTTTGTCCATATCTTCCGCGATGCGAAAAACACTTCTTCCGGTTGGGCCTCCGGCGAATTCATCCCCGAAGGTATTGTCCGGGAGAAAAGAACCGGTTTTCTCATCGAAACGGTATATTCCTTTGCCGGTGGTAAACATAATATGGCCGGCGGCGGTAAAAACATCGCGCACTTCCCCTGCCGGTAGTCCCCGGGAAGCATCGTACCATGTCACGCGGGGATTTATTATACTACCGCCGCGTCCTATACGCCCGTTACCTGGAAAGTCAACTTTAAGCACGCCTTCCGGCGGGCCGGCCAACCATAAATTTCCTTTTTCATCTTCAACGATGGTTCTTATTTCCCGCGTGATTTCTTTGAATACATGTTCTTCCAGCCAGCGGCCGTTTTGTCCTGCGCCCGCGCCCGTGGATGATAAGGTGAGTGAGCTCAGGCCTTCGCGTGTTGCTACCCAGGTACGGTTCGGCGTTATTTGGGAACGCAGCAAGAAAAAACTTGAATTCCCGGTTACTTTCCGCGGTGAATTATCCCGGGTTTCAACCTGGATGACGCCGCTGCCTGCGGCGACCAGCAGGGAATCGGCCATGGGGAGTATGTAAAAGCAGTCGACGGGCGCCCCGGCAATGTGTTGGAATTTACCGCCCGGGTCCAGCGCATATAAGCCGGAGGTGGCGCCGGCGTATAAGGTATTTTGCGACCCGGCCCTGACAACCGATAGCACCAACCCGTCCAGGTTTGACCGTTCATCGTAGATAGAAAACGGGGAGACATATTCGATTTTGGCGATGCCTTTATTTAGCGCCAGCCATAGGTTGCCCAGGGCGTCCTGGAAAACGTATTTTACGTCGTCATCCAGCAGTCCTCCGGTTTTGGCAAAGGTATTTTTTAACCGGCCGTGCGAATCGATGGCGACGATGCCCCCTTTATTGGCGGCGGCGACAAACTCGCCGGGGGAAGATGACAGGCGGATGCCGTAAGACAACAGGTTTTCTTTTACATAATGATCCACTTCCGTGGGGAAAGGTATTGCTTGAACGCCGTCGTAAATATAGAACCCGTTATCCGGGGTCCCCAGCAACAGTTTTTGGCCGCCGGGGTCATAAGGAACCATCATGGATATTTTTTTATCGGCAAACGTTTCCCCGCCCGGGGGGGTGGTCAGGGTGTCATTTACCATTTGCCTGAGCCCGATGTTTGCCTGGCGGATATATAATTTTCCCCCGCAAGCAAAGGAAGCCGCAAAAGGGCTTTCCATAGTTGCCGGCCACACTTTCATTTGCCCGTTATCCCACCGGAATATAAATTTGCTGGTTTGGAAATAGACGCCCCCGGGTGTGGAATGTGTTCGCCATACCCTGGAAAAGTCTTTTTCATTTTTCTTCAACCGGTCCAGGAGGGAGCGATATGTGAATGTCCCATCGGGTCCCGGGGCCAGGAAGCCGATTTCGTTATCTCCGCCGATATAGATGACGCCGTTGTCATCCATGGCCATGGAACGTACGGTTTTATTGGGGATGTCGATGGGGCGCCAGGAAACCCCATCGAATTCCATCAGCCCGGTTTGGTTGCCTACATAAATGAGTCCGCGTTTATCCTGGAGGATGGACCAATTTTGGGAGTGGTTGTTATATTCTTTAGGGTCGTAGTTTTTAAAATATTTAAAACCGGCTTGTTGACCATATACTTGCGGGGGTGAGTAAAGGAGCAGACCCGAGAGTATCGTTATAAGGGTAAAAAAAACGTTTAACACCGCCATGTCCTTCCTTTTTTTGTCAAGGCGATTTGTTTTCCGGGTCCTTCGCCTTTTAAAAACAACTATATATCATATCCGGGTAAAAAGTTCAAGGAGGCCTGACGCCTTGTGCGATTTGTCTCGAGGGTTACGGGTTTCTTGTCAGTGGTTTTTCTGGTGGGGAAAGAGATTTTTCCGGCGCATTTTTTAATTCGATGGATTCCTCATCGTGGAGTCTCTTTTCGATTAATGCCTGTTCCTCAAATGCCCTGTTGGGACAGGCAATCTTTTACCACTCACCATTCACCAATCACCAATCACCAATCACCAATCACTTTTTTCCATCCGTGTTTGTCTGTAAGGAAGCAGTTTCTTAAAAAAGGAAGGTGTTTCTCAAAAAAGGAAGCTGTTTTCTAAAAAAGGAAGGTGTTTCTCAAAAAAGGAAGCCATGTTCCAAAAAAGGAAGCCATGTTCCAAAAAAGGAAGCCATGTTCCAAAAAAGGAAGCCATGTTTCAAAAAAGGAAGCCATGTTTCAAAAAAGGAAGCCATGTTCCAAAAAAGGAAGCCATGTTCCAAAAAAGGAAGCCATGTTTCAAAAAAGGAAGCCATGTTCCAAAAAAGGAAGCCATGTTTCAAAAAAGGAAGCCATGTTTCAAAAAAGAAAGCAGTTTCTCAAGAAAGGAAGGTGTTATGGTGGTGAAAAGGGGGACAAACAAAAAAAATACCCCTTAACATTTGCGTCCTGCGCAATACCTTTTCGGATAGGGTCTAGCTGGGTGCAATTTGAAGCGTCTCGGCGAACCCATGTGTTCACCGGAATTCTTTCAAAATGAGAATTGCTGCCCGGTATTTGTTTCAATCTCGCCGATGATTATATGATCCGGTGAATGGTCCGGTGAATGCCCCATGGGGGGATCGTTGGGTCCGGTCATTTTCAATTGCCATTGGGGCGGTCCGGGCGGTAATTTTAATATGGTCCTGGGGCCGTGGTGGGTAATGGTTACTTTTCCTTCGGAAGAGAATTCGAAATCGGCCCAGGAAGGCAGGTTTACCAGGTACTCTTTCCATAAATTCCCGGGACCGTAAACGATGGAGATATGCAGGTAATCGTCTTCCCCGTCGGTATTAAAGGGAAAAGTGAAGGCGCTGTTATAACTGATAATATGGGCGCTCTTGTCGGCATGGTGGTAGACATTGATATCTCTTTTTTCTTTATTAAATTTATTTTGTACTGTAATATCCAATATTTTCGACATGTTAACCCCTCTTTTTTTTAAAATGTACGTAAAATAAAAGAAGGTAGAGACGTTGCGCGCAACGTCTCTACCCATCCTTCCTGGGCCTTTCAGCCCTGTCGTTTTAAATTTTTACTGGGCACGAAATATCCTCACTTCATCCAATGTACCTTCAAAATAGGAATTGGTCCAGGTTGCGTGCTTTCCGATGAATAACGGTTCCTTATTGCTAATATTCCCGGTATGTTCCGTGGGGTTGAATGTATGTGCGCACACGCCATCGATGTATATCTTTCCACCGACAGCATTACGTCTCTCCACATAGATGGCTACATAATGCCAATTACCATCGTTTACCTTAGGGCTGGATGCATTTCCAAAATAATTTCTCCAGGTAGAAGCAGTGGATTTTATATGCAGCAGCGGATAACCGTTATATATACACACGGCATAACCGACCACCCCTGGTGCTGGTATTGGCGCTGGCCTTTTATCGATTATGTTGTTATAGGCCTTGGCTGAATTGGTTTTCACCCAGAAGGTAATGGCAAAATCATATGTCTCGAGATTCAACTGGGCGCTGTTGTCCACGGTGATATACTGATTGCCGAAAAATTCAAAAGCCATGCCAACTTTTCCCAATACCCACAATACCGGTGGTTGAGGGTTATTGTTTGGGAGGAATGGGCATGCCCATGGTGTCAGCACACACTGCTGCGAACTGTCCGCGACATATACCGTGGTGTGGGGGGACACAGTCGACCCAACCAGGTAGTAATCTTCGAACGGTGCATAAAGCACTTCCGCCGCCCAGGCCCCCTGTGTGACCAGGAAAATCGTTCCTAATACCAACAAAAACATAACTAACTTTTTTGTAACTTTCATCTTTCCTCTCCTTATTTTAATTTTTTTATTCTCTCTAAACTGCATTGCAGTTCCACCCATATTATGTGATAAAAATGATTTGGAGGATGGTAGTTTGCATTCAAAAAGGATGCAAATATCCATTCAACCCGAGAACTTCCATTCTAGAAATTTCTTTTAGAGGGCGAAATTAGAATTGCAGGGGCTTGTTATGACAATGTGCAAAACCTTTTGCAGCCACAGAGGACACAGAGGGCACAGAGAGAAGGTTTATTTTTTCTTATTCAGGGGCAGCAGGATAAAGACTGCGAATACGCACGTCGATATCTTTTTCATTTTTCAGCAGTTCCACCAGGCGCTTTGTATCCGTGTCGGTGTAGTGGTAAGGATAAAGAATACCCGGCCTGAATGCTTTGGCGGCTTCCGCCGTCATTTCCGGCGTCATGGTATACGGTAGATTCATGGGCAGAAACGCCGCTGCGATATTTTTTAATTCTTTCATTTCAGGAATATTTTCCGCGTCGCCGGCCACATACACCCGTTTATCTCCGAAGGTGATAATGTAACCGTTCCCCTCGCCCTTGACATGGAATGGCTCGCCGCTCTCGCGTTTGTGAAGGATATTATAGGCCGGGACCGCTTCGATTTTGAAGCCGGCCGCTGTTTTTGCATCGCCATTGTTCATCACGATACAACCTTCCACCTGTTGGACGCATTTTTGCGTACCGATGATGACGGTTTTCTCCTGCCGGATGGGTTTTATTGCCGCCAGGTCCAGGTGATCGCCGTGATGATGGGTAATCAAGATCAAATCCGCCGGGGGTAAAGCGCTGAAATCAGCCACCCGTGAAAACGGGTCCACGTAGATGACCGCCTTATTAAAGTCGAACATCAGCGTACCGTGACCGAGAAAAGTGATGACCAGGTCGCCGCCCCCGGTTTTGACCGTGTCTTTATCGAATTGCCGGTTCCCCGCGACTAACAAAAGGGAGAACATAATAAAAATAACGAAAGCACATGATGTTTTATTCATAATAACCTCCTGCATATTTAAGGCCATATTATAAATCATTTTTCTTGCAATCACAAACTACAAACCACAAATCACAAACAAATTTCAAAAGACAATGAACAAAAAAAACAGACAAAAATCAGTGTAAATCTGCGAAATCTGTGGACAAGGTTTTTAATTCGTGTTAATTCGTGTAATTCGTGGGCAGGTTTTGCTTTGTGAGGCGTGCTTCGGATTTATTATTTGGGGAGCTTTATGGTCAGGGTGTTTGATAATTTCTCCTGGAAATATTATAATATAAGGAATGCAATGATGTTTCGGAGGCCATAATATGAAAAACAAATATTTTGCGTTATTTGTGGCGGCAGCCGTTATTTTGATAATGGCTGCCTGTTCTAAAAAAACAACCGGGCTAACCGGGATAACCGAGTTAAAGCACTTTGCCATCGATAGTATCGATGAGGTAATCACTAAATCCGGGGTCGCTGTCGATAAAACGGTATCCGCTGACGGCAGCGGTTCCTTGCGGATCGATGCCGCCCCGGGTAGAACAGTGGTCCTGTTATTCGAAATACACGATTTAAATATCGACAACGCACGCCTGGTCTACCAGGCGCAGGTGCGGACCGAAAACGTCGAAGGATTGGTTTACCTGGAGATGTGGTGCGGTTTTACCGGCCTTGGTGAGTCCTTTTCACGGAATATGGACACGGTAATGAGCGGCTCCAATGAGTGGACAACGGTTATGACGCCTTTCTTTTTAAAGGCGGGCGAGAAGCCCCAGTATGTGAAACTTAACCTGGTGGTGGAGGGTAAAGGAACTGCCTGGATCGACGACGTCCGGCTTTTCAAAGCGCCGTATTAGCGCGACCTATCCCAAAGCCACATCCAGCATCATCATTACCGCGAAGCCCAACATCGCCCCGATAGTCGCCGCGTCGGTATTTTTATTTAATTGCGATTCCGGGATAAGCTCTTCCACTACCACATAGATCATGGCCCCGGCGGCAAAAGATAAAGCATAAGGCAATATCGGCCTCATGGAGGTTACCGCATACGCGCCGATTACCCCGGCAATGGGTTCCACAAAACCCGACAACTGACCGTACCAAAAGGCTTTGAAGCGTGATATGCCTTCCCGCCGCAAAGGAATGGAAACCGCCGCGCCCTCGGGGAAATTCTGGATGCCGATGCCAATGGCCAACACCGTGGCCCCGGCCAGGGTGGCGGAAGTCATATTGGCGCTGATGGCCCCAAATGCCACTCCCACGGCTAACCCCTCCGGTATATTATGCAGCGTAATTGCCATCACTAATAAAACACTTCTCTGCCAACCGGTTTTTATTCCCTCCACTTCATTGTTCGGGAATCCCATGTGAAGATGTGGTAATACTTTATCCACTCCCCACAGGAAAAATCCCCCGGCTAAAAATCCCACTACCGCCGGTATCCACGGGACAATTCCGATACTCTCGGCCATTTCGATGGCGGGCGCTAAAAGGGACCAGAAACTGGCGGCGATCATGATTCCCGCGGCAAACCCCAACATACTGTCCAGGACTTTTCTATCGATGGTTTTAAACATAAAAACCAGGGAAGCCCCCAGCGCGGTGACAAGCCAGGTAAACAAGGTGGCGATTAACGCCTGCATGACGGGATCTAACGTTTTAAACCACTCTAACATCATATGCTCCTTGGTTTTCATTTTATCATACCATGTTTCAAAGATCAAGAAAGCGGGCCGCATTGGCGCCCGATTGCCCGGCCCGGATTCCACCTACTTGCTTTACCCCCGAATTATTTTTCCTGGTACTTATATCGCAATGCGCATATGAGCCAACGGGGCAGGTTGTATGTGGCGGAACAATTGCACCTAAAATTGAAACAGATCCTGGAAAAATAGCCGGGTAAACCCGGCAAAATAATTTGCTTTATTTTTTAAGGAAGTGTAAAATACTTCCTTAAGAAAATGCAGCGAAAAGTAGCGATTATTCATGACTGGCTCAACGGCATGCGCGGCGGCGAAAAAGTCCTGGAAGCCCTCCTGGAAATTTTCCCGGATGCGGATATATTTACTCTCTTCCTGAAAACCGAAAAAATCTCGCCCGCTATCAAAGCCCACCGGATTTTCCCCTCCTCTCTGAATAAGTATGGATTCATCCGCAAACATTATAAACATTTCCTGCCCCTGTTCCCCGCCGCCATCGAAGAATTCGATCTCAAGGACTACGAAATTGTCATCAGCATCTCCCACTGCGTGGCCAAAGGCATTATTCCCTACCCCGGCGCACTGCATATTGCTTACATTAACTCCCCCATGCGCTACGCCTGGGACCAGTACCATGCCTATTTCGGGAAAACCGGGGGCTTGAAAAAGTTTTTTATCAAACAGCAAATCTCCAGGCTGCGCACCTGGGACGTTGCCGGTTCCGCCCGCGTGGATTATTTCGCCGCCAATTCACGGTTTATCCAACAGCGTATCTGGCGCTACTACCACAGGGAATCCACGGTTATCCATCCACCCGTGGATACGGAACACTTCCAGCCCGGGGCGAACCCCACAAAAGACTATTTCTTAACCGTCTCCGCCCTGGCGCCCTATAAAAAAAACGACCTCCTGGTGGAGGCCTTCAATCAAAGCAGCGACCGTTTAATCATCGTGGGCAAAGGCCCCGAAGAAAAAAAACTCAAACGGGCGGCCGGTAAAAATATTGAATTCAAAAAAGACGTCTCCCGCGAAGAACTGGTTAAATTGTACCAGGATGCGGCCGCTTTCGTTTACGCCGGCGTGGAAGACTTCGGCATTGTTTTCGTAGAAGCACAGGCCTGCGGCATCCCGGTAGTGGCTTATAAAAAAGGCGGCGTGCTGGATATCGTCAACGAAGACTCCGGCATCCTGTTCCAACATCAAACCCCCGCCGACCTGCTGGAGGCCATAAAGAAAATAAAAAAATCCGACTTTAACCCTTCATTTATCCGTCAAAATAGTTTACAATTTTCCCGTCAACATTTCAAACAGAACTTTAAAATCTATTTCGAAGAAATAATCGAGAAAGTAAAACAAGAAAAGTCATGATAAAGAAACGAAGAAAACAATTGACCCAGTTCTTTATAATAGGCGACCTGGCGGCCATTATCTTGAGCTTTTATGTGACCTTCTGGGTGCGTTTCCGGACCGGGCTGCTGGGCGCCCCCAAAGGCATCCCGGAACTGGGGAACTATATGCTCATCATCCCCTTCCTGGTGTTGGCCCATGTGGTCCATTTTTCCTACCAGGGGTATTACCGGGTGAAACTCAGGCGCAACCGCCTGGACGACCTTTTCCTGGTACTGCTGAATACCATTGTCACCGCATTTATAATCCTGTTGATCTTCAGCTATTTGAAAAGTTACCGGTTCGTGGATTTCGAGGTCTCTCACGTTTACCTTCTTACCTATATCCCGGTGGCGATATTTTTTATATTTTGTTCCCGCCTGTTAATATTCGATATATTCCAGCGCACCTCTTTGAAGAAAAACGGCGTTTCGCGGGTATTGATCGCCGGCGTCAACGACCTGGCCCTGATGACGGCGGAAAACCTGGGAAAATACGCCCATTTCGGCATTGAAATCACCGGCTTCCTGGATTCTGAAAAGAAGGAAAAGTTACGGGTACTGGGGGATTTCAACGACCTGGAACAGGTGGTCAGGGAACACAATATTACCGACCTTGTGATCGCCTTGCCCTCCAGCGATTATAAGACCACCATGAACCTTATCGAGATTGCCAACAACCTGCTGATCGAGATACGGCTGGTGCCGGATATCCTGCAAATCGCTTCTTTGCGGGCCGGCATGGAACATATCGAAGGCATCCCCGTCATCAACCTGGGGGATATCCCGCTCCAGGGCTGGCAACTTTTTTTCAAAAGGGTTTTCGATATGGCGTCCAGTTTGGCCGGGTTGATTTTGCTTTCCCCGGTTTATCTTATTGTGGCCCTGCTGGTGAAAACGACTTCCCGGGGGCCGGTGTTTTATCGGCAAAATCGCATCGGCCTGGATGGGAAACATTTTAAGATGATAAAATTCAGGACCATGATGACCGATGCGGAAAAAGAGACCGGGCCCATCTGGTCCCCGCCCGATGACCGGCGCGTGACAAAAATAGGCCGGCTGCTGCGGAAATTTTCCATCGATGAACTGCCCCAGCTTATTAATGTATTGATCGGGAACATGAGCCTGGTGGGGCCGCGGCCGGAACGGCCGGAACTGGTGGAAAAATTCAAATACAATATCCCCAAATACATGCTGCGGCACAGCGTGAAAACCGGTATGACCGGCTGGGCGCAAGTGCACGGCCTGCGGGGCAATACGCCGCTGGAAAAACGCATCGAATTCGATATTTATTATATTCAAAACTGGTCGTTTCGCCTCGACCTCCAGATACTCTGGCGCACCCTCCTCAAATTCCAATTCATCGATAGGGGGCCCGCGAAAGTCCCCGGCGGGGACGCCCTATAAAGAATATAAATGCCCAAAGGCTTTAAAAAAAATATTTAATATTGTAAAATATAAGTATGGAGGCTTGCGATGTTAAAAGAAAATTTTGTAGAAATGATTGAAGAGAGTATTAAACGGAATTGGGCTTTACCGGCTTTTTCCGATTACGAAGGGTCGGCCGTGAGCTACGGGAAAGTGGCGGAAAAGATTTTCTGGTTACACTATGTCTTTGACAAAAGCCATGTTAAAAAAGGAGATAAGATCGCCCTGATCGGGAGAAATTCCGCCAACTGGGCCATCGTTTACCTGGCCGCCGTTACCTATGGCGCGGTCATCGTGCCCGTGCTCCCTGATTTCCATGTGGATGATTTTCATCATATTGTCAACCATTCCGATTCGGTAATGCTTTTTGTCGCCGACGCCATTTTTGAAAAATTGGAAGAAGCCAAAATGCCGGACCTGGAGGGTATTTTTTCCCTTTCGGATTTCAAATTGGTTCATTCCTCGAAGAAAACTATCTCAAAAGCGCTGGAAAAAGTAGACAGTCAATTCCTGGAGAAATTCGGCGGGCAGTTGACAAAGGAGAATTTCGCTTTTGGGAAAATAAGTAATGATGAATTGGCCGGGATTCTTTATACCTCCGGAACCTCCGGTTTTTCCAAGGGCGCGATGCTGCCCCACAACAGTTTGGCGGCCAATGTGCGTTTCGCCCGGAACAGTATCGCCTTGAAAGCAGGCGACACCATCCTCTCGTTTTTGCCCATGGCCCATTCGTTCGGGTGTACTTTCGACTTCTTGTTTCCCGTTTGCGTGGGGTGTCATATTACTTTCCTGGGCAAAATGCCGACGCCCAAGGTTTTGGTCCAGGCATTGGGCCAGATTCGACCCCGTTTGATCCTGTCGGTTCCCCTGTTGATTGAAAAAATCTACAAAGGCAGGTTGAAGCCCAAAGTTGAGAAACCGTTGGTAAAGTTGCTTACCAAACTGCCGGTGTTGGGGGGCAAGGTTCTTCACTCGATCCGCCAGAAATTGATGGAGGTGTTCGGCGGGAACTTTATCGAGATCGTTATCGGCGGCGCTGCCCTGAATGCGGAAGTGGAAGCCTTTTTAAGAAAGATCGATTTCCCCTTTACCATCGGCTATGGTATGACCGAATGCGGCCCGTTAATCAGCTACATCCCCTGGCCTAAGAATAAGGCCGGCGCGGTGGGGAAGTTGATGGACACGCTGGAAATTCGCATCGATCCTTCGATAACAGAAAACAAAGACGGCAGCGGCGAGGTCCAGGTGCGCGGTGAAAACTTGATGTCGGGGTATTACAAAAACGAAGAAGCCACCAAAGCGGCCATAGGCAAAGACGGCTGGCTTCATACCGGCGATATCGGTTTGATGGATACGGAAGGATTTATCTATCTTAAGGGCAGGCATAAAGACATGTTGTTGGGACCTTCGGGACAGAATATTTACCCCGAGGAGATCGAAGCCAGGCTCAATAACTTACCTTTCGTAGAAGAGTCTTTGGTGATCGAAAAAGATGGAAAATTGGTGGCATTGGTTTATGCCAATATGGAAGCCGTGGACGGGAGCGGGCTGGATGAAAGGGCCTTGCAGCAGAAAATGGAAGAAAACCGCGCTAAACTTAATGAGCAACTGCCGATATACAGTCGTATTACCAAAATTGAACTCTACCCGGTGGAATTTGAAAAAACTCCTACGAAAAAGATCAAACGTTTCCTTTACACCATTGCCATGGAGAAAAACAAGTAAACCCGAAGCGCCCGGTAGGGCGCAAATTAATAGTGTGTAGGGAACAGGCATTTGAAGGAACAGGCAATGCCTGTTCCCTACTCTTAAACCACCCATATATTATCTTTGATTTTCAATTTCGTATTGTCCAGGTAGACGGCGCGGCCGGCTCCGCCGGGGCGGAAATCCGTTACGATATCCACGTGTTGAGAGGACTTGTTATAAATGCCTTTATCGATAAATTCCCGTAATAGGGCTTTCCCTTCATCCGTTGAAGGGTCAATCCCGTAAGGTTCCCCGTAGCTTTCGCCGATGGCAATATGGAGCGTGCCGCCCACCTTTTCCACGAATAACGGGTGTTTCAGCGCCGTTTGCAGGCCGCGGTTCATGCCCAGCGCCACTTCACCGATGCGGTGCGAACCATCATCTGTTTCGATAATCTTTTTCAGCGTTTCAAATTCTTTTTCGGCGTTGTAATTAATGATTTTGCCCTCTTTCATTTCCAGGTAGATACCTTCGATAGTGACGCCATTGTAAAAGACCGGCAGGTCCACGAAAATTTCCCCTGACGCGGAATTGGCATTGGGACTGGTAAATACTTCACCGTCCGGGAAATTCCGTTTGCCGGTGCACAGCACCGGTTTGCGGTCCGTGATATCCATTTCCAGTGCCAGTAATTTCCCTGATTTCGGGTGTTGGGTTTCGATGCGAACCCGGTGGGCTTTTTCCATTAATTGGGCAATGGGTTTTTCCACATCTTCCAGCATTTTGGGATTGGTGGTAGATGCTTTAACGATGATTTCCGTGTATTTATCAAGGGGTAAGCCTTCCATATCGGCAAAGCCGGCGGTGGGGTAGAGGGTGAGTATCCAGGGTTTGGCCATGCGGATTTGTTTAAAGGGGTAATCGGCTTTTGAAATTTCCGCGGCGGTATCATCCGGGAGGTTGGCGAAGAGGGCCGGGTTTTCAGCGCCCAGGATTTCGATGTATTTGGTCATGGCATCGTATCGCGCTTGATGCCATTGGGGGGTGCGTTGGATTTGTTCTACTTTGCCGTGTTTGGCCATGGAAGCGCCCCAGACCTGGCCGCGGTTATTGTCGGGGGCCACCAGGTTAATATCGGCAATGGCCCCGGCGGCAAATATTTTATCCTGTAAAATAGACATCAAGGGCCACACGATGCGTTCGCCTTTGATCATCACGACATCCTGGGGGTCAATACCGCCCAATGAATGATTCAAAATATAATCCGCCCACACATTTAAATCTTGCTCACTAATTTCAATAGTATCAATCATACGATTCCTCCTTTGATTTCAACCGTAAACAAAAACGGCTTTCAGCATTTTATTTGTCTTTATGCTTGATATAGAGAACAGCTTTTTCAATTTCCATGGCTATTTCAGCAAATGCTTCATCCTGGTTTACCTGTTCACTCAAAGGTTGTCCATTTTTCGGCAATACCTGACGTGTTGTTAATAAAGGGACCGAATGCCAGTTGGACGAGTCTAAAATAATGGGAATAACCAATCTGTCTTTTTTTTCAGCCAGTTGAAACGCCATTAACATTTCCGGTTCAGCAAACTTGGATGCCAGGTAATTGTCGCTTATTAAAAGCAAAACTACTTGAGAGCTTTCCAGTTCTTGTGCGATAACTTTTACAAAATTCATACCTGCGACCAATTTTTCATCGGACCAAAAGGTGGCTGTTCCTTTTCTCTGGAGCAGGCTAAGGTGAGACATTAGTTTATCTTTAAGTATCCTGTCTTTATGGGAATGCGAAATGAAAATTTTTACAGCGTTTTTTTGAATTCTTTCCATTTTCTCTTTTAAAAATTCCCCTTTCACGGCCATATTTACAAATTCCTCCCTGTTTTCAACCAGGTATTCGATGGATTCAAAATGATTGGCTATTAAAGCGGAGATAGTTTCGTAAGTGTAGCCAATCCCTCCGGGATCATTGGTGCCATGTTCGATCACCGGCAGCTTTTCGCCGAAACTGAAATAGGGGTGATGGGGAATTTTGGTTAATTCGATGAACTTACGGCTGTCTACCGACGTGGGCAGCCAGTCGTTATAAATCTCTTTTAATTGTTTAGAGAACTTATCCAGCCATTCCTGGGAGAGTTTAAATTCCGATACTGTATCGAATCGGGCCGGGATGGGGAGGGAAATCAGTTTAAAACGTTCGAAGGGTAAAGATTGCTGAGCTTTCAGGGCCCGCCGGGCCACATCCAGGATGCCGTTAAAACCCATTTCAGTGGCGGTAAAAATAAGCGCCAGGACATCCGGCAGTTGAATGGTACAAATGCCTCCATTATCGGTAATCCCTGTACGACTATCCACCAGTACGAAATCGTAAGCTTCCTTCCATTGGTTCCGCATCGCTTCGATGAAATTTCCACCGTCTTTCTTCTCATAGAAATCAGAAACATCGAAATTCATTACTCTATTGAAGTAATCGTTGTTGCGTTCACCCACAGTGATGAAATGAAGGGGTTCCTTGCCGTCGGGGACATTGATGGTTATTAGTAAATCCTTCCACAAATCGGGATTTTGGGGGTCGGCGGTTAAAATATCGATTAATCCTTTCTTTTTAGATATCTGTTGGATGTCGATATAATCTTTAAAGAAGTTTTCCAGGCCGGGCGCTTCCAGGTCCCAATCGATCATCAGGGTTTTGTATCCCCATTGAGAGAGTAATACCGCCACATTGGCCAGAGCCATGGACCGGCCCACACCACCTTTGTATGAATAGAATGTTATTATTTCACTCATAGTACCGGCCTTTTTACTTTAAGTTTTTTATCTGCCCGGGAATACACGTCCGGTACATCCAACCACTTTTTTCCCAGCCAGGCGGCATCCCACGCCGGGGCATCTTTTACAGCGGACGCCACATCATAGACCCACTTTTGCAAGACGCCTTGCAGTTCGATATAAATAGATGTATGTTTTACTGCTTCTCCTACCCTATACAATTCACGGCAATCCAGCATTTGCAGTTTAGATGCAAAACGTGGGAAGTGCTCCCCATCGAAAATATTAACCGGGATAATTAACCCGGTGGGTTTTTCCATTGTTAAATACCCCAACTGTTTTTGCCTGTGATACATAATGGAAAACTCCTTCATGCACCATTCCGAGCGAAAATAAGAGGGAGAAAAAATCGAGACCATGCACCTGGAATGAGTTAATGCATTCATTAAACGTTCCGGCCATGCAGCTCCGGTTTCGATCTCCTCAGTATCTTTAAATATGGTAACCTCTTGATTCAGTGCGTCTTCCAGGTAAGGTACGAATAAAGGGTAGAACATCTCATCCACCCACTGTCCGTGGGGGAATTTACGGTTGTAACTTAAAAATATATCATATTGGTAGCTCATCTAGAGATATTATACCATTAAAAAATAGAAAATTCCAATTCTCTTTTCCGATAAAACTTGACATCCAGGTCTGGAAATAATAGACTTTAATTGATGGAAAATGTGAAAAACGGACATAAACGGCATATTTTTATCGTATCGGATGCGACGGGCCAGACCGCTGAGCGGGTAGTGGATGCAGCGTTGCGGCAATTCAAAACGACAGAAGTGATTAAGAAAGTTATCCCCCACGTGCGCCTTACAAAGAAAATCCAGGAAGTCATCGATGAAGCCGCCGGTGTAGACGGTATCGTGATTTTCACCCTGGTTTCCCCGTCCGCCCGGCAGGAGATTACAGAAATGGGCCGGTATCAAGGCGTTCCCACCATCGATTTATTGGGCCCCCTACTGACCCGCTTTTCCGATTTACTGGAAATATCTCCCATGGCGCAGCCGGGCCTGGACCGCCAACTGGATGACGACTATTTCAAACGCATCGAATCCATCGATTTCACCATCAAGCATGACGACGGCCTGAGAATGAATACCCTGGACCAGGCCGAGATCGTGCTGTTGGGAGTTTCCCGCACCACCAAAACCCCGGTAAGCATCTACCTCTCTTACCGCGGTTGGAAGGTGGCCAATATTCCCGTACTGCACAATCAACCGCTGCCGCGGGAGGTGGCGTCTATCGACCGGGGCCGGATGGTGGCGTTAACGGTGAAACCTTCCCGCTTGCAATTGATCCGCATGGAACGGCAAAGGCATTTGCAAAATGTGGACCTGGGGGATTATACGGACCCGGAACAGGTAAAAGAGGAAGTAACCTATGCCCTGCAATTGTACCGGGACCTGGGCTGCTCAGTGGTGGATGTGACTTATAAATCCATCGAGGAAACCTCTACGGATGTGATGCGTATTGTCTACGCCCATACGGGTATGAAAAAAGGAAAGATATATTAGGAGTAACAGTTCAGGCTATGGCCTGAACTGTTTAAATTATAAACGATAAACGATAAATGATAAATTATAAACTGAAAGCTGTGTCCTACGGACGATATCTATAAACGCCCACGGCGAAAAACTAAATGACGCCACGTATTGCGAAAAGTTTTTTTGAACGCCATTCGCTCATTTTTTTATCTTTTCGCCATAGGCGTTTAAATTATTTTTGCCCATAGGGCGCCATCGTTTATAATTAATTATCTTTCTTAAACCTCAATTCAAAAGCCACGCAACACAAACTCCCAGGCCGGGTAAGCTTGCCAATACACTTATCTTTGAAGATGGGCAATCTTGCGGCTTTTTTACCTCAAATATCCAAAAAGTGAGACAGTGTCTCACAAATTGAACTGGAGTCACCGCATTCTTAAGTGTTTTGTTCAATGAATCCTGTTGGCCTTGTGCTAACAAGGTAGATATCCCCACGCTCAGGAAAGTCTATCACCAATAGCTCCTTCGAAAAATCGGTTCTCATCCTCAGTGCATGGAGAACCCAGGACTACGTCATTCTCTTTTTGGATTAATTTTTAAAACATGGGAAGATGCGCTTCAAATAATAAATCCGAAGCACGCCTCATGAAGCACGAAATTCGAAACAAATCCAAAATTCCAAAGTTCAAAATTCAAAACAAAAAACAAAAACAGGCCCCTCCCCTCAACTTTTTCGTGTTTTTCGCGTGTTTCGCGGGCAACTTCTTTACGGCTAAAATTTGACTTTCTTTCTAATGTGTGATAATAATTGCCTTACACTAAAATCGGATTGGAGGGCAAAACGGATGAGTGCTTACGATGTGTTTATCTGTCATAAAAGCGATCAAAAACCCTGGGTTCTTGTGCTGGCGCGAAATCTCAAAACCGCGGGGTTCTCTGTTTTCCTGGATGAGTGGTGTGTGATTCCCGGCTATAGTATTCCAGAGAGTCTTTTTGAGGGGTTGCAGAATTCCCGGAAAGGTATAGTTGTTGTTACACCAAAGGTCATGGAATCCGGTTGGGTAAAAATTGAATATGACAGAATGATCAGCCGTCGCAATAATGAGAAAGATTACACTTTAATCTCGGTAATACTAAGCGCAGAGATTCCCAGGGTACCTTTCCTGGATGATATTTCATGGATCGATTTCCGCGATCCGGGGAAGTACAGGGACGCTTTTTATCAATTATACTGTGCGCTCCGGGATAAAGCCCCGGGCGCGGAGAATACCCTGGGTATTGAACTTGAAATTCCTGAACCTGCACCTCCTCCTCCACCCGAACGGGGAACCGGTGAAAGGGCTTTTATTAAAGATGTATTCGAGCAATTCCATCAGCGAAGGGCGATTCTTCTGCTGGTGCAGGAAGACCGGTGGCAAGCCGGCATCGATGCGGAATTGCAAGCGTTTTCCGTTGATCGTTTCGGGGAAACCAATGTCCGCCGTATCGTGCCTCCTTTTGGCGCGCATGAAAACCTGGAAAACTATTTTTCTCTTATCGCCGATCAATCCGGGTTCGATAAAGGTATCCGGAGCGCCGGCCAATTGCGAGCCGCCATCGAACATACTCTTGCCAATGGGGAAACTCTTTTTTTATTGCTCAGTGGCTTCGAAAACAATTGTGAGCAAGGCCGGTTAGAGTTGGCCGGTGTGTTAAGGGGATTGAATGAAAAATATCCTCAAACCTTTAAGGTGCTTATATGTGGTGGGGAAAAACTGGCCGATATGTATTACAGCGGAATTCTTTCGTATCTCAATCATGCCGGTATCATGGAGTGGCCGGATTTTACCACGGAGGATGTGGGGCGTCTTGCCGGTCATAAAAAGGACCCGGTATCGATCGACGCCGCCGCGGCGCAAAAGCTGCTCCAGTTGAGCGGGGGGCATCCCCTTATCCTGGATATGGGCATCGATCTGTACGGGAGAAATAAAGATTTTACCGTTGAAGACCTTGAGGCGGAAGCGATGCAATCTCCGCAAGCATGGCAATTGTTCACGCCTTTTATGCGAGTAGATGCGAACATGCGACAGGAGTTATGTGAATTATTGAGTCGTGAGGATGTGGCGCCTGCGCAGCCTTATATATTCGATCCGTTATTGAAGCGGCTGTACTGGAAAAACCTGCTGCGAAGAAGTGTGAATCGAAATCGTTTGTATTGGCGGTGCGACATATTGCGTAAAGTTGGGCTTCGCATCCTGGGAAATCGGTAATGCAGTTATGGGACAGGAAGAAAAAAGGTAAGAAAATTTTACTTTGCCTCTTGAAAAAAAAGTGATTTTGTATTAAATTTAAAGAAGGAGGTTCTCATGTTTGCTGCAACATCTAACGCGGAAGAACTTAGAACTAAAATTAAAGAAGACCTTTGCATTTTAGACATGGACGAATTGCAAACACTATACCGGACAATTGCTGCCCTGGCTGCGGAAAAGGCAATAAAGTTCGCCGATAAAGATTGGGCGGGGCGTTTTCTTTCTCGTGAAAAAATAAACAAAGAAGTCGAAAAGTACAGGCATTCAAAGAATAAATGAATCTTGTGATTGATACCAATGTCCTGGTTGAATCCATTTCGTCGGGGAGTCCTTACCATAAGATATTCAGATCGATAATCGACGGTACAAATAATCTTATTATTTCTAATGAAATTCTACTTGAATATTTCGAGATATTTGAACGTATTTATTCAGAACAAACAATAAGAGAGATTTCCATATTTTTTAATTATTCGCCATTTATTCTTAAAAATAATCCCCATTATCGTTTTAATTTAATAAAAGTGGATGAAGAGGATAACAAGTTTGTTGACTGTGCAATCTGTGGAAATTGTGATCTTATTGTCACGTCGGATCATCATTTCAATGTTTTAAAGGAGATTGATTTCCCGAAAGTGTCAATAATCACACCTGGAGAATTTATCAGGCAATTTTTATAATTGAAAAAACGTTGCTGTCCCGGAAAATTTTCCCCTCACTTTTCTTAAAAGAGGGGCCTCGTGGCGCATAGAACCTTTCAAATGAAGGTAAAAGGAGGTTTTCGATGAATGGTAGACTGATGATGTGGGCATTATTGTTTTTATGGATCGCTGCCGGAGGCCTTGCGGAAACCCGGATTTATCCGCCAATATTACCGGAAGGACAGGTCGTTTCCGATATCGACGCATTGTATGTTAACACCCGCAGTGAAGTCAACTCCGTGGCCTTCAGCGCCATTTCGGACGGCAAAATCATTGCCTCCGGGTCAAATGACGGTGCCGTGCGCTTGTGGGATATGGTGTCGAGAAAACCCATCGCGACGTTCCAGGGACATACCGATATTGTCAACTCCGTGGCCTTCAGCGCCATTTCGGACGGTAAAACCATTGCCTCCGGGTCTAATGATAAAACCGTTCGCCTGTGGAATATTGCAACGGGAGTAGAAATCAAGAGACTCCAGGGGCATACCGATATTGTCAACTCCGTGGCCTTTAGCCCGGATGGCAAAACCATCGCTTCCGGGTCAGGCGACAGTACCGTCCGCCTGTGGGATACAGTATCGGAAAAACAAATTCAGGCGCTCCAGGGGCATACCGGCAGTGTAAATTCTGTGGCCTTTGGTCCGGATGGCAAAACCGTCGCGTCTGGATCAGAGGATACAACCGTCCGCCTGTGGGATATAGCAACGGGAGTAGAAATTAAGAGGCTCCAGGGGCATACCGATGCTGTTTTATCAGTGGCGTTCAGCCCGGACGGTAAAACCCTGGCCACCGGATCCATGGACAGGACCATCCGCCTGTGGAATTTCGCTTCGGGAAAACTGCTGGCGGTGCTCCAAAGTAATACAGCGCCTGTGAATTCCGTGACCTTTAGCCCGGACGGAAAAAACATCGCTTATGGGTCAGGCGACAGTACCGTCCGCTTGTGGGATATAGTTTCGAGAGAAGAAATTGATAGGTTAGAAGGACATACTGGTGTTGTTAACTCTGTAGCATTCAGCCCGGACGGCAAAACTATCGTATCAGGGTCCGTTGATAACACTGTCCGCCTGTGGGGTATTGTATCAGGAAAACAGGTGGTGACGCTTCTTAGGCATACCGATGATGTAAATTCCGTGGCCATCAGCCCGGATGGTAATAAACTGGCTTCCGGGTCAAGGGATACAAGCGTATGCCTATGGGATATATCTTCGGGAAAATCAGCGGTGCTACCCCTGGGACATACCAGGCCAATCGTTTCTGTAGCATTTAGCCCGGATGGCAATATCCTGGCTTCAGGTTCATGGGATACTACCGTGCGCCTGTGGGATATCGCATCGAGAAAGCTATTGGCGGTTTTTAATAAACATACCTTAGCGGTCAATTGCGTGGCCTTTAGCCTGGATGGGAAAACCCTGGTCTCCGGGTCTGATGATAAAACTGTCCGCTTATGGGATATAGCTTCGAAAAAAGAAATCAAAAAGCTACCGGAACATACCGGTTCCGTTTACTCCGTAGCCTTCAGCCCGGACGGAAAAACCCTGGCCTCCGGGGTAATGGATAACACCATCCGTTTGTGGGATATTGCTTTTGGAAATGAAATCCAGGTGCTCCTGGGGCATACCGAAGGTGTAAATTCCGTGGCCTTTAGGTCTGACGGAAAAACCATCGCCTGCGGGTCGTCTGATAGTACCGTACGCCTGTGGGATACAGCTTCAGGAAAAGAAATCCAGGTACTCCCGGGACATACCGGTTCCGTTTTCTCAGTAGTCTTTAGCCCGGACGGAAAAATCCTTGCTTCCGGGTCTTATGATACTACCATCCGCCTATGGGACATAGCTTCGGGAAAAACCATCGCGACGCTCCTTGGGCATACTGAAGGTGTAAATTCCGTGGCCTTCAGTCCGGACGGGAAGACTCTGGTCTCTGGATCTGATGATAACACCGTTCGCTTATGGGATATAGCTTTGGGAAAAGAAATCCGGATGTTCCTGGGGCATTCAAGCATTGTCAAATCTGTAGCCTTCAACCCTGACGGCAAAACCATCGCCTTTGGGTCAGATGATGGTACTGTGCGACTGTGGAATACGGCATCTCTTATCCGGTCATATTACGGTGGATATAACGACCAGTGGCTCTCCATTGATGCCGGAGAAAAAATGTATCGGTATGACGACGGCGCGATGCTCATGAAAAAGGATAAGACTGGTTTTCTCACCACCATCTTTCCCCCGATATTCGCACAAAAAGGTCGGTTGCAGGTCATAAATAAACCATCCTCCCTGATAACCACCGACGGCAATACCGCCGATTTCTCCCTGAAAATCGCCAATAAGGGAAAAGGTCGCCTCTATTGGGTATGTATCAGCCAGGATCTGGACAGGGGTGAACCCAAACATCTCATTTTTCACCCACCCGATAACTGCATCGTCATGGAACCGGGCCAATCCCAGGAGATTTCTTGCAAAATATCGGCCCTTTCAGATTATGCGAACCCCCGGGGCCAAAAGGCCACCTTATATTTAAAAATCACCGCCCTTAATGATGGGCTAAAGGAACCAGTTTTACTTCCTATAGCCATAGAACAACAGACCCCCGTCATGGCATTAAAAGAAGTGTGGGCAGAGAGGCAGGACCAACGCGTGATCCTCCTGGCAACCTTTCAAAATACCGGGACGCAAGTCCTTCCCAAGGATATCGAAATCACCGCCCAAATCGATAAGACAATGCTTAATAAGGTAACCATCGATGCGGTTGGAGTAGGGGAACAGGTGGATGTACCGTTTGCCGTCCCTGATGGGACTGTACCGGATAAAAAAACACCAGTCTCCCTCTTTGCTTCTACCACCACGTTCCCGCCTCATTCCTGGAAATTTGAAAATAAACAACTAAAACCTCCCCTTTCGAATTGGTTATTTTCTCTCATTTTGATTTTTTCAGCCCTCATGGTTGGGGGCCCCATTGCCTATTATTTACGTTATTACCGGCACCCGCTGGTAGTAAAACTCAACCGGAAACCCACGGATATGGCCCGCCTTTCCCCATCGGAATTGAACATGGGGCATCGTCTCCTCTCCCGTACGAAGCGGCTTCATCCATTACTGGAGAATGCCCGTATTCCCCGTGATAATTTTAACCAATCCCTCCTCTTTTACCGAGGCACAACATCCCCCGAAGCCCGCTGCCGATTTCTGGCCAAACGGTGGACCTCCGAATTCGAATTAGTTCCCCATTCCCATCTCCCGATTTTTAAAATTATTCTTCCTCCCGATTTCATTCTCAATATACCCGATTTCCTGCTGGCGCTGCCTTCTTCCTCTCTAAGCGAACCGGACATTGTGAACCATCTCCGGGAAGTGCAGGGGATAAAAGAGAAAGTATGCCTCATTCTTTATCCTGATGTCGCCCCCGATTCTTCACTTCGAGAGTTGGCTTCCAGTTTCGACAATCTTTATGTGGTTCCGGAGGTACAAGGAATCACGGAACTCCTTCTTTCGCCGGAACCACACGAAGCCCTTGCCCGGCTTATCGCTTCCCAGGTAAAAGTAACACGCATCTCCCCTTATGAATCCGGGGGAGGGGTTACGCGGGAGAGCCTGTTTTTTGGTCGAGCGCAAATCATCGCGCATATTATGCAGCGCGAACCGGCCAACTATTTGCTGGTCGGGGGGCGCCAACTCGGTAAGACCAGCCTGCTCAATGCCCTGGAGCGGCGCTATAAAAAGGACCCCTTCACCCAGTGTGACCTGGTGTGCCTGGACAGCGACAAATTACCGCCCATGCTCATGGAGATTTCACCGGCGCCGAAAGGTAAACGTCGCATCATCCTCATCGACGAGGCAGACCAATTTATCTTAGCGGAATCGCGGACAGGTTACTCCAACCTGCACCGGTTCCGCCGTATCAGCGAAGAAGGGTGGTGTAAATTTATCCTTGCCGGATTCTGGTATTTATACCGTTCCGCGTCGCTGGACTATCATTCACCAATTCGCAATTTTGGGGAACTGATCCCCATCGAAGCCCTGGAAAAGGAGGCCTGCCACCAACTGGCGGAAACCCCGATGAAAAACCTGGCTATCCATTATGAATCGGAGGAGTTGATGGACCGACTGACGGAACAAACGGGGGGCCGGGCGAACTTGATCGCGTTTACCTGCAACCGGATGCTGAGAAGCCTGGACATGCGCAAACGGGAACTGACGCCGGCAATGATGGAGGCGGCTTTCGATTGCGACGATATGCGCGCAAACCTGGGGGGCTGGGTCAACCTGACCCCTGATGAACCGAAAGCCAACCGCCTGGACCGCATTATTGTCTACGCGACCATCGAAAATAATGGGACTTTCTCCTTGAAAGAATTGCTGCCGCTGCTGGATGGATTGAATTGCCGGGCGGCGGCGGAAGATATCAAAAATTCGTTGACTCGCTTAACCCTGGCCTTTATTTTGAAACGGGAAAAAGAGACTTACACGTATCGCGTCCCTTTGTTTACGGAGATGATCCTTCAGCAGGGTCCGAAAGAATTACTGGCTAATGAACTGAAACATGCACGGCTTGATAGGGAGTGAGGAGGGGGACGCTTCCCGCCTGGCCCCTGATTCCCACAGATTTTTGCCTACCTATCCGGAGCCTATCCGAAAAGTCATGGATGTTTTGGTTTTTAAAATTGTAGGGAACAGGCATTGCCTGTTCCAACGGGGCGTTTGAAGGAACAGGCGGCGCCTGTTCGCGACACTCTACCAATTTGCGCCCTGCGCGAGACCTTTTCGAATAACTCCTACCTATCTTCAACCTTTAGAATCATTTATAAGATCAATACACCTAAAAATAAGGTCATTTACTATGCAAATAGGGTTATCGCACACATAAATAAGGTCATCATCCAGGCGAATAAGATCATCAATCGGGCATATAGGCTTATCGTTCGTGTAGATAGGGTCAATGCTGAAGGGAATAGGGTTATCATAGTAAAAAATAGGGTCATTAATCCAATAAATAGGGTCATTAACGGTCCAATTGGGATAACGTGTCGCGGGAATAATTGATAAATATATCCTTTCTGCATGAAGGCTAACCCTTTGGTTCGGTACTTTGCCCTTATTTACGCGATGTATCGCCCCAAAATAGCAAATAATAATCCTTTGATTATGATTGATGACCCTATTTGGTAGTTGATCTAGCCCTGTGGGGCAACAATTTACCATCTTTGCCTCTTGACAGGTCCTTTAAAATGGATTATTATGGCTTTTCACAGTAACGATTAGAGATTATGGAGGTAAAAAAATGATTAATATTGTAAATATCGGGAAACGGTTAAAGCAGGTGAGGGAATCTTTTAAATTTACCCAACGCCGGATGGCAGACATTATAAGAGTACAGGACGGCACATATAAGAAAAATGAAAGGGGCATACACCTGGTCAATGTTTATAGCCTGGATCAATTGCACACGGAATTGGGCGTCTCTGTCGAATGGCTTTTATTCGAAAATGGGCCGGTCTCCTGGAAAGATATCCAGGCAAAAAAGGAGGAAACAGACCCGCAGAAAGAAGATATATTCAAGGAGGAAGTGGAGGAGATGATCGAAATGCTGAAACGGGTGCCCATGATTCGTCATTCGGTCATGCTGCACTACCAGGATTGTAAAGTCCGGTTTAAAGACCTTGTCGCCGAGGCCCGGGACAGTAGGAACACTTAAGGGAACCCTGCAATATTATTCGTCAATTTTTGGTTTTATAGTCGGAATTTTCCTCTCCGTTTCTGTCTGTGTTCGTCCGTGTTCGTCCGTGGCTAATAATTATAATCCCCGGTATTAATATCAGGATATCCCTTATCAGCAGCCCCACCGGATCGCTGCCGGATTGAGTGGCAACCGTGGAAAAACATCCGCAGTCGAATTTCAAACCCCGGATCAAATTGATGGAAATGGCAATGGTAAAGACCAACAGCATGCCGGAAAGTATTATCGCCGCCGTACGTTTAAATATCCCGGATACCAGGGAAAGTCCGGCGATCATCTCTACCCAGGGGAAAATAATGGCCATGGCGTAAATGAAAATGCCGGGCATTAGTTGGTAATTGTGGATGATTTTGGCAAAGGCGTGGGGATTGACGATCTTATCGATACTGGCATATATGAACAATCCGCCCAGGATGAAACAACATAAGTACTGGACCGGCCCGGAGGCCAGGAAATCGAATATTTTCTGTTTCCGGTTCATGTTAATTCTCCCTTCTTTCATTTTCTTGTGGGGTTTCCACGGGGTAAGCCAGTTGTTCCCATTCCGCCATACCGCCTTTATAGACAAAAATATCGGTATGGCCTTTTTTAAATAATTCCAGGGCCAGCAGGGTGGAATCCGTGCAGTCATGGCCTTCGCAGTAGCAGATAATGGTTTTGTATTGCGCTAATTGGGGCGAGACGCCGTCATAGGTTTCGTTGAACCGGGAGATGGGTAAGCTGACGGCGCCCGGGATATGGCATTGTTTAAAACTTTCGGGCGTCCTGGCGTCCAGGAGCATGGCTTTTTTCGCTTCTACAAGGCCTTGCAGGGTGTCGGCATCGATTTCCTGGAAAGTGGGGATTTTGAACTCCCCGGGTAAGGTATTTTTCCCTGTTTGATTGCCGATGACCAGGTCTACCATGTGGGGGTCGTATTGCTTAAAAAGAGGCAGGGGAGTTTTGGAGAAATAGTTGTAAGTAAGACCGACGGCCAGGCTCAATCCTAGTATCGCTGAAAGTTGTAGTATAAATTGTTTCATCTTGCGTTCATCCTTATTTTTAGGGGAGAGGAGTAAAAGTATATATTAATATGCTTTTCGATTCTTGTCAACAGAGAAAATTTAACTGTCCCATACTCGTTCACCCGGGTTCCGGGCGCTGTTTCGGCGTTAAAAGGTCCGAATCGGTGCTCCGATCTCCGGTTTCGAAGCAAAAAATTCTGAAAAACTTGAAATTCTGTTTCACCTGTGGTATTACTATACATGAATTTTAAATAATAAGAGCATAGATATGAACGAAATTACGATCCTTCACCTGTCGGATATTCATTTTAAAAAGAACAAAGACGAAGAGAGCAAGACGTTTCGTCAGACCGTGCGGCAGCGATTAATCGACGCCGTATTAACGCATACGAAAGAGCATGGAAACCCGGATTTTGTCGCTGTCACCGGCGACGTCGCCTTTTCCGGGAAGAAGTTCGAATATGACGAGGCGTTGGTTTTCCTGGGGAAACTCAAAACGGTCTTACCGAAAGAAACCGAATTCCTGGCTGTTCCGGGCAATCACGACGTGGATCGGAAGCAAATAGATGAATTTTTTTCTTTGCAGCAAAATATTGTTCGGCAAGACCTTACCGATAAGTTCCTGGAGAATGAAAAGAAAGTGCAGAATTATATTAATGTTAAATTCAAAGCTTTTCGAGAATTTATCGACCGTTTGAACCCCGGTCTGTATCAATCCGAAGAGGATTACTTCTGGGTGAAGAATTTTAAGGATAAGAATGTTTCTTTTCTTGGTCTCAACAGCGCCTGGGCGTCGGAAGGGGACAACGACCGTTTCAATATTGCCCTGGGTTCTCCCCAGGTGATTGCTGCGCTGGATAAATCGAAAGAGTTTTCCAACAGGGTTCTTTTGATGCATCATCCACCTTTCGATTGGCTGAAGGACCTGGAAAGCGGTAGGGGGGAGCTGTTTAAAAATTGCCGCTTGCTGCTTCACGGCCATACGCATTCGGACCACGCACCGGTGTTTAAAGACCCGGACCATGCCTGCCTCTGCCTGGGCGCCAATGCCTCTTACACCAACGATAAAGAGGGTTCTATCGGTTTTCAATTTATTCATGTAAATTTTTCGGAAAATGATGTTGATGCAAAAGTCTGGCCTTATATTTACGATGCACGGCGAAGCGAATTTGTACCGGATACAAATCGCTGGTCAGGTCAGGATGGGAAACCCTATTTTGAATTATCCTCTTTTAAAGATATTTCATTTCAAGTCCCCGGGGATATGCGGATGGAGACGTTTATCCAATTGCCTTTAAATAAACGTGTTTTTAGGGAACTGATCGCCGGGAATTACCTGTATGTCGATAAAACAAGATATATTTACAATTTTTTTAAAGAAAAAGGAATATACTATTTTCTTTCCCGCCCGCGAAGGTTTGGCAAATCCCTGCTGATTTCCACCCTCAAGGAAATATTTTCCGGGAATAGCGAATTATTCAAAGATTTATGGATTTACAATAAAATAGAATGGAAAAAGTACCCGGTGATTCATATCGATTTTACCAGCCTGGACTATGAGGATCATCAAGCGCTGAGAAAATCCCTGTTTGAAACCATCGACCAACTGGGGAATGAGTTCGGCGTCCAATTAACTTCCTCAAGCTATAAAACAAGGTTCGCTGAACTTATCCGCAAGCTGTCCATCAATGGCAAAGTGGTCGTACTCATCGACGAATACGATAAACCCATCATCGATCACATCGACACCCTATCTATCGCAAAGGGGAACCGGAAAGTTTTAAAAGCGTTTTATGAAGTACTCAAAGGCACGGAAGAATACCTGAAATTCGTTTTTATAACCGGTGTTTCAAAGTTTTCCAGGGTATCCATATTTTCAGGGTTGAATAACCTGACCGATATCACCTTTTTAGATGAATATGCCGCTATATTGGGTTATACCGGGGAAGAGATGGAAACATATTTCGACCATGAAATGGCCCGGCTTGCGAAGGTATTGAACAGTGAAAAAGATGAATTCGTCAAAAATGTAAAAGATTGGTACAACGGCTATTCCTGGGATGGGAAAAGTTTTGTTTACAACCCTTTTTCAATCCTCAGCCTTTTGAAGGGAAACCGGTTTGATAATTACTGGTTCAGTTCCGCCACACCAACTTTGTTAATCGATTTCATACGGGAAAGCGGCGGCGACGTCCGGGATTACGACGGGATAACAGCCAGTAGTTATTTATTCGAACAGTACGATATCGAAAACCTCGATATCGTGTCCCTATTGTTTCAAACCGGGTATTTAACCGCCAAGGAAAGAAATATCGCCCCTTTTTCAAAGCCGGAATATGTTTTAACCTATCCCAATGCCGAGGTGAGAGAGTCGTTTATGGTGTACCTATGTCATTCTTATACCGGGAAAAATGTTACCGAAGTCGATAGGGAATATAAAAAGTTAAAAGACTCGATTCATAGGGATGATCTTCCTGGATTTTTCGAGATTATGAAATCGTTTTTTGCGTCTATTCCTTATTCTATCGTTCAAAAAGATAGGGAATCGTACTATCACCTAGTAATATATCTTACCATGAAAGCCATCGGCGTGGTCATTAAATCCGAAGACCCTACCAATAGGGGCAGGATAGACGCAGTATTAGAAACACCCCGATACATTTATATCCTTGAGTTTAAAATAGGGGCCGCGGCCAAAGCGATGAAGCAAATCAAGGATAAACAGTATTATGAAAAGTATTTATCATCTTCCAGGCCGGTAAAATTAGTTGGGGTGGGGTTCGATACGGGGACAAGAAACATCCGGGATTACCGTATCGAAGAAGTAAAAAAAATGTGACCGCTGGTTATATTCCCGAATGATGGACCAACCGGTTTCCACTAAAAATCAATATCAACTTCTTCAATGTGGTCAAGCCGATGGATTTTTTGAATTTCTCGTCCAGGCTGTATTGGTCCAGTTGTGCTGCCGCTTCTGAACGAAGGGCCTGTATTCTCTCCGCCGCATCTTCTTTTTCACCGTCGGACGGTTTGATATATTTCAATTCGATCAGGTAGGAATATTTTATGTTAGGATTCTGCTCCAGCGTCGGAACCATTACCAGGTCGCAGAATCCCTGGTTCATCTCTTTTTCCGAGTATATATTATAAAGGTTACCCAGGCCCAGGTAGACGTTCCAGAATACCTGGTGGGCTTTTTCGCCCGTCATCAGATCACGTAAGCTCAAGGAGGATTCCATACAACCGGCGATAAATCGAATCAAATCCTCCCAATTCCCTTTGTAAGCCATTCCTCTTATCAGTTCTTTATATTTATCCGAATTTAGTGATAAGATATCGGTTTCTTCGTAGGTATCGGCAATATAATCAAAATAAAGCCGCTTTATCATTTCATTGGGAATGGTAAGAACCGGGGTATCTTCATCATCGATTCCCCGGATGGTTAAAAGACCTAAGTAATATAGTAGGGATACAAAGTTCCTGGTGTGGGTCAGTTTGGCGACCGGGAATCTTTTTTCGATATAGGAATGAATGTTGCCGGTTTCGATGATATACAGGAGTTTGGAGAAATTTCCATTGGTTTGTTTTACACCTTCTTTATCGATGACGATGAGGTGACGCAGCTTATTGTAATCGATACGGGCATTATTGTCGATGAGGTCCCCCGGGATGCGGGATTCTTTCATATATTCCCGGAGGAAATATAATACATGAACCGTATTGAATACTTCGCGGGTGGAACGAATCGAAAAACAGTAATGGTTATACCATTGGGTCATGAGTTCCATCAGTTCCGGGGTGGAATGGTGAATTTTCCCGGTTTGCCTGTAGTATTCGATCATGGTTTCGACTTCACCGGGGGTGAAGCCCAGGATTTCATCGATATCCGTATCCAGGGAGATGTTGGTTGCGATATTAAAGCCTGAAGTCACATCGTCCAGTGTAATGGGAGAAACCCCGGCCATAAACAGTCGTGAAATTGGGGCGCCGCTCCCTGTGGCGCCCCCTTTAACGACATTAAAAAACGACCGAAAAAATCCTTCTCCATGCGTGATGTCATGGTAGGATCGTTGACCTGATGACGATAAAATCGTATTGGCAAAATTATCGTATTCATCGATGATGACATATAATTTTTGTTCTTTCCCAAGGCAATAATTTAAAAGAGTATCCATTATAACAGAGGCGCTTGTCATTGTTTGAAACCTGGCTTCGACTTTATTTATATCCATCCCCAGGTATTTTTCATACTTTGTCATGAAATAAATGGCCTTGTCCCTGATATGTTCGAGAAAGGCTTCCTCAACTTTGCCGGTATCGGCCTCAACCATTGCAAAATTTAATTTAAGCACCATATATTTATTTTTTTCTTTTGTGGGATTTTGGTGGATATCCGTCCCGGCAAAAATGAACTCGAACCGGTTTTTAAGTTTGATATCATAGTAGCTTTCCATGATGGAGAGAAAAAGGGACTTCCCGAAACGGCGCGGCCGGATAAAGAATAAATAGCGGCCTTTTTTTTCGATGTCCCGGATGTATCGCGTTTTATCGACAAAATAGTAGTTACTCTCCCGGAATTCCTCGAAATCGGATATAGCATAAGGAATCTCTTTTAAGTCGTTTTCGTTAATCACGGATGTATCATAAACCAGGAAGGTAAAAAAGTCAACCGGGAGTTTCCTATTAATGACCCTGATATTTGATTACTACCAGCGTTATATCATCCCGCTGCGCTGCGTGACCTGAAAACCGTTTGACATCCGCAAGGATTATATTTTTGATCTCCACCGCGGTTAGGAGCGAAGTATCCATGGCTTCTACCAGCTTTCGCAAAGTATCGTACCCGTAAAATTCGCCGTCACGGTTCCGTGCTTCCGGGATACCGTCGGTAAAAAGTACGATCACATCATGGGGTTTCAATTGTAGGGTCGCTTCCTGGTAGATGTTATCTTTAAAAGTTCCCAGCGGGAACCGCGGCCCCACGCTTTCGATGTAAACGGCGGAGTTTCCTGATTTCAAGAGGGGTTCGCTGAGCCCGGCATTGGTAAAAATAAATTCCTTGGTGCGCAGGTCCAGCGCCGCCAGGCATAGGGCGGTAAACATCTTCCTGTCCGTCTTGAAATAAAGCGGGCGATTGGTCTGGGTCATGATCTCTTTGACGGAAGAGCCGGAATCTATTTTGGAATAGAGTATGCCGCTGGACATAATGGCTGTCATGGCGGCCTTCATGGCTTTCCCGGCCACATCGCCGATAGCGATGCCCAATCTTGTCTGCTCGGGATTGAGCCAGATATAATCGAAAAAGTCGCCCCCTACTTCATGGGCGGGGACGCATATGCCGGATATATAAAATCCCTGGACCTGGGGATCGGACTGGGGCATGATGGACATTTGCGCGGTATGGGCCGCTAATAATTCGGCCTCCATCCGCGTCCTCCCCGCAACGGTTTTCATCCTTAACTTATAAAATGCAGCAGCCAACAAGATCGCCGCGAAAACGGATAACACCCGGAACCACCAGGTTTTCCAGAAGGGCGGGTTAATAAGAATGCGAATGGAGACGCCCTGTTCATTCCAGGTCCCGTCATTATTAGACCCTGTGACCCGGAACACGTATTCCCCGGGATCCAGGTTGGTGTAAGTGGCAAAACGCCTGGCGGCATCGGTGGATATCCACTCTTTGTCGAACCCTTCCATCATGTACCGGTAACGGTTCTTTTCGGGAATGGTATAGTCCAACGCTACGAATTTGAAGGAGAAAACGTTTTGCTGGTGGGAAAGGATAATTTGATCGGTTTCGCTAATATGTTTCTTTAAAGGGGAATCGCCGCCAATGCCCACGGGTTTATTGAATACCTGGAAATCGCTGATAACCACGGGCGGGATATTTTTATTGTCCTTTAATTCGGAGGGATAAAAGGCGTTAAACCCATTAATGCCGCCAAAAAACATTTCGCCGCTCCTACTCTTATAATAAGACCCGCCATTAAACTCATTGCTCTGGAGGCCATCCCTGGTGGTAAAATTTTTGAAAGCCCCGCTGCCGGGATTGAATTTAGATAATCCTTTATTGGTACTGAGCCAGAGGTTGTCCTGTTCATCGGCCAATATTCCATAAATGACATCATTGGGCAGGCCGTCTTTCTCCCGGTAATGGGTCCAGTTCCCCTGCCGGGCGTCATATTTATTAAGCCCGCCGCCAAAGGTTCCTATCCAGTAGATTCCATCTGGGGCCTGGTAAATACACTGGACATTATCATTGCTCAGGCTGTTGGGATTATCGGGCTGCCTCCGGTAATGGGTAAAGGTTCCTGTTTCCCGGTGGAATTTGTTGATCCCGGTAAATGAGTTTCCTATCCACAACTCCCGGTTCCTGTCTTCATAAATAACCCGGATCAAATTATCGCTGATGCTGTTGGGATCGCCGGGGATATTTTGGTAACGAATAAACTGCTCTTTTTCCCGGTCGAATCGATGGAGACCGCCGCCAGAGGTCCCGATCCAGAAGACGCCCCGCGAATCTTCAAATAAAACCCGGACGCTGTTGTTGCCCAAACTGGTATTATCATTGGGCCGGTTGGTGTAAACTTTAAAAGTGCCTTTTTCCCTGTCGAACCGGTTGAGGCCGCCGCCGTTGGTTCCGACCCAGATCACGCCGGCGCGATCTTCAACGACGCAAAAAACAAGGTCGCTGCTCAAGCTCCCGGGCCTGGACGGATTTGCGCGGTAATAGGTGAACTTTTGCTTCCCCGGGTCGAACCGGTTGAGGCCGCCGCCGTTGGTGGCTATCCAGAGGTCCCCAAAGCGGTCTTCGCAAAATGAATAAACAAAACTTTGACTTAAACTGCCGGGATTGTTGGGATCGGCGGCGTAATACCTGAATCTGCCGGTTTCCCGGTCGAATCGATTGAGTCCCGCGCCGTTGGTCCCTATCCAGAGGACGCCGGAACGGTCTTCATGGATTGAGCTTATGAAATCGCTGCTGAGGCTGGCGGGGTCAGTGGGGTCGTTCCGGTAATAGGTGAATCGTTCGCTGCGCCGGTCAAAAGTATTGAGCCCACGATCGGCAGTGGCGATCCACAACATGCCCGAATGGTCTTCATAAATTACGTTTATATTACTGCTGCTGAGGCTCCGCGGGTCCGCCGGATTATGGCGGTAAACGGTAAATACTCCTGTTCCGCGGTCCAGCCGGTTCAATCCATCGACGGAGCCAATCCAGAATTCGCCGGAATGATCTTCATAGATGCTGCTGATCACATTATTGCTCAGGCTGTGGGGATTGCCGGGTTCTACCCGGTAACGCGCAAACGCGGTGGTTCGGGAATCGAATTTGTTTAAGCCGTTTACGGTTCCTATCCAGAGCGTTTCGTCCCGGTCTTCGTAGATCGAAGTAACCACATTGCTGCTTAAACTGTTGGGGTCCGCCGGTATATTCCGATAATGAGTAAAGGTTCCAGCCTGGGGCTGGAATTTGTCCAGGCCAAAGGTTGTTCCCACCCAGAGCGCCCCGGAACGGTCTTCATGGATGGCCTGTACGAAATCGTTGCCCAGGCTGCCCGGATTATTGGGATTATTCCGGTGATGGATGAATTCCTCGGTTTCCCGGTCGAAGCGATCGAGGCCGCTGCCCTGCGTCCCTACCCAGAGCGTGCCCCGCCGATCTTCATAGAGAACTGAGATCGTATTGTTGTTTACGCTGTTGGGGTTCTCCGGCTGGGGCCGGTAAATGGTGAAATTGTATCCGTCATACTTGTTTAATCCATCCTGGGTGCCGAACCACATAAAACCTTTACTGTCCTGCAATATGCAAAATACCAGGCTCTGCGAGAGACCTTCTTCCAAGGATATATGCCTGAACCGGATGTCCCGGTTGTTGTTATATGGAAAGAGCACGGTCGCCGCACATAACAAGACAACAAGGTGAAGCTCAATTTTTTTTAATGTACGCATTTCGAACATTTTTGCCTCCGGCGGGTCCCATGCTGGGACTCCCTATAATGGTTTGAGATGAGGCCCGTAACATCGGAAAACCCCAGGGCCGTGCAAAGCGGGAGCAGCAGCATGCTGCCTCCGGCGGGTCAGAACCTTTTTGAAAAAAGGTTCCGACACCTCCCAAAACTTTTGATTATAAAAAGTTCAAGGTTTCTTTGGCGGCTTTTCCCAGGATCATGGCGTCGATGCCCACGGCGATCAACGAATAACCTTTTTCCATCAGCGGTTTCACCTCCGCCGGGTCGGTGGTAAAAATACCCATGGGAAGTCCTGCCGCGATACAGGCGTTTCCCAGGATTTCGATTTGCCGCCGCACTTCCGGGGTGTTCACCTGACCCGTCATACCCATACTGCCGGAAAGATCATAAGGACCGATGAAAAGCGCATCGATGCCCGGGACTTTTACGATGGCGTCGATATTTTTTACGGCGTCGATATGTTCCATTTGCAAAATAACCGCAATTTTTTCATTGGCCTCCGCCACGTATTCCCGGAAATTCATGCCATAACCCTGGGCGCGGGCAATGCCGATGCTGCGTCCGCCCTCCGGGGGATATTTACAAAACCGGATGACTCTTTTCGCCTCTTCGGCCGTGTTCACCAGGGGGATAATGATCCCGTCCGCGCCGGCGTCCAGTATTTTCTTAAGCCAGACCTCCTCGTGGGAAGGGGAACGAACAATGCAAGGGCAGTGTCTTTGGCCGGCCTGGAGAATATGCTGCATACATGAAATATCGATGGCCGAATGTTCCATATCCACGAACAACCAATCGAAACCCGCGGAAGCCAGTATTTCGGTTACTTCCGCGGCGGGGAGTTCTTGAATGGTCCCGATCAGTGGCAGCTTTTGCCGCAGTTTTTGTTTAAAAGTCGTCACGATTTTTTCTCCTTAATCATATTATTAAGTCATTATTCCCTGGTATCGCTGATATAATGGGCGCCGCGCGAGACTTTATTGCGCAGGGCGGCATTTACCACTATTAAGGCCGTTTGTACACTGTCCCTCAAGTCGATAATACTACTCTTGATCTCTGTCTCCTGGTAGAATTTAATGATTTGATTTTTTAAATAATCCAGGTCGGAACGCGCCCGTTCCAATCGTTTGCCGGTTCGGATGATGCCGCTGTAATTCCACATAATATAGCGAATGGTAACCAGGTCCTGCCAGACCAGGGCCGGGTCCAATTTTTCTTGCGGGTAGGGGTATTTCCAGGCCGGGATTTCCGAGATCACATAGGGGTCCTGTTCCCTGTCGATGGTTTCCAGGATATTTTCCGCTGATTTTACTCCCCAAACCAGTCCTTCCAGCAGGGAAACGGAGGCCAGGCGGTTGGCGCCGTGGAGACCGGTACAGGCGACTTCGCCGATGGCATATAAGTTTTTCAAACTGGTCCCGCCGTTTAAATCGGCCAGCACGCCGCCGCAGCTATAATGGGCGGCGGGAACCACGGGGATGGGCTTTTTGGTAATATCGATGCCATATTTCATGCAATTCTCATAAATAGTGGGGAATCTATCCTTAATGTTGATTTTGGCAAAGGAAGCCAGGTCCAGCAGCACAAAGTTATCGCCATATTTGATCATTTCCTCGTAAATAGCCCGGGAGACTTCGTCCCTGGGGGCCAGGTCGCCCATGGGGGAGTATTTTTTCATAAAATAGTCGCCCTTGCGGTTCATTAGTTTTGCGCCTTCACCCCGCACCGCCTCGGAGATCAGGAAACTGTCGGCTTCGCGGTGGTAGAGGGCGGTGGGGTGGAATTGGATGTATTCCATGTTGGCCATCTGCGCCCCGGCCCGGTAAGCCATGGCAATACCGTTTCCCACAACCTCCGGGGGGTTGGTGGAATGTAAAAATATACTGCTTAACCCCCCACTGGCCAGGATCACTTTCCTGGCAAAGATTCGGATGACTTTCTCAGAGACCTGGTTGAAAACATAAGCGCCGATGGTGCAGGGTTCCTCGTACATCCGGTCGGTATTGAGCGAGTGGTGGGGGATGGTTAACAGGTCGATGGCGGTATGGTTGAAAAGTATTCTTAATTTTTTCAATTTTTTCAAGTATTTATGAAAACTCTCCTGGATGACTCGCCCGGTCATATCCTTTACATTGAGGACCCGGCGCCTGGAATGGGCGCCTTCCCTGGCCAGGTCAAAATGACCGTTATTGGTAGAAAACGGGACTTTGAGTTTATCCAACAGGATGTTTTTCACCATCTGCGGCGATAGATAAACTGCTTGTTCCACGGCTTTTCTATAGTTGATGCCGTCGCCGCTCTTCATGATATCGTCGATGAATTGTTCCGCGGAGTCATCTTCCGCCAATGCGGCAATCCCCCCCTGGGCGTAATAGGTATTGGCGGCGGAGGGGCCGTCGCCCTTGGAAATCATGATGACGTCGACGCCGTTCTCGGCCAGGATTAAGGCGGCGGTGGAGCCGGCAATGCCGCCGCCGATGATTAATACGTCGGTTTCTATATATTCTTGCATGGGTTACCTCGTTACCTCGTTACCTCTTATTTTTTTCTATAGGAAATATGTCCAGGCTTAAATCAAGGGATTTAAAGGAATGGGTCAGGGCGCCGACGGAAATAAAATCGATGCCGGCGATGGCTTTCTCCCGGATATTTTCCAGGTTTACATTCCCGGAGACTTCCAATTTCACCCGGCGGTTGTTGATGGCGACAGCCTCTTCCAGGATGGCGGGGTTGAAATTATCCAGCATGATCATATCCACGGCCGGGGTGAGCGACAGGGCTTCTTCCAGTTCTATTAAATTTTTTACTTCCACTTCGATTTTTTTGTCGGGGAATTTTTCCCGGACTTTTTTTACAGCGTTGGTAATGCAACCCGCCATGGCGATATGGTTGTCTTTAACCATGGCCATATCTTCCAGGTTCATGCGGTGGTTGGCGCCGCCGCCGTCTTTGACCGCTTTCTTTTCAAGATAGCGCATGCCTGGCGTGGTTTTGCGGGTATCCAGCAAAGTGACCTGGAAGGGTTTTAGTTTCTCGGCATATTGGTGGGTGAGGGTGGCGATGCCGCTGAGGCGTTGTAAAAAGTTCAGGGCCGTACGTTCTGCTTTCAGGATGGAGCTTTCCATGCCGGCGACTTCCAGCACCAGGTCGCCTTTTTTTACGGGGCTGCCGTCATTTTTAAGTATTTTGACGGTAACCTGTGGATCGATGGTTTGAAAGACGGCGGTGAATATCCCGGTCCCGGAGATAATGCCGTCTTGTTTAGCGGCGACGCCGGCTGTTACATTGGCGTCGTAATCCAGCAGGGAATCGGTAGTGACGTCGTCCCATGCTTTATCTTCCGACAGCGCCAGGTCTATAATTTGTCGGGTCAGCGATTCTTCAAACGGTTGACCCTTTCCTTTAATCGTATTCATTATTTATTTTTTTGCAATTCCCGCAAGTTGATTGAAAAAGAGATGATGCGGTGAGCTTATTTTCAGCATTTTTTCGGGGCGGTCATGAACGCCGGGTTGGCGATCTATGCGCGTCTTTTTTTTATCGATGCCGGTATGTGTTACACTAACGAAACGATACTCGTAACCTTCAAGGAAATCCCGTTGTTTCCAGAACGTCCGGCCAATTTCACGGCAGTATAAGATAAAACACCGTGCTCCATTAAGTTGTTGGATGATTTCCTCTTCCTTTCCTTTCGCCGTCTTTATCTCGATGCAGAGGATGACCTTTTTAGTGTTCGTATCCGCTATAATGACAAAATCAGCGCGTTTACATTCACCTCTTGAACCGGCAAAAATAGTATCCGGAGACTTGAACATATCCGCCTTGATGATGATGACATTATCCGGCATTTCATAAATAGTGACCGATGAGTTTGAGTGTTGAGGCTCCGTGAGTTTGATTTTTTTTTTGCTTTTGTCATAGTCATTGACGAACGGCACTTGTACGGATTCTTTAATCAACTGGCGCAAGATATCGATATCGGTCATCGTTATTCCTCTCCCCAGACGATTTCTTCCTGGATACGGTTCATAGTTTCAATGGTGGTATCGAAGCTGCGGGCTTCAATACCAAGTTCCGGGTCGATGTCGGCTGGGGTAAGCGTCAAGCAGCGGGTTTTACGAAGGCTGTTATCCAGTTTCACCAGGGCCTCTTCTGCGATATAGACTTTTATCTGATGGACAGAAATGAGTTCTTCCTTTTTATATCCTTCTTTTTCGGCAATCCTCCGCAAATGCTGTCTGTCGTGGTTGAGCATAATAAGTGTGTTCAATTCTTTGATAATGTAATCGCTGTGGGTGGTGATAAAGACTTTGATACCGAGATTAACCAAACGGGAAAAAAGCCGCACCACGCGGCGCTGGTTTTCCGGGTGCAGGTTTAGTTCGGGCTCGTCCACCATGAGTAAATCGCCGGGCTGGGCCACGTGCCTGAGATAAAACCCAATATCGAGCAGGGATCGAACTGCGCTGGAGCTTTCAACCATAGATAGTTTGACATGCTTGCCCTTCGGTACATAATAAAGTTCATCATTCCGGGTAACGGTATATTCACCTCCGATGATATCGGCGAAATCGGATAACACATCGGGATGAGTCTCTTTTATGAAACTGTTTCGTTTGAAAATTGTCTCCAGTTGCCTTGTGAAGTCCACATTGCTTTTCACCGGCAGTGCATAATCCCGGTAGGCTTTCAATAAAAGGTCCATGGGGTTGAGATTTTTTTCGGGCTGGCTGATCTCTTCAAGCAGGCGACTACGGGGGAAATTCAATTCTTTGCGAAAAATGGAGGCGCCGGTTCTTTCTGCGCTGGCGATGAAAGGATTGGGGAAAAGTCGCCCAAAAATTATTTTCTTCAGGGCGTCGCCGATGAACTGTTTGATAACATCCGTGGGAATTTTGAGTTTATCTTTCTCCACCAGCAGGGTAACGATCAATTCGGCGCTTCCTTCGCTCTTTGTAATGGAGAAATGTTCTGCATTGGCCGAACTGATCCGTCGATTGTATTTACCTACCGGATCGATGTCGCCCGGCTCCAGGGTTATTTGAAATTCAGTTTCCTTAAACCGGTCTATCGGCGCCGCAAAGACCATCGGCAATAGCTTTACATATTCCCGGCAGCCATTCTTCAAAATATATTCGGCCTGTTTAACATATTCCGAAATATTAATATGAACTACTCCTTCAGCGAGCAACCGGCTGATATCGGTCTCGGGGATGTCGATTGAAAACGATTCACCCCAAAGGGATAAAAATCCATGGAGTGCATAAGTGGCATAGGTCTTGCCCGTGTTGTTGTTGCCACAGATGATGGTCAGGTCGCCAAGTGAGAACTCCGCTTGCTTCTGAACTCCAAGGTTTTTGATTTGTATCTTCATAATTTGCCCCATTTTCTCCATAAGAGGATAAAAAATGTATTTTTAAGAAAATATTTTAATTGAACCGGGTTGGAAAGTCAACAACCGACCGCATAAATTTTATCCGGGGAGCAGGAACTCCGGGGCAAGAAAGAGAGTTACCGATAGCGCTTACTTTACCGGGAGTTTTTCATCCACGGCTTTAATCATTTCGGCGGTGATATCGGCTGTTGGGGCGAAATACGCGACGCCGGAATTGGTAACATCTAAAACCAGGGCGTATCCTTTCGCTTGCCCAACCTGATTAATAATCGGGATGAATTCCTTTTCCAGGTCCCCCAGCACCTTTGCCGATTGGCTTTGCATTTCTTTCTGGGCGTCCTGGACTGTCCTGTCATAATTTACTTTTTTATCTTCCAGGATGCGTAATTTGCCAGCCCGGGTATTTGCGTTCAATGCCGGCGAGCTCAATTCTTTCTCCAGGGTTTCCAGTTCAGTTACCAGGGTTTGAATTTGCCGTTCTTTGGCGTTCTTCAAGTCCTCCAGGTATTTGAGGGTCTGACTGCCTTTCTTCGTTTTCCGGAGGAGTTCCTGGGAATTGATAACCCCGATTTTCACCTCTGAAAAAGCAAATATAGTCAATGTTAGAAGGGTTAAGATTAAAATAAATGATCTTTTCATATATGGCTCCTTTCTGGGAAAAAAAATGATCCCTGAAGGAATCGAACCTTCAACCTATTGATTAAGAGTCAATTGCTCTGCCAATTGAGCTAAGGGACCATTCATCGGTTAACCGTTGGAATAAGATATCACAATCGGCAGTCGCTGTCAAGTGCCAAGTCTGAGATGGAAGTTTTTTTTTCAGCTCCCATCTTGCATAATTTTTTTAATATATGTATAATTTAAGATAATTAATAAAGTGTACCAATAGGAGGATATACAAACATGGCTAAAAAGTATAATTTTTACGCAGGACCGGCGATTCTTCCTTACGAAGTGATGAAGAAAGCACAGGAAGAGTTGCTGGATTTCAACGGCATCGGTCTTTCAATAATGGAAATCAGTCACCGTTCCAAGGATTTCGAGGCCGTAATCGGGACCGCGGAAGCAAAAATCAGGTCCCTGCTGGGCGTGCCCGACAACTATTCCGTCCTGTTTCTACAGGGCGGCGCAAGCCTTCAATTCGGTATGATTCCCATGAATCTACTACAGGGCAAAAAAGCCGACTATGTGAACACCGGCGCCTGGGCAAAAAAGGCCATCAAGGAAGCCAAACTGTTCGGCGCCGTTAACGTCGCCGGGACTTCCGAGGATAAAAATTTCAATTATATCCCGGAGGCCAAATGGTCCCCGGATGCCGTTTATGCGCACGTCACATCCAATGAGACCATCGGCGGTATCCAATATCAAACATTTCCCGATGCCGGGAATATACCATTGCTTGTCGATATGTCATCGGACATATTCAGCCGGAGAATCGATGTCTCCAAATTCGGGTTGATCTATGCCGGCGCCCAGAAGAATATGGGACCCGCGGGCGTTACCCTGGTGATTATGAGAAACGATCTCATCGAGAAATGCCCGGATAACGTGATTACCATGCTGAGCTACAAGATTCACAAGGCGGAAAAGTCCCTGTACAATACGCCCCCTTGTTTTGCCATCTATATCGTTAAATTGGTGCTGGAGTGGTTGGAAAAGAACGGCGGCCTGGCAGCAATGGAAGCCACCAATAATGAAAAAGCCAAACTCCTGTATGACGCCATCGATAATATTTCGCTTTACAAGGGCACTGCCAACGTCAAAGACCGGTCGAAGATGAATGTCACCTTCCGGCTCAGTTCTGAAGAACTGGAAGAAAAGTTCATCAAAGCGGCCACCGCGCAGGGCCTGGTGGGTTTGAAAGGGCATCGCAGCGTAGGCGGCTGTAGGGCTTCCTTATATAACGCCATGTCCCTGGAAGGAGTCAAAATCCTGGTGGATTTCATGGAGAAATTTGCCAAAGAAAATAAATAGTAGTGCCGGCAGCTATCCGAAAAGTAGGGAACAGGCATTGCCTGTTCCCTACCGATTTGTTTTTTGAAGCCAAAAGAATTTCAAAGTCCAAAATATATCGACAGCAGCGGGGAATGAGTCCAAGCTCTTTTTTTCTATGTGATTAATCCTTGACAGTTAGGCAAAATTTTGATACTCTTATACATATTGATTTGTCTATGGAGGATTATATTTGATTGAGGAACTATTGGCAGACAGGTTAAGTCAAAAAGCATTGGAACCCCTGGGTGAAAAACCATGATTACAATAATTGGAAACGCATTAAATTCAAATAATAAAAAGATCCTGGATAAGATGCATAAGATGGATTTCGAGTTTATCCGCAGAGAGGTGATCGCTCAAATCAGGGATGGCGCTGAATTCATCGAACTAAATGCGACGGCGCTCCTTCATAATGAAGCGCCTTTCTTGAGAAAAGCCGTGGATATTATCGAAAGCTGCGGCGGAAAAGCATTGGTCAGAAGCGACAAGGTTGAAACCCTGATAGAAATAATCCCATTGGCCAGGAACGAGATGGTGATAGGCGATATCGATTTTGATACGAAGAAAATCGACGCCGTCCTGGCAGTGGCCAGGGGCAGGAATGTAAAGTTCATTGCCCGCATCGCGGAACCCGGCAAGGAAAATGGCGACGACAGTTCCCCGGAAAAATCGCTGCTCATTGCCCAGTTGTATATCGATCATTTGCTGGATAACGGGTTGGCCAGGACCCACATCCTGCTGGACCCGGTGGTGCGACCCCTGGAAGAAGATTTCTACAACGGCAGGAACTTCTTAACCACCCTGGAACTTTTCAAATTGGATTTCCCCCAGGTGAAAACCATTGCAAATTTGTCCGTACTATCCGAAGGCTTACCCATGAGGGGACTGATCTCTTCCAATTTTGTCTCCCTGGCGATTGAAAAAGGCCTGGATTATATCGTCCTGGATGTGCTGGAAAAATCCATTATCGAATCCGTCATCACTACCCTGTCTATTATCGGCAAAGATAGGAACATGCAGTCTTATTTGAGTTTTTGCCGGACTAACAGGGAATCCAGGAAACGGGGGTTATAAATGAGTAAACTTGAAGACCGTCACATCAAAGAGATATTAACCCGGGATAATATCGATTTTAATAAACTCAACCTGGCCCACCGGGAATGCGAACAAAAACTGGCAGAAATCAAGGCCCGGGTACTGGAAATTAGAACCGATAAGGATTGGCTGGAAGAACAAAATTTGAAAAAACAAAAGCTGAGACTTAAAGATTCCATGGAAAAATATATTGTCGAATATAGAAAGCAGGTTAATATAACATAATGGAGGCCCGCCATCTCACGTACAACGAAGAAATTCAAGTTTAAAAAGCAGCGCAAGGTAAACATCGCCAAATTAACCAAAATATCGTTTTTACCGTCGATATTTACACTTTCCAGCCTGTTCCTGGGTTACCTGGCAATGATCCAGATTTTCAAAGGAAGATTTGAGACCGCCGTATTTTTAATCACAGGCAGCGTCATCCTGGATGGCTTTGACGGCACCGTGGCGCGGTTAACCAAAACCGAATCCAATTTCGGTGTGCAATTGGATTCATTGGTGGACGCCGTGACCTTTGGCGCGGTTACGGCCATTATGATTTTTAAATGGGGATTCCAGGGCGAGTATATCCAGTTAGGAAAAGTGATCGGGTTCATTTTTTTAAGCGCCGGCATTATCCGCCTGGCTCGATTTAATGTGCTGAAAGAGGCGGAAACATATGTGGCAAATGTGTTTATCGGGCTGCCCATCCCGCTGGGGGCGCTTGCCATCGGTTCCATGGTGCTGCTCCGGGAAAGATTGGTGGAAAAGCACGATATCATTCTTTTTTCGATATACGCCGTCCTGGTGGCTTTTTTGATGATTTCCAATATCAAATACAGGACCATGAAACGGCTCAATTCGAAAAATAACCTGGTGGTTTTATTTTCCCTGGCCACCGGGATCGCGCTGATGATTAGTTTCCCTCACTATACCATCCCGGCGATGAGTTTCCTGTACCTGATTTCTCCCATTTTTTTCTCTTTATTCGATAAATTGAAAGGGAAGGAGACCCCGGAAACGCAGGTATCCGTTGAAGAGAATGGCGGCGATGACGTCGAGACCCTGGACGATGAACATGAGCCCGATGAAACCGAAGAAGCCTGATTTATGAGTAATGAGAACAGCCTGCTCACCCATGTAAAACCGTATCTTTCCCGCTTTCTAGCGGCCCTTGTTTTCATGGCCATGATCGCACTGTTTACCGTCATGATGCCGGTGGTGATCGAACCCCTGATCAATGAGCTTTCCATCCGTAGCGGCGGCCATGTGACCAACGAAGGAAAGGTCATCCGCGATTTCATCCTGCAGGTATTCGCCGTGGATGAAAAAAAACTGCCCTCCTTTTTACCCACCTTACTGCTAATTGCTTTCATAGGCGAGGCGATTTTTACCTTTTTGTCCCATTATTTCATGAAAACCCTGGGCCTGAAAGTGGTGCGCGATATACGGGATAAACTGTACAAGAATGTGATCCAGCAGTCCGTGGGTTTCCTGTCCAAAGCCAGGACCGGCGACCTGGTCTCCCGTATTTCCAACGATATTGAAAAGATCAATTTTGCCGTATCCGAAACCCTGTCCGTTTATGTCCGGGAAAGCCTCACGCTGCTGGCCCTGTTGGTTTATATATTTTATAGGGATTGGCAGATGGCGCTGATCTCCATGCTGGTGCTGCCGCTAGCGGCCGGCCCCCTCATCTACTTCGGTAAAAAAGTGAAAAAACGGGGCCTCCAGGCCCAGGAAACCATCGGCGAACTTTCCAATTTCCTGGCGGAAACAGTGGCCGGTAACAAGATCGTTAAAGCCTACAACATGGAGCAATACGAAATCGATAAATTCAATCGCTTGAACCAGGGGTATTACAAGATCAATTCCCGCATCGCCATGGTTTATTCTTTGGCGGCGCCGGTAATGCATTCCATCGGCGGGCTGGTGGCGTTTGCCATCTTTGCCGTGGCCGCCCAACGCATTGCCGCCGGGACTATGGACCCGGGCAAATTCGCCGGCTTCTTCCTGTCCCTTCTTATCATGTATAACCCCATCAAACGCCTTTCCCAGGCCAACAACGATTACCAACAAGGGAAAGCCGGTTACGAACGGGTGCTGCAAATTATTAATACGCCAAACCCCATCAGCGATAAACCTTCGGCCATCGACCTACCGGAGCTTAAGGGTGATGTCGCTTTTAAAAATGTTTCGTTCTCTTATGAAACGGGTTTACCGGTGATTAGGAATGTCAGTTTCACCGCCCGGTCCAATGAAATGGTGGCCCTGGTAGGGGCCAGCGGGTCCGGTAAAACCACCTTGATGAATTTACTATTACGGTTTTATGAACCCGATTCGGGGGAAATCCGGGTGGATGGCCGCAATATCCTCGATGTCTCCCTGGCCTCCCTCAGGAACGCCATTAGCCTGGTAACCCAGGATGTGTTTTTGTTCAACGATACCATATTAAATAATATTACTTACGGCGGCAAGAATTTTTCGTTGGCAGAGGTGAAGCGGGCCGCGGAGATTGCCCGCGCCTCCGATTTTATCGAAAACCTCCCGGATAAATACAATTCGCTGGTGGGGGAGAGGGGCGTTTTACTCTCCACGGGTCAACGCCAGCGCATCTCCATTGCCAGGGCCATATTAAAAAAACCCGCCATACTGGTTTTCGATGAAGCCACCTCCTCGCTGGATTCGGAATCCGAAAGTTTAATCCAGGAAGCCATGGAAGATGTGATGAAAGGAAGAACCACCTTTGTCATCGCCCACCGCCTGTCTACCATTATCCAGGCGGATAAAATCCTGGTGATTCAAAACGGCGAAATTAAGGAAAGCGGCGCCCATAAAGAACTACTGGCAAAAAAAGGCCTTTATTATTCGCTTTATAATTTGCAATTTCCCGATATGGAAGATTAAAATGAAAAGCATGACAGGGTTTGCAGAGGGACGATTCGAGCTTGAAGCCATTGCCCTGTATGTGTCGTTCCGTTCATGGAACCACCGGTTTCTCGAAGTCGCGTTCAAAGGCAGCGGCGTTAACCCGGAAACGGAAAAGTGGTTCAAGGATATTATGAAAGACAACGTTTCCCGGGGGAGAATCGAAGTCTCTTTCGATCTCTTTCAACAGGATCAGTCCAAATACGCCATTCAATTGAACGAACCGCTGCTGACCGGCGTCCTGGATAAGCTGGTTCATTTAAAGCAGCCGTACGGCGAGAATATCACCCTGTCCATGGACGCCCTGTTAAAAATCCCCATGATCTTTCGCCTGGAATATGCGGCGGAACATTTCGCTGAAAAAGATGCGGCCCAAATCCGGGGCTGCATCGAAAAAGTGTTCAAGGATTTTTTGCACAGTCGTGAAACCGAAGGCCTCGCCATGGCGGCCGGGTTGTTGGGCAATTGCGACAAAATCCGGGCCAACCTGGAGACCATAAAGGCGGAAGCCGACCAGGTGGAGAAAGAGATTTTTACCAGGTTCAAAGAGAAGATCGCTAAGTATTTGGGCGAATTGGAGCCGGATGAGCGGCGCATTGTGCAGGAAGCCGCCATAATGGCGGAAAAAGGGTGTATCAACGAAGAAATCCAGCGCCTGGAAACGCATGTCAAACGTTTAAATGTCCTGGTGCATGATCCCCGGTTAGAGGTAAAAATGGAAAGGAAGCCGATTTCCTGGCCCAGGAAATGATGAGGGAAACTCATACCGTTGCGGCGAAAACCAATTCCATGCATATCCATGAGCAGGTGCTGGAAATTCGCAGGGAAATTGAAAAGATAAAACAGCAGGTTCAAAATATCGAATAAACAAGGTTGAGGATGAATAATATAATCGTTATCTCAGGTCCTTCCGGCAGCGGGAAATCTACCCTTATCCGCCGGCTTTTACACAAACACCCGGAAATCGTTTTCTCCGTCTCCCACACCACACGGCCCCGGCGCGAAAGAGAAGTGGAGGGCAGGGATTATTATTTTATCGGCGTGGAACAGTTCAAACAAATGATCGCTAACGATGAATTTGTCGAATGGGCCGAGGTTTACGGCAATTATTACGGCACCGGCGCCAGGGAGATCGAAACCAGGAGAAAGCAGGAACAAAACAAGTTCCTGGCGCTGGATATCGACGTCCAGGGCGCCCGTAATATCAAGACAAAATACCCGGATGCCTTGTTTATTTTCGTTGTCCCCCCTTCCCTGGAGGAATTGCAAAATCGTTTACTGAAGCGGGAAAAGAAAGAGGATGAAAGTACCCGGACACGCCTGGAAATTGCCCGGCAAGAGTTGAAGGAATACGGGACTTACGATTATATCGTTGTTAACAAAGACCTGGACGAGGCGTTTTATATTTTAAATGCCATTTACACGGCTTACCGGAACACCACGGCCAGGCGCGAGTATTTTATTAAAAGATTAGCGATGGGAGGTAAGGAATGAATATCGTATTGGGGGTTACCGGTTCCATCAGCGCGTACAAGGCGGTCGATATCCTGCGGGTTTTTCAAAAGAACAACCACCAGGTGAGCGTCATCATGACCCGGGCGGCGCAGGAACTGATACCGGCCTATACCTTTGAGACCTTTACCCCGGGTAACGTATTCACCGAAATGTTTGTAAAACACCAGGACCCGGTGCTGCATGTCAGTATTTGCGACCGTAACGATCTATTGCTGATCGCGCCGGCCACGGCCAACATCATCGGCAAAATGGCCAACGGCATTGCCGATGACCTATTGTCTTCCACTTACCTGGCTTTTTACAAGAAGGTGGTGATTGCCCCGGCCATGAATACCCACATGCTGGAAAACCCGGCGGTCCGGGAAAACATCGCCCGCTTGAAAGCGCGGGGCGTGGAAGTCATCGAACCGGTGGAAGGCTCCCTGGCCTGTAAATACGAAGGCAAAGGCAAACTGCCGGCCCCGGAAGATATTTATAATTACGTTATCAATCTCAAGCTGACCCATGTTTAAACGAATCATCATCTGTTCCGGCCCCACAGTGGAACCCATCGACCCGGTGCGCTTCATTTCCAACCGTTCCTCGGGGAAGAGCGGGCTGCAACTGGTCAATGAAGCCGTGAAACGGGGCATCCCGGAAATTATATTTATTACCGGTCCCACCTGTTTCGAGGCGTCGAACCCGGCTTACTCCGTCATCCGGGTGGAGACCGCGCTGGAAATGAGAGAGCATTTGCTGCGGTACAGCGATGATGCGGATGTTATCATTATGGCCGCCGCCGTGAGCGATTACCGGCCAGCCAATTACTCGAAAGAAAAGATAAAAAAGGACCGGGAAACGCTGACCCTGAACCTGGTGAAAAACCCGGATATCCTGTTCGAGTTGGGGCAGGGGAAAAAACCGGGCCGGATACTGGTGGGTTATGCGGCGGAGACCCACGATATCCTGGAGAATGCCCGTGAAAAGTTCACACGAAAGAACCTGGACCTCCTGGTTTTGAATGAAGTATCCGCGGAGAACCCGGCGTTTCATGTGGATAAGAACCAGGTGTATTTTGTCACTGCCGGCGGTTTCCAAAAGCTGGAAATGATGAAAAAATCCACCCTGGCCAGCAGGGTGTGGGATGAAATTGAAAAGCTGGCCCACGAATGACACGAATTACCACGAAAAAAATTAGCCGCGAAGAACGCGAAGAAACGCGAAGTAGGGGCGAACCGCATTGTTTCCGTGTTCGCCCTTTTAACTAACATGGAAGAATTGAATGAGATATTGAAATTTTACCGGGAGATCGGCGCCGAGTTTATCGAGCGGGAGCACAGCGATCCGCTGGTGGACCTGGACGAGGTCACCCGCGTGATAAAGGTCTGCACCCGGTGCCAATTGCATAAAACCAAAAAGAATTATGTTCCCGGCGAAGGCAGCGCTTCCCCGGACATAATGTTCATCGGCGAAGGGCCCGGCGAGACCGAAGACAATTTCGGCAGGCCCTTTATCGGCAAAGCCGGCCAATTGTTGGATAAAGTCATTGCCAGGATGGAGTACACCCGCGAGTCCGTGTTTATCGGCAATATCGTCAAATGCCGCCCCCCCAACAACCGCGACCCTTTAAAAGACGAAGTAGACGCCTGCATGCCCTTTCTTATCCGGCAGTTGGAAATCTTACGCCCCAAAGTCATCGTTTGCCTGGGGAAAGTCGCCATGAACAATTTGTTAGGCGTGGATTATTCCATCATGGAGCAGAGGGGCAAACAGTTCCAGTTCCACGGTATCCCGGTTATCCCCACTTACCACCCCGCGTATATCCTCCGGCAGCAGTCCCCGGATGCCGTTTCCAAAGCCAAATGGGACATGTGGCGCGATATGGAAAAAGTAATGGCCATTGTGCGCGGCGAAGGTGGAGTAGGGGAGCCGCAGGGTAATGGCGCGGCGGAGTAATGGAGTAATGGTATAATGATTATCCAGGTCTCCCCGTCGTTGAATATTTTTGAAACCCTGTCCTATCATTATACCGGGGACCCCGCCCTGTTAAAACCCGGGCTCAGGGTCGTCATTCCCCTGGGCAATCGCATCACCGCCGGGTGGGTGATAGATACCCATTCCCATTACAAAGGCAAAGTGAAAGATATCCTCGGCGTTATCCGGGACGGGTATTTGCCCGATAAGCATTTCCTGGCTTTTGTTAAAGCAGTTTCCGGGGTATACTTCACTTCCGTGGGCATGCTGTTGGATGCGGCGCTTCCCCCTTCCCAAAAGCCCATCAGCGCCATTTATTTTGAGAATAAAGAAAAAGAAGGAAAAGTTGAAAAATTGCATCGTTATTCCCTCGACGAGCTGCAGCGGTTGTCCTCCGCCGGCGCCATCGAGGGATTTTATAAATCCCGGGATTCCGCCCCGGTGGTTTCTCTCAATCATGGACCCGAAGCAGAGTTTACGGGCGGTTTTAATCGGCATAATTTCGGTCGCGAAACCGGGGAGAACCGGTTCCTTATCGGGTACCGCCGCGAAACCCGTTACCGCGAGATCATCCATGATTGCCTCAGCCATGGCAAAAGCGTGCTCATTACGGTTCCCGACAATTTAACCGCCGTTTACCTGGCGGAAAAACTGGAACCGGGTACGGGGACCGGCGCCGGTACAGGCAAAGTCTGTGTGGACCTTTACAATTCCGAGGTAAAACCGAAAGACCGGGAAATCCTCTGGCGCGATTACGCGTTGGCCGGCAAAACCGGGGTCGTGGTGGGTGGGCAGTCGGCTGTCCTGCTGCCCATTACAAATCTAGGGGCCGTCATATGTGAGCGCGCCGGTTCCTCTGTCTACAGTCGCAACCATTTTTCCAAATACAATATTCGCTTACTTTCGGAGCTGCGGGCCCTCCATTATAATGTCTCGTTGATGGAAGGTTTTTCCACCCATACCGTCCGCTCCTTCAACAGTCGTTCCCAGATTTTCATCGAAGACCGACGGGAAGAAAAGATCGCCGCGGAGGTGCGCATGGTGCGCGGTGGGACAAAGGGAATCCCCGCGGATTTTGTCCAATTGCTGAACAACTATTTCCTGGAAAATAAAAAAGTCCTGGTGGTGTTGAACAAGAAAGAGAGTTTCAATTTTCTTTATTGTGGGAAATGCAAGAAAGTTCTCAGGTGTCCTTCCTGCGACCGGTCGATCGAGGTAGACGGGGAGTTTAATCTAAAATGTCTCCACTGCGGGCAGGAGAGAACATCCCATACTTTATGCGACCGGTGCGGGGAGCCGTTGGCCCTGGTGGAAGATATCAGTATCGCTTCGTTGAAAAAGGCCCTCAAGCAGCAGGTAGTGGAAACCGGTATTATGACTCTTTCAGCCGAAGGTTTAAAAGATGAGCACATGTATTCGCTGCTGCGGCGGATCGAAGACAGTAAAATTATTATCTCCACGCCGGTGATATTGAATCCCTTGTTCAACAACATGTTCGATGCGGTGATTTACATGCGGCCCGAATCGTATTTCAATATCGACGAGTACGATGCGGCCGAGAAGATTTTTTCCATGGTCGCGGAGCTGCGGGAACTGGTTAAGAAGGGGGGCAGTCTCGATATCTTTTCCACGTTTCATTTCCATTATTCGTTGAAGTTGATCAATGACGAAGAAGGGTTCTTCGGACGGGAATTAAAATACAGGGAGTGGTTTCATTTACCGCCTTTTGCCAATGTTTATCATATCGAGATCAAAGATAAGACCTTGCGCAAGCTGGGCAAAGAGATGCGGAAAATATATACGAAATTTAAAGATTCATTAACCATCAAGCGGATTTATTTGAAGGACCGGCAAGCGCAGCGGGGGGTATACAAAGGAGTTATCGAAGCGCACACCCAGCCCGAAGCCATCCTTGAATCCGAGCTCCTGGGGAACCGTAATATAGCCATCGAATTGGTAATGATTTAATCCAGGCCCACTGAAAAGCAGAAGTTGAGAAGTTAAGAAGTTGGGACAGATTTTTCTTCATCATTCATCATTCATCATTCATCATTCAATCACGCTATCACTCTTCCCGGGGCCCACGAATTACACGAATTAACACGAATTAAAAAAAAAAGCCACATTTAGGCGACGAACACGGACTGACACAGACAATAATAGACGAATATAGACAGTATTTTCGTGGTCTACGCGGCGTGGGGAGGGGAAAAATAATAGAACAATTGACATATCACACCGATTATTCTAAAATAAACCCATGAGTATGGCCCAAAAACATTTTAATACAGCAGGACCGATTAACCGGATGAATCACTACAATATTGATCCTCTTCACCGGATCGATCTCGACGAGATGCAATTTCTCATCGATAACCAAAAATATTTTGTCCTTCACGCGCCCCGGCAAACCGGTAAAACATCCTACATGCTTGCGCTGATGGATTACCTGAACGCCCAGGGAAAATATATATGCCTGTACGTGAATATCGAATCTGCCCAGGCAGCCAGGGAAAATGTGAAGGAAGGAATAAAAGCCATCCTTAATGCATTGGCGCAGGACGCTTTCGATTACCTTGGCGATTCGTTTTTTAAAGAGAAATGGAAGCAAATTTATGATACCGGCGGAGAATTCTCCGCTTTGAACGAAACCTTGAATCAATGGTGCCGGGCTAATGAAAAACCGATAATCCTTTTTATCGATGAAATCGATGCCCTGGTGGGAGATACGTTGATTTCCGTGCTCCGGCAGTTGCGCAGCGGTTATCCGAAGCGCCCGGGTATGTTTCCGCAAAGTATCATCCTGTGCGGTGTCCGCGATGTCAGGGATTATCGCATACATTCGGATAAAGATAAAACCATTATCACCGGCGGCGGACGAGTCGAGCGGGAATACGGGTTGGGGCGACAGAGAACCGATCTATTGGTTTTCTGGCCATATAAAAATGGCGTCCAACAAGTAATTATCGAATTAAAACTAATATATGGGGGCCTGGAAACAACGATAAAAAAAGGTCTTGAACAAACCTGGGAGTATATGGATAAATGCGGGACGACGGAAGGATATTTATTGGTTTTTAACAGGGCGAAAAAAAAGTCGTGGCATGACAGGATATTCAGACGAGATAAAACCTTCAAAGGTACAAAAATTACAGTCTATGGAATGTAGGGATATAAGGTAATGGATTTGGCGTCAGTTCCAACGGGGTATTTGAAGGAACAGGCAATGCCTGTTCCCTACCAAATTGCGCCCTGGGCAATGTTTTTTCAGATAACCGCTAAATAGGCGCCGGGGTCGGCAAAATAGGCCCTCATGGCTTCTTTGCCCTTTTTGATGATCTCCAGGGGCGGCTTTTCCAGGGGATTGCCGGCCAGGTCTATCCTTTCCCTTAGATTGCTTAATTTTGAAAGCGAGGCAGGCAACTGCCCTGTTTTTAAATAACTTAAATTGAACCCGATTATATGCTCATTTTCATCAAGGGTGTAACCCGCACCGCTGTAATAATACATAATCTCTTCCAGGAGCCGCTTTGTTAATGACATGCCACTCTCTTTTTCCAATTGGCTGAGTATCTCTAAATCGTTCATCATTAGATATGTTCCACTTTTTTGTTTTTTGCCTCCGGCATCCAGGGACCTTTTTGAAAAAAGGTCCCTGGACCCCCAAAAACTTTTGATAATGAAAAGCTTTGGGAAGTCAAGAAACCCTTTCTCGAAAGGGTTTCTTATCGCCGGAGGCGATAAGCAATTTAACGATATCTTTATGCCCCTGCTGCTCTGCCCAATTTAACGCAGCAGCGGAGTCCCGGTCCTTGCGATCGACATCGGCCCCGTTTGCAATGAGCAACTTCACGGTTCGATAATGCCCCTTGCCGGCGGCTTTCATCAACGCGGTTACCCCCCCGGAATTGCTTTCATCGACATCCACTCCTTTCATTATCAAAAAAGCGGCCAGCTCCAACTGCTCTTTCTCACTTTCACAAACTGTCATCAATGTATTATTTCCCTTCTTATTTTTAGTCTGAATATCGATCCCCGCTAATATGAGCCGGAAACACAACGCCTTTTGCCCGAAAAAGGCGGCAATCATCAAGACTGTGGAACCTTCTTCATCCCGGGTATCGATGGGGAACCCTTCACTTAATGATTTTTTTATTTTATCCCAATTGCCTTTCTCGGCGGCTTTGAAAAACTCATCACTGCGCCCCCCTTTCACGGGAACGCCAGCGCCTACACCGCCATCCGGCCCCGGTTTCGCCAGTTCTTCAAATTCGCCTTCGAGGTATGATTTTATCCAGGGGCCGTTACTCCCCAGGTCCATGTTGGCGCCATTGGCGATTAATAATTCTACGGTGTCTTTTCGGTCTTGAACGACGGCAAACATTAATGAACTCCACCCGTTATGGTTCATGGCATCGATATCGGCCCCGGCAAAAACGAGCTGCTCGGCGACCGGGTGATGCCCCTGCCGCACGGCCAGGATGAGCGCGGTATCGCCATTGTCATCTTCCAGGTCCAGGTCTACCCCGGACGAAATCAATAACTCTACTATATCCTGGCGGTCATTAAGCGCAGCTATCATCAGCATTGTGATTCCATCTTCTTTCCGGGTGTTTACATCGAAACCCGCGTCCAGTAGTTTTTTTATTTCAGCGGCGTCCGCGTCTTTGACTGAGTCGATGGCCCCGGCTTTTTGGTTTATTTTTGCACGGATGGCCTGGATAATGGGGGTATTTTTATTTTTTTCAGCTATTGAGAGTGGCGTCTCACCTTCGTTATCCCCGTCATTGACATCGGCGCCTTTAGCCAGCAATGCGTTCACCAGGGTTTCATATCCTTTTTGCGCGGCCAGCATTAACGGGGTATATCCTTTTTGATTTTTGCCGTTAATGTCTGCGCCGTGGTTCATGAGTATTTGGGCTATTTCCTGGCGGCCATTGGTCAATGCGACTGTGAAAGGGGTATCGCCGTTGGCGTTTTTTACATTTATCTCCGCGCCCCTGGCGATTATGGTTTCCACCATATCTTGATACCCTTTCGCCGAGGCCAGGAGGAGCGGCGAGAGGCCTTTTTGGGTTTTGACTTTAACGGATGCGCCTTTATTTAAAAGCGACTCCGCTATTTTTTTATGGTCGCCGACCAATGCGGCGATCAAGGGGGTATCGCCGTCGTTGTTCCTGGCGTCGATCTCTGCGCCGCCGGCGATAAGTAAATCGAATATGTTTTCATATCCTTTGGAAACGGCGATATGCAGGGGGTGGTTTCCTTTTTTGTTCCTGGAGTTAATGTTTGCGCCGTGGGTGATAAGGAATTGGGAGATGTCCGGGCGGTTGTTTTTCGTTGCGATGGTTAGCGGGGTTTCGCCGTCTTTGTCGCGGTTATTTGCTGCATCGATATCGGCGCTGTTGTCCAGGAGTACTTGTATGACTTCGCGGGTGCTTTTTTCGGCGGCGATCATTAATGGGGTCCAGCCGGTGTGTTCGCTTTCTCCTTCGATGGGTGCATTAACGTCCACTGCTTCGATGATTCCAAAGAGTCCCGGTTTGAGTAATTTCTCGACTTTACCGGGATTGTTTTCCAATATTGCTTTTTCTAACTGGTCTTGCTTTGACACTATGGTTCCTCCAATAAAAAAGTTTTTGGGGGTCCAGGGACCTTTTTTCAAAAAGGTCTCTGGTCGCCGAAGGCATTTTGTTATTAATCATCATTTCCGTCGTCCAGGCTGTATTCTTTTAATTTATTGCGTAAGGTACGGGAAGAGATGCCCAGGATTTCAGCGGCTTTTGATTTATTATTTCCTGTTTTTTCCAGGGTGTGTAGTATCAGGTCTTTCTCCATATCGGCGACGGTGATTACTCCTTTTTCCAGGGAGGAAGCGGGCTGGAATATATAGGTTTTGAATTGGATATCGTTTTCCTGGATTTGATTTCCCTCGCTGAAGATCGTAGTCCTGTGGATGACGTTTTGCAGTTCGCGGACATTTCCGGGCCAGGAATAGGCCATTAATTTATCCAGGGCTTTTTTGCTGAATTCGAGGTTTGTTTTGCCGGTATCGCGTTCGTATACTTTGAGAAAGTATTGGGAAAGGTATTGGATATCGTCCGGTCGTTTGCGCAGGGGTGGGATTTCGAATTCGACGACGTTGAGGCGGAAGAGGAGGTCTTCGCGGAAGGATTTATCCAGGAGTTTTTGTTGGATATCGTGGTTGGTGAGGGAGATTACGCGGGCGTCCACGGGGATGGTTTTTTTGCCGCCCAGGCGGTCGACTTCTTTTTCCTGGAGTACGCGCAGGATTTTGGCCTGGAGGTTAAGGGGCATATCGCCGATTTCGTCGAGAACGAGGGTGCCTTTATCGGCCAGTTCGAATTTGCCGGGTTTGAATTTATCGGCGCCGGTAAAGGCGCCTTTTTCATAGCCGAAGAGTTCGCTTTCGAGGAGGTTTTCCGGGATGGCGGCGCAATTGATGGCGATGTAAGGGCCTTCTTTGCGGGGACTGCTGCGGTGGATATAGCGCGCCAGTACTTCTTTGCCGGTGCCGCTTTCGCCGCTCATGAGGATGGAGGCGTTACTGCGGGCGGCTTTGCTTACTTTTTCGACGATCTCCAGCAACTGGGGGTCTTTGGTTAAAAAATCGGCCGCCGGGTTGCGGTTAAAAGCGCCGGGAAAGTGTTGTTCCACCAGTTCCAGGATTTTCTCGGCGGGGAAGGGTTTTAAGATGTAATCTTCGGCGCCGTTTTTCAATGCGGCGACGGCGTCTTCGATTTTGCCGTAGGCGGTGATAACGATGATTTTTGTTTCCGGGCTTTTTTTCTTGATCTCGGCGGCCAGGTCTATGCCGCTGCCGTCGGGCATGCGGACGTCGGTGATAACCATGGGATAATTGTAGAAATTGATTTTTTCCTTGGCTTCAAGATATGAAAAGGCTTTATCCAGGCTGTAATTTTTCCTGTGCAGGGTTTCGCCGAGGGCGAAATTCATGTTTTCATCGTCATCGACTATTAATATGTCTTTTGGTTCCATGTGTTTATTTTAGCGGAATTTCGATAATAAATAAAGTCCCTTTGGGGCCGGATTGGAAAAATATATTGCCGGCGTGGGCTTCGATTACGCGTTTTACCATTGCCAGTCCCAGTCCCGTGCCGGTGGTTTTGGTGGTGAAAAAGGGTTTGAAGATTTTTTCTTTGATGTCTTCGGGGATTCCCGGGCCGTTGTCTTTTATTTTAATCAGCAGGCGGTCTTTTTTGGCTTCGGTTTCAATGGTTATGCGGCCCTGGATGGGCGCGGCCTGGGCGGCGTTTATTAGCACATTGGCAATGCTTTGCTTTAACAACTCGTAATCGGCTGAGAGTAGGGTAGGGGCGATGTTTTTCTCCACCATGACCTGTTTTTTGGTAATGGTATTGAGGGCAATGCTTTCGGCGTCGGTGAGGAGTTTTTCTACGGGGAATTGGGACTGTTCAAGGTGGAGGTCTTTGGTATAGAGGAGGATGTTGGTGACGATGTGGTTCATGTTATCCACGGAGCTTCGTATGCGGGATAATAGTTCGGAGCCGCGTTTATCGGTTTTGTGGGCTTCGTCTTCCTGCATCAGGGTGACCATTAATTCGATGCTTCCGAGGGGGTTGCGGATTTCGTGGGCCATGCCCGCGGCCAGCTCGCCCATGACCCGCAAACGGTCTTCCTGCCGGGACTTGATCTGCAATTTTTTGAATTCGGTCTTATCCTGGATTACCATTAAATACCCGGTCTTTTCCTTTTTATTATCGATAAAGTCCGAGGAATCGATCTCCAACCACTTGTTTTCGCCGTTGATTTCGGTTTCTATTTCAATGGGTTTCTGTTTTCCCTGCCCTTCCAGGATATTTTTTATGCCGGCAAAGGATTCGATCTTATTTATGGGGGTTAAATCTTGCTGTGGCACCGGGGGTTTTTTTCTTTCCAGGAAAGGGAAATAGTGTGTTGATATGCTGTTCCACAGGGTTAAGTTGAAATTGTTATCGAAAACGAGGATAGCGGAAGGTATGTTTTCGAGGATATTGGAAAGGTAAAGTGAGAGGAGCTGGGATTCTGCTTTCAGGACTTCATAAGACTGCTGTAATTGGGTGGAAGTAGCGATGAAGTCCTCGAAGGTTTTTTTTAATTCTTCCAGTTCTTCTTTATCCGACATTTTTTATTTTCTCTTTTCGGCCTGTCGGAGCCAGAAGGAGGTGGGATTTAATTTCCTCAGGTCAGCCAGCGTTTTTTGGGCTTCCCCCGGGCGGTCGGTATTCCGGTATATGGAGATTTTGTGGAATAAAATCCACTCTTTATTTTCAGTGCCGGCGTCATTTACCAGGTATTCTTCGGCGCTGTTGTAATTGTCCAGGGCCGCTTGCCAATTTCCCAGGTTGTAGTTTAAATCCGCGGTCTTAACCAGGAGGGAGATCCTCTGGGACGCGGTCAATCCTTTATAGTTGAACAATTCGTTATATAGTTCGAGGGCCGCGGTTCCGGCGCCGGCGCCGGCTGCGGGGTCTTTTTCTTCGGCCAGGGTTTCGGCTTTCAATTCCAGGATTTGAGATTGGAAGGTATTTTTGATTTCTTTCGGATTAAGGGCGACTGTTTTGATGAGGTTTTTAACTTCTTCGCCGTTCGCGGTTTTTTTGTAGGCCTGGAGGGTATAGTAGAGGAACTCGCTTTTTTCGGGTTCGGACGCATCGTCCATCACTATTTTGGCGCGTATATCGAGATATTCGTCGTATTGCTCCATTTTAATATAGAGGCGCGCCAGTTGTTGTCTCACGGTGGGCCAGTACTCTGAAAACATGGTGTATTGGTCCATGAAGCGGTAAATTTCGTGGGCATTGCCGTACAACTGCATGTCGAAGAGTACCGCCCCCAACTTCACCAGGTTGGCGCCCGACAGATAACTTTTTTTTTCTTTGATGAGGGCCCAGAATTTGAATATTTCATCATAATTTTTATCCTGTCGGAGGGCGTCCAGATATATATCCAGGTTCTCTCTAAAGAGTTTTTCCACCAGTGGGTCTCTTTTTGTTTCCAGGAAGCGATAGTAATTATCGGTGGACTGCTTTAAATCCCCGGCTGCCTGGAATTCGCCGCTCAGGAATATGGTAGCGGTTCGCTTCTGGTCGGAATCGGGGGAATTTTCCTTTACCATGGTCAGTAGTCTTTTGGAATCGCCATAGAGGGGGTAATTGGTTTTTATTTTTTCCAGTTCTTCTTCTTTCAGTGTGGCCAGGATTTTGCCCAGGTTTAACAGCAGGCCGTATTTTTTCTTTTGATCCGTGGGGTTATTGGCCAGGACTTTGATGAGGTAGACGGCGCTCATGAATGAATTTTTTTGCTGTTGATAGGATTGCGACAGGATAATGGCGGCTTCATCGATATCTTTAAAGGTGGGGTAGACATTAATCAATTTAGTGAGATAAGCGGCCGCTTTTTGATGGTCCCGGTTGTGATAATGAATTTTTCCCGCTTCGAAAAGGTACGACGGATTGCTGTTGATGATTTTGGGGATTTTGTTTTCCGCTATTTTCAGGTAACCGGAGGCCTGGGTAGTATCATCGGTCCCGGCGTATACGATTGCCAGGAGCATCTCCAACTCGGGGTATTGTTCGCCGACGTTCCACGATTTCACCATTTTTTCGATAATGGGGACGGCCTTTTTATAATTTTTCAGGCTGAAATAATCCTTGCTCAGTTCGATGCCCGCATAGACCGCTTCCGGGGTTTGGGGGAACTTATCGAAAACCTTCTCCAGGTACGCTTCCCGTTGAAAATAATCTTCCTTATAAATATCGGCCAGTTCCAGGAGGGATTGTTTCAAATACTCCGAGGTGGGGAATTGGGTTTCGATTTTTTTCAAATAAGTGGCGGCCATGTCGGCGTTGCCGTTTTTGTGATAGGCCGCGCCGATGAGATAGTGCAATTTGCCTGCTTCGCTGGGGGATAGGAGGGATTGTTTGGTATTGAGTATGGTGAGGGCCCTTTCAAGGGCGATGGAATAATTTTGATTTTTTAGTAGTTCTTCGATACTTGTTAAATCGATGGAGGCGGCATGGGCGATGGTTGAGGCAAATACCTGGCACAAAAAAAGGGCCAGGCCGATGGACAATCGAAGAGAGACGGTTCTCGTTCTCAATAGTTACTCCGTTATTTCATTTTATTTATAAATTAAAGCAATTTTCATGCCAGGTATTGAGGCCAAACAATCGAAGTGTTTTTCTTTGAAGAAACGGGTCTGAACTTACTTTATCCTGTTTATCACCTGCCGCATCTTTTTTTGTAAGTCAAAAATATCTGTTAATTTCATGTCAAAAAAATGCCACCCCGCGGCGCGGGGGGCCTATTTGTAGGACTGTACCGGAAGATTCCATCCCGGACACCATCAGGCACGCACCCCATTCCGGGGATCCCATTTGTAGGGGCTTGATTTATCAAGCCCTTTACAGACGTTCATCCTGGTATTTTCTTGCCTGTCCCGAATGTCACTAAGATAAGCCTATATTTCGGATTTATGAGGCTTTCCAGGCAAATGGATAAATGGCACACTAACGGGGGGAGGAATGTAGCCCTATCCAGTTTTATCGGGTTTTATTTTTCTAATCACTTGATGA
>JAPKZK010000110.1 GCA_026393835.1 Candidatus Aminicenantota bacterium | reverse complement strand
TTTTTCAAGAGGAATCAGGGATCAGGGGGCAATTCTCATTTTGGCCTAGAAATAAGAAATTTCAATTGGGGCAGGCACGGGGGCCTGCCCCTACGGAATTGAAAACTCATGATTATTCCAAATTTTGATTAATTTTTGTAGCGTATTATCGTAGTCTTTTTCTTTGTAAAACATCGGCCCCTTGTCAAGGATCAACCAGTCTAACGAAACCCCCAGGTTATTCCCCAACCTGGCTAAAACCGCAAAATGGGGAAAAGATGCGGCGCTCTCGTATTTGTAATAGTTGGTTCGATAAGTACCGATTCGCTTCGTCATATCAACGGGGGAAAACCCCAGGGTCTCGCGTATTTTTTTCAGCCGAAGGGCTATATCTTGCAGGACTTTTTTTCTATTCATCGTTTTAACCTCTTAATGCTTTGGATTACGTAATCCTATCACATATTTTCTTAAAAAGAAAGGGGTCTGATGATAAAATATCTTTTGTTTCTATTTATTTTGTATCTGATTGACTTCTGTTTGTGTCTCATTAACTTCTATTTGTTCCCGATTGACTTCTATCCGTGTCTGATTAGCTTCCGTTTGTGTCTGATTTAGTTCTGTTTGTGTCCGTTTAAGTTCTGTTTGAATCTGATTAACTTCCATTTGTCTTTGTTCAACTTCTATTTGTGTCCGATCATATTCTATCTGTGTCTTATCGGCTGTATATTTGAATTAATAATGCATCACTTTAGCCATTTTTCGATTGTTTAGACGAAGAGTGACTAAGGGACCATCAAAAAAATGGGTGGGAGGGAGGCCCAGGGTTCCCCCCGTGGGCGCCTAAAATTATTTAAAATGTGAATTGCTGCCATTGAAGGTACTTTTGCCCCCCGCTCTCAAAAAAAATGCTAAAAATTTAGCACCAGGTGTTGACATTTGAAATAAATGATGCTATATTTTTAGCATGCTAAAATTTTAGCATGGTGCGCTTACTAACGTTAATAATAAATGGTTGGTTTTTAATGTTGTCGGAACGTACAGGAGTTAATGCATGAAAGAGCAAAAGAATTTGAGCCGCAGGGAACGCCAGATCATGGACGTTATCTACGAACTGGAAGACGCCACGGCCGCCCAGGTGCTGGAACGTCTGCCCAGTCCCCCCGGCTACTCGGCCGTCAGGGCCTTACTCAGGGTGCTGGAGGAAAAAGGCCACCTGAGCCACAAAATCGATGGCCCCCGCTACGTATTTATCCCCACTTTACCCCGGGAAGAAGCCCGCGAAACTGCACTGAAACATCTACTCGAAACTTTCTTCGACGGTTCCACGGAAAAAGTAGTGGCGGCGCTGCTGGATATTTCCGAAGAGACGCTGTCCGATGAAGATTACCAACGTCTGTCCCAGATCATCGCCAACGCCCGGAAAGAAGGAAGATAACCATGGAAACGCTTTTTCAATTCAACGGTTTTGCTGTGTTGGTGGAACTTTTTTTGAAAAGTTCACTGCTCCTGTCCATCGCCCTGGGTCTAACATTCCTGGCCAGGAAACAACCCGCCTCGGTCCGACATTTTGTGTTGGGATTTTCACTGCTGGGACTCCTGGTCCTGCCGTTTTTAGCGGCTTTTATGCCGGGGTGGCGGACGGGCCTCCTTCCTTCATGGACCCCGGAACCGGGAAAATCCACTGTAACGACCATCGCACAGTCGCTGCAACTTCCACCCCCCAATGCCGGCGGGGAGAACCGCATCCGACTCCAGGCCCACTATTCCACCCAGGATGAAGCCGCGGCCGGCGCTAATTTGCTCTTGAAACCCCAATACCGGGTGGGATTCACCGCTTTATGGCTCCTGGTGTCGGGTTTCCTGCTGGTAAAAATCCTTTTCGGACTTTACGGCGCCTCCCGGTTGACCCGCCAGGGTATATCCATAAACGGATATCCTTGGCAGCAGCTTTTCCTGTGGTTTCTTGAGAAAATGTCTTTGAAACGAAACGTAAGACTGATCAAAAACCAACGGGTCGCCATGCCTATGACCTGGGGCGTAATAAATCCCGTGGTATTAATGCCCCCGGATTCGGCAAAATGGCCCATGGAACACTGCTCTTCAGTGTTGTTCCATGAACTCTCCCATGTCAAGAGGGGGGATTTCCTGGTCATGCTCCTGTGCCGCATCGCCTGTTCCCTTTACTGGCTCAATCCCCTGAGCTGGATTGCTTTCAAGCTGCTGCGCAAGGAACAAGAAAAAGCATGCGACGAAATGGTTTTGAAAGCCGGGATCAAACCGTCTACATACGCCTCGGCCTTGCTCCGGATGAAACAAGCCGTGGATGTGGGGCGCTATATGCCGTCACCGGCGCTAGGGATGGCCGGTAATTCGGAATTAAATGAACGTCTAACCACAATACTTGAAAAAAAATTTAAAACAAAGGAGATCAAAATGAAAACAAAATTAATGCTTTTGGTTTTGGTATTTTTAACAATCACATTCATCGGGACGGCTAAGCCGGAACAAACCCAGTCCGCCGCTAAAACCCAACAAACGGCCACGATTGAAAATAAAGCCGCGGATACGGAAAAAACCCAGACCGCGGATGAAGAAAAGAAAAAAGAAACTGAGAAAGCGGTGCACAAATGCAGCGAAGAATGTCTGAAAAAATGCATGGAAAAAGGCCAACACAAATGCAGCGAAGAATGCCTGAAAAAATGTAAAGAGAAATGCCTGCTCAAAGACGCCGAGAAAGGCGAGCACAAATGCATCATGAAATGCATGCACAAAGGCGACGGCGATGCCAAAGAAAAAAAGATTGTGATTATTATTAAAGATGATGAGGATGATAAAGGCGAAAATGAAAAAACCGAAAAAATCATTATCTGCCCGGGCAGCAGCAGCCATGGAGAAAAAGACATCGAAAAACACCTAAAGGAAATTGAAAAGAGCGAAGGAAAAGAAGGGAAATGCTGCAAACACATTATGATATGCCGCGGCAAAGAAGGAAAAGAAGGGGCGGAACCTAAAATCATCGAAATTAAAGAAGGAAAAGAAGGAGAAGAGGAAGAGGAAATCGTTATTCTTAAAAAAGGCACCTGCGCAATGAAAGGCGCCGGAAAAAGCATGAAACTGGAGCTTATCTCCGAAAATAAAATCGACGGCGACATCTTAAACAAAATCAAAGAATCGGTCAAGACACTCCAGGGGAAACTCCCCGAACTATGCAAAGTGACCACGGAATTGAGCGAAACCGCACAAAAAATAAGCATCGATTGCCCAATGGATAAACCCGATCACGAAGCCTGCAAAACCGCTCATAAAAACATCGAAGAGTTTGAGAAAGAATTTAAAAACCTATTCCCCGACAAAGAAGGGAAAAAACCGCTGCTGAAAAAGATGTATATCAAATTAGATGCAAAAGAAGAAAAAGAAGAAGATTAAACCTTAAGAAGATCAGTAGATACCAGGAACCCTTTCGAGAAAGGGTTCCTGGACCTCCTAAAGCTTTTGTTTATTTTGCCCCCCAAAAAACCTTGACATTTTTTCTTATATCGATATGATGTTTGCTATGAACGAATTTGAAACAGATGTGAAACGATACCTGGCCTTCCTGCAAATGGAAAAAGGATTAAGCGAAAATACCTTAATCTCATATAAACAAGGCCTGGATAAATTCGGCGCTTATTTACAGGAAAATAAGTTCAATCATATCGACCTTTCCGAAAACCAGGCGCTGGACTTCATCAAAGAGGAATCCCGTCAAGGCAGCTCCCTCTCCACCCAGGCCCACCTGATCTCAATACTGAAAAGCTTTTATAAGTACCTCCTGGCGGAAGATAAAATGGATTATAACCCCATTTCCAATATCGAATCCCCCAAAAAATGGAAAACCCTACCCAAATACCTGACCATCGACCAGGTCGACCAACTAATGGAACTCCCCAACATGGCAACCCCTATCGGGCAAAGAGATAAAGCCGTCCTGGAGTTGATGTATGCCTCCGGGCTGAGAATATCCGAAGTCACCACCCTCAAGAAAACGAATATATACATGGATGATAATTTCGTAAGGGTAATGGGCAAAGGAAGTAAAGAGCGGGTAATACCTTTCGGCGAGAAAGCGCGGGAATTCATGGCCGGTTATTTAGCCGGCGCCCGGCCCCTGCTGTTGAAAAAAAATATGAACGATTATGTATTTTTAAACCACCACGGCAGACCCTTTACTCGCCAGGGACTGTGGAAAATCATCAAAGGCTACGCCAGGACCCTGGGGGTCCCGGCGACGCTGACGCCCCACACGCTGCGGCATTCCTTCGCCACCCACCTGCTGGAAAAAGGGGCGGACCTCCGCTCCATCCAATTAATGCTGGGACATGCGAATATTTCTACCACCGAAATCTACACCTACGTGGCCAAAAGCAAAGTCAAGAAAATGTACGACCGGTACCACCCCCGGAGTTCAGCCAGCGCCGGGGCAGAACCCGGTGGCAAAAATACCGGGTAGATAGTAACTCCGCAGCCTCGCGAATATTGAATCTCGAACCAAAAATCACCTTTGCTAAACCAGTGAAGAATGGGGTGACCCAGGAAAATGAACCGGTGGGAGAATAAGGTTACAATCAAATAGACGAAATCCAAACCAAATTGGTGGCCGCCTGGGGAAACTTTGAAAAGAGGTAAGGAGATTTTGGGAAGGGGTGAGGACATTTTCCTCAAGAGGAATAATAAAGGAGACAATTATGGTAAAAAAAAGAACTACCCACGGATATTTCCTGTTTTCAGGGCGCCCCTTTACATCATGTTTTATTTATGGTATTTATTAAATGGAAGCCATCATACAAAAATTGAAAATAATGAAAAAAGAAAACCCGGCTCACAAGGCGCTCATTACTGTTTTGAAATGCCCCCTCGAAGATTTGAAGACATTGTCCGTGGAAGGCATTGCAAAGACCATTCATTCAAACCGCACATACCTGTCCGCAACCTTCGGCAGCCGGATGAAGTTTACCCTGGAAGATGTCATTATTAATGAAAAGATATCCCGTTCAAAAGATATTCTAAAAACAGACGCTGAAATCCCCATAAAGGACCTCGCTACAATGATGGGGTTTTCCGAGTCCAATTATTTCATAAAGGTTTTTCGGAAACGCGTGGGCATCCCCCCGGGGGAATACCGGAAACTATGGCGTTAACCGGTAATACATCCTGGGAAAGGGAATTGTTTCCCTGACATGGGCGGCGCCCGACAACCAGGCCACGGCGCGTTCCAATCCCATGCCGAAACCGCAGTGGGGAACCGAACCGTAACGGCGTAGGTCCAGGTACCACTCGAAAACCTGGCGGGGCAATTTGTGCTCTTCTATTCTTTGTTCCAGGAGTTCCAACGATGAGATACGTTCGGAACCGCCGCCGACGATTTCGCCGTACCCTTCCGGTCCCAATAAGTCCACATTCATTGTCAACGTGTCATCTTCCGGGTCAGGCACCATGTAAAAGGAAGTCATGGATTTGGGATAACGATGGACGAATATTGGTGTATCGTAATCCTGGGTAAGTAAAGTTTCTTCATCCGCGCCCAGGTCATCGCCCCATTTTACCGGCGACCCTTTTTTCTGCAGTGTCACGATGGCGTCCGAATATGTAACCCTGGGAAATGGGGGTTTGATTTTCTTTAGAATATCGGTATTCCTTTCCAGTACCGCTAAATCTTCCTGGTTCTTGTTTAATACTTCGGTGACCAGGTGCATGATGAGGCCTTCTTCGTGGGTAAAAACGTCCTTCAGCGTCCCGAAAGCCATTTCCGGTTCCACCATCCAGAACTCGTTCAGGTGTTTCCTGGTTTTGGATTTTTCGGCGCGGAAAGTGGGGCCGAAGGTATAGACGTTTTTAAAAGCCATGCAGGCCGCTTCCACATAGAGTTGGCCGCTCTGGGAGAGGTAGGCTTTTTCGCCGAAGAAATCCACTTCGAACAGGCTGGTGGTTCCTTCGACGGCATTGGCCGTTAAGATGGGGGTGTTTATTAATACGAAATTCCTGGAGTTAAAGTAATCATAGATGGCCATGACAATGGTATGCCTGATTTTAAGGATCGCCCTTTGTTTGGAGGAGCGCAGCCATAAATGGCGGTTGTCCATTAAAAATGCGGTGCCGTGTTCCTTGGGGGTGATGGGAAAGGGCTGCGAGATGTGAACGATTTCGATATCGGCGACGGAAATCTCGTACCCGATGGGGGAACGGGGTTCTTTGCGGACTTTCCCGGTAATAATCAGGGAGCTTTCCTGGGTTAATTCATCGAAGGCTTTGAAAACATTTTCCGGGACTTTTTTCTTTTCCAGGATACATTGAATAATCCCGCTGCCGTCTCTGACCTGGAGGAAATGGATGTTCCCGCTGGACCTTTTATTTTGGAGCCAGCCTTTAATAATGACATCCTGATCCTCAAACGCCCGGATATTCGAAATACTTGCTTCTTTTAGTTCATTTGTTTCACGTGTTTCGCTTGTTTCGTTTGTTGCCATAGTATCACCTTTCAGTAGTTTAATTAAAAATGGAACCCCATTATAATATATTGCCGCCCTATTTGTCAATGTTTTCCCCATGCTGCCGGCAATTCTCATTTTGATTAACTCCCGCTTGCTCCTGCCGTCCCTTTTTCTCGCGTTTGTTGTTGATTACAGGGTCTTGTTTTTGATATAATAGTCTCATGGAAGTAATAATATGAAAACAAATTCCCGCGGCCAAACCGTCATTCCCGTGGTTATTCCCATATACGGGAATGAACCGTTCAGCGATGACTGGGGGAGACGAAAATGAATCACGAAACGTTGAGCACCAATGATGTCAAATATTTAGACTGGGACTCCAACTTCTTCGGTTTTTCCATCGGCCGGATATATGCCCATGCCTGCGCGGAAGAACGCTTGAGCAAAGGGCTTGAAAATGCGGTGAAAGCGAAAATTCAATTGGTCGAATTATTTTGCGACGCTTCGGACTCGCAAAGCATCCATGCTTCCGAAAGGTCGGCTTTTCACCTGGCGGACTTGAGGCTTGCTTTTAAGAAAAAACCGCCGGAACCCGTGGAACCCGCGGAACCCGCGGAAGTGGTAAAAGATGATGGGGCGCTAACGGGTTTAACTTTTAAAAAAGCGGGGCTAAAGGATATCGCCGGCTTAAAATTAGCCGGCCATGGGTTATTCACTAACAGCCGCTATTACGGCTACCCTGGATTTGATAGGAACCAGGTTGATTTGATGTTTCAACTATGGATTGAAAAGGCAGTGAAAGGCGAATTTGACGATGAGCTTTATTATTTAGGCGATGAATCCGGCATCCTGGCCTTTAATTCCCTCAGGTTCGAAGAGAACGCGGCATCCATAGGCTTATTTGGGGTTGAAGAAGCCCACCGTGGAAAAGGGTTGGGGAGTTTACTGCTTAACCGGGTTTTTCATTTGCTTCATAATCGCCGGGTTACCGAGGTAAATGTAACGACGCAGGGCAAGAATTCCAGCGCCGTGCGCCTGTATCAAAAGAATGGCTTTCATCTAGCCAAAATAACCCTGTGTTATTACAAATGGCTGGAGTCTAAGGAAAAGTGAAAAGAATAACCGCCGCTTTCCCTGGGATTCGGGCCTTTCGGATTTATTTCCTGATCGCTATTCCCGTCGTTTTATTCAACCTGGCGGCTATTTTCGGACCGAAAGTGCTTTTCCAGGATGACGCCGCCAATTATTACAATGTCGTTAATGGTTTATTCCCATTTTGGTATTGGAAAAAAGGCCTGTTCTTATGTTCGCTAAGCGAGTGGATTTCCTGGAACATCATGACGTTCTCTCCCCAATTAATACGGGCAATGTATGTGTTGTTCCTGTTGGTCCCCTTATCGTGCGTTATTTATAATTTATTCCGTAAGCTGGGATTCCACAATAACATGGCTTACACGGCGGCAGTCCTGCCTAATATTTTACCGGCGCAAAACCTGGTCCCGGCTTTTTTAAATGGTTCTTATGTTTTACTGGGTTTGCTGGCCATGCTGGGCTGTTTTTTTAAAAGTTTCACGTACCTGGATAGGGAAGATCAAAGTAATCCCAAGACGTTGTTGGCCGCCCTATTGTTCTTATTTATTTCAACGCAATTAATGGACCAGGCGATTTTCTTCCTGCCGGTTTTATTATTTGCCGCCTTGGGATATAAAAGGCTAAACCGGAAGCATCTTTACCTGGCGCTTTCGTTTTTAGCGGCGGTATCATATAAATTCGTTTGGGTTTTATTGCTGCCGCGAAAAACGGCGGAAATAATACCGGTAACCGGATCGCTAATCCTTTCCCGGATTAAATATTATTTTTTTGCCATGCTGCCTTTCCCCGATTTTCCCAACCCAGCCGGCGATGTCGTTTTACTAATCATTATCGCCATTATCATAACCGGGTTGGTTTTAACGCTAAGGGACCCGGATAATACCTTTATTCGTCCCAAACCTTTTTTACATCTGTCACACCGGCGATTTACCCTTTATATTTACGGTTTCCTGCTGGTTTGGACCATCTGCAATATGGCTGCATTTATTACCATGAGTAGGCTCCAAACCGTAAGATATTCGTATATCGCGGCGTACGGGCTTAACGCCCTTTTGTTGATATCATTGGTTGCCATTTTTAAGCGGATTTTTAGGGCCAGGGCATTTTTAATCGATGCGGCTTTTATGATTTTAATATTCCAGGCGGGCCTCTTTAGGACCTTTGAATTAAAAGCGTATTACGACACCCTCAATCAAAATCAATTTCATATTCAAAAAAACCTATCTTCATTTAACTTCCCCATGAATTCACAAATCGTTATCTATGTCGTAAAAGGGGAAAATCATTGGGGCTTCTGGTGCACCTCCAGCGGGCATTTAAAGTTTATCTTAAAAAGAAAAGATATCGATGGCTTAATCGGCTTGAAAGCGAAACATTATTTTACTTTTTACGATCCCTTCAATCCGAAATCCCGGGGCTATGAAACCGAAGATCGGATGAACGGCCTCAGTATCGACCGCCCCTTATTTTTGTTTGTCCAGGACAATAGTGGTTTCAAACAGTATGACTATGCATTGCAATGGAAAGGAAAAACCAGGGAGGCGCCGTGGACCATTTACCGGGTAAACCGGTCCACCGGCGCAATCGTTCCATTTGCCGCGGGATCCGGCAGGGAAGATTATTTGTTGAAAATAAAAGAATTGGAAAAAAGCGGGCTTCAGCAAGCGGATATATTATGGGGGGGGCCTATAAAAAATAAGTATAAAATTCCAAAAAATGGAGAAATGACGCCATGAATCGGACGTTTCCCAGGAGATCCAAAATAATCGTTAATGGGCTGTTGGTCATATGTTCATCGGTTATTACTATCTTACTAATCGAGCTTCTTAGTGGGGGGGTTATGACCCATAAAATAAAGCAATTTCATAACCGAATTGTTACTTACCACCGGCTGCTCACTTCTTCCAGGTGGCCCATCGGCGCCTATCGCTACCACGAGACAATCGGCTTTCAACTTACGCCTTCCTTTTCCGGCCCGTTAGAAAACAATGCCTTTTATTTAAAGACCCATCATTTGGGCTACCGGACGCCGAAATTCGCCGGTCAGGAGTCCTTTGAACCCGGCGGGATCCTATCCGTAGGCTGTTCGTTTACTTTCGGCGACGGGGTCGAATGCGAGGAAACGTTCTCATATCTAGCAGCGAAACGCTTGAACCTGCCGTCCTATAATTACGGCGTTTGTTCTTACTCCTATGCCGGCATTATTTTGCAATTGGAGGACCTTCAAAAAAGGGGGATCCTGGAAAAATTGAAACCGTCGCTGGTGATACTTGGGGCCGGGAATTGGCTATTAGGACGTTCTCTTAATCCTTTCTACCCGACGCCGGACTTGCAATTCGCTTATGCTTATATCGGGAAAAAAGACAATCGTTTGCAGGTAATGCAGCCCGATGATTTTTATTCCACCAAACATTTATACCGATTGGTAGACCGTTATTTTAACGGCAGCGGCAGCCGAAAAGTTAAATTAACCCTGGGTAGGTATCTGCGCTTAATTTCGATATCCCCACGGGTATCAAAGGCAAACCTGGATCAAAGGAATTTTAAAAAACCGCGAATTTCATCCAGGGAGCTATATGATTTTGTAATCGGTAAAATGACCGGCATATTGAGAAAGTATGGCGCCACGATTGTTATCCTTCGGATGCCATATCTCGATGAAGAAGAAATCGATGCCGGGTTGGTTGAGAGTATTAAGGGGTTTGAAAACGTCCTTTTAGTCGATGGGTTAAAGGCGCTAAAAAAATACAACGTGTCCCGGGAATGCTATTATAAAAGGCACCCTTCCGTTGAAGCCCATGCCGCATATGCACGGGCCCTGATGGAAGCCATAACCGGCGCTTGCGAAACTGTAAAAACCAAACGGGGGGGCGCAAAATGAAGATACCTTTTAATAAACCTTTGGTAACCGGCAAGGAAGCTGAATATTTAAGCCAGGTCATTAAAAGCGGTAAATTCTCCGGGGACGGGGAGTTCACACAAAAATGCAGTGAAATCCTTCAACAGGAAACCGGCTGTTTGAAAGCCATCATGACCCCATCCTGCACCGCCGCCCTGGAAATGGCCGGCTTTTTGTGCAATCTCACGGCCGGCGATGAAATCATCATGCCCTCCTTTGCATATGTCACCACGGCCGGCGCTTTTGCCCAGCGCGGCGTGGACATTGCCTGGTGCGACATCCGGGAGGACACCAAAAACATCGATGAAAAAAAGATCGAGTCTTTGATCAGCGACCGGACCAAAGCGTTGGTGATTCTCCATTATGCGGGGGTGGCCTGCGAGATGGATGTCATCATGGAAATTTGCCGAAAACACCACCTTATCCTGGTGGAGGACGCGGCCCAGGCCATCGGCTGTCGCTACCGGGGCGTCCCATTAGGGAAATTCGGGGACCTGGCGGCCCTCAGTTTCCACGAAACCAAGAACATCCAATGCGGTGAAGGCGGCGCGCTGCTGGTGAACAATCCCGCCATGGTGGAACGCGCCCAGGTTTTGCGGGACAAGGGTACGAACCGCATCCATTTCGACAGCGGCATGGTGGATAAATACACCTGGGTGGACCTGGGGTCCAGCTTCGCGATGTCCGAATTGCAGGCGGCGTTTCTTTACCCGCAGCTCCTGGAACTGGAAGCAATCAATGGAAAGCGGCTGGAAACCTGCCGCCTTTACCGGCAAAAGTTATCCGGCCTATTTCCGCCGGGGAAAATGCCCGTGATTCCCTTCGGTATCAAGGACAACGGCCACATGTTTTACATCATGCTTGATAACCTTCGGGAGCGGCAAAGGATGATCGAATTCCTCGATGGAAACGGCGTTATGGCGGTTTTCCATTACGTCCCCCTGCACCGGGCTCCATTCTGGAAAGGGAAGTATCATGATATTTCTCTCCCGGTAACCGACCGGGTGAGTGAGACCCTGCTGCGTTTACCCCTTTATTACGATATAGCGCCCGGGGAAGTCGAATATATTACCGAAAGAATCGGACTTTTTCCCGGTTGCGTCGAATATTTTGTGTAAATGGCCACTAAACTCAAATTGGCATCCGATGCGTGCATAAAGACTTCTCACGCGTGCATAAGGACTTCTCACGCGTGCATAACTACTTCTCACCCATGCATAAGGACTTCTCACGCGTGCATAACGACTTCTCATCCGTGCATAAGGACTTCTCACGCGTGCATGGACACTTCTCACGCGTGCATGAAGACTTCTCACGCGTGCATGGACACTTCTCACGCGTGCATGAAGACTTCTCATCCGTGCATAAGGACTTCTCACGCGTGCACAACCACTTCGCATCCGTGCATAAGGACTTCTCACGCGTGCATAACCACTTCTCATTCGTGCATAAGGACTTCTCACGCGTGCACCACCACTTCGCATCCGTGCATAAGGACTTCTCACGGGTGCATAACCACTTCTCGTCCGTGCATAAGGACTTCTCACGGGTGCATAACCACTTCTCGCCCGTGCATAAAGACTTCTCATGCGTGCACAACCACTTCGCATCCGTGCATAAGGACTTCTCATGCGTGCACAACCACTTCTACTGCACGTATAATCACTTCACAGGCGCGCATCGCGACAGGCCATTTATAACATAGCCGCTTATTGCACCTACATAAAGGCGTCTCGCATGCGCATGGATATCGATTGAATATGCCAAGGTCGAATTTGTGCATGCAGGCCCTGGATATAAAAACGCCGGCCCCGTGTTTGACCGTGCAGGAACCGGGAATGAGCTCAGGAATTCTCATTTTGAATAATTTTAGGGCGACCACTGCCCAAATTAAAATTTCTATTTTATAGGTCAAATGAGAATTGTTGCAGTCAAAAAAAATTCGTTGACAATACCCCACCGGTATGATATATTAATACGATCTACTAAATTAAAAAAGAGAGGCTAATCACCATGAAAATTAAAAAAGTTTCAAAAAAGTTAGTGCTCAACAGAGCAACAGTGGCAAATTTAAGTGATTCCCAGATGGATGTCGCCCGGGGTGGAGTTACCTTTACTTCAATTGGAGTGCCCCATCTGTGTATTTCTAAGTGCCCTGCCTTTTGCCAATGGGCTAGCGGCGAGAACTGCCCGGCTACCCCGGCCTGCCCATATTAACAAAGCGGCGCTTAAATTTTCAGGCAGTCCCCACCAAACATTCGTGTTAATTCGTGTAATTCGTGGGCCTGTTTTTAACGTCCGTGTTTGTCGCGACGCCCGTGGCTACATATTAAAAGCATATAGGGCATAAAACGCGGCCGCATCCACCAGGTGCTCAATGGGAATCTTTTCATTGGGCGCATGCGCCAATACCTCGTTGCCCGGCCCAAACCCTATCACCGGGATATGGTAAAACCCGTTAATGGTCACGGCATTGGTGGAAAATGTCCATTTGTCCACTTTGGGTTCCCTGCCGAAAAGCCCCCGGAACACCCCCACCCCGGCCATAATCGCCGGGTGATCCCCGGACAGCTTCCAGGTGGGATAATACTTTTCCATCCCATAGGATAAACCCGTATAGGCCTTTTCCCGGTATTGCAGCACTTCCACCGAGGCGTCCACATCCGGCAGGGCTTTAATAATCCCTTCGATTTCCGCCACTGCGGATTCCTTTGTTTCCCCCCAGGTCAGGCGGCGGTCCAGGTGGATGCGCGCATAATCCGCCACCGCACACAGCGAAGGACTGCCGGACATAAACTCGGAAACCGTAATACTTCCCTTGCCCAGGAAATCATCGGTTTTCAGTCGCTCATTCAATTTCTCGACCTCCAGGCAGAGCCGTGAAGCCATGTAAATGGCATTCTTCCCCCGTTCGGGCGCGGAACCGTGGGCCGAAACGCCCCGGAAAGTCACGGCTATTTCCATCCGGCCCCGGTGGCCGCGGTAAATATTCAAATTAGTGGGCTCCGTACAAATCACCACATCCGGTTTGATTTTATCCTCTTCCACGATGTATTTCCAGCATAAACCGTCGCAGTCTTCTTCCATGACGCTGCCCACGAAATAAACCGTCACATCAGGCGCGTACCGGGCAAAATTCATTTCCTTAAGAATCCGGCCGGCGGTAATAAACGAGGCGGCGCCGCCCTCCTGGTCCACGGTCCCCCGGCCCAGTACATAACCGTCCTTGATTGCCCCGGAAAAAGGATCGAATTCCCAATTGTCCCGGTTGCCCACGTCCACCGTATCCATATGGGCGTCGATGGCCAGGATTCGTTTCCCATTCCCGATGCGTCCCATCACATTGCCCAGGGGATCGATCGTTGCTTCATCGAAACCCGCGGCCCCCATCTGCCGCTTTAACTCCCGCATAACCTCTTTCTCCCCTTTACTGGGGGATTTGATTTTTACCAGTCGGGAAAGATTCTCCGCCGTATAATCGCGGTACTTCTCCGCCAGCGCCAATATTTTTTCAGACTGCTCATTACTCATCGAAGTGCTCCTTTAGTATTAAAAATGAATCATACCACTTTTTTTTAAAGAAGCAAAGTGTAGCGAAAAACCGGGATTTGTGGTAAAATTCCCTTTCAATAATAACCATCATTATCTATACAGGAGTAAACATGCAGCGAAGAATTATCTTGATATTCATTTCAGTAATGATTTTAGGAAGTTTTTTGTTTTCAGCCGAAACGATTCTCGGGGAGAAAATCCAGGTTGAAAAAGTCACCCAGGTGTCTGAAATAGTAGAAAAACCCGGGGATTTCATCGATAAAATCGTGCGCGTCGAAGGCTATATCGTGGACGGCTGTATGCACGAAGGCGCATGGATATCCATCGGCGGCGACAAAGATTTCCAGCAGCTCACCATCTGGCACAAAGAAGGCCAAATAATTTTCCCCCTGGACCACAAAGGAAAATACGCCATCGCCGAAGGCGCCGTCTACCCGGTTCAACTGACCGAAGAACAGGCCGTAAACTGGCTGAAACACCTGGCCGCAATTCACACCCAGGAAATAAACCTTGAAAAAGCCAAAGGCGGGATGACCTTGTATCGTCTCAGCCCCATCGGCGTTGTTATCAAAGATTCAAAATAACCCGTTGGTATGAAAATAGCCACAAAGGCACAAAGGCACCAAGGGACACCAAGGAGTTTTATGAACTGGAGAAAGTGGAATAATATTATACATAGAGACCTGGGTTACTTCCTGGTGGGGTTGACCGTCATATATGCAATTTCCGGCGTTGCGGCCAATCATCTCCGCCAATGGGATTCCAATTTTATCACGGAAAAGAAAACCTTCACCTTAAAAAATATATCCGCCGACGCACCCGTGGACCTGGCATTGGTAGATAACATCCTGGCGCAAACCGGGGAAACCGGGAAATACAAGAGTCATTTCCGCCCCACCACCTGGCGGCTGCAAATATTCCTGGAAAACGGGGTGGTAGACGTGAACATGAATACCGGCCAGGCCGTGTTCGAGCATAAACGAAGACGCCCGGTGCTGAGGGAATTCAATTTCCTGCACCTGAACCAGGCCGGGAAAGTTTGGACCTGGGCCGCGGATATCTACGCCGTGGGACTTTTCCTGTTGGCCGTTACCGGCCTGTTTGTCCTGAAAGGTAAAAACGGGCTCAAAGGCCGCGGCAAATGGTTTGTGATTGCCGGCATCGCGATCCCCGTGGTGTTTCTCATTCTCTATTTTTATTAAATCTATTCGCGTAAGGCGTATGGGGATGGAGGTCCAATGAATATTTACCTTATTGTTATTTCAATCATCCTTGTGGGTGAGTACCTGATAGGTGTTGTCACGGAACGGCTCAATCTCCAACGCCTCTCCCCGGAAGTACTCGAATCCTTCAAAGGTTATTACGATGAAGATTTAAATCTTCACCTTATCATCGATCAGGTGATCTTTTTTCAGTTCTGGCCACATACTTATTTTTAGGATTGATTTAGAAGGAATCATCAAGTAATCACTGGGTTCCTGGGCTTCTATTGCTTCAACGTTCAAATTCACTTCGATTTCATTGTCCTTATCTTCTTCAGGCGTCTCGACAAGGTAGATGGTTTCAAGCCCACCATCCCTTGATAAAATGAAATCATCAACAAATCCTTTAAATTTTTCTATTTTGCCCCCCACATCCACCCACACTTCATACAACAATAACTCAATATCTTTGAGACGGCAGTATTCATTTATTTCCAGGTATTCACCGGAAAAAAAATAGAACCAATGATTGGGAAAACGTAAGGAGATGAATCTGTGATCTAATTTAAAGAATCTTACAAGTAGAAGGCAGGTTTTTCCCAGTAAAAAAGATAACACCCAACTCAAAATAAAAAAAAGTGCTATGGGGATTAGATTCGTCTCGATTTTTTTGAATATTAAAGAACTCTCAGAGTTATTGTTAAATCCGGTTAGGAGAAAACCCAAAGAGGAAATATTGATTTTGTAACCGGTAATCCATTGGAATAAATAGATACAGCCAATATTTATGATCAATCCTGGAATAATCGCCCAGGTAATTTCGTCTATTAAGTCAATCTTAATATATTTACGGGAGAATTTCCCTGAATAATAACCTCTCCTGAACACTATCCCCGGAGAAAAAACAAGAAAAAGTAGAATACTGGAAACTGCTACATTCATATATCTTACCCGGGCACAGCATCTTTAGCTTCCATATTTTTTATGGCAATACGGAATCTTTTTCTTGCTAATTCCCTCTTTCTAATTGCTTGCCCTATGACCAGGCGGGCGATACCCGGTTTCTCCCTTAAGAGTTTATCCATTTTGGCGCTTCGATATGTTTTCATTCTAACAACCTCCAATCTAATTATAAGTAATTTTTTCTTTTCTGTCAACGTTGAATATTTTGACTATTTTGCCTGGGATGAAAAGTGTAGTCACGAGCCTATCGTGGGGCTTAATTTACAGAATCTTCGAATTTGGTTTTTTCGTGGGCGCCGTCGCAGAAAGGTTTATTCCTGGAATTGCCGCAGCGGCAGAGGGTGTAATGTTCGGCAGATTGGGGTTTCGATTCCATATCGTCTTTCAGGATGATGCCGCCGGTAATTTCCAGGGGGCCGTTTTTAGCCGTTTTAATAGTAGGGGGGCGGTCCTGGTCCGCGCATTTCCGATGGCCCACCGTATAGCTCAATGCGCCGGAAGGACATTTTTCAATCACGTTGACAATTTCGCCGACGCCGGCCTCATCCGGCAAAACCCAACGTTTCGCGTGCCTCTTGAAAACCGCCGGCAGCAGGTTTACACAGGCATGGTCAAGAGAACAAACGCCCCTGTTGTCATGGATAATAATATCCTTTCCTTTATAATCGACTACCCTATCTTTTACCCTGTCCGGTTGTTTTTCGCCGTCGATGCCTTTTTCCGTGTGGCTGCCGTCGCAGAAAGGTTTATTCTTTGACAGCCCACAGCGACAGAGGCTCATAACCGGTTTTGCCGCCAATTTTTCCCCTTTGGAGTTATAAAAGTTTTCCAGGTCGGAGACCATATAAGGTGTGTACCTGGTAAAAACGATCGCTGGTTTCTTATTTTTATTATTATCGTTCATATTCGCTCCTTCTTAAGCAAAGTGAACTAATACTAGATAAAAGGGAAAATAAAGTCAAGAGATAATCCCTTGATTCAGCAATTCTCATTTTGGTCTAAAAATAAGAAATTTCAATTGGGGCAGGCGCTTAAGACCGGCTCATCCCTGCGCCATCATTGAGTTGCATTTCTGCTGCATTTCATTTATAATGCCCTCTTATAAAAAAAAGGAAACCAGCATGAATATATTTATCGTCTTATTGGCGCTCTTGCCTATTATCGTTATATTTTTACTATTAACGCTGCGCCGGACCGCGGCGGATGTGGCCGGGACAATCGGGTGGATCGCGGCGGTGGTGGTGGCCTGGCTCTACTTTGGCACGTCTTTACCCGTGGTGTTTACAGCCAGCCTGTGTGGGGTTGTGGCTTCGTTCCCCATTGCCCTGGTGGTGGCCACTTCTATTTTGCAAGTGACAATCATGCTGGAAACAGGCGCCATTGCCCGCGTGGTGACTTTAATTAAAACCGTGGCGCGGGAAGATAAAGTAGCGCAAATCCTGCTCATCAACATCGGGTTCGGCACACTGCTCACCGCGCTGGGCGCGGTGCCCGTATCGATCCTGCCGCCCATCATGCTGGCATTGGGCTATTCTTCCTTTGCCGCTATCGCCCTGCCGGCCATCGGGTATGACGCCCTGTGCACCTACGCGCTCCTGGGTATCCCGGTGGTGGTCTTTGCCAACTTCGTGGGCCAGCCGGTGGACCAGGTCGGCCACTACTTTGCCCGGTACATGCCCGCCATCAGTACATGTATTGCCTTCGGCATGCTGTGGATCGTGGGCCGCTGGAAAATGATGTGGAAAGGGTTAATTCCTACTTTGCTGACCGGGTTCACCGCGGGGTTTGTCGCCATCGGCATGAACGCCCTGGGCATGATAACCCTTACCGGCGTCGCCGCGGGCCTAGCAGTGGTAATCGTCATGCTGCTCTATCTCAAAATCAAAGGCCGGAAATTAATCGACCGCGGCGGTCTTAATGAAGCGGACCTGGCGGCCGAGAAACGCATGCCGCTGCTGGCGGCGTTATCTCCCTGGCTGATCCTGACCGCTTGCTCCCTGCTGATGAACGCCCCTTTCTTACCGTTTTTCAACTTCACCTTCAATAAACTGGCCATGCCGTTGAACATTATCCCGGGCGCGCCGGAAAAAGTCCGGTTGTTCTGGCAAGCGTATTTCTGGATACTAATTAGCACCCTGGCGGCGCTGCCGTTCCTTAAACCCACCCGCGCCCAGTTGACCATATCGGTGAAGAAATGGCTGAAACGGGCCCCCCGCCCAACCTTCGCGGCGGCGGTGTTTTTTGCCATCGCCTATGTGATCAACCATTCGGGCAAAGGCGCGGATTGGCAATTACTGGATAATAGCCACAACATGATCTACGTGGTGGCCCAGGCCTCGGCCCAGCTTTTCGGGAAACTCTACCCCCTGGTGGTTCCTTATTTGGGATTGTTGGGCGGTTTTATCAGCGGGTCTGAAACTTCTTCCATTGCCATGCTGACAAAACTGCATCTTTCCACTGCCCAGCAAATCGGTGCCTTCGGGCTTATATTGGCCGCGGCCAGCGGCATCGGCGGCGGGTTGGCCAGCGTCATATCGCCGGCGAAACTGCAAAACGCGGCCGCTTCCATCGACCGCATCGGCGAAGAAGCACAGGTTATCCGCACGGTTTTCGTGATCTCCCTGGTGATTACCGGTGTATGCGCCTTGCTGACGCTATTGTGGGCCTATTGATTAAAGTCCTGAAGAGCGCGAAGGGACGCCGGGAGAATAATAGAATAAAAACGGCGAAGCAAAAACGATAGTGAATTCAGGTTCTGCCTCAGGCTTGACATTAAATCATAATTCTGATAAAGTTAGCAATTAAAACAAGAAAAAGGAATGCTATGTCGATTAGCAAGAGGACAACAGGTTGAACGAATGACCCAAAGAGAATGGCAATATAAAATTTTTGGGAAACCCAAGAATGTTAAAGACCCGAAAATTTACCATAAATTGGCCCTGGTTCCCCTGCTGGCCTGGATCGGGCTCGGGGCCGACGGGCTTTCATCATCATCTTACGGCCCTGAAGAAGCGTTTCGCGCCCTGGGCCCGCATACTTACCTGTCCCTTTTCCTGGCATTGGGCACGGCCATTACCGTATTTATCATTTCCTACGCCTATTCCCGGATCATCGAGCACTTTCCCGCCGGCGGGGGCGGTTACATCGTTGCCACCCACACCCTGGGCGAAAAAGCCGGGGTCCTTTCGGGCTGTGCCCTGCTGGTGGATTACATGCTCACTATCACCGTTTCCATCGTCTCTTGCGGCGATGCCTTCTTCAGTTTCCTACCCATCCAATACCAGGAATACAAAATCATATTCGACCTTATACTTATCCTGACCCTGATCGTACTAAATATCAGGGGAGTTAAAGAATCCGTGACTTTCCTGGCCCCAATTTTCATCGTTTTTGTCTTAACACATATCTTTATGATCGGGTACGGCATATTATCCCACATTCCCCAGGTGGGCCAGGTGGTCGGGGAACTGAGAACCAATTTCAACGGCGGTTTAGCAACCCTCGGGGGCGTGGGGATGTTGGCCCTGTTCCTCCGGGCATACTCCCTGGGCGGCGGGACCTATACCGGGATCGAAGCGGTCTCCAACGGCCTCCAGATCATGCGCGACCCCAAAGTCCAAACCGGGAAACGCACCATGCTTTATATGTCCACTTCGTTGGCGTTTACTGCCGGCGGCCTGTTTGTCTGTTACCTGCTTTTAAGGGTAAGCCCCGCTGAGGGAAGGACCCTTAACTCCATCCTGGCCAATGCACTTTTTGGCAACTGGTCCTTCGGATATACCCTGGCGCTGATTACCATACTTTCCGAAGGGGCGCTGCTCATGGTGGGGGCGCAAACCGGGTTTATCGACGGCCCGCGGGTAATGTCCAACATGGCCATCGACTCCTGGTTCCCCCACCGTTTCGCTTCACTGTCGGAACGATTGACCATGCAAAACGGCGTCCTGCTCATGGGCGGCGCCGCAATTTTCCTCCTCTTCTATACCCGGGGCGTCATTTCCCACCTGATTGTCATGTACTCCATCAACGTATTTCTCACTTTTTCCATTTCGGAAATCGGCATGTCCACTTATTTCATCCGCAACCGGAAAAGGGAAGTACACTGGAAAAAGCACCTACCGGTCCATGTGACCGGGTTTGTGCTCTGTTTTACCATTTTAATCATCACCAGTTACGAAAAATTCAGTGAAGGCGGCTGGATGACGCTGGTGATTACTTCCTGCTTTATCGTGTTATGTTATTTGATCCGTTCCCATTATCATATGGTGAGGGATAAAGTAAAGGAACTGGATGAACTGTTATTGGATATCGGCACCTCTCGAAAAGCTAATACCGAAAAAGTAGACTGCCATAAAACAACGGCCATCCAGTTGGTAAACGGCTATACAGGATTCGGCGTCCACACCTTCCTTTCCGCGGTAAAAAATTTCCCGAAGATATATGAAAATTTTATTTTTGTTTCAGTGGCGGTGGTGGATTCCGGTTCTTTTAAAGGCGCCGAGGCCATAACAGACCTCGAATCATCCGTGGTGAAAGACCTGAAAAATTATGTTCAGTTGGCCCGGAAATTGGGGTTTGCCGCTGACTATCGATTTGCCACCGGCACCGACGTGGTGGAAGCCGCGGTTAATTTGTGCAAATCGCTTAAAGCGGAATTTCCCAAATCCACGGTTTTTACCGGGAAACTGGTTTTTCGCAAGGAAAAGTTTTTTCACAAAATTCTTCACAACCAGACGGCTTTTGCCATTCAAAATGAACTTCACTGGGATGAAATCACTTCGGTTATTTTACCCATTCGCGTGACAGTGTAAAATATAGTTAAAACAGCAATTTTTGGGGGCCCCCGACAGTGGTTGCGCGGGTTTCGAAGGTTGTATCCTGTAAGAAATTCCCTTCGGCAAGCGCCGCTTTCGAAGCCAGTCGGTCGCAGCGTTCATTTTCCGCCTGGCCGGCGTGGCCTTTAACCCAGGAAAACTCCACGGTATGATTATCGCATAACTCCAGGAGCTGCGCCCACAGGTCGGCGTTTTCCGCCGGTTGGATTGCGTTCCGCATCCAGCCTTTGGATTTCCAGCGTCGGGCCCAGCCTTTTTCCATACCGTCCACCACGTACCGGGAATCGCTGAAAAGAATAACGGGGCAGGAAAATTTCAAAGACTTTAAGCCCGCGATGCAGGCCATTAATTCCATTCGGTTGTTGGTGGTGAGCCGGTACCCGGCGGAAAGTTCTTTTCGTTTACCGCCGTGGAGCAATACCACGCCGTACCCGCCGGGCCCGGGATTATCGATGCAGCCGCCGTCGGTATAAATAATCACTTTACCTTTTTCCATCGTTTCCGTTTCCCTCGTTTCCGTTTCCATCACTTGTAAGGGTTTATCGGGGTCTTTGAGCCACGCCCCCGCTTCCCGGGCGCTAGAAAACGCCCGGTAGCGCGCGCCGGGAAACCCTTTCACCTGCGATTCCGCCCCGTTTTCGCCCGACCATTTAGCGTAGATTCCCGGCTTCTGCCCACAAAGGACAGCATAATATTTTTTCTTTTCATTACTCATATTTAGCAAACTCCATGAAAGTACATAGTATAATAGTATAATATGGGGTTCACGTTTTGGCAATAGTATAAATATTGGCGTCCCCACTTTTTTAAACAAATTTTTTAAACAAAAGCTTTTGCGGCGCGCGGCCCGGGTTCAGGTTTCCGTCATCTGGGCGATCCGGATGGTGTTCTCCAGGAACTCCATATTAACCACCAGGTATCTTTTTTTGTGGCTGGCTCTTCCTTCATTGAAAACAGCCACCAGGCCGTAGGTATCATTTTTATCGATCACGATATACCTGTCTTCGGGTATCTCCCAATAGGGACTGCCGAAGATCATTTCAGAAGCTTCTCCCAGGGAATCCGCGCCTTCCACGGGCCACCCCTTGATGGGCTCACGCAATTCATATATGCCATCTATTTCAGTCATTTTTGTCCACCTTCTCTATCTACCCCCGTAATTAAGGGCGAGGTAATTATCACATTTTAAACGCGATTTTGTCAATACCCTTTAGAAAAAAAATCGCATTGACTTTGACGCGCGGTGGTGGTAAAGTTCTACCATGCGACCTTGCGATGGGATTAACATAATTTTTTTTGAGGATAAGATAACATGATGGGAGAAATCTTAGGTAACTATCGCGTCTTGAAAAAATTGGGCGAAGGCGGCATGGGCGCCGTGTACCTCGCCCGCGACCTGGACAGCGAGACCGGTTTAACCATCGACGGCGAGCGCCAACAGGTTCCCAGGCAAAAAATAACGGATGAAACAATATTTAAAACCGCGGATATGGAATTTTTAATTAAAATATTGTAATATAAGCGCATGGAATTGTATTATGCTTCTTTATCGGATGTCGGCAATGTCAGGGACCACAACGAGGATTTTCTTTACGCCGGGAAATTGAAAAGCGGCGATTATCTTTTTATCGTGGCCGACGGCATGGGCGGGCACAGCGCCGGCGAAGTGGCCAGTTACCGCGCGGTTACGGGTTTTATAAAAGCCCTGAAAAAAGGCGTGGGCGAAAATGTCCCGGAAGAGTTAAGGCAAATTGTTCTTGCTATTAATGAGAAACTCATCCATGAAGGGAAAAAAGAAGACGCCCGGCGGGGCATGGGCACCACACTGTCGGTCCTGTATATCAAGGATTGCCTGGGCTATATCGCCCATGTCGGCGACAGCAGGATTTACCGGTATTCGGACCCCCATGCAGGACTGGAACAATTAACGGAAGATCATTCGTTGGTGGGGAAACTGCTTAAAGACGGCTTTATCTCCCCGGAAGAGGCGCAAGCCCACCCGAAACGCAATGTCTTGTATCAATCGGTGGGCTTGAAAGAGGAAATCGAAGTCCAGGCCATGGGCCCGTTTCGCATCCGGGAAGGCCAGAAATTCCTGCTCTGCTCGGATGGTCTTAACACCGAGTTGTCGGATGGGGAAATCGTGGAGTTTCTAAAACTTCCATCCACACACCGCACGGTAGAAGGATTGATAACAAAAGCCAAAACCGGGGCGGCGTCGGATAATATCACCGCTATTGCGATATCCACGGTGAAAGGCGATGAAGACAACACGACCCGTGTGGAGAATACGGTAAAACTAGCTGTACCGCCGCAAATTATAAAGAAAAGAAATAAAAAGATCGTCATTTTTATATTATTGGGCTTACTGGCGCTGCTGCTGGGCGCCCTTGTTTTTATATTGGCAAAGAATGTGAAGTAGGAGGACTGAATGAGAACAAAACAATGGCTATTTCTTTTAATTTTAAGCATTTTTATCAGCGCTTTTTGCTTTTTGTCGGCGGGAGAAAGACTGACCGAGGAGCAGATGACTGCCTATCGAACACGGCCGGCAGTGGCAATGATCTACAGCGGCATGTTCGTGAAAGCCCAATTGAAAGGCGGACAAACCATTGAATTGCCCAATTATGGTTCCGGCAGCGGGTTTTTCATTAATCCCGACGGCTACCTGGCGACCAATGGCCATGTGGTGGATATCTATGTAAAATATACGGCGGATAAAGACGGTTATGCCCAGAAGACATTAAGAGACGCTATTATCCAACAAATCATCGTAGAGTTTAAGAAAAGCAAGGGGCGGGAACCCTCCGGGCAAGAATTGGAAGCCGCCTTCAAGCAGTTCATGCAAGACCAACAGCCCAGGATCACGGAACACGGCGCCATTAATTATGTCCTGCTGTCCAATTCCGAGACTTTCCGGTTCGAGGTTAAAAAATTCAGCCCCTCGATTCCCGACGGCGGCAAAGATATCGCCGTATTGAAAATCGAACGGGAAAATTGCCCGGTCATCATGTTGGGCGATTCTTCTCAATTGGCGCTCCAGGAGCCCATATTTGTCATCGGCTTCCCCGGCGTGGTAGACCCGCAGCGGTTCCCGCTTTTGGGCAAGGAAAACACATTAAGATCGTCCATTACCAGGGGTTCCATTTCGGCCCTTAAGACCGATTTCAAAGGTATGGCCGTGATCCAGCATGACGCCGCCACCTCGCCCGGCAACTCCGGCGGACCGGCAGTGGATATTAAAGGCCGGGTAGTGGGCGTTCACTCCTATGCGGCCACGGGGGCCGACGGCTTTAAATTCTGCGTGCCCATCAATTCCGCCAGGGAATTTATCCGGGAAACCGGCATTGAAACCAATAAATTATCCGAGTTTTCCGTCGTATTCAATAAACTAATGGATGCCGCCTGGAAAGAGGAATGGTTCGATGCCCGCGGTTATGTGGGGACGGCGTTGGCTTATATGAAAAACGAACCGGACCTTGAAAAAATGCAGCAGATGATCCTGACCCGCATCAGCGAAATGGGCTTCCTGGAAAAAATATGGCGTCAGAGTAAGATCATTGTTATTATAGTGGCGGTTTTGATGGTGTTGATCCTGGTGGTATTGAAGATCGCATTTAGTCCCATGGTCCCGGAACGGGAAGCCGCGGCGCCGCATGGCGGCGTCGGCGTCGGGCCCGTGACTACCGCTCCCCCGCCCCCGGATAAAACAAAAGCGGGCGAGACCGGCGGCGCGGTCCTGGAAGGGGAGGCGGCCGGCAGCGTCACGGTCCTGGTGAAAGGGGAAGACAAAGGTACATTTAATATCACTTCTTACGGTATTACCGTGGGAAGGGACCCCATGACGGTAAATGTGCATATCACGGATAATATCGTATCCAAAAACCATTTGAAAATACTTCCCAGGGGGGACCAATTCTTCCTCGTGGACCTGGGTTCCACCAACGGTACTTATGTCAATGGTCAGAAGATCAAGGAAACCCTGGCGTCCCCGGATGATATGGTCCAACTGGGTAAAAAAGGCGATATCAAGTTAATACTCAGGAAATAGTTAATCCCCGAAAATCGTTTGAAGGTGGGGCGCCGGGATACTTCATACGGCTTCCGCCGTCCTCCGGCAGGTGGACTAACCACTAAAATTTTCCGCTTTAATAAAACTCTATTCACAAAATGCTCTTCTCCTTTGATTATAATAAGAAATCCAGGAAACCGGGAAAACGAATTCCCCCGGATTCTTTCTTATTCCAGGGTGGGACATTTTTCCCGGTTTCTTTCAAAATAGTATCATAAAAGGGTTTTGCCGGTCTCAACAAAATAAGAATCATGGAAGATTTTATGGATTTACTTATAGTTAAATCCGTGCTATTAAGTATTGTCACTTAAAAGCGGGCCCGGAATATTTTTTAAATTATCTTCGACTTAAATCGAACTAATAAAGTTTAGAAATCACATTTTATCATACCTACCGATGGCGGAAGCTTATCCCAACTGAAACGAAAGTATTGCCCCCATCTTTAAAAAAGTGTACAATAGCATTTCCAGGAGAACCAAATGATAAACAAACGAGGAATCCTATTTTTTATGAGCGTCTTTTTATTTATAGCAAATGGTTTTGTCGGGGCGCTGGAACTGCAGCAAGACGGGAAAATAATCCTGCCGGACAGGTCCACGGAAACGATAAAAATCGACGGCGATTTAAATGAAAACATATGGACCAATCCCCCACTGGCTGAGGATTTTCACACCTATCTGCCGGTATACGGCGAAAAATTGAACCAGGCTACCCTGGTATGGATGGCGTATGACCATAGGAATCTCTATTTTGCATTCAAATGTTGGGACAATGAGCCGGACAAGATCAAGACCTCCATTGCCCAGCGAGATAAAATGTTCCGCGACGATTGGGTGGCGGTGCTGCTGGATGCCATGGGCAATAACCAGACCAGCTACGAATTTTACGTGAATCCCAACGGCATCCAGGGCGATAATTTAAATTCGGCGGTTACCGGTACGGACAACGCCCCGGATTTTGTCTGGGAAAGCGCAGGGAAAGTAACAAAAGAGGGCTACCAGGTGGAAATCCGTATCCCATTGGAAAGCATCCGGTTTAAAAGCGGCCGGGAAGTAAAGATGGGGCTTTTGCTGCTGCGCAATATCAGCCGGTTGGGCGTTGGCGCCACCTGGCCGCAAACCCAACCGGGACAGACCGACTTTAATTTCATGGCCACCCTCGTTTATAAAGACCTGGCTTACAGGTTGAAACTGGAACTGCTCCCGAATTTTACTTACAGCAGGGATGTGGAAAGGGAGAGTAAAGATACGTGGGGGGACCCCGTTGTTTCCAAAAATTTCGGGGCGTCGCTTAAATACGGTATTACCTCATCGATAACCGCCGAAGCCACTGTAAACCCGGATTTCAGCCAGGTTGAAAGCGACGCTTTCCAGGTGGAAGTTAACCAGCGTTACCCCATATTTTACAGTGAGAAGCGGCCGTTTTTTATGGAAGGGATGGATGTATTCGATTTCGGTATCATCAATCAAGGGATGATGATCGATTCGGTGGATACGCGGCAGATCGGCGAGCCCGGTTGGGCCGCCAAGTTAAGCGGTTCCCTGGGGAAAATGAATTTTGCCCTTTTAACCACCAATGACAAAACCCCGGGTCAAGACTGGGATGGCGGAGTGAACCCCAACCCGGGGAAAAAAGCCACCTGGGCCATCTTCAGGGGCAAATACAATTTAGGCAGCGACAATGCCCTGGGGGTTCTTTACAGCGGCCGTTATTTTGCCGGGACCCGGAACAATGCCTTCGGTGTGGACTTCCAGTTCCGTTTTCTTGAAAACGCCAGGATAAACGCCGCTTACTTATATACCGGTACGCAGGAATCCGCGGGGGCGCCGGTAAAAAACGGCAGCGGTTTTAATACCGTTCTCCAGTACCTGGTTCCAAAGCTTACCGTCTGGGCCACTTACGAACGGTATGACAAAAACTTTAATATGGCTTCGGCGTTTATGAACCGTATCGACATAAGCCGGGGCCAGGTTTATATAGGCCCGAATTTTTACTTGAAAATAAAAGGGGCGGACTGGTTTCGTAGGATACAACCCTATGTTCAATATGTGAAGGCCCATGATCTCGGTTCCCACATGGATGATACCGCGTGGAAGCTCGGGGCCGATATGTATTTTACCCGGAGCGGGTTTCTCAGGATCGAATTTCGCAATGAAAAGGAAGCCTGGCAAGGGCAACTGTTCGATCAAAAGTACCTTTTTTCGTTAGGGACCGTGCAATTGACCAATTGGTTAACCATCAGCGGTAACTACCGGTATGGCGATCAAATTTATTACGACCTGGAAGAACCGTTCCTGGGCGCCGGGCATCAAATAGGATTCGGGTTCACTTTTCAACCCAGTATTAAATTAACCCTGGGTTTTAATATGGTTCACGGCGAGCTTTCCCGGAAAGCCGATGATAAGAAGTTATATACGGTGGATATATACAACGCGCAAACCACTTACCAGTTTAATAAATACTTCTTTATTCGCGCCGCCGTTCGTTACGATAATTACCGGGATAAGCTATTGACCGATCTCCTGGCGTCTTTTACGTTCATCCCCGGGACAGTGGTGCACCTGGGTTACGGGTCGTTGTATGAAAACAAAGAATGGCAAATCGACCGGTGGGTCCCGGGGCAGGGTCACCTTATCAATATGAAAAACGGGTTGTTTTTTAAAATCAGTTACCTGTGGCAAATAAAATAGTAGGGGCTTGATTTATCAAGCCCTTCAACGATGTTCATCTTTGGGGTTTGATGAATCAAACCCCGGCCCCATTTTTTTCAACGAAATATACATTATTGGTTCGGAAAACGATCTTCCCACCAATGAAAGCGATGTTCCCACTAATTAAAACGATGTTCCCATCAATGAAAACGACGTTCCCACCGGTAAAAACGATGTTCCCACCGCGTATGAACTGCAAAATTTGCCGTTAGAAGGCCGTTTAGAAAGGAAAAATTAATGAATAAAATCGATAAGAGAGATATAGAAGATGTTATGGCATTGTCCCCGGTGCAGGAAGGGCTGCTTTTTCATTATTTGAAAGCCCCCGGGGGGGATTTTTATATCGAGCAGTTGTGTTTAACCCTGACCGGCCCGGTGGATATGGATTATTTTAAGCGGGCCTGGCGTTTTGTGGTGGATACCAATGAGATGCTGCGCTCCTATTTCCAGTGGGAAAGGTTAAAAAAACCGGTGCAGGTTATCATGAAGCACTATGAACCCCGTTTTATTTTTCATGATTTTTCAGATTACCCGGCAAATGAGGCTTTGCGCATGCTGGAAAAGGTAAAATTGGTTGACCGGGAAGAGAAATTCGATTTGACTGGGGTTCCATCCCGGATTACCCTTTGTAAAATGAATGAGAACCGCTGGGAAATGATAATAAGCAATCATCATATTTTGTATGACGGTTGGAGTAACGGTATTATTTTAAAGGAATTTTTTTCTGTTTACAACGAGTTTGCCCGGCGGCGCACCCCGCTAAAACCAGTTAAGCATAAATACCGGGAGTATATTGCCTGGCTCCGGGACCGGGACAGAGAAAAGTTAAAGAAAGCCCGGGAGAGTTATCTCAATGGTTTCGACGCCGGGACCGGGCTTTCGATCAAAAGAAAAAAGAGGAACAATGCCGCGGGAGACGGTCATTATCAAGTTACCTTTTCCAGTGAGGCGGTGGCCGGCCTGGAAATTTTTGCCCGTACCCATAAAATAACAACGGCAAGTTTGCTTTACGGGGCCTGGGGTTTACTACTTCAGAGATATAACGATTGCGGCGATGTTATTTTCGGCGTCACTGTGTCGGGCAGGTCAGCGCCCATAAAAAACATAGAAGATATGGTGGGGCTCTTTATTAATACGATACCGCTGCGAATTCAATCCCAGGGCAATGAAAAAACGGTTGATTTTTTATACCGGTTAAATCAAGAAATACGGGATAGGGAAAGTGATGTCGTGTTAGACGTCCAGGAAGAGCTTTTCGACACGATAGTGGTTATCGAGAATTATCCGCTGGAAAAAGTATTACTGGAAAAAGGCGGCAGCGGGCCTTTAACGATCGCTTCTTATTCATTGGAAGAAAAGACTCACTATGATTTGACGGTGGGCATCACATTGTTTGATGGGATCGGCGTGGATTTTAGTTTCAAGGAAGCGTTATTGGACCGGTCAAGTATTGAGAGGTTGGCTTCGCATTTTATGAAAATTACGGCGGATATGGTCGCGCATCCCGTGAAAGAGCTTCGTTTCCTGGAAATATTAGCCGAAGAGGAAAAGAACACATTAATATACGGTTTCAATGATACCCGGGCCAAATACCCGCAAGATAAGACGATTCACCAATTATTTGAAGAGCAGGCCACAAGGGCGCCGGATTACATTGCGGTTTTTGGCCACGGACGAACACGGACAAACACGGATAATTTTAGTTATCGCCAATTAAACGAGCAATCCAATCGCCTGGCCGGCCTGCTAATCGAAAAAGGCGTCCTGGCGGACAGTATTGTAGCAATCATGATGGAGCGGTGCGTCGAAATGATAATCGGAATCCTGGGCATTTTAAAAGCCGGAGGGGCTTATTTGCCCATCGATCCCAATTACCCGCAAGAACGGATCGATTTTATGTTGAAAGACAGCGGGACGAAATTGTTGGCTGTTGCCAACGATTTAGAAGGTGAGAAGGTAAGAAGGTGGGAAGGTAAAAAAGTGATTTTAGAATCCGTTATTTATGATTCAAATCATCTGAAAGGGCGCCCGCGCCGCGGGCTTCATCATTCATCATTCATCATTCATCATTCAAATCATCTCGCTTATATCATATACACTTCCGGTTCCACCGGCAAACCCAAGGGAGTTGCGGTTGCTCATGCGCCGGTAGTGAATCGTTTGTACTGGGTGCGGCAGAGATATGAATTAAATGAGCGGGATGTGGTATTACAGGCGACGTCATTTATTTTCGACGTATCGGTATGTGAGCTGTTCCGGTGGATTTTGCCCGGTGGGAAGTTATGTTTTCTGCCGCCTGGGGCTGAGAAAGACCCGGGGCAAATCATCGGCGTCATTGCAAGATACGGGGTAACTACGGCGGATTTTGCGCCGGGGATGTTAAGCCTGATACTGGACCGGGCGGTTGCCGGGGAATCATATAAAGAATTATCCAGTCTCCGGTGGGTTTTTACCGGGGTAGAGATCGTGGGTTTGAACCTTGTGAAACGCTTCAACGAAACGCTTCATAAGGTTAATAAGACGAGACTAATCGATGCTTATGGCCCAACGGAAAGCACGGTGGATGCGACCTATTTCGATTGTTCGGTAATCGACGACAGTTATGAGGATACGATACCTATCGGTAAGCCCATGGCCAATGTTTGTATTTATATACTGGACCGGTTCGGCGGTCTTCAACCTGTGGGCGTTTACGGTGAGTTATGTATTGCCGGGAGGGGGCTGGCCCGTGGGTATTTAAACAACCCGGAATTAACCGCAAAAAAATTTCGTCCACAGATTACACAGATTGACACAGATTTTCATCATTCATCATTCGATCTTCCACGCATTCATCATTCAATTCTTTATCGCACCGGCGACCTGGCGCGCTGGCTTTCCAACGGTAACATCGAGTTCCTGGGCAGGATCGACCACCAGGTCAAAATCAGGGGGTTCCGGGTTGAAACCGGCGAGATAGAGGGCCGGTTATTATCATATAAAGAAATCGATGAAGCCGTGGTGACGTCATGGGACAGTGGCGACGGGGAAAAATTTCTTTGCGCTTACGTGGTCGCCAAAGAGAAAATCGATGCGGCGATGCTCAAAAATAAATTGGCCGCCGATCTACCCGACTATATGATCCCCACTACCATCGTGCAACTGGATAAAATCCCGGTAACCGCCAGTGGGAACATCGACCGGCGGGCGTTGCCCGAACCGGTTATTACCGACAGCGGGGCCGAGTATATTCCCCCTGCTTCTTTATTGGAAGAGCGGTTGGCTGCGGTCTGGGCCGAGGTGTTGGGTATTGAGAAGCGCCTGATCGGTGCCGGGCGTAATTTTTTCAAATTGGGCGGACACTCGTTGAAGGCTGTCCGGTTAAGCGCCGGTATTCAGCGGGAGTTCGATGTAACAATACCACTGGAAGCGATTTTCAAATCACCCACGGTACGGGGGTTGGCAAAATATATTGCCGGGCAGCCGGGGGGGCAATATTTAGAGATAGAACCGGCGGAAGAGAAGGAATACTATGCGTTGACGCCGGCGCAGAAACGGATATATTTCATGCAGCGGATGGCCCCCGACAGTACTGCATATCATTTGGTATCGGCAATGGAGGTAGAAGGTGATATCGATAAAGACCGGTTGGAGCAAGCGTTTGTCGGGTTGATAAACAGGCATGAAAGTTTGCGGACGTCGTTTCATATCGTGGCAGATCAGTCGGTTCAGAGGATAGGGTCAACAAAAGTTTTTGCGGAGCTTTTTTCAAAAAGCGACCCGCCGGAGGCTATTATCAAATCTTTCCTTCGTCCTTTCGATTTGTCGTGTGCGCCGTTACTGCGCGTAGTGCTGCTGGAAAGAGGAGACAAAAAACATCTCCTGCTGGTAGTTATGCATCATATTATCGTGGATGGGGCTTCGGTGGAAGTACTGATAAAAGAGTTTACGGTCCTTTATGAAGGACAAAATTTAGCGGCGACCGGGATACGGTACCGGGATTTTACAGAGTGGCAGGTGCGACATAGGGAAAGCGACCTTTTCAAGCGGCAGAAAGAATATTGGTTAAAGGAATTCGCCGGGGAAGTACCGGTTTTGGACCTGCCCACTGATTTTCCGCGGCCCGGTGTACAACGTTTCGCCGGGAAAACCCTGGAGTTTGAAATTGGAAGCGAAGAGACCGCGGCGTTAAATGCCCTGGCATTAGAGGGGGGCGTAACGCTTTTTATGGCGCTATTGGCAAGTTATAATATTTTATTGGCGAAATTATGCGGCCGGGAAGTGGTTGTGGTGGGCGCGCCGGGAGAGGGCAGACCGCATGCCGCCCTGGAAAAAGTGGTGGGTATGTTTGTCAATACGCTGGCTTTGAAGAATTGTCCTTGCGGCGAGAAACCTTTCGGCGAGTTTTTACGGGAAATAAAAGACAGTACCTTGGCAGCGTTTGCCCACCAGGATTACCCTTATGAAGAGTTAGTGGAAGCAGTGGGCGCAGGCGGGAATATGGGCCGCAACCCGTTATTCGATACGATGTTGGCGCTGCAAAATAAGGACGCGCCGGTACTGGAAATCCCTGGCGCAAGGTTAACCCCTTATGATTTTGAAACCGGGACCGCGAAATTCGATCTGACATTAAGGGCCGTGGAGACAGGCGAAAAACTGCTGCTTTGCTTCGAGTATTGCACGGAGTTGTTCAAGGAAGAAACCGTGGCGCGGTTTTGCGGGTATTTCAAGAGGGTGGTTTCCGGAATTTTGGCCTGTCCGGGTATTCGGCTGTCGGACATAGAAATATTATCCCAGGAAGAAAAGGAAGAGATACTGGTTGATTTTAATAATACCGCGATGGAATATCCGCGGGATAAGACGATTCACCAATTATTTGTCGAGCAGGCCGCAAGGACGCCGGATTACATAGCCCTCGTAGGGGCAGACCTGCGTGTCTGCCCTAATTGTTTAACCTACCGCCAATTAAATGAGCAATCCGGTCGCCTGGCCGGGTGGTTAATCGAAAGAGGCGTCCTGGCGGACGATATTGTGGGTATCATGATGGAGCGGTCTATCGATTTGATTATCGGTATCCTGGGTATATTAAAATCCGGCGGCGCATATTTGCCAATAGATCCCGAGTACCCGCGGGAGAGAATCGATTATATGTTAAAAGACAGTAATGCAAAAATTTTGTTGACAACATCGGATTTAAATTCTTTAAAAGGCCGCCCCCGCCGGGGGCTTCATCATTCATCATTCATCATTCATCATTCAAATCATCTTGCCTATATTATCTACACTTCCGGTTCCACCGGGGAACCCAAAGGCGTCCTGGTGGAACATACTTCGGTAGTCAATTATATTTGCGGCCAGGTGAAGTTCTTTGGGATAAATGAAAAAGACCGGGTACTGCAATTTTCGACCATATGTTTCGATGCCTCGGTGGAGCAGGTTTTTATTGCGTTGTTAAGCGGCGCGGTTTTAGTTTTGGTGGATAAAGAGACCCTGCTGGAAAAAAGCGCTTGTGAAGCATTTATTGTCAGTCAAGCGATAACGCATCTACATGCTGTACCTTCGTTTTTGAGTAACATTAAACCGGGAGGAGCAGTTGCGTTGAAGAGGGTTGTTTGCGGCGGTGATGTTTGTCCGGTTTCGTTGGCGAAGTGGTGGAGCCGGTACTGTGATTTTTACAATAAATATGGTCCGACGGAAACGACAATATCTTCTATCGAGATGAAAGTTGAAGATATCGATGAGACTTTGCCCCGGCTGCCGATCGGGAAACCCACTGCGAATACTTATATTTATGTGCTTGACCGTTGGATGAAATATGCGCCCCGGGGGGCTGCGGGAGAGTTATACATCGGTGGGGTGGGGGTAGCCAGGGGGTACTTAAACAGACCGGAACTAACCGCGGAAAAATTTATCGATTTTCATCATTCATCATTCGATCTTCCACGCATTCATCATTCAAAGTTTTATCGTACCGGCGACTTAGCCCGGTGGTTACCCGGCGGCAACATCGAGTTCCTGGGCAGGATCGATCGACAGGTAAAGATAAGGGGCTTTCGCATCGAATTGGGTGAAATCGAAAATCGATTGGCGAACCATCCGGATATAAAAGAGGCAGTGGTAACGGTCAAAACAGATGGAACCGGGGACAACTATTTATGCGCTTATATTATATCCGGGAGGCAATTGGAAATACCCGGGTTAAGGGAATACCTGGCTAAGAATTTACCGGGTTTTATGATACCCTCTTATTTTATGCCAATAGAGAAAATCCCGTTAACTCCTAATGGAAAAGTAAACCGGGGGGCCTTGCCGCAACCGGGGTTAAATGTTGGTGAAAGTTATACTGCCCCGCGGAATGAGATTGAAAAGAAATTGGTCCGGTTGTGGGCGGAGGTTTTAGGCAGATATATCGGTATCGATGATCATTTTTTCCAGGTAGGTGGGCATTCTTTAAAAGCAGCCATTTTGGCCGCAAAAATACACAAAGCATTTAATGTCCCGCTGCCGCTGGCGGAACTATTCCAGCACCCTACCATCCGTCAGACCGGTGAATATATAAAAAAGGCGGGAATGGAAAAATATGTCAGCATTGACAGTGCTGAAAAAAAAGAATATTACCGGCTCTCCTATGCGCAGGAACGGATATATACAGCCGCACAGCTTGAAAAGAATTCGCTTATCTATAACATACCGGCCATACTGGAACTGTCGGGCGAACTGGAAAGAGATCGCCTGGAACAGGTATTCAAGCGGTTGATAGAGGGGCATGAAAGTTTCAGGACCTCGTTCGGAATGATCGAAGGGCAGGTGGTGCAGCGGATTCATGATGAAGTGCCGTTTGAAATCGAATTTGGTAGGGGCGCCCCCCCGTGGTCGCCCTTTCTTCGCCCCTTCGATTTGTCCCATGCGCCGTTACTGCGTATAGGATTGCTAAAAGAAGCTGAGCAAAAACACATCCTGATGATAGATATCCATCATATCATATCGGATGGAACTTCTACCGGGATATTGATCCGGGATTTTTTAGCCCTTTATAAAGACGACCGTTTAGCGCACAGCGAACCGCTTATTACCTATAAAGATTTCTCAGAGTGGCAGCACGGCAGCCGGTATAAAGAAATTTTAAAGCAGCAGGAGAATTTCTGGCGCAAGCAATTCGAAGGAGATATACCGGTATTGAATATGCCATGCGATTATTCCAGGCCGTTGGTCCCGGATCATAAAGGCAATGGGTTTTCCTTTGAGCTTACCGGGAGCGAGGCCGCGGCGTTAAAAAAGTACGCTGCCGAACAAGAAGTAACATTATACATATTATTACTGGCCATATATACGGTATTTTTAGCCAAACTCAGCGGCCAGGAAGATATCGTAGTCGGTTCGCCAGTGGCCGGGCGCAATCGCCCGGAACTGGAACAGGTGATCGGGATGTTTGTCAATACCCTGGAGCTGCAGAATTTCCCGGCAGGAGACATCCCCTTTAACTGGTTCCTGGGGGACGTAAAAGCCCGGGTATTGGAAGTCTTTGCCCACCAGGACTATCCCTTTGAAAACCTGGAAGAAATCCTGGGTATTAAGAGGGACGCGGGGCGCAATCCCTTGTTCGATGTTATGTTGGTGCTGCAAAATACAGGCCGGCCGGGCATCGAAATCCCGGGCTTGAAAATAAAACAACTTGAGCATGAAACGGGGGTATCCAAATTCGATTTGACCTTACTTGCGGTTGAGGGTGGTGAGGGCCTGAGGTTTTCTTTTGAATATCGGACAACACTCTTTAAAGAAGAAACCATTCGACGATTTGCCGGTTATTTTATCAAGACGGCAGCCCATGTACTGGAAGACCCGACCGGGAAAATTGCAAAAATCGACATCATACCGTCAACAGAAAAGGAAGAGATATTATCTGATTTTAATAATACCGAGGTGGAATATCCGCGGGATAAGACGATTCAGCAATTATTTGAAGAGCAGGCGGCAAAGACGCCTGACCATATTGCCATTGTAGGGGCAGGTTCTCAAACCTGCCCTATCACTTTGACCTACAGCGTATTAAACGAACAATCCGAGTGTTTGGCAGAGATGCTAATTGAAAAAGGCGTCCTGGCGGACAGTATTGTCTCTATCATGATGAAGCGGTCTATCGAATTGATTATCGGTATATTGGGCATCTTAAAATCCGGCGGCGCATATTTGCCCATTGATCCGGAGTACCCACAGGAACGCATCGATTATATGTTAAAAGATAGTGGAGCAAAGTTATTGGTTAATGAAAAGTTTTTCGGGGGGGCCAGGGGGGCGGTTTTTCAAAAAAGCCCCCCTGTTGAAGCAAATCTCGCTTATGTCATTTACACTTCCGGTTCCACCGGCAAGCCTAAAGGAGTGATGATCGAGCACCGTTCGATTGTCAATACATTGTGTTGGCGGAAGAATTATTATGATTTTAATTGCCGGGATGTGGTGCTGCAATTGCCTTCATTCTCATTCGACAGTTCCGTGGAGGACATATTTACCCCTTTGATCAGCGGTTCGCGGCTTGTAATGATCCGGTCGCAGCAGCGTTTCGACACAGGTTATTTAAAAAAGTATATAAAAATGGTGGGGGTAACGCATTTTTTAATCGCGCCGGCGTTGTATAAAACCTATCTGGATGAAATCCCCGACAGTTTAACCGGGCTAAGAAGCGTTACGATCGCCGGTGAAAATTTCACCGAAGAGTTGGTAAAGCGGCATTTTGAAAAGTTAAATCAGGTAGGATTATATAATGAGTATGGACCGGCGGAGAACAGCGTATGCAGTACAGTGTATGAATTCCGGCCCGATAGGACGGGGATATTGATAGGAAAGCCCATTACCAATGTAACGTGTTTCATCCTGGATAAGGGAGGGTTATTGTCCCCGGTTGGGGTTCCCGGTGAATTATGTGTTTCCGGGCCGGGAGTTACCAGGGGTTACTTAAACAACCCCGAACTAACCGCTGACAGATTTAATAGGTCCTATAGGTCCTATAAGGCCTATATTAATTACAAAACCGGCGACCTTTGTAAATGGTTACCGGGCGGCAATATCGAGTTCCTGGGCCGCATCGATCACCAGGTCAAAATCCGGGGCCAACGAATCGAACCCGGTGAAATCGAATCCCGCCTGGCCCATTATGAACACATAAAAGAAGCAGTGGTTCTGCTCAAAGAATCCACCGGCCACCTGGCCGCATATATCGTCGCTGAAAAAGAACCGCAACTATCCCTGTTAAAAGAATATTTAGCCGCGGAATTACCCGCTTATATGATTCCCACGACATTTAACCTGGTAGAAAAGATTCCCCTGACCCCCAACGGCAAAGTAGACCTGAAAGCCCTGGAAACCCTTGGAACCGAATTGGAAACCGGCGTCGAATTTGTCGCCCCTCGCGATGAAATCGAAAAAAAAATCGCCGGGATATGGATGGACGTTTTGGCATTGGAGAAAGTAGGGGTACATGATAATTTCTTCGACCTGGGCGGAAACTCCCTGGACCTGGTTAAAATAAATACAAAACTAAAACAGGTCTTTAATATCGATGATATCACCCTGCAGATGTTCAGGTATCCCACCATTCGTTCGTTGGCCCGGTACTTAAATGGAGAAACGGAACAAGCCGCGGCCCCGCTGGAAGTCGTGCAGCGAAACGTTTCGGCAATCGCCGTTATCGGCATGGCCGGCAGGTTCCCCGGGGCGAAAAACATCGCTGAATTCTGGGAAAACTTAAAAAACGGCGTCGAATCGGTTCGTTTTTTTTCCCAGGAAGAACTGGAAACACTGGGAGTCGATCCCGGTCTATTACAGGACCCCCATTATGTCAAAGTCAAAGGCGCATTACTGGAAAATAAAGAACAATTCGACGCCGCATTTTTCGATTACACCCCCAAAGAAGCGGAAATAATGAACCCCCAGGCGCGAATCCTTCATGAATGCGCCTGGGAAACCCTGGAAAACGCCGGCTATGATCCTTTTGCCTATAAAGGTTCCATCGGTTTTTACGCCGGGGCATCTTCCAGTAGTTATTGGGAGAGCCTGGTTTTCCTATCCGGGAAAGCGGAGGCGCTGGGGTGGGACGCTTCGGTTCTTTTAAGCGACAAAGATTTTATCGGGACGCGGATCGCGTATAAATTAAATCTAAAGGGTCCCAATTTTGCCCTACAAACAGCCTGTTCAACGTCCCTGGCCGCCATTCACCTGGCCTGCCGGGGACTGCTGGACGGCGAATGCCATATGGCCCTGGCCGGGGGCGTCAAAGTATCGGCAAAACAAAGCGCCGGTTATCTTTACCAGGAAGGCATGATCCATTCGCCTGACGGTCACTGCCGGGCATTCGATGCAAAAGCAAAAGGAACCGTTTCCGGCGAAGGAGTAGGACTGGTTTTGCTGAAACCGCTGGCGGCGGCCCTTGAAGATGGCGATTATATCTATGCGGTGGTAAAAGGAACAGCGGTCAATAACGACGGGATTCGGAAAATCGGGTACACGGCCCCGGGCGTGGAAGGCCAGGCGGAAGTCATCCGCGCCGCCCTGCACGCCGCGCAAGTGGAACCGGAAAGCATCGGCTATATCGAAGCCCATGGTACAGGCACCACCCTGGGCGACCCGGTGGAAATCGAAGGCTTAAAATTAGCCTTTCATACGACTAAGAAAAAGTTCTGCGCAATGGGCTCGGTTAAAACCAATATCGGGCACCTGGACGCCGCCGCCGGGATCGCCGGGTTTATTAAAACAGTACTGGTCCTGAAAAATAAATCCATCCCTCCCAGCCTACATTTCGAAACCCCGAACCCGAAAATCGATTTTGAAAATAGCCCCTTTTATGTCAATACAACCTTAAAAGAATGGAAAAACGAGCAGTATCCCTTGCGGGCCGGGGTCAGTTCCCTGGGCATCGGCGGCACTAACGTACATGTTGTCCTGGAAGAATGGCGTAAAAACGAAAGGAGCCGCGAAGAACGCGAAGAACGCGAAGAAAGAAAAGAGAAACTGCTTTTATTGTCTGCCAGGACGACCTCCGCTTTGAGTAAAATGACGGAGAACCTGGCCCATTACTTACAAGAAAACCCTGGGGCTGACCTGGCCGACGTCGCCTATACCCTGCAAACCGGCAGAAGAGCTTTTCAATACCGGTGCATGACCGCTTGCAGCAATACCAATGACGCCGTGACCGCCCTTCGAACTAAAGTGAAAACCCATCGCTTAAAAGAAGACGAACCCCAGGTGATATTTATGTTCACCGGGCAAGGCTCCCAGTATGTCGATATGGGCCTCGACCTGTACCAAAACCAACCCGTGTTCCGGCAAGAAATGGACCACTGCTTCGAAATCCTAAAACCCTTAATGGATTACGATGTCAAAGAAATTATTTATCCCTCTTTAAAAAATAATAGGTCCTATAGGACCAATATTATCGATCAAACCGAAATCACCCAACCGGTTTTATTTATTTTTGAATATGCGTTGGCCAAATTACTGATGAAATGGGGCATAACACCCAGCGCATTCATCGGGCACAGCATCGGCGAATATACCGCCGCCTGCCTGGCCGGGGTGTTTTCGCTAGAAGACGCCTTAAAAATAGTCGTATGGCGGGGGCGACTGATGCAGCAAACACCCCCCGGCGCCATGATGAGCGTCCCACTGCCGGAAAAAGAACTGAAACCGTTGCTGGAACAAAACCAACTAACATTGGCCGCCGTCAATGGGACATCGCGGTGCGTTGTTTCAGGACCAGCCCAGGCCATCGCTGATTTTGAAAACCTGTTAAAGGAAAAAGAAATCGAAACCCGCCGGCTTCATACTTCCCATGCATTTCATTCCGGGCTGATGGACCCCATATTACCCCGTTTCGAAGAAAAAGTAAAAGAAGTCCGATTTAACGCCCCCCGTATTCCCTATATATCCAATGTCAGCGGGCACTGGATAAGTCCCGCCGAAGCCACCGACCCACAGTACTGGGTCAAACAGTTAAGATATACGGTACGCTTTGCCGACGGCATCGACGAATTGCTAAAAATAAAAACCAGCCGGCCCCTTTTTATCGAAGTAGGGCCGGGCAAAACCTTAAGTACATTGGTGAAACAACCGGACCTGGCGGTGATCGACCTGGTGCGGCAGCGCCGGGAAGCAATACCCGATACTCTTTTCTTACAGGAAAAGATCGGGCAGTTGTGGCTCCACGGGGTAACTATCGATTGGCCGGCATTTCACGGCGATGAAAAGAGATACCGCGTTCCTTTACCCACATATCCCTTTGAAGGACGGCGTTATTGGATCGAAGGGGACCCCTTTACCCGGCTTCGGAAGAACCGGGATATCGACGATTATTTTTATGTTCCCACCTGGAAACGTTTCCATCTCGGCGCAGCCGACACTTTGCCGGGAACCCCGTTATCCCCGGCCTGTTGGTTGTTGTTTACAGTGGAAGGGGACGCCGCCGGGTCCGGCCTGGAAGAAAAACTGCGTCATGCCGGGCAGGACGTCATTACTGTCACATACGGAACCGCTTTTCAAAAAGAAAGCGCCCGCCGGTTTACCCTTAATCCCGGTAAAAATCATGAAGACGGGTATGATGCATTATTTGCGGAACTGGTGCGGGATGACCGGGTCCCGGATTTCATTGTTCATTGTTGGAATCTCATGCCGTATGAAGGCGATGAACCCGCCGGCGACCGGATCGAAGAAACCCTGGACCTGGGTTACTATAGTTTACTCAACATAGCCCGGGCCGTGGAAAGGAAAAATATCGCGAAAAAAATTCGCCTGGCGGTGGTTACCACCGGCCTGCATGAAGAGACCATCTGTCCGCTAAAGGCCGCAGTGCTGGGGCCGGTGAAAGTCATCCCCCTGGAGTACCCCAATATCCGCTGCCGGGTAATCGATGCAGCGCAAGGCGGGCGATTCCTGGACCGATTAATTAATGACCTGTCGGACTGGTCAGAGAGGTCAGACTCGTCAGACAGGTCAGACCCGTCAGACGTCAGCTCTTACAGCGGTAATTACCGCTGGGTGCGGGGATTTGACCCCATCAAAATAAAAAAACCGGCGCCTTTAAAACCGGGGGGCGTTTATCTAATAACCGGCGGCCTGGGCGGGATGGGCCTGGCATTGGCCCAATACCTGGCAAAAACACCGCGGGCTAAACTTATATTGATTGGCCGGTCGCCTTTCCAGGCAAAAGATAAATGGGAATCGCAAGTAAAAGCCCTGGAAGAGTCAGGGGCCGAAGTCCTGGTTTTAAGCGCGGATGTGACGGATGAGAACCGGATGCGGGAAGTAGTTGATCGGGCGGTGGAACGATTCGGGGTAATTAACGGCATTATCCACGCCGCGGGTCTCCCGGACGGCAAGGTTATCCGGTTGAGAACACGGGAAACCTCGGAACAGGTCCTGGCCCCGAAAATCAAAGGCACATTGGTGTTGGATAAGATTTTAAAAACTTCGGCGTCTTTAAAGCCGGATTTTTTTATCATTTGTTCATCGCTTACTTCGCTAGCGCCCGCCGTGGGGCAGGTAGGGTACTGCGCGGCCAATAATTTTGTAGATGCTTTTGCCTTAAGCAGGGCCGCTGGGGGCGCCCCGCTTACCATAGCCATCGACTGGGACCGCTGGCAAAATACGGGCATGGCCGTTACCGCCGAAAAACTGCATAAAAAATTAACCGGGGAAGCGCTCGAAGGCGGACTCACGGTTGAAGAAGGCATCGAGGTTTTCGGCCGCATCCTGGGAAACCCGTTCCCCCAGGTGGCGGTATCGTCTTATGATCTGGAAATGGTAATAAAACAAGCAAGGGTGTTTCAGGCCCCTTCGGAAATGGATATGGAAGGGGTTGAAAAGATGACTACCGGGGGAAACGAGGCGCAGCGCCCGGAACTGGAAACCCCATATGACCCTCCCCGGAGTGGCAGTGAGCATTTCCTGGCAGAGTCCTGGTCGGCGCTTTTCGGGTATGAGCGGGTAGGGATACATGATGATTTTTTCCGGTTGGGTGGAGATTCGTTATTGGCCATGGCGGCGATTGCGAAAATTCATAAGGGGTTAGGGGTAAAGGTTCCCATTGCGGAATTTTTTAATAACCCCACTATTGAGGCGTTGGCGGTTTATATCGATAGGAATAAAGGGGAAACGGTATTGGGGGCGATTGAACCGGTTGAGAAAAAGCAATATTATCCCGTCTCGTCTGCGCAGAAGCGTCTTTATATTTTGCAGCAAATGGAACCCGCCGGCGTCGCCTATAATCAACCGAATATGATATTAATGGAAGGGGAACCGGATCAAGAGAGGTTGGAAGTCGCCATTAAAAAATTAATCAAGCGGCATGAGAGTTTAAGAACGTCGTTTATGATAATTGGTGATGAACCGGTTCAGCGGATTCATGATACAAAAGTTTTTGGCCCCACCTTTTTTCAAAAAGGTGGGTTCAAGGAATTTATTCGTCCTTTCGATTTATCGTGTGCGCCACTGCTGCGGGTAGGATTGATAAAAAAGGAGGAAACAAGCCATATCCTCTTATTCGACATGCATCATATTATAGCGGACGGTTTTTCCATGGAGATCTTTAAAAGAGATTTTATGCGCTTATATAGGGGCGAGGACCTGCCCATGTTGAAGGTTCAGTACAGGGATTTCTCAGGGCAGCAGAATTCGTGGAAGCAAGGGGGTGGGCTAAAAAAACAGGAGCGCTATTGGCTCCGGGAATTTGAAGGGGCGGTTTCGCCGTTGGATTTACCCGGGGATTATCCGCGTCCGGCGGCGCAGAGTTTCGAGGGAGGGGTTGTCTCTTTTACGTTCGGCAGCGAAGAAACGAAACGTTTAAAAGAAATTGCCCAGGCTGAGGGCGCCACATTATTCATGATATTACTGGCTGTATATAACGTATTTTTAGCTAAACTGGCGGGCCGGGAAGATATCGTGGTGGGGGTACCGTCAGCGGGCCGTAAGTACGTCGATTTAGAACCGATCATCGGGATGTTTGTCAATACCCTGGCCTTGCGTAATTATCCGGTCATGGAAAAAGTGTTTTCGACTTTTCTCAGGGAAATAAGGGAACGCTCGTTGGCTGCTTTTGAGAACCAGGACTACCCGTTCGAGGACCTGGTGGAAAATGTAGTAAAAGAAAGGGATAAGAGCCGGAACCCGTTATTCGATGTGGTATTTGCGCTGCAGAACTTAGTTGACCCGCCGGGTACGCAGGAAGAAATGCTTGACGGCATTGAAACCGGCAGGGCGAAATTCGATTTAACCTTGATCGGCATTGAACAGGAAGAGGCGCTGCATTTTTATTTTGAATATTGTACCAGGTTATTTAAAAAGGAGACCATTTTAAGGTTTAGCAGTTTTTTCCGGGCGATTATATCGTTTGTGATGGAGAATCCGGCAGCCAGGATAGGGGATATCGAAATTATATCCCCGGGAGAAAAAAAAGAAATATTATATGATTTTAATAATACTGAGGCGGAATATCCGCGGGATAAAACGATACAGCAATTATTTGCAGAGCAGGCTGCGAGAACACCGGATCGCATTGCGATTATGGGTTCAACTGTAGAGACGTTGCTCGCAACGTCTCTACAAAAAGAAACAACGCATTTTCAAATAACCTACCGCCAATTAAATGAGCACTCCGATTGCCTGGCCGGGTGGTTGACAGAAAAAGGCGTCCTGGTGGACAGCATCGTGGGTATCATGACGGAACGGTCTATCGAATTGATTATCGGTATATTGGGCATCTTAAAATCCGGCGGCGCATATTTGCCCATCGATCCCAATTACCCGCAAGAACGAATCGATTTTATGTTAAAAGACAGTAATGCAAAAATATTGTTGATAACATCGGATTTAAATTCTTTAAAAGGCCGCCCCCGCCGCGGGCTTCATCATTCATCATTCATCATTCATCATTCAAATCTCTCTTATTTAATCTACACTTCGGGTTCAACGGGCAAGCCCAAGGGCGTTATGGTAACTCATCGCAATGTGGTTCGGCTGGTGAAGAATTCCAATTATGCGCCGTTAACGGAAGAGACGCGGATACTCCTGGCCAGCAACCCGGTATTCGATGTCGTCACTTTCGAGATATGGGGGTGTTTGTTGAATGGGGGAAGGCTTTATCCGGCAGGCAACCAGGTAATCCTGGATGCAAATGAATTGGGTGCGGCATTGAAACGTTATCTTATTAACACGTTATGGCTTACTTCCGCGCTGTTTGACCGGTTAATGCAGCAAAACAGCGCTATATTTTCACCGTTAAAGTACCTGCTGGTGGGGGGCGATGTATTATCGCCCAGGTATATTACAGAGGTCCGGCATAAGAACAAAGGTTTAAGGGTGATTAACGGGTATGGTCCCACTGAAAACACAACATTCTCAACCACATTTGAGATCGATGGAGACTATAAAGAAAATATCCCGATAGGAAAACCCATCGCCAATTCTACAGCATATATTATCGATAAAAACAATCATTTGCAGCCGATGGGTGTGCCCGGCGAGTTGTGGGTTGGCGGAGACGGGGTCGCCAGGGGGTATCTGAACAATCCCGAACTAACCGCGGACAGATTTAATAGGTCCTATAGGTCCTATAAGACCTATATTAATTACAAAACCGGCGACTTAGCCCGGTGGCTGCCGGGCGGCAATATCGAGTTCCTGGGCAGGATCGACCGGCAGGTCAAGATCAGGGGGTTCCGAATCGAACCCGGCGAAATCGAAACCCACCTGTTGAATCATGAACAAATCAAAGAAGCCGCCGTCGTGGTTCGAACCGCTGACCAGGGCGAACCATACTTATGCGCCTACATTGTAACCATGAACCCCACCCGGGCGACCGGGACCGCCGCACTGCGGGAATATCTCGCCCAAACCTTACCGGCGTATATGATACCCGCCTATTTCGTCGAACTGGAAAAATTACCCCTCACCTCCAATGGAAAAATCGACCGGAAAGCATTACCGGAACCGGTAATAAAACCGCAAGGCAGCTACACCGCCCCCCGTAACGACATCGAAGAACGATTGACCCAAACCTGGTCGGAAATACTGGGAATTAAAAAAGAAAACATCGGCGTCGATGCAAACTTTTTCGATTCGGGCGGCCACTCACTACGGGCCACAATATTAGCGGCCAGGATTCACAAAGAATTTAACGTCAAAATACCCCTGACCGATATATTCTCGCTGCCGACCATTCGAAAATTAGCCGCTGTCATCGGGACAAAAGCCGAAGATAAATATTCAGCCGTCGAAGCGGCCGAAAAAAAAGAATACTACCCCGTGTCATCCGCCCAGAAACGGTTATTCGTTTTACACATCATGGACGGCGCCCATGCCACCAATTACAACATGCCCAATGCATTTACCATAACAGGTCCGCTGGATAAATCCCGCGTGGAACTGGCCTTTAAACGGCTAATCCAACGGCACGAGTCCCTCCGGACATCATTTACCATCATAGGAAATAAACCGGTGCAGAGAGTACACGATCAAGTGGAGTTTGAAATAGAAGATTTTGATTTTGCCACGGACGAACACGGACAAACACGGACTTTTTTACTTAATTTTATTCGGACTTTCGATTTAAGCCGGGCGCCGCTGCTGAGAATGGCGCTGCTGAAAACAGGCGAAGACAGCCATGCGGCGATTTTCGATATGCATCATATCATTGGCGACGGTACAGCATTCTCAATACTGGTAAAAGAATTTACCGCGCTGTACCGGGACGAAACCCTACCGCCCCTAAAAATACAGTACAAAGATTTCGCCCAATGGCAGAACCGGCTATCGTCCGCCGAAAACATAGAAAAACAAAAAGCCTACTGGATAAATCGCTTCAAAGATGAAATACCGGTTTTGAATTTCCCCACCGATTACCCACGACCAGCGGCGCGGGCCACCAAAGGGAAAATGATCTTTGCCCACTTACCCGGTACGCTGACGGATAAAATCAGGAAACTGAACCTGGAAACCGAAACGACTTTATATATCGTTTTATTAGCGGTATATAATATCTTACTGGCCAGGTATACGCTCCAGGAAGATATCATCGTCGGCAGCCCGGTAGTCGGGAGGGAACATGCGGATTTGCACAATATAATCGGCACCTTTGCCAATATGCTGGCCATGCGAAATTTCCCGGTGGAACATAAAACCTTTGGCGATTTCTTAAAGGAAGTCAAAGAAAACGCCCTTAAAGCCTACGAAAACCAGGATTATCAATTCGATGAACTGGTCGCCGCAGGCGGTATAAAAGCGGCCCCAGGCCGGAATCCCTTATTCGACACTGTTTTGAATATGGTGAACATCGAACAAGAAAAAAACGCCTGGCAAATGGATGACCACCTGGATATCCTGCCCTATGAATTCGAATATAACGCCGCGAAATATGATTTGCTGATGAGGGCTTATGAAGATGCCGACACAATACATATTTCGTTGGAATACGCCACCTCCCTGTTTAAACCGGGAACGGCTGAAAATATCCTGGAACATTTTACCGCTATCCTGACCCAGGCGGTGCAAAATTTAGAGCAAAAAATTCAAGACATTACAATCACAGCCGATTTCCAACCGGTTATAAATACGAGTGATAAGGATGTGGAATTTAATTTTTAAAATGCCTCCGGCGGCCAGAAACCTCACCCTCCGTGAGGGTCTTTTGAAAAAGGGTTTCCGGACTTCCTAAAACTTTTTATAAGGAGAAAAAAATATGAAAATACTTTTGCTGGTGATGCCATATATGGCCCCCCTCTGCCCACCCATGGGCATGGCCTGCTTGAAAAGCTACCTCCAGGACCGCGGCCACAGCGTAACCGCCGTCGATATGATGGCCGAATTGGAAATAAAAGAAGCCGCTTATAAATACCTGGATACTTTGAAAAAATTTATCCCCCTATTCAGACAAGCCTACTTTTTCAACGTCGGCATCGATGTGCTGAAAAACCATTTCATGGCCCATATCAATCAGACCGACGCGGCAAAATACAACGAACTGGTAAAAACCATCGTCTATAACAATTACTACGTTTCCATCGACGATAACCAGGTCAACCGATTAAACCATATCGTGACCGACCTCTTTACCAAAGAAAAAAAGTACCTGCTGTACCTGCTGGAAAAAGAAAAACCCACCGTGGTGGGGATATCGGTTTACCGCGGCACAGACGCCAGCTCGCTGTTTGCCTTCCGGTTGATTAAAGAATACTACCCCCACATTAAAACCATGATGGGCGGGGCCATCTTTTCCCAGGAACTGATCCCCAATACCCCCAATTTCGAATCGTTTTTAGAAAAAACCCCCTATATCGACCATATTGTCATCGGCGAAGGCGAAATCCTATTCCAACAAATCCTCTCCGGCGAACTGCCGGGAAATAAAAAAGTATATACCGCCGCCGATATCAAAGACGAAATCGTCAATCTCAGCGCCATTGCTCTCCCGGATTTCTCGGATTTCGACCTCTCCAAATACCCGCTAATACCGTCCTATACCTCGCGGGGCTGCGTGTACCACTGCAGTTTTTGCACCGAAGCCAGTTTCTGGAAAAAATATCGTCATAAGAATGTACAAAAAATAGTTAGCGACCTGGAACTATCCGCCCAAAAATACAACCGCCGCATCTTCGTACTGACCGACTGCCTAATCAACCCGGTGGCGACCGAACTGGCCCGTGAAATGATCGCCAGGGACCTCGCTATATATTGGGATGTCTATTTAAAAGTAGACCCCCACGTATGCGATCCCGAATATGCATTGTTATGGAGGCGGGGGGGCTTTTACCGGGCCAGGATAGGCATCGAGACCGGCTCTCAGCGGGTACTGGATTTGATGGATAAACGCATAACCGTCCAACAAAGTAAAGCCGCCCTGGCCAGCCTGGCGTCCGTAGGCATCAAAACCACCACCTACTGGGCCGTGGGACACCCCGGCGAAACCGAAGCGGATTTCCAGGCCACCCTGGACTTCCTCACCGAAATGCAAGACGATATCTACGAAGCCGAAGCCGACCCCTTTCGTTATTTTTACGCCGGCCAGGGCAGTTCCAATACCTGGGCCGGGGAGTACGGACACAGCCTCGTCTATCCCGAAGAAGCCACGGATATGCTATTGGTGAAAACCTGGACCCTGAACGCGGAACCCCAGAGGGAAGAAATTTACAACCGACTCTGTCGGTTCAAAGACCACTGCCGGAAACTGGGCATCACCAACCTGGATTCCGTCGGCGAACTCTACAACTCCGATGAACGCTGGAAAAGCCTGCATAAAAACGCCGTACCTACATTTATCGAAATGAACGACCCACGCTGCCTGGATGAACACCGTCACATCTCCCATTTACTGGGCGCCCAAAAAACTCAAAGCGAAGATGTGGATTTCGCTTTTTAAAAGAGGAGATTTAAAATGAATCGAAATATAACCCTTCAATTAATATCTGGAACCAGCCAGTTCGATAAAGAAAAAAATTACTGGCTAAATAAATTTTCCGGGGAAATCGTAAAAAGTTCATTACATTACGATCAACCGGGGAAAGATGAGCATGATTTTTCCAGGGAAACCGGCGAATTTACCATACCCCAGGAACTGGCTTCGAAGTTAAGCCATTTTTCCAACCGGTCGGATAACAACTTATTCGTATTTTTGGCAGCCGCGGTAACCATATTGTTACACAGGTATACCGGGAACGACGATATCATCGCCGGATGTCCTATCTTGAAACAGGAAACGGAAGGTAATTTCCTGAACACGATGATGGCCCTCAGGAACCGTTTAAACCCGGGCATGACATTCAAGGACTTGCTTTTACAGGTAAAACAAACCTTTAATGAAGCCAATGACAACTCCAATTACCCCCTCCAGCGATTGCTCTATCACCTGGGGTTGCCGCAGGAAGAAACGGGGTTCCCGTTATTTGAAACTGTTATCATGCTGCAAAATATCCACGAGCGTAACTATTTTGTGGGAATGCATCACAATATCGTATGGGTGTTCCGGCGCGACGGTCAACGTATCGACGGCGTCCTGGAATATAATTCCGCTTTATTTGAAAAAGAGATCGTCGCACGTATCGCCTCGCACCTGGTGAACATACTGGAAAACAGCCTGAAAGACATTAATATCCCGCTTTCTGAAATTGAAATATTGTCGAAAAATGAGCAGCGTCTCCTTCTTGAAGAATTTAACGGGACCGACGCCGCTATCCCCGGGGATAAGGTCTATCATGAATTATTTGAAGAGCAGGCCGCCAGGACGCCGGACCAAATTGCCCTTCTTTCTGTCAGAGTTGTCGGACGAGTCGGACCTGTTGGACAAGTCAGACTGTCCTACGGCGAATTAAATGAGCAATCCAACCGGTTGGCGCGGTTCCTGGCGCAAAAGGGAGTTGGGCCTGATATTATCGTCGGCATCGCGGCGTCCCCGTCCCTGGAAATGGTGGTGGGTATTATGGCGATATTGAAAGCCGGGGGCGCTTATTTGCCCATCGATCATGAGTCGCCCCGGGATAGAATGGAGTACCTATTGCATGAGAGCGCCTGCAATATCCTGTTAACCCAATCATTTTTAAGCCCCACCATCGATTTTCGCGGCGAAAAAATACCCATCGATGATGAGTCGTTATATACCGGCGATCCTTCCAACCTGGAAAAGAGCAGCGGTCCCGATAACCTATTTTACACCATTTACACTTCCGGCACCACCGGCAGGCCCAAGGGGGCGCTGCTGACCCATAGAAACATCGTCAATTATGTTACCTGGTTTTGCCGCACCGCGGAACTCACCGACCGGGACAGAACAGTGACGGTATCGTCTTTTGCTTTCGATATCGGTTACACGACCTTTCTAAGTTCCCTGGTCACAGGGGGCCGGCTGCATCTGGCTGCCAAAGAAACCTACATCGAACCCGGAGCATTATTGGCGTACATCAAAGAGAACAGTATCAGTTACTTGAAAATGACGCCGTCTTTATTTTCGGTGTTGGTGAGCAGTCCCGGGTTTCCAGGGGGCGCTTGTGAGACGCTGCGTTTGGTGGTATTGGGGGGCGAGGCCATCGATGTCCATGATATAGAAAAAGCGCACCGGGAATATGGTCACATTCAAATAATAAACCATTATGGCCCCACCGAGACTACTATCGGGTGTGCGGCGCAGTATGTCGATTTCCGGCATTTTGAAGAATTTAAAAAAAACCCCACCATAGGGAACCCGGTTAATAATGTACAGGTGTATATACTGGACAGGTATTTAAGATTGGCGCCCGTTGGAGTACCCGGTGAACTTTTTATAGGAGGGGCGGGGGTAGCCAGGGGCTATCTAAACAACCCCGAATTAACCGCGGAAAAATTTAAGTTTAATAGGTCCTATAGGTCCTATAAGACCAATATTTTCTACAAGACCGGCGACTTAGCCCGGTGGTTACCCGGCGGCAACATCGAGTTCCTGGGCAGGCAAGACGGCCAGGTAAAGATCAGGGGTTTCAGGGTGGAGTTAGGGGAGATTGAGAATCAGATCATCAAGCATGAGAGTATTGCCGATGGGGTCGTTGTTGTCCACGAAAAGAATAAAGAAAATAAAGGGACCGGCAAATATTTATGCGCTTATATAGTGCTTGTTCCCGGGCAGGAGTCGTTTAATGTGGCCCAATTGCGGGAATTTTTGTCCGGGAGTTTACCTGAATATATGATTCCCGCCTATTTTGTCGAGATAGACCGTATTCCATTGACGCCCAACGGGAAATTAGATAAAAAGGCGTTACCGCTGCCGGTATTCAAGAAACGGGCAGAGCATATCGCTGCCCGTGATGAAGTAGAGGAAAGGATGGCAGCGTTATGGGCCGAGTCATTGCAGGTGGAAAAAGAGGTAATCGGTATTAACGGAAACTTTTTCGAGTTAGGGGGAAATTCGCTAAGTGCGGCCATATTGGCGGCAAAAATACATACTGTTTTCGATGTGAATTTTCCCATGGTAAAAATATTTGAGCGGCCCACGGTAGAGGCGTTGGCGGAATATATAAAAGGGGCATCAACGGCGGTTCCCGTTACTATCCCGCCGGCGGAAGAGAAAGAATATTATCCTTTGTCGCCGGCCCAGGAGCGGTTGACTGTTTACAGGCAGATGGAATGTGAGACTACCGCCGTCAACCTGTTTGAAGCCGTTGAATTGGAGGGCGAGTTAGACCTGGAGAAATTAGAGGAAGTTTTCAAGGAGTTAATCGACAGGCACGAAAGTTTGAGGACTTCTTTCCCGGAAATCGGTAATAAGCAAGTGCAGAGAATTCATGATAAAGTTGGATTTGAAATAGAAAAATTTGATTTAGCCGCGAAGAACGCGAAGAACCGCGAAGAAATTCATCATTCATCATTCATCATTCATCATTTTATCCGCGCTTTCGACTTGTCGAAAGCGCCTTTACTGCGTGTGGGTTTGATACGCAGTGGGTTAAAGAGCATCTTAATGATCGATATGCATCATATCATTGCGGATGGGGTTTCGCACCGGGTATTGCTGGATGAAGTTATTCAACTTTACCGGGGCGAACGGTTACCGCGGTTAAAGATACGTTACCGGGATTATTCGGAGTGGCGGAGGAGCAGGGCAGTGCGGGAATCGCTCAGGGAGCAGGAAGAGTACTGGCTGCGGGAGTATGCCGGGGAAACACCCCAATTAAACATACCCACCGATTATGCCAGGCCGGAGGTTCGGAGTTTCGAAGGAAGTTTTGTCATCTTTGCGATGGGTGAAGAAGAGACAGTGGCCTTGAATAAACTGGCCGCTTCCGAAGGAGTTACGTTATTCATGGTATTGCTGGCGCTATACGGCATATTTTTAGCGAAATTAAGCCGGCAGGGGGATATCGTTATCGGGACGCCCGTGCCTGGACGAAGGCATCCCGGTTTAGAGAGAATAATCGGCATGTTTGCCAACACCCTGGCGCTTCGTATCAGGCCTTCGGGTGAGATGCGGTTTACAGATTTTCTCAAGGAAGTCAAAGAGAAGATATTAAAGGCGTTTGAGAACCAGGATTACCAGTTTGAGGAGTTAGTGGAAAAAGCGGCATTAAAAACGCCCATTGGGCGTAACCCCTTGTTCGATGTCATGTTTGCGCTGCAAAGCGCTCATGACGCGGCAGCAGCATTACCGGTAGTTAAGACAGGGGCGTTGAAGATAAAGCCTTATGCGTATGAACATAGGGTGGTCAGGCGTGATTTAACATTAATAGCGGTGGAATCGGGAAATGGATTAGAATTTAGGTTAGAATATTGTACCGCGTTGTTTTGTGATGAAACCGCGGCGAGGTATATAAACCACTTTAAAGAAATTATTTCATCCGTGTTAGCGAATCCGGCGAAAAAATTAATGGAAATAATCCGGGGAAAATAAACTCTCCCAGCCCGTCCGTGTGCGTCCGCGGCCCTTTTTATTTTAGATGGTATTCTTTTTTCAGCAGTTTCATATCGGCGTCCACCATCATTTTCACCAGTTCCTGGAATTTAACTTCAGGTATCCAGCCCAGCTTTTCTCTAGCTTTTGAGCTGTCGCCGATCAGGGTGTCCACTTCTGCCGGCCGGATAAAGCGTTCATCGATCATCACAAAATCTTTATAATCCAGGTCCAGGTAGGAGAAAGCGGCTTCCACCAATTCTTTTACCGAATGGTTTTCGCCCGTGGCAATGACAAAATCGTCGGGTTCCTGTTGTTGGAGCATCAGCCACATGGCTTTTACATAGTCGCCGGCAAATCCCCAATCCCGTTTGGCATCCAGGTTGCCCAATCTTAGTTCTTTGGCCAGGCCCAGTTTGATCCTGGCGGAATTGTAAGTTATCTTTCGGGTCACAAATTCCAGGCCCCTGCGGGGCGATTCATGGTTAAAGAGAATACCGGAGACGCCGAAAATATCGTAGCTTTCGCGGTAATTGACGGTAATCCAATGTCCGTAAACCTTGGCCACGCCGTAGGGGCTCCGGGGGTGAAAAGGAGTTGTTTCGGTTTGGGGGATTTCTTTTACCTTCCCGAACATTTCCGAGGAGGAGGCCTGGTAGAAGCGGATGCGTGGGTTGAAGGCGCGTACGGCCTCCAGCATTCGCGTCACGCCCACGGCGGTAAATTCAGCCGTCAGCACCGGTTGGTTCCACGACGTGGGCACGAAACTCATGGCCGCCAGGTTATACAGTTCATCCGGCTGTACTTCTTCCAGCAGTTTAATGATGGAGAACTGGTCTAATAGATCGGCTTGCATTATATGAACCCGGTCTTTGATATGGTCGATGCGATCGAATTTTTCCATGCTGGACCGTCTGACCATGCCGTACACTTCATAGCCTTTTTCCAATAAAAAGTCTGCCAGGTAGGAACCATCCTGCCCGGTAATGCCCGTAATCAATGCTTTCTTTGCCATCATTGCTCCTATTCACCCCTCACTGCTCACCATTCACCATTCACTCTTCATCATTCATCATTCATCATTCAATTTTCTTAATGGTTCTTTCCCAGCGGGTTTTGGAAAAGAAATTGATGAAGGTCATGGCGATGTCTTTGGCTTTATGTTGAATCCCGGGGGTCAGGTATTCTTCAGTGGTGGACTCATAGGACCAGTAAATGCGCCATGGTTTGCCGATAATATAACCTGCCGGCACGGGTCCCCAGAACCGCGAGTCATAGCTGTGGTCCCTGTTATCGCCCATACAAAAATAATAGTCTTTCGGGACCCTGAACACTTTTTCATTATCCATATCCAGCACAGCATCTTTGAACTTGTCGCAAACGGCCATTGTTCTTTTCGAATCCACGAAGCCATTCTCATCGTTGATATAAAAAGGCAAAAAAGAGATTTTGCCCAATACATCGATGTACCGGGGCTGCTGCAAAGGAAAATTATCCCCGTAACCGCTGCCCATGATATTTGCATCATCGAAGTGGGCATAGGGTTCAGCCAACAGTTTGCCATCGATATAGACCTTCTTGTCGATAATTCTTACGGTTTCTCCCGGCAGGCCGATGACCCGTTTCACATACTCCTTATCCATTTCCGCGGGCGCTTTGAAAGTAACGATAGAACCCCGTGTGATCTCTTTCTGGGGAAATATGATATCGTCGAGGGAACCCGGGAAACGGGAGTAGGCGACTTTATTGACCAGCAGGTGGTCGCCGATGAGGATATTGTTTTGCATGGACCCCGTGGGAATAACAAAGGACTGGAGCAGGAAAGTCATCACGAAGAAGACATATATCAAAGTCTCCGCGAACAGCTCGAAGTACTCCCTGAAGGCGCCGACCTCTTTCGTTTTTTTTTCTTCACTTATTTTTTCTGATTTTTTTCTAAACATGGTATAATTCTACCTCAAAATACCGGTAAAAACAAGATGTTTAAAATAATCGTTCAAAGAATAAAAGCCAAAATAGCGACGCGAAACGCCAGGATGGATTTTCCCGTGAACTTTAAGGGCTGCGATCTTCGCGTGGCGCTTTACCTGGCCAAACTTGCGGAGTGGGCCTATCCCTTCGGGGTTGCCGTATCGATTGATTATAAAACCCAGGAGGATTTCCTGGAGGACATGGAAAGAAAGAGAAAAACAGCCTCTGCCTGGGGGTTCAAAAATTTCCAATATGCGTATTCCGAAGATATGAAAATCCTGGCCTTTATCCTCCGGAAGCGCCGGGATGTGATTGTTTGTTTCCGGGGGACCGTGCTGGATAATACGCTTAACCTGGAAACGGATATCAGGGCAAGGCTTATCCCCATGGCATCTTTCGGCAGCGTCCATAAAGGCTTTAGTTCGGCGCTGGATTCCGTCTGGCCGGAAATTAGAACCCGCATACAGCCCGGGAAAAAGCAGCGGCTGTGGGTGACGGGCCACAGCATGGGCGGCGCCCTGGCCCTATTGGCGGGCGCCCGGTTTGTAAACGAATACAAAGGGAGTCACGGCGTTATGATAAACGGCCTCTATGTTTTCGGCGCGCCGCGGGTAGGGGACGGGGATTTTGCCGATGCCTTCAACAATACTTACCTGGGCCGGCGGTGTTTCCTTTTTGCCAAATACAACGACATCGTTACCGTGCTCCCACCTTGCATCAAAAAAATATGGGAGTACAGGGACGTGGGCAATATCGTATATATTGACCGGGAAGGCGCTTTAAAATTCATCGAGTGTTTATCCGACTTAAAAACCCTGCGTTATTTTTTGTCCGGGTATTTTAGCGAGCATTTATTGGGTGGCTTTAATAAAGGAAAAATATCCCATGATTGGCAAACCTTCAAACAATATTTTACCCGTTTTTTTTCAGAGCTAAAACCGGTAGTTTCAACACCCAGGGAGGAATCGGAAAACTGGTCCCGTTTCAAGAATTTTTTTACCAAAGAACTCCCCGACATTGAACCCGGCCCTAATTACGAAGCCCCGGGTATCGCCCCACGAAACATACCGGGCACGCAGCTTGAACAGGATACGGAAAACGGGGACAATTCAGGGGACAATTCCGATGGAGAAAACAACGGGCAACGCAGGTTATTGAGAATGATCGGGGACCTGTTTCTCGAATTATTCCTCGAATTCAATCCCTATGTGATCGATAGCCATGATATCGAAAGTTATATAGAACACCTGAAAAACTGGGGTAAGCAAAAGAAAAATATTACATTCGCTGATGAAAGTTACCCCCCGATGTAATTTCCCTTTTGAAAATGATATAATATCTTACTGGAGGTTAAACAATGATAGGTGAAAAAAATATTACTTTTAACTGTATGTCCTGTGGCAGCACTGATTTGTGTTTCGGTTATCTCGGCACCGCGGCCAATACTTTTGTGCCCACCGGCGTTTTTACCGTTCACGGGTACAGGAGCCGTTCATATGTCTGTCTGAAATGTGGGTATATGGGACATTACTTACCCAAGGACAAATTGGAAAAATTGAGGGAGAAATTCTCTACGCATTACGAAAATGGAGGATAAATGAAATTAGCTATCGATTTTGTCAGGGCGCAATTCCCTGCGCTGGCCGGGGAGTGGGTATTTCTCGATAACGCCGGCGGTTCGCAAACTTTGAAACAGGTGGCAGACAGGATTCACCAGTATCTAATGACCTCGGACGTGCAATTGGGCGCTTCTTATGAGATTTCCCAATTGGCCGGTCAACGGGTGAAAGCCGGGGCGCGGGTCGCGGCAGAGTTGGTTAATGCTGAAGATGAATGTGAGGTCATCCTGGGGTCTTCTACCACCATGCTGATGAAACTCTTGTCCCTGTCACTGGTAGAGACGTTTAAACCCGGCGATGAGGTGATTGTTACCAATTGCGACCATGAGGCCAATATCGGCCCCTGGAGAAACCTGGAAAAAAGGGGAATGATCATTAAAACCTGGCGGGTGAACCCAGAGACCCTGGAACTTCACCTGGAGGACCTCGCCGCACTGATGACGGAAAAAACGCGACTGGTGGCGTTGACTCATGCTTCCAATATCCTGGGAACCATCAACCCCATCAAACAAATTGCTTCCTTTGTGCATGAACGGGGGGCCATGATTTGCGTGGACGGTGTGGCTTACGCCCCGCATGCGCTGCCGGATGTTCGCCAACTGGATGTGGATTTTTATGCATTTAGTTTTTATAAGGTATACGGTCCGCATTATTCTGTGCTTTATGGTAAAAAAGCGCATTTATTGCGAATGCCCGGGGTGAATCATTTTTTCATCGCTGAGAACGATGTGCCTTATAAATTCCAACCGGGGAGTTCCAATTATGAATTGAGTTACGGTATAACCGGGATCGGCGATTATCTCACCGGACTGGCAGAGGTTCACGCCGGCCAAGCCGGGGGCCGCGAGGTCAAAGGGCTGCGGGACGCCGCCGCATTGGCGTATGAATGTTTTGCAGAGCACGAGGAAGGCCTGTCCGCCCGGTTGTTGGACTTTTTGAACAGCCGTTCCGATGTTCGTATTATCGGGAAAAAAGAATCCGGGCGCAGTGTGCGTATGCCGACGGTTTCGTTTGTAATTAAAAATGTGAAGAGCAGTACGATTCCGCCCGAAGTGGATAAGCATAAGATCGGGATCCGTTACGGCGATTTTTACGCCCGGAGGCTGATCGAAGACCTGGGCCTGGCGCCACAGGACGGGGTGGTGCGCGTAAGCATGGTGCATTATAACACCCTCGAAGAAATGGACAGGCTGATACGAGTTCTTGAAACCCTGCAAGGATAGAATCATGTTAATCATCATTCCACTCATTACGATTGTCTTGTTTGCTGTGGCTTATATATGGTATGGAAAATTCCTGGAAAAACGTTACGATATAAATAATAACAGGGCAACCCCCAGCCATACCGATTACGATGGAGTAGACCGCGTTCCGGCTCACCGTTCGGTTTTATTGGGGCATCATTTTTCTTCTATTGCCGGCGCTGGCCCTATTGTCGGTCCTATCATGGCGGCCCTGGCTTTCGGGTGGCTCCCGGCTTTATTATGGGTGCTACTGGGGTCCATCTTTATCGGCGGCGTGCATGATTTTTCGGCGCTTATCGCCTCGATACGCCACAAAGCCCGCTCCATCGCCGAAGTCGCCAGGGAATATATGTCGCCTCTGGCTTATAAACTCCTCCTGCTTTTCATATGGTTGTCACTGATATATGTACTAACTGTATTCACGGATTTGACGTCATCTACCTTTGTCCAGGACGGCGGGGTGGCCACTTCTTCTATTTTATTTATGGTCCTGGCCGTCGGTTTCGGCATCGTCGTTTATCGGTTGAAAGTCTCAGTTTTGTGGGCGTCGCTGATTTTTGTTCCCCTGGTTTTTGTGTGTGTATGGTTGGGGCAGCTTATTCCCATCGATGCCCAAACCATACCGGCGTTTATAGGCGGAGACCCGGCTAAAACCTGGGATATTCTCCTGGTTATTTATTGTTTCGCGGCGTCTACGACCCCCGTCTGGATTTTACTGCAGCCCAGGGATTATCTTTCTTCTTATCTTCTTTATGCTTCGGTCCTGGGCGGGTTCATGGGCATCATTTTCGGCGGTTTTGTCATGCAATATCCTGCCTTTAAAACATGGTCGGACCCCGTGTTGGGTTCGTTATTTCCCATTTTGTTTATTACCGTTGCGTGCGGGGCCTGTTCCGGTTTTCATGCGGTCGTTGCTTCCGGGACTTCTTCCAAGCAATTGGATAAGGAATCCGATACCCGGTTGGTGGGCTATGGCGCCATGTTGATTGAAGGCGTCGTGGCGGTAATTGCCCTGGCTACCGTTATTATGATGGCCCAGGGGGACGACCTGGTTTCCAAACCCCCGTTGATCGTTTATGCCACCGGCATGAGCAAATTCTTATCCTTTTTCGGGGTCCCGGCGAAACTGGGCTACTCATTCGCGCTGTTGGCGTTATCTACCTTTATTTTAACTACCCTTGACACGGCTACGCGGTTGGGGCGGTATATATTCGAGGAGTTTTTCAATTTGAAGGGGGCTAGGTCCCGTTATTTTTCAACCTTTGCCACGGTATTGCTGCCGGCCATATTTGTGCTTATTACGTTGAAAGACCCCCAGGGCAACCCACTCCCTGCGTGGAAAGCGATTTGGCCTGTTTTTGGCGCGACGAATCAATTGCTGGCCGGGTTGGTCCTGTTGGTGATTGCGGTTTGGTTGAAAAAACTGGGTAAGAAATTGGGTTTCGTAATAGTCCCGATGCTCTTTATGAATATCATGACCTTATGGGCGTTGGTGATTTTGATCGGTAAATATGGGTTTTCCACTGTGGGGATTATCGCTTGTATTTTAATGGGGCTGGCGATTTTACTGGTTATCGAGAGCTACAAAACCGTAATAAAGGGCGCAACTGCAAAATAGGTTTATCAAAAGTTTTTGGGGGTGTCGGGACCTTTTTTCAAAAAGGTCCTGACTTGCCGGGGGCAATGGTTTTATTTTTTTTGTAAATAAGGTATAATCTTTTCATGAAAAAAATAAGCGCTCTCGTATTAATAGTTATCTTAACGGCGGGCTGCGCTGCCCTGCAACCGGATAAAAGCCTGGAAGTTTTCCTGGACTTGAAACGCCAAAACCTGGGCCGGTCTTCTATTCTCATTTTTAACTTTAAGGAACCTTCTTACGCCGGCGACGCCGGCGCACAAGCGGCTGAACTTTTCCATTCCCGGCTGCTTAAATCTAAAAAGTTTAAGGTGGTGGGCCTGGTGGCCAATTCTCCCTGGCCCAGGCTGGGCGAAAGCGAAGAAGACCGTATCCTCTACCTGCTGGATGATAAACAGTCAAAAAATTTCGACTATATCCTGGTGGGCGAGTTGAAAGATTTCTATTACGGCGGCATTAATAGCTCCCGGGTTAAGATGAAAATCAGGATCATCAATGTGAAAACCCGGACAACCATTTTCCTGGCGGAAAACGCTAGGGGGGATTCGGGCAAAGACCCCCATTACCCGATGAATACGCGATTAACTACAAAAGCCGACAGCCCACAAGTCCTGGCGGAAAAAATTGTAATGGAACTGATTAAAAAGATTTAAGGGGGGCTCTTTTCGAGAAAATGCCGTTCTGCCCCCCTTAGACCCCCCACAAAAGCTTTTAGTTTTGATAATTAGATTTCTAGCTGCCGGGTCAATTGTATGGTCAGGAACCATTTCCTGTATTCCAGCCTGTGAATGTAATTGGTGATTATTTTTTCCGCAATATGTTTATCGGTTTTTAACAGGTAGTCGAATTCTTTTTCCATTTTTTTCAGGGATTTCTGGGCGTAATCCTCGAAATTTTCCCACTCTTTAATGACCGGTTTGATGTGCGATTTATAATCCCGGTCCACCAGATCGGATAATTTCGCATAATGCCAGTAAGCATAATCAGGGGTAAGGGTAACGGGACTTTGCGGCTTTTGAGAATAGTTCTTGACCGCTGTACCGTCGCCGTCGATGGTGTACCCCTCCGGCAGCACGGGCATGGAGGTGTACCAGGGAGAGTAGGCATTGGAATCGGGCCGCCTGAAAGCCACCCAGATACGGTTGGCGATCTCCGGCGGGAACCCGGACCTCAACTCCGCGATAAAAGAATAGCGGGTTGTGTCTGTACAAATGGCCCGGTTTATGGTGGAGTTGAGCGAGCCTTTTTTGTAATTGTCGGTTACATCATACTCCGTATCTTCGTAATGATCCCGAAGCACCCGGAATAAATCGGTTAGCTTGACGGACTTTTTAGACACGGGAAAAGCAAAGGGGAATGGAGAATCCAATTTATACTTCTTTTTCGCTATTAAATTGAGGGCGCGCCACCGGCGCAAGGTATTCTTTTTGGCATCCCAATTACCAGGCGTGGAATAGTCCCTGGCAAAATTGAATGGGCCGTGGCGGTTAGGTTGATACCAGCCCCGTTTGCCGGCATATTCCAGTAGGTCTTTGGAACCCATGAAGTTGTCTTTATCTTGCAGGTTCACTGCTTCGATGGTGTAACAATTGGCCGCCACGGCGACCTGGTCATCCGGGACCCGTTGGGCGACCCAGTGTTTCCCACTGACAATTTGCAGCAGCCAGGCCTCTTTGGCGTCGGCAATGGCGAAACTTCTACCCGAAGCGTAATACCCGTAGATGTCTAACAAGCGCCCGGCAATTCCCACGGCATCCCTGGCTGAAGAAGCCCGTTCCGCCATCAGGCGTACCAGTAAGAGATCGACGCCGCCGCCGGTGAAGTCCGGCCGGTCTTCCCTGGACTTACAGGCATTGGATGTGATTACAACGCCTTCCCGGTTCACATAGGAGTCGCTGGAATCGATACCCGGGACCTGGATCCGCAGAAACCCATAGGTCATGGTAACCTGGGGGATTACCGGGTTATTTTTTAATGCTACTACCGCGCCGCGAATATGGGCGATGGGCGGGATGATCTGGACATCCGCGAATAAATTTTTCCCGGCGGCGTCCTCATTGTGGGCCACCATTACGGCGCCTGCATCGCCTGCGTCTTTCCCGACGACGATGGTAAAGCCATTATTATTTTCCGCCAATAAAAAAGAAGCGGCCAAAAATAACTGGCATGCGATAATCGATATGAATTGCTTCATACATCTCATGCTTTCTAAGATACCACAAACAGGAGTAATTTTCAAAGGGTCGCCCTGGAATTTTTCAAATTCAGCGGAGTTAAAAAAACGAGCAACCCCCCAGGTGAATATGGGTTTAACTCTACCATTTTTTTGGCTTATGGGTTATACTATTCAGCGTGCTTGAAAACAAAAAAAGGAGCAGGTAAATGTTTGGAGGACTTTCACGGTTTCTTTCCGGGGACCTGGGGTATAATGGAATCATTATCGGCTTTATGCTGATAATACTCGGCATACTGATCATCCTGGCAGTTAATGGCCTAACTAAAAGGAAAAAGGAATAAATGGCCCGAAGGACCTTTTTAGGGTGCGGGCGCCGCCCGCAATTAGAAGCCGGGGAAATTGTTCTGGCGAAAGGCTTCATAGAGCGCCAGGGCCGCGGCATTGGAAACATTCAGGGACCGCATACCCTGACGCATGGGAATACGTAAACAATGACCCGGGTATTGGGCGATAAGCCCATCGGGAAGTCCGGTAGACTCTTTTCCGAAAACAAAATAGTTTCGCCCGCGGAATTCGACTTCGTGGTAACAACGCTGCGCTTTCCGCGTGAAAAAGTAAAAGACACCCCCGGTATGGGTTCTTAAGAATGTCTCCATATCCGGGTGTCGTTCGACTTCCACCAGGTTCCAGTAATCGACGCCAGCGCGTCGTAAACGTTGGGTCGTCAAGGAAAAACCCAGGGGTTCGATTAAATGCAATTTGCAGCCCAGGGCCGCACAGGTTCGGGCAATGTTGCCGGTATTCTGGGGGATTTCAGGTTCCACCAGGACGACTTCAACGCTGAATTGCAATGTGTTATCCTTTCTATTTTCTGCTAACATGAGTTATCATTTTAGCGAAAAATATTATTCTTATCAAGTCCACCCTTCGGCCATATCATGGAGAAGGTAATAGGGGCTTTCCTTTAAAGGCGCCGACGGCGTTTCAAGGCCGGTTATCACTTGCAGGATGCGGCGGTACATGCCCGTGAGAGCGCCGGTCGAGCGATAAGCTGCCGCATTTAAACACTTTTACATTCCCCTTAATCAGGAAGTGTTTCCTCATTTACATGAAATCACACCTCTAAAGTGGAAAATTTTGTTCTTTAATAGTTGATTATACCTCTGGTGGGGGGGTGGGGTTTGAATTCTTCAAAAGGGATTTTCCCGGTCAGGTAGGCGGGATTAATTTCTGCATGCCTGTAACCACGATCGACAAAATCCACGTTTTTACGCCCCCTGTTTCACAAGGCATACTCGCGCAGCTATTGCCGACTCTCCCGGGGGACCGGCCATTTAATGGGCGAACATGGAAACAAGGCGGGTTCGCCCCTTCGGGAATCTAACCCCTGCGCCCTGAGCCCTGAGCCCCTAATTCCCGGCTCTTATTTCGCCCAATTTTCTATCTTCAATGAAGACAGTCTATTAAAATGCTTCTCATTGCGTGTTACCAGGATTAAACCATTGGCGATCGCACTGCAGCCTATTAATAGATCAAAATCATCGATTAAATGTCCTTTAATATGATAGATGCAGATATTTGTGTCCAGTAAATATTTTTTCATAATCGATGGTTTTTGTCTCTAAAGTGTCTTGAATTATAGATTTCCTCGATAATTTCGTCGGCGGTTTGAGTAGACTGGAAGCTGCCGTAGGTTTCGGCCAATATTTCCGCTTTTGTTTTTTCCCCCTTTCTCTTCTGGGTATTTTTCCCATGGATAATGGAGTTTGAGATTTTAGCGATCAAGGCGAGCTTGTCTTTATCCGGTAAATTCCGGATTAGAAAAAAATAACTTTCAACCATTTTTTTCGACCGGCTAGCTACATTATAATTAAGTTCCATTTGTTTATTTCCTCATTTTGTTTATAGATTATATCACATTTAAGGAGGCATTGCACGCCAGGAAAAAAAGCCTTTATCATAGGAGGGCCGGAGGCCCGGTCATTAACGGGCGAACACGGGGGTTCGCCCCTACGGGAATCTAACCCCTGATCTCTGAATCCTGATTCATCTTTTTCTCTTCAGCTTTTTCCGCTCTTCCCCGCTTCCTCTCTTCCTTCTTTACACCGCCGTCAACTCCCACAAGGAATCATAAATGAATTGGGCCCCATTTTTATATTTATCGTTTTGCGCCAGGTAGAGGTTGATGAGGATATCCACGGCTTTGTCTTTCATGCCTAACTTTCCTACTGCTTGGGCGCATTCACGCCGGAGAATGCCGTCCTGTTTCTCATCTTCAGCCAGGTGAAGTAAGCGCTCTCCCACGGTTTTATCTTTCAATTCTAAATTACCCAACGCTTCGGCAGAGTAACCTCGGAGATCGCCGTTCTGATTTTCATCTTCTGCCAGTTGAAGTAATATTTCTACGGTTTTTCCTATCCTTCCCAACCAGCCCACGTCCTGAAAAATGGTAAGCCAGAAATCCCCCCCATGTTTCTGATCTTCCACTAGATGAAGTAATCGTTCCGCTAAGTCTTTAGAGAGGGAGCACAGCAGAGAATCGCTTTGTTTCTCTTTTTCCGCAAGCTGAAATAATCGTTCCACCAGGCCTTTGTCTTTAAAGCCTAACTCTCCCAAGGCGTCAATGCAGGAACATCGGAGATCGAGGTCCTGTTTCTCATTTTCTGCCAGTCGAAGTAATATTTCTACAAAGTTGTTTTTCATATTATTCCTGCTCATGGTCTGGGCGAGGGAAAGCCAGAACTTATTGTCCAGTTTTTTTTCTTCTGAGATGGGGATTGGTATCCCTGAGAGAATAGAACCGACCATAGAATCACTTACCGAGGATACCCAGTTTCTAAATCTCTTCCATGTGTAATTGCTGTTTAAACCCCTGTCTTTACCATCATTCCATGAGAAACGGAAAAAATCATGGATCTGTTTTTCCACGAACTTTCTATTGCCAAGCCAACGACCTTGCTCAGCGATGAATTTCATGACAAAATAATGATTGTGATAGAAATAGGGTTCTATTTTCCGTGTATCCCTGTCCAGAATATGTTTCAATACATTAAGTGCCTGTGTCTTGGGTAGGGCCTGCAGCGCCAAGATGAGGGTTTCATGCCAGAAAGCATTATCGATAAATTTATCCACATAATCGGACCTGATCTGAAGGTTGTCATTCAGGGGTGTTTCATTGGCAATCCAGCGGGCGGCAAAATATTCCTGGAAGGTTTTGTGAACAAAACCATATTGATCCGGCGCCTGCTCCACCAGCAGCCCCGCCCGAGATCGAATCGTTTCCAAAAAATCATTCACCAATTCCTGCGCCCCCCAACCCTCGCAGTTAAAAATCTTGCAAAAATCCGCCAGCAAAATCCTGCATAGTTCATTACGATCGATCATGTTCCCGGCCTCATCTCCCTTTTCCAGGGACTGCAAATGAAACGCCAATTGACACAGGAAACGCCGGCGGTGCGCTAATTTGAATTTCTCATCGATAATCTCTTTTACATTATCCCACTTATCAAGCAGCACATCCGTCGCCTTGTCATAAAGTACCAACCTGTCCTCCGGGAGTTGCGCCTCGTAGCGGTGGATAATACCGATAATGGTTAACAACAAAGGGTTCCTGGCCAACTCCTTTATGCGCGGCTTTTTCTCAAAGGCTTTTTCCAGGTCGGCGGCTTTGGTATCCGCTTCGACTTCATTGGCCAATCGGCTGCAATACCAGCGGTGGATAAAGGCAGCAATCTCTTCATCATCGAAATCTTCAATGGTAAAATAGCGATACTCCGTGGTAGAAAATTGCGCCCGTTTGTACCCCTCAATCCGGGAGGTTACAATCACGGTATTGTTCATATGATGACCGGTCACAAACGTAGCGATCATTTGCCTGATTTCAGCCCGCCGGCCTTCGGCCGCCACTTCGTCCAACCCATCGAACAACAACAGCGCCCGGCCGCTGTCCAGGTATTTTTCAAAGAAACCTTTGGGCAAGGTTAAATTGTAGTGAGTGCGCATGGAATCATAGAGAAAATCCAGGATATTGTAACCCGGCTCCTTTGTCTTACCGAAAGAATGTTCCAGCTTGCGAATTTCCACCAGGATTGGGAAAAGAAGGTGGTCGCTGTCCCGGTGATATTCCAGGTGCATCCGCGCCGCTTCCAGCATCAGGTATTTCAACAGCGTGGATTTTCCGGATCCGGGTTTGCCCAACACCACGAAACGCCGGTTTGGGCTTTCTTCGAACACTTTATCAAACTTCACCGTCGGCTTTTCTTCTTCTTTTTTAGGCATCAGCACGCGTAGCAATTGGCTATACTCGCCGGTGAATTCGTCATCGCCCTGTCTTTCCAGCGTCAACACAGAGTCATCCTCCGCCGGGACATTTTCCGTCACCCGCGGCATTATGAAAACCGATGGCAGTTCGATATCTTTCTTTTCTTTGGGGTCCAGAATACCCACAAACAACAGCCGGTTATTGTGTTTAATCAACTGATTTAAGTATTTGAACCGCGCAAACGTCATATTGGGTTCCGTACCCCGTTTTTGCAAGGATGAACAAATCTCTTTCAGGTGCGCGGTTTGAAACATTTCCTGGAATTTTCCCTTCTTTTGGGCCAATTGTTCGATCTCTTTAATGACATGCGAAACGGCCCGGAAAAAATTAAACGCCGGGATTTCGATTCCTTTCTCAATACAAATCCCTACAAAAATCTCCTCCAGCAGGTTAAAATCCACTTTTTCGCCCTGGGCGTCAAACACCAATTGGAATTCCCCTACGGTCCGGTCATCGATAAAAAACTCCTTGAACACTTCAAGCAGGATTTTTTCATCCTTAGCGCCCTTGCCTCCGACGGAACTTTCTTTAAATTCCATGAACGCTTGCGCCAGGACCGCTTTTGCTTCACCTTCGGAAACCAGGTCCCCGATGGCCTTAACCGTTTTCTTCGCGGCAAAAGCCAGGAATCGAACAGCCAACCCGGTCAACAAACCGGATCCAGACACAGACAGGATAAGTTCAGTCATAACGATTTGCCTCCTCCGGTATGTTACGAAAATCGATAAAATTCAGCCTTTAAAGGAAAATGATGGGTTCTCTTTCAGCCATATAGAGATAATATTGATGTAATCATTAAAAATCAGTTCATCAGTAACCAGTTTCAATTTTTCACAGAGAAAAGGTAAGTCGGCTTTTAACAGTTGATAACGTCTCAGGATTTCATTGCCCCCTGGTATTACAGAGTGTTGCGATATATTTTGAAGCCAATTTCTTATAACCTTGATTACTTCGTGGACATCATTTTGGTGTGATTGAATATCCTGTCCGGCAATATCAGAGATGAATTGCTGATAACGGTGACGTTCTTTATCCAATATTAAACACGCTTTTTCCCGTTGTACACGATTCCCAAAGCGTTTTGCCCCTAGAAACATTCCTAATTCAAGGGGCATATTAAAACGTGGTAATCCTGTCTTCTTGTCTAATTCTGTTAAAGATATATCGTGAATACCATATTTGCAGCTTTTGATGATTTTCACGATTTTTTCAATTCTTACTTCACTGCTGTCTTCTATCTCAAGTGCGCAACGTGCATTGCAACCGCAATCGAACACTGTAAAGATAATGGCGAAGAAGATATCTTTATAAGCTTCATCGAACGGGCAATTGATAAAGACGTCTTTTGAATAATCAGGATGCATTGGAAACGCTTCGCGCCGCAATTACTTCTCTTACTGCTTTTCTTATGGCTAGCCGGCTAACTGTACCACGTTTAACCGGGGTCATTATTTCTCGGACCGGGTAGGAGGGGGTTGATGTCTCCTCAATTCGATAGAGCGGACGACGTTTTATACGCCCCATCGTACTTTTACCGGCAACTTTTTTGTCTTTGCTCATTTTGCTCACCTTTTTACACTTACAATAATAATATGAAAGCGGCTCTTTTGTCAATATTTATATTTCTATGCCAGATTTTTTTTGCCCTTTTTGAATTTGTTTCGAATTTCGAATTTCGAATTTATTTTGTTATAGGAGGGCCGGAGGCCCGCCCAATAAACGGGCGAACACGGAGACACGGCGGTTCGCCCCTACGGGAATCGAATCCTGATCCCTGCTTTTTTCCTCATTAACGCAAACGTTCGGTGGCTTCCGAACGTCGCCCGCTGGAGTTGATTGTTAGGTGAGTTTTTTTATGAGTCTTTGAAGCACGTTGTCGGCGCAGGACTGGCGCAAGGGCACGCAATGTTTCATTAACAGTCAATGAGTCAGGGAAAACGTCCAAGACCTCGGGGTCTATGACGACAACATTGGCGCCCTGGGCGTATCTGATTGCGGTAATACCCCGAACAGCTTCACTAAAATCGTATTCCTTTCGCATTGTGTCGCGATCAGAGGCTATTGGTGGTTTATTACTTATCTTTTTCATATTTCCTTCGCTCCTGTCTCGTGGCGCACCTTGCGGAAATCAAGCGGGTTTTTATTCATCACACTGTTTATAACCTAAAATAAAGAATTTTGCAACCTTATTTTGTAATACTCGGGAATTCACTTGTTGGAAAAATTTTCCCTTGTCCTATTCCTAACCCCTAATCCCTGATCCATGATTCCTGATTCCTGACCCCTAATTCATCTTCTTCATTTCAGCTTTTTCCTCTCTTTCTCGTTTCCTAGCTTCCCCTCTTCCTTCTTTAAAGCGCCGTCAACTCCCACAAGGATTCATAAATGAATTGGGCCTTCTTTTCATATTTATCTGTTTCCGCCAGGTATAGGTTGATGAGTATATCCACGGCTATGTCTTTCTCCCCTAACTTGCCCAGGGCTTCGGCGCATTCACGCCGGAGACTGCCGTCCTGTTGATCATCTTCCGCCAGGAGGGAAATTGGCCTGTCTCCATCCTGGACATCTTGGCCCGCCGTCTCCGGCGGCAGAATGCTCCTGTTTTGAAAGTGGATTTACAAAATTATTGCCTTTTAATTCGCCGGGACTAAAGTCCCTTTTTTAAATAAGGGACTTTAGTCCTATTGTCAAAACAACCCCTTCCATTTATAATTAGGCATAGGATAAGGAGGAAACATGAAGAAGAAAATTTTTTGTTTTTTAATTATTGTGGTAGTTCAATTATCAAATTTTACTTTTGGCGCCATTCCTGCTTCGGAGCGAGCGGCATTGATTGCATTGTACAATAACACAAACGGAGATGGCTGGGGCGATAATAGCGGTTGGAAGAATCCTCCCCTGGATACCGATGGATTTGCTATGCCGGGGACCGAAGGAAATTGGTATGGAGTTATTCTTTCAGGAGATAATGTGAATATTCTTTCTCTGGAATTAAACTATCTGAATGGCAGCATCCCACCTGAATTAGGGAATCTCAGTAATCTGCAATACCTTATAATGGACTCAAATCAATTGCGCGGCAATATCCCACCTGAATTAGGGAATCTCAGTAATTTGCAATACATTTCGACGTACCAAAATCAACTGAGCGGCTGTATCCCATTTCAATTAGGAACTCTGGGTAATTTGTTTTGGCTTGAGCTGGGCTGTAACCGGCTGAGCTGCGACATCCCTTCTGAATTAGGCAATCTCGGTAATTTGCAATGTTTTATGATAGAAAACAACCAATTGGGTGGCGGTATTCCTCCTGAATTAGGCAATCTCAGTAATTTGCAAGCGCTATTATTGGGAGAGAACCGACTGAGGGGCAGCATCCCTCCTGAATTAGGCAATCTCAGCAATTTGACAGAGCTAAATTTGGACTATAACCGACTGAGCGGCAGAATCCCTCCTCAATTAGGCAACCTCAGTAATTTGCAAACTCTTTGGCTGCATGAAAACCAACTGAGCGGCAGTATTCCTTCTCAATTAGGCAATCTCGGTAATTTGACAGAACTATTTATGTTCAATAACCAGTTGAGCGGGAGCATCCCTTCTCAATTAGGTAATCTCAGTAACTTGCAAAATCTTTTTTTGTTCAATAACCAGTTGAGCGGTAGTATCCCTCCTGAATTAGGCAATCTCAGTATTTTGCAAATTCTTTGGCTGCATGAAAACCAACTGAGCGGGAGCATCCCTTCACGTTTTAGAAATTTAACATTCCTTTCCAGTTTAGATATTGGTTATAACTGTCTTTCCGTAACCGATCCGGAGCTTAGGGCCTGGCTCAGAAATTATGACCCGGATTGGGAAGCCCATCAAGATCAATGTAGTGGTGGACCCACTACACCTACAGTGACGACCGACTTGGTATCTTCAATCACTTCGAACAGTGCTGTCTGCGGTGGGAATGTCACCTTAGATGGCGGCGCAACTGTAACCTTTAGGGGAATCTGCTGGAGTACGGTAACCAATCCCACTACCGACGATTCAAAAACCGACAATGGCGCCGGAACGGGAAGATTTACCGCGATTATTACAGGGTTGAACGTAAACACAACCTATTATGTCAGGGCCTATGCCACCAACAGTGTAGGAACATCTTACGGCGCCAATATGAGTTTTATTACTACTGAGCCCGTGATTGGTTTAAGCCACACTAGGTTGACCTTTGGCGCACTTAATTCAGGGGGTGTTACCGGAACACAAACAGTACTGATTACCAATACCGGCAGCGGCGCATTGAACTGGAACGCTTCCGGCAACGCCGCATGGCTCACGTTCATTCCCTCTTCAGGAACCGGCGATTCGGCGCTTTCGGTGTTAGTAGATCCCACCGGTTTAGCTGTAGGCAGCTATACCGGGACCATCACAATCACCGATCCCAATGCCACCAATTCTCCACAGACCATAACCGTCTCGTTGCGCGTCTATGACCAGGGACAAACCTCCGCGCCTTTTGGAGACTTCACGACCCCATTGGATGGCGCTGCCATATATAATAGTATCCCGGTTACCGGCTGGGCTCTTGACGATATTGGGGTAGCCAGCGTTAAAATATATAATGGCGACACATGCATCGGCGACGCCGTATTTGTGGAGGGCGCCCGCCCCGATGTAGAAGTGGCATACCCATCCTATCCAAATAATTATAAGGCCGGATGGGGGTATATGCTTTTAACTCACTTTTTACCCAATGGTGGAAACGGTGCATATACATTGATCGCAAAAGCGACCGATATGGAAGGAAACGAGGTCATATTGGGTTCAAAAACCATTACCTGCGATAACGCCCATGCGGTTAAACCCTTTGGCGCCATCGATACCCCGACTCAAGGCGGAACCGCTTTGGGAAAAAATTTCGTAAATTACTGTTGGGCATTGACACCTCAACCCAATAGCATCCCAGTGGACGGTTCCACGATTAATGTCGTTATCGATGGTGTGGTTAAAGGACATCCGGTATATAATATTTTCCGTACCGACATTGCGGCCCTATTTCCCGGGTACGCCAATACCAATGGGGCCGTAGGTTATTACTATCTTGATACCACGAAGTTAGCAAACGGTTTTCACACAATTGCCTGGACTGTTTCAGACACCGGTGGAAATAGTGATGGCATAGGGAGCCGGTATTTTTCAGTCTTGAATACCGAAACCAGCGATGAACCATTGGGGGTCAGGGGTCAGGGATCAGGGGTTGGTGATGAACGTAGGGGCGAACCCCCGTGTTCGCCCGTCTTTGACCCGTATTCGCGCTCACTCACCTTTGATGGAATAATAAATTTCGAAATCAAAGAACTTGAACGTGTGGAAATAAATCTTTCCGATGAAGGGGTTGCACCCCAGGCGATAAGGGTTGAAGGATATTTAGTCTTCGGCGACCAATTAAGAGAATTACCCATCGGCTCGACGCTTGACAAAGACAGGGGAGTTTTCTATTGGCAGCCCGGTCCCGGTTTTGTCGGTGAGTATCGTTTTGTATTTATCGGAAAAGATGATCAAGGACAATACACCAGGAAGAACATGGTTGTTAATATAAATCCTAAACAATAATATTAACAAAGCAAATTTTACGTGGGGGTAGGTACGCCTGCCCCTACCCCAATTAAAACCTCTTTACGTTTTCCCGTTTCCCGTCTCAGAATCCCTTCGATAAAAGACAATGAACAAAAAACAAACAAAAAACCTTTCGCGTCTTTCGCGTGTTTCGCGGGCAACTCCTTCGCGTCTCTTCGCGTTCTTCGCGGCTCAAAGAAGCGGAACCCGGTTTGTCCCGGTGTTTTCTTATTTAACCCTAATCCCTACGGCTTCCAGCATCTGGGATTTACCCATTGCCAGGCGTAGGATAGTAAAAAATTTGCTCATCCATTGGACCAGTTCTTTGGCGGCCAGTTTTCTTTCGCCGGTTATTTCCATGGCTTCGGCGGCCTTTTTTTCCTGGTTTGCCATGGCTTTTTCTACCTCAACCAACAGGTTTTTTTCTTCGGCCAGGCGTGTCGCCGTGATGCCGTAATTAGAGAGCTGCCGGATGACTTCCGGGTCTACCAGGGCATTGGTGTAAAATTGCCTGGCTTCTTCCAGCCACTGAGATAATATGCGCCTGGATTGGCCGTTCAGGGCCAGGGCGCGTCGTTGGGGTTCCTGGTTTTGAAAAATGACCCGGGCGATGCGGCGGGTTTTGCCGTAAACGGTTTTTGCCTCCTTGACCACCGCATGTAATGCATTGGTGGCCAGCAGTTTTTCCGACTGGGCCTTGTTCCAACGGACCGTTATCCCTTTGATGCGTATGAGCATCAGGTCCCCCTGCTGGAGCCGCTGCTCATCATACTTATATAGGGCTATCCTTTCCATGATGTGCGGGTTGCGCCGGGTATTTTCTATGGCCACTTCGGCGACGCCGATTTTCCCGGCTAATTTTAATATTCCGTATTTCATTTTTCCTCCTTTTCCCATTATACCAGGTTTTTATCTTAAAGAAAAGAAAAAAATATGCTTTTTGAGTGGGAAATTATTTTAGAGTAATAGGAATATTCTTTAATGTAAGGAGAAGATGCCATAGTGTAATGGGAGCATTCTTCATTGCAAAAGGCAAATATGATATTGAAAGAGGAATATTCCTTGATGTAATAGTAAAATGCTCTATTGCTCAGGTAAAATATAAATGTGTAAGAGGCAAACGTTATGATGTAACATTACTACAAAGCATTTTCCTATTACATCTTGGCATTTTCCTATTGCACCATAATGTTTTCCCTTTGTATTTTGATATTTTTCTATTTTATTCCAGTATATTTCTCTATCAATATAAAATTTTCTTATTGTTCAAAAATATTTTTATCTTACCTGTTAATGAATTTGTTATGCTTTATTATATTTCACAGCGGTTCGTGATGAGGCCCCACCCAATAAGCGGGCGAACACGGGGGTTCGCCCCTACTTCGCGGTCCTTCGCTATTTAAGGGTGTCCCGCCGGGACCCTCGCGGCTATTTTTATGGCCTCAATAAGCCTATTGCACCTAAACTGGAAATCCATTATAATATCCCCATGAGAAAAACAACCATTCTATTTATTCTATCCATCATTTTCTTTTCAAGCGTCATCCTATTTGCCGGGCAAGAGTCCAAAGGCGGCCTGGTCATTATCGGCGGCTCATTGAACGAAAACAACACTGCCGTTTATGACAAATTCATCCAATTGGGCGGCGGCAAGGAAAACATCCGTATCGCCATTATCCCGGCGGCCACCGAGACCCCTGCCGAAAACGGCCAATATTATGTCCACGATTTTGCCCGGTTCGGCATACCTGAAAATCGTATCACGGTTTTCCCCCTGGCGGTAAAAGACGACCCTTCCACCAAAGATGTGGATGAGTCCCAATGGTCTAAAAACGGCAGCAACAAGGAATTAGCCGAAAAGATGCGGCAATACACCGCTGTTTTTTTCGTGGGCGGCGACCAGGCCAGGTACAGGGAAACTTTAATCGATGCCCAGGGCAATGACCTGCCCCTGCTGGCGGCCATCCGTGAGGTCTATGACAAAGGCGGAGTGCTTGCCGGAACCAGCGCCGGGGCCGCCATCATGAGCGACCCCATGTTCATCGACGGAAACCCGGTGGAAGCCATCAATGGCGGGGTCATATACCAGCTTTTGCCATCCGGTCCGGCGCCCAAAAAGAAAGCATGGTTGAGCAAAGGCCTGGGGTTTTTCAAAGGGGGCATCATCGATCAACACTTTCTCAAGCGCGGGCGCCTGGGGCGTTTGATTCCCATGCTTATTTACTGCCGCGAGCAGAAGAAACATACCCTCGGTTTCGGGGTAGATGAAGATACCGCCCTGGTCTGCCAGGGGAACACGGTTGAAGTGTTCGGCAGTTCCGGGGTTCTTATGGTGGATGTTGCCAAAACCACGGTGAAGGATACCCCCTATGGTCCCAAAGGAGAAAACGTCATCCTGCATTACCTGGAAGCGGGCGACTCTTTTAACCTGGAGACCGGGCAATTCCGCATCGATGCCGGACGTAAACCGATCGAAAAAGGCAAAGAATATAATGAATCCTACTCCCTGGACACCAATATCCTGGGTGGGGATAGCGTCAAAGAGATCGTCACCGTCGGCCTGGCGGATAACTTGCAGGAGAGGTCCGAAGGACTTTCTTTTGTCCTGGAAAAAGACGGAACAGGACTGGGGATGCAAATGATTTTTAGAAAGACCAAAGATACCGTGGGATATTCCGGCAGCGTCGGCGATAGGGATACCTATTCCGCATTAAATGTGTCCCTGGATTTTTTCCCAATTACCGTGCAGGTGAAACCTGCGCTTAATTAACAATTAACAATTAATAATTAACAATTGACAATTGACAATTATTCCAAGGAGATACAAATGCAACCAATGACCCTTTTAAAGAACGGAACCGTATTTTCACCCCAGTACCTGGGGACCCGGGACATATTGATCGCCGGGCGGAAAATCATTGCCGTAGAGCAAGAAATAACTTCCCCCCATTGGGACTACCTGGAAGTCATCGACCTGGAGAAGCAGTGGGTGTTTCCCGGTCTGATCGATTCCCATATCCACATTGCCGGGGCCGGCGGCGAAGGGGGCCCGGCCACGCGAACCGCCGAGGTGAGCTTCGACGCCATCATCGAAGGCGGCATTACCACCGTTATCGGCTGCCTGGGCACCGACGGCATTACCCGGACCGTCGAATCCGTGCTGATGAAAGCCAAAGCCCTCAGGCAGCAAGGCATGTCCGCCTGGATTTACACCGGTTCATACCAGGTCCCGCCGCCCACCATTACAGGTTCGGTGTCCAGGGATATCGCCCTGATAGAAGAAGTAATCGGCGCCGGGGAAATCGCCATTGCCGACCACCGCTCCACCTATCCCACCATCAATGAATTCATCAAAGTAGTGCAGGAAGCCAAAGTGGGCGGCTTAATGGGGGGAAAAGCCGGCATCCTCAACATCCACCTGGGGGAAAACGGCCCATCTTTCGACCTCATCTACCAGGCCGTGGAAAGAGAGGGTATCCGGTTTAACCAGTTCCTGCCCACCCACTGTAACCGCTGCAGGGAAGTTTTCGAAGACTCTAAAATTTACGGCAAAAAAGGTTATGTGGATGTGACTACCAGCGCGTACCCGTATTTCCCCGACAGTGAAGTCAAACCTTCCGTCGCCTTTTTCGAGTTCCTGGATTGTGGCGTCCCCATTGAGCATATCACCATGTCCACCGACGCCGGCGGTTCCCTTCCCGAATTCGATAAAGACGGAAATTTGGTAAAACTGGTGCAGGGAAGCCCGGTTTCGCTGTTCCGGGAACTGATGGACATTATTGTCGATAAAAGAATAAAGGACGAACACCAGGCGGCCATGGCCGTACAAACGGTCACTTCCAATGTGTCGAGGATATTGAAACTGGAAACCAAAGGCCGTATCGCTCCCGGCTGCGACGCCGATCTATTGATATTAAACAAAGACAGGACCGGTATTCGTCACGTCCTCTGTAATGGCGCCTCCGGCGGCCAGAAACCTTTTTGAAAAAAGGTTTCTGGACTTCCCAAAACTTTTGTTTATTTATCAAAAGTTTTGCGGAGCTTTTTCAAAAGCGACCTTTTTTATTTTTATATATCGGCTTCCATCTTCCCATCCAGGATATGGACCGTTCTCTGTGAATAAGCAGCAATTTTCGTATCATGCGTAACCATTAAAATCGTTCGCCCCGCTTTCCACAAAGAAGTAAATAAGTTTAATATCTCCTCGCCGCTTTTCGAATCCAGGTTCCCCGTCGGTTCATCCGCCAGCAAGATAGGCGGGTCCATGGCCAGGGCGCGGGCAATCGCCACCCGCTGCTGCTGCCCACCCGAAAGCTCCGTGGGCCGGTGCTTCCGCCACTCATAAAGCCCTACCATATTTAAAAGCTCACCCACCCGTTCTTTTCGCTCCGACGTCTTTTTCCCATTATAAAGCATCGGCAACTCCACGTTTTCATGAGCAGTCGCATACGGCAAAAGATTAAAACCCTGGAAAACAAACCCCACCTTTTGGTTCCGCACCTCGGACAACTGGTCGAAAGTCAAACCCGAAACATCCCGGCCCTCCAGGTAATAAGAACCCCCCGTGGGCGTATCCAGGCATCCGATAATATTCATCAGCGTCGACTTGCCCGAACCCGAAGGCCCCATGAGGGACACAAATTCCCCATTCTCAATCTTTAAAAAAACCCCCTTGAGGGCCTCGAATTCAATGGTTCCTGTTTTATATACTTTTTTTAAGTTTCGCATATCGATCATCGTAATCACCTTTTACTCATACCTCAGCGCATCCACCGGGTTCATCTTCGATGCCCGGAGCGCCGGGAAAATACCCGAAAAGAACACCAGGATTCCCATTACCACCACAAACGTTACCAGGATACCCGTTGAAAAATCAGGCCGCAGTAAATAAGACTGGATACTGGTCATTTCGTAACTCATTGGCGCCAGGCGCACCAGGCTGACAATATTAAACGCAATCAATGCCCCCCAGAAAGTCCCTTTCAAAAAAATAAATAAAGCTTCCAGGAGAAATTGCCACACAATATGACGCCGCTTCGCACCCAGGGCCATCTTCACACCTATCTCACGGGTTCGCTCCTTAACCACGGCATACATCAGGTTCGTCACCCCAACCGCCGCGATCAAAAGCGTTAACCCACCGATCAAACCCAGGAAAATTTCAATACCCATGAAAACCTTACCCGCTATTTCCCCGGCTTCGATGGTGTTGAAAACGCTCAAGGCGTACGTATCTTCCTTATCGAAGCGGTATTTTTCCCCCAATATCTCCTTTACCCTGGTTTCCACATAGCGGGAATATTTCCTCTCCACCGGTTGGATATGCATCATGTCGATGTACTTCTGTGAATCCACCAACGCCATCGTAGAGAGGGGAATATAAACATGATCGTAATCAAGCCCCTGGTAATTGGAATTTTGCAATTTTTTCATCATCACGCCAATCACCTTAAAAGGCATCCGGTTGATGTAAATTTCTTCATCGACGGGATTTTTCTCTTTAAAAAGCTCCTCGGCCAGTTTCCAGCCAAGGAAAACCACCCTCCGGGAATAAGTCACATCATCCGGGTTGATAAACCGGCCGCCGGCCTGGGCGATGGTGTTTCGCATAGGGCCAAAGTCCGCATAAACCCCCCGTACATTACGGTTGGTCTCCTGGTCTTTGTACTTGATTTCACCCGTGTTATACGATTCAGGGCAGATCCGTTTGATTTCCGGGATCATCCGGCGGATAAGATCGATATCCGAGATATAGAGCCGGATGGTCCTACCTTTCGGGAGTCCCTGGTATTCCATGGAAGTACGCCCGCCATTGACCAGGATCAGGTCTTCGCCAAGCCCCTGGAAACCGATGCGGAATTGGTTGGAGAGCCCCCTGCCAAAAGACATCATCAACAGCAGCGAAAGGGTCCCCCAGGAAATCGCAAACGTAATAAGGCTTGTCTTCTTTTTTCTTTTTTTAAACTCATTGAGGAAAAGTTTTAACAGGTGAAGCTTCATTTTATTATCGACTCCTTAGCGCTTCGATGGGGTTGGTGGAAGCTGCCTTTCGCGCCGGCATCAAACCCGCGATAGCGCCCACCGCCAGCAGGATCAGGATCGTCACGACACCCACCATAATATTGATCTGGGGATGCCCCACATAATCTTCGATTTTTTCCACCGGGATCAGCCCAATCACCAATGCCGCAAAAGCAAAACCGATAAGCCCCCCGATCAAGATAATCATCAACGCTTCGGAAAAAAACTGCCGGAGGATTTGTTTTCGTTTAGCGCCCACGGCCAGTTTCACCCCGATCTCGCGGATACGTTCTTCCACCACCACCAACATAATGGAAGCAACCCCGACGCCCCCCACCATCAGCGTGAAAGACCCGATCATACCCAGGAAGATATTAAAAGCCAGGAAAAAGATATCCAGGCTTTTTTCAAATTCGGTAAAGTCCCAAATAAAGAGGGCATCCGTATCATTCGACGAAAACCCGATCTTGTTTCCCAGGAAATCACGGATATTGGCAATAACCGGTACGGATTGCCCGGGAAGGGGCTGGATGATGACATTACTGACATATTTTTGCCCATAAAGGGCGGAAAAAGTAGTATAAGGAATAAACAGGCAGTGTTCATCCCGTTGCCCCGAATAATTGCTGTTCTGGATTTTTCGCACCATAACCCCGACAACCAAAAAAGGGACGCCTTCCACATAAACCTTTTTCTCTATAGGGTCTACATCGCGAAAGAGATTATCGGCAATCGTATTACCCAAAAAACAGACCCGCCGTCTATTTCTAACATCCAGTTCATCGATAAACCGGCCCTTCCGGGGGATCGTATTGCGCATGTGCTGGTAATCCACGTTGACGCCGCGGATAGTATTGTTATATTCCTCTTTATTATACCGGATGCGCTGGCTCCGGAGATATTCCGGGCTTACCCGTAGAATTCCAGGTACTTTTTGTTTGAGCAGCAGCGCATCATCCGCTGTCAGCCGGATCGCTTTCCCTTTGGCAATCCCTTTATAGGAGACAGTGGTAATCCCCGGCCAGGCAATGACGATTCCTTCACCCATCCCGTGCATGCTTTTTTTACCGCTTTTACTAACCCCATCGCCGAAAGCCAGCAAAATCACTATGGCAAAAGTACCCCATACCACGCCGGAAAGAGTCAAAAAGGTGCGCAGCGGCTGGCGGTAGAGGTCCATAAACAGGTTTTTAAAAAAAATGAAAATCATTTTATCTCTCTCGGTGGCCGTTCGACCACCTGCTGTCCTTGCTTCAGCCCTTCCACGATCTCGATGATGACGCTGTCGGAAAGGCCCGTTTTAATTTCCACCTTTGAAATAGTCTCACCCTCTTTCACTTCCACGAATTGCTTCCCGTTATCGAAAATCACCACCCGTTCGGGGAGGAGCAGCACATCCTTTCGTTCCTGGGTTTTTATATAGGCCGTAGCGGAATAACCCGCACGCAGGGTTTTTCCCGAACTTTCCAGGACTGCCACTTCGATATCGAAGAGGGTGGCGTTGCCGTCTTTTTTGGCTTTAGGGGAGATCCGCAGCAGCCGGCCCTCCACCTTTACATTGGGCAGCGCACCGACCTGTATCTCCGCCAACATCCCCGGTTCCAGTTTGCCCACGTCGATTTCATCCACGGTTCCTTTAAAAAGAATTTTTCCCAGGTCCGCCATGGCGCATAATTCCGTACCCGGCTGGAAATTGGTCAACGGCACCACCGGGTCCCCTTCATAGACGGTCTGGGAAAGAATCGCACCTTTGATGGGCGAAGTGATAACAGAATTGATGTTTTTATCCGAGAGCATGATCCGGCCTTTCTCCAGCAGTTGAAATTTCTCCTTGGCCACCTTGTACCTCAGGTTGATCTCATTGTACCGGGCTTCGATGGCATCCATATCCGAAAGGGAGATCAAGCGGTCCTTGTAGAGCGAAAGATAGCGCTCTTTCTCTTTCAACAATTGTTTCATGGTGATTTCGGCAATCTCCATATTGCGCATGGTTTCCACATACTCCAGGGGCGTGGGATTGGGGGAAATCTTGAACAACGGTTGATCCTTTTCCGCCAGGTCCCCAATCTTAAAAAAAACTTCGGCGATGATCCCAGAAATAGTGGATTTGACCTTGATTTCTTTATCAGGTTCAATAGTACCGACGGCAAGGGCCTTTTCAGCGATGTTCCCTTTCTCCACCGTCACCAGTTTCAATTCCTGCCCATTCCCTTTTTTTCCGCCGAAAATGAACAAGGCCGCGATTACTACAAGTATGATGCCTACTCCGTAAATTAGAACTTTTTTCATTTTACACCTCGAATCTCAAAGAATGACTTGTTCCATAGTTTAATAGTATAAATACGAAGTAAATGCAAAAAAGGTTCAAAAATATTTATTCTTACCCCTGGCCGCCCGGATGCCCCATATTTTATATTTTGGCTGAACAAAGTTAAATTAAATTAACGAAGGAGCAAAAGGGGGCTTGTATTTCGCACAAATATGAGTTATATTATTTGCGATGAAAACAGGAAAAAATTTTATTCATCCGGCTAGCCCGTTTTTTAGGCGGCATTGCCATGGGTATTTGAAATATCACGTACAGCAACGTTTTAAATTTAAAATCTTAGAAGAGTAAGGATAAAAAAAATGAAACAAAAACTAAAAAAGGATATCGGCATTAAGTTACGAAGATTCAGGAAAAGCCTGCATTTTACACAAGCAGATATGGTCGTTAATTTCGATGTCGGCAGGGCCAATTATTCGCGGATCGAAAAGGGCGAGGTCTTTCCCAATGCGGCAATCCTCCATACCTTGAAAACGAAATTTAACCTCTCACTGAATTGGCTTATCAGCACAGAAAAAGAGACCGACGACGACCAGATGCTGCTGAATAAAAAGCAGCAAAAGATAACCCTCGATGTCAGTGAAGACAACAGGGAAATCGAAAAACTTATCCATTACATGGGAAAAATTCCCATGATTAGACATGCGGTTCTCGGCTTTTTCATGGAATACCGAATGAAGAACGATGAATTGATAACGAAATTGTTTGCCGAAATAGCAGCCAATGAGCAAAAAAAATCGGCAAATGTGGAAAATGAAGATTTCGCAAAACTGGGAATTAAGAGTTAGGAAAGGATCTGGAGCATGGAGAAGCAAAAACTATTGCAGGAATTAGGTGAATTGCTTAATATTCCACAGATCGAGCGGATCATTGCCCACAAACTGGAAGAAGTTAAAAATTTTTATAAGGATGAGATCGACCTGTACCTGGATATAAGAAACAATTTCCGGAAGACGGCCTATGGGAATATGTACGTTTGCGAAGGGATGGGGATGGAGGCGGAAGCCCAACAAACTTTTCAGACCTACCGGTTCGAGCTGGACAAGGACACAGATAATACCTGGAAGATTACAGATATCGAACCCTCTCTTCCTGCCGGCCATTACATCCATGAAATTATCCCCCCCCTCCTCATCAATTACATGACTTCCTTTGAGATTCATCCCACCAGGATTGAAACCGCCGCTCATTTTACCCACCCAAAATTGAGGGGTCGAACGTTTAATTTACGATTTACCCGGTATTCCGACTATCATCTCCTGGGCGCCGTTACGGAAATTCAAACCCAGGTGAACGACGGCCCTTCCGCTTCCACAATGGAGAGCGAACTCGATAACCTGGTGGATATAAATGATTATTATAAGAATGATAAGGCCGAGATGAATTATAAGGAACTGATGTATTATATGGAGAAATACCCGGCATTTAGAGAGCATATCTTCTCCGAGTTTTTTATGAAATGGAAACCCCTCATCGATGGAAAACTGTTGAAAATAGACTATTAAAGCCGATATACTCTTATCTTAGACTGACTTGATGAGGCTCTAACTGGAAGGGGTGATAGTTTTTTATGTTCATATCTAATTTAATCAGAGAGGAAGTAGGGGTATAAATCTCGCTGCCGATATAGACAATTCTTCGGTCGATTCTTACCTCCCGGGTTGCCAGGCCCAGGAATTGCTTCTCAAATTCGGCAGATACGCCTTTAATAAAATCATCGATAATAATTACCTCATTGGCTTCGGCAAAAACAAGCGAACAGATCAGCTTTCGTTTGCATTCCTCCGAATACTTTGATAATTTCCTGTTGAGATCCTTTTCCTGGATAGCGAATAATTCAAGGTTCTCCATTACTTTACTTTTAGCGATTTTCTTTTCGCGGCAGGCATAATCGATAAAGCGCCACGCAGTCACTTCTTCATTCATAATGCGGTGTGCTTCCCGGTGCAGGTGGGATCGTTTTCCCTGTTTCAGGGCATTCACTATTTCCTCCTGTTTTTTCTTATTGACCAGCAGAAACAACATATGCCCCGACTTGATATTCCCAGTAATTTCAGGGGGTTCCATTGTAAATTTTTTCTTCCGCTTCGGCCAGCGCGCCAGACCCGCTAGAATCGCAAGATAGATAACCATAACCGCTACGCCTATTCCGAAATTCCCCGGCAAGCGGCCCCTTGATCGATAAATGTTCTCGGAACTTTTTATAAAGGGTTCCAGCGGCATCTCCTTGCTTGAAGTTTCATACCGTTTCTCACCGTAAAACCGCATGAATTGATCCCTCAACTCAATGACATAGTTGAGAAAATCAAGATAGGCCTCATACCACTTCCCGGAAACTTCGGCGGAGAAAAAATTTATAAAATCCACGGGGAAGAAGGCATCGATGAAAGAAAAAATATCGATATCCCGTTTCACCTTCCGGTAGAAATCGCCTTCCTTTTCTTGGTTAAGTTTATAGCCGTGATTCATATAGTATCGATACAGCTCTTTCATTAGTTTTTTCAGCTCCGGGGATTCCGACTTCATATCTGCATGGTGTTTAGATAAAAAATCATAGATGTACTGCCTGTTAATCAATTCGCTGTTTAACAGCGTCTTCAATTTTTCCATTTCCAATTTTTCCACTGAAGGAAGCCGGCTTGTTCTTATCGAGCGGTAAACCTTGCCTACTTCAGGGATGGCGAAAATAAAAATAAACCAGGTAATCATCACAAAGTTAAGTGCGTTTCTCTTATATTTGCAAAGGGCTTTTATAATAAAGCCAATGAGGAAAAATATGTCCAGCAGCAACAGGGCGACTGCCCCGTACCCCATAAAACACCGGTTTTCATCGGGGAGAAAAGCAATCCCCGAGCCCCTGGCGAAACCGTAGACGATAACCGGCAGCAATGCAAAGAATAGGTCCAGCAGTAATATGCGCGCAAAAATTGTTTTAATATAGTGGCGCTTATCGAAGTATTCGATATGGGACTTATTTGGAAAAGAAAGAAATCCCATTATCATCATAATCAAAGTCCCGAAAATGATTATCGAATGATTCAAATCACCGAAACGGCCATCGATCGAAAAGGCATTTTTTCCTTTTCTGCCATTATAAATCTTTATGATTTCAGAAGTGTCGATTATGGCTTCGATATCCCGGGTAAAATCGTACCGGTTAAAAAAAACCGACAGCGGCGAAGGTTCAAAGATTACCCTGAAACCGGTTGCTCCGTATTGTTGATAGTTCAGGTAAAAGTCGTTTTTGCTTTTTTCGGCAGCGATAAAATCGATTTTACTTTCCTGGAAATTTTTGTATTCCGCGATTCCCTGGAAAGTAAAATATAGAGACGCAATGACCAGCAAAGAAAAGATAATTATCGTTTTCCTGGTAAAAAGCCTTCCAAATTCATAGCAGATTGTCGAAATCATTGCGCCTCCCTATTTTTTAATTATTCATTCCCCGGACAACTTATTGTTGACCGAAGGCGGCCGTAGCCATAACGGTTGCATAATTCCCGAACAGGGTTAGGTCTGAAGACTTTTGCAGCAGTTCCCACACGGTTGAAATCTGGGGTTTTACATTATCTTGCAGGTTTTTCTCCACCACCTTCAATGTCGCGGTCAACTCTTCCACGCGATTGGCAACTTCCTGGTAAATTCCAATGACGTCGCCATTTTTGAGGAAACATTTCACCCGCTCTTTAATCCCCTCATTCAGTCCCTGCTCCGCGGCAAATTTGTCATAATCAAAGGCCTTCAACATCGCGACTTCAGCCTGGATATAACCGGCGGCGGACCCTATCTGGGCGGCCTGACTGTAATTTGTTTTTGCCTCTTTTAAATATCCCAGCGCAGACTGAACCAGTGACAATGCCTTTGTAAAATTATACTCCTTATCCGGGGTAATTTCAGTTTCAGCAAAAAAACTCATTATGCTGACATTGGCTTTAAAATAAAGCTCGGCGCCCTGGGTTACCTTGCTCTCGCAAGTGGATTGCCCACCGGCAAAAGTACGACCGAAATCATTCACATGAATAACGGCATCCATCACTGTTGCCGTTAACACTAACACCAAAACCGTTAAAACTTGTAAAGCTCGTTTTTTCACGTTACACTCCTTATTTAATTTTATTTTACATCTTAGGATGTAATTCAATTTCTTTAAGTTACCATTAAAAACCATTTTATGCATAATGTCAAGGGGTTGCCTAAATAAAAATGTTTTTTCTCGCGGCCATTTTTTCAATTTTACCTCTATCGTTTAAATTTGTATTCCTTCGAATTGTATAATGATAATCATTTAAAATGGAAATGTCAATCCTTTTCAGCTAGATAATTTAACAAGGGCTATTTTTTTGGGCGGACCTATTCAATTCTTTCTTATCGCCGTTTCATTGATAGGTAATGGACAGGATGATAAGATAATATCGTCTCCACCTGCTTCCCGGATTTTTCTCCCACAATTCCCCAGGGATGTGTGTTGGAGGTTCCCCAGGGATAACCCGCAATCCAACTCAAAGACGCGGATATGCCCCCCCGGGCGATTACCGCACGGGACGTATCCCCGGCAGGGCAATGAAGATGGGTAAACAGCTATTCTGTCTTATGGGACTTTACGGGAAAACGTTCGTAAACTTCGCTGCGATCCGCTGCTTTTTCATCATCAATGTCCAACAATTTCTCAAGATACCTGCCTTTCTGAATTTTTATCTCTCCGCTGGCTTTTACCTGGGCAGTTTCCAGTTCCACGATTCTTCCGTTCACGTAAATATAATCCCCGGCATCGATGTAGGTTCCCATTACCAATAATTTTAGCCCGGCGAATTCAGAATCATTCAGCAATTCCTTGACCCGCGTCAGATTCAACTCGCCCACCAGGGGCCGGAACCGGATATCTTTACCGACCCGGATTTCTACGATTCGAAATCCCAGTTCGAAAAGGGCATGAGACAATTTTTCCTGCAAGCGCCTTCCCAGGGGCTCGGCTTCTTCCAGGTTATTGAGGTTGGCAAACGTTAAAACTCCAATCTCCTGGTTCTTCAACGCCGGTCGCCGTAATGAATCGTTGAGTATGTACGCCAGTTTTTCGATGGGAATATCCTTGTCCGTATTCCTGTGGGAAAAACCGGGATCACTGGCGCAGGCATTGCAAATCAAAGCGAACGCCAATAAAACAGATATTTTTATCATATATTTCATGTTCATCCAGTCCTTTTATCGGCAATTTCAGGCGTTCGGTTAAATTTTAAATGAACACCGGCGTCAGGCGATACTTAACGTGCGGTGGGCCATGGTTAACAGCCCCTGCACCGGCACCCCGTAAGGACAGGCGGATTCGCATAAGCCGCTGCAATTCCGGCAGCGGTCGGCTTTGGGCGCAGACAACCGGGCATACTGCTTCATGGCAAACTTCTCCTTGCCCTGGGCTTCATAATAATGATTGAAGCGCATAATGGTATTCACCGGGACCCCCCGCGGACAAACCGGTTCGCATAAACCGCAAGCATGACGACAATATAACGAACCGCAGCCCTCTTTATAAGCCGCCAGTTTCTCTTTCTCCATATCCGCCAACCGCGTACCTGAAAGGGAAACATAAGTATCCAGGCTGTCGAAATTGAGAAAAGCGCAGCACACGGTATGCACATCCGGGTTGGACAGCGCGAAACGCACGGCTGCATCCCTCATGCGCCGGTCATCGTCCAGCCGGTATTCTTTGATAAACGCTTCCGCCTTTTTCGCTTTTGCTTCCATCCTGCTAATCATCTGGGTGTAGGCCCCGGGAATTTCCTTGCCATCCTTTTTCAGTTTCTCGATCCGTTCCTTCATCATAGGAATCTTACCGATGGGATTCACTTTCATCAACGTGGCGCCGATGTTTTTTTCACGGCACACCTTCAACACTTCCGCGCCTTTATCATCCTGGATAAAATTATAAGCCAACAGCATAACATCGAACCGGCCATCCAGGGCAGCGGCAATCAATACTTTGTCCATGGCTTCTTCAGGGTCTTTATAAAAGTTGGCACCGTGGTGGGATATCCCGATAAAACGCAGCCGCCCTTCGCTTTTCAACTGCTGCATGGCCGCATGAAACCCTTCGGTTTTAATGAGCGCGACTTTCTCGCAAGAATGAATCATTAAACAATCGATATAATCTGTTTGAAGCCGCTCCAGGCATTTACGGGCCCGGGCCAGGATACCTTCTTTGCTTAGATCATCTTTAAGTTCCAGTTTGGTGGTGACAAAAATCTTTTTCCGGTCGCGGTTTTTAAGTACCGCGCCGATCATTTCTTCATTACCGTAACTTTCGGCCGAATCGATATAGTTTATGCCGGCGTCCAACATCTTCCCCAACACTGCCGGGTCTTTAACAAACCCGGAACCGATATCCGACACTTTAAACTCGGTGCGCCCCAGGGTGCGGTATTCTTTTATTTTCCAGGTCCGGTCAGTTTCCTGCCCGGGTTGCGACTGCGGCTCAGCCTGGGAATGCAGCAGGTCGCCGCCGCCCATCATACCCACACCTAAGGCGCCCACACCGACTGCGCCATTTCTCAAAAAACGTCTTCTGTCCATGCCATTGCTATTGTTATTGCTCATATTCCTCCATATTCATTGTTTATTTTAATTATTAGAAACCGATATACCGGGGTAAACGGTATTTTCTTAATACGGGGAAAACAGGGAAAGGGTTTTAAATTTTAATTGAACTATTTAAAAATAAATGGGCGTTGTTAAGATATGTCGGAAATGGCCTGACTAATACTATCCTCGCTGATTTCATAGTGCGAAGCATTCCAGAGAACATCGCCGGCGTCATCCAGGATAATAACCTGGGGCGATTCATGCCGGATGCCGTATTTTTCAGCAACCTCATTGGACCGTGAACGGTTTTCGTTCACATCGACGAACTCGTATTCCAACTCCCGGCTTTGCTGCTTCATAAACCGATCCATCTCAATCTTGGCCCTCCGACTGATGGGGCAATTGTATGAATGTTTAAATATTATCTTCATCATTTACTCCTAATAAGTCCTCTTTATTTGAGAAGATATAATAGCGGAGTCGAGAGAAAATGTCAAATTGCCTTCGGCGACCGGGAACCCTTTTGAAAAAGGCCCTCACGGAGGGCAAGGTTCCCGGACCGCCTAAAACTTTTGTTTATTCTTTTGATTCTACCGGTTGGACGCTTTTGGCCGCTTCATACATAATGTCGTGGATACGGGGAACGATATAATCGATCTCCTCGAATACCCCCTCCCGCAATATCATGTTGTCCAATAACTGGAGAGCCAGCGTCTTCAACTCCGGGGAAACCGGGTTCAATTTGTGAATACGGATCATCTCGTGGATCAACTTGTTCTTCGGATTGATCTCCAATACTTTCTTGGAAAAATCAGCCTTCTGGTTTTGCATCCGCATGATCCGTTCCAACTGGGGAGAAGGCCCGGATTTCGAGCTTACCAGGATACAGGGACTATCTACCAATCGCTGCGATATTTTTACATCTTCGATCTTCGCGCCATAAATGGTTTTGAGGTAAGTCACCAGGTTCTCGGCTTCTTTGAACTCTTCTTTTTCCTTTTCATCTTCTTTTTGCTTTTTTTCCGCTTCCTCATCTTCCAATTTTATATCCGCCGCTTCCACCGGACGGAACATTTTTCCTTTATACGTCTGCAAATGATCGACAGCCCAGGCCTCCATGGGATCGAGGAAATACAATACTTCCATGTTTTTCTTTTTAAAAGCCTCAAGAGCCGGGTTTTTTTCAATAGCGTCGTAGTTGGCGCCCATCACATAGTATATTTCGTACTGATCTGCGGGCATCCGTTCGATGTACTGGTCCAGGTCGGTATATTTATCTTTCGGGGTTTTGGAAGAATTAAACAACAGCAGCGCCGCCAATTGCTCCCGGTATTCGAATTCGTTCGGTACACCCTCTTTAAAGTTCCGCTGGAAATTCTTCCAGATATTCAAGTATTTCTCCATATCTTTGGATTTGATCTCAGCGAAATGGTCGAAGACTTTTTTCAGGATAAACTTCCTGATTTTGTCAACGCGGATATTACTCTGGATGGTTTCCCTGGAAATATTCAACGGTATGTCTTCCGAATCCACGACGCCTTTAATAAACCGGAAATACTCGGGTAAAATGTCCCGGCACGACTTTTGAATCAATACTTTTCTGGAATAAAGGTCCAAACCGGGATCGCTCTTTACCCACCCGTAAATTTCAGAATTGACCTTCGGGATATACATGACGGCGTTAAACTGCACCGGCGCGTCGGAAGAGAGATGAATATAAGTCTCCGGGTCATCGGTGGCATTCTGGAAAAACCTGAAAAATTCATTGTAATCTTTCTCTTTCAACTGGGATTTGGGTTGGGTCCAGATGGCTTCCTTGCTGTCGATTTTTTCGGATTCAAGGTATATGGGAAAGGGAACGAATTTGGAATGGGCGCCGATGATGCTTTTAATCCTGTATTTCTCCAGGAATTCCTTCTCATCCTCTTTCAAAAATAACTCGATGCGGGTCCCGCGATGTTTTTTGCCTTTCTCTTCAATGGTGTAGTTGTTATCTCCTTTCGATTTCCAGAGGAGACCTTTACTGCCCTTTTGGTAGGATCTGGTGTGCACATGAATCTCATCGGCCGCCATGAAACTGGAATAAAAACCGACGCCGAATTGCCCAATCAGGTTCATCTTATCGGCGTTTTCCGATTCCGAGAGTCGCTTTATGAATTCCACTGTACCGGAATGGGCAATGGTCCCGATATTCTCGACTAATTCTTCTTTGGTCATGCCGATGCCGGTGTCTTCGATGATGAATTTTTTCTTGTCCTTATCCAGGGTGATGTCGATCCTGAAATCCAGGTCTTTGTCTTCGATATCGGAATTGAGCAAGGACTCGAATTGGACTTTATTTAAAGCATCTACTGCATTGGAGATCAATTCTCTTACAAAGACTTCCTTGTGTTGGTAGAGGGAATAGACCAATATATGCAAGAGTTGTTGCACTTCGGATTGAAATTCGAATTTTTCCGTGGTGGTTTCTACCAGCGCTTCTGTTTCTTCGGCGGCTGGTTCTGTTTTCCCTGTTTCTTCTACTTTCCCTGGTTTTTCGGGCGTTTCTTCAACCGGCGTTTCCGCTTTTTCCGTTTTTTCCGTTTTTTTTGCGGCTTTGGCAGTCTTTTCCTTATCGGCTTTTGCGTTGGGTTTTTCCTCTTTGGTCGTCTTTTTGGTTTCCGGTTTCTCTTTTTTGTCTTTTTCTTTTACCATTTTACCTCCTTGGTTTTTATTTTATATCTCTTATATGTGATTTATCTTAGTGTCCTACTATAACATATTTTTAGTGAAAAGGCAAGAGCGGATAAAAATTCGAGGGAATTCTCAATTTAACCTCTAAAAGAGATTTCTAGAAGGGGCAGACACGGGGGCCTGCCCCTACGGAACAGGTAATATTGTGGAATTTACTGCGAAATCTTGAACGTTGACCTTATGTCCGTGTTAGTCCGTGAAAGTCCGTGGCTAAACTCTTTTAAAATTCTATTCCGAAGCGTTTACGGAACGCCAGGGCAATGATAACCACCAACACAATGTTGTATATCAGCCAATGTATCCTCAGCCCGGCAAACGAGATAGTGGCGCCGGGGTACTCTATATATATATCTTCAATAACCCCTGTTTCGGCGAACAATCCTTCCACCGGGTATATGAAATGACCCCAGGAGGATTCCCTGTATTTCCGGTTGGACAACGCACCCCTGGTATTGCCGATGACGATCGACTTTTCATATGTCCGGTTATTGATTTTTACCTGGATACTTGACGCCCCTGCCCGCACTGCCTCTACTTTCCAATCGATCTCCTTGATGGGCTGCTGTTTTTTCTCATCTCTAAATCCATTGATAAACACGGGGTTCATCTTTGTTTTGATATTCCCACTTTCAAGGAGCTGCGCCTCCAGGCCATTGGGGTCCTGGGAAACCCGAACCTTAATAACGACTTCCTCGCCCACCCGGAACGGCCGCATGCCGTACCGCACATCCATTTGCACAAATACGGGGAAAAGTATGGGAATGATTACCAACAGCGGCACGAGATTCAAGGAAAAATATTTGCCGGTGTAGTACAAACTCTTGAAAAAGGAACTGAGTATGACTTTCCAGAAATCTTTATATATCCGGATGGCCAGGATATTGGCTTTTATTTTCTCTTTGGTCGCCTTTATGGTCTTCGGAGATGAAATTTTTTTATAGACCACCAGCACCACAAACGCCATAAGGATGCTTAAAAATAATACACCCCAGAAAGGGTTGATAAACCCAAAAGGATATAAAACAAGATTGAAAACAAGGGTAATAATATAATTAATTTTCTGTATCATTCGTTTTTACAGTTGCGCGCCGCCCGCTGCGCGTTGCACACTGCCCATTGCTTGTTCCCGTTTTTACGAGATATAACCCAGGCCGGTGAGCTTTTCGGCCAGTTCTTCTTTGTTATCCTCGGATTTGATCTTGTCATATTCATTGTTGATCAAATTCTCAACCAATTCATCCAGGGATGAATATCCGTGAAACGCAATAATTTCTTCTGCTTTCTGATCGGCTTCTTTACTAAGTTTTACTTTCGTTGCCATATTTCCTCCTGGGAAAAAAAGAGCCTTTTTGTCCGTGTTTGTCTGTGTAAGTCCGTGGCTAATTTTTTCATTTTATATTATTGATTTCCCACGCATGGTGGGTGGATTCTCAATTCCAAAATACTTTAAAATGGTCGGGGCCATGTCCATGATATCCGGGACCTGCTTATTTATCTTGAAATTGGCTAAAAAAGAGGCCGGGACATGCCTGGGATTCATGCAATGATCGCCGGACCACCAATCCATATTATCCGTAACCGGTTGGGGATTCATGGTTCCCAACGCGGAAGCCCCGCTGATCCTGTACCCGCTTTTACACCCCACGATAATATCGGGCGCACGGTCAAGGAAATCTTTGGAATAATGATCCTCTGAAATAAACGCTTCGGTCACTACCTGTAAGCCGTTTTTGGGGTCTTTAAACTGCTCCAGTTTGGCTTTTATTTCTTCCAGCAGTTTCCGTTTCTCCTGGGGTTTGACGCTGCCTTCGCCTTCCCGGCCGGCCAGGTTCAGGTAAAGGCCGTTCAAACCCAATCCATAGGCCCGGGTGTTCCCCCAATCGACATACTCGAATAACGATAACTCCGCGTCGAGTTTATCCACATGCAGCTTTAAATAGCCTTCATTAAACAGCCAGGTATCCAGGTGAAATTCTCTCCGGTAAGGTGCAAAGCCATGGTCCGACATTACGATTAGTTTAACATCCGGCGGGGCCTTTTTCAGTAGGTCGCCCAACACCCGGTCATGTTCCCGGTACAATTCATCGTTTATATAGCCGCATTTCAGGGCCTCATCCGGGTGGTAAAAGGGATGTTCTTTGTCCTTCAACGCCCAGAACATATGCTGCCCCTGGTCCAACGAGGAGAAATAGAAAAACAATAACCCGCTCTTTCGACTTAAAAATCGTTCCAATTCATAATGGAATATTTTCTTGCTCTCGGAAAATACAGACATGGATTGCACGATAAAGTTTTCCACGGTGAAAGCGCCTTTGCTCAACGCGTGGGTGTCGGCCGGCAGGTTGATGGTATGGAAAAGCCCGTTTTTTTCCGCTAACTCCTTGCTGTAGGAGGGCGGCGTGCTAATAGTCATGGCCGGGTTCGCCGGGCTGATATGGATGGGGGATATATATAGGCGGAATTTTTGCCCCAATTCCAGCAGGTAAAACTTCACCATGCCAGTCACGCTGGAAATTCCTTCGATCAAGGGGAAATCGATCTCTATCCAATCGGAATATTCGCCTTCGGAGATTAATATTTCTTTGTCCCCGATATCGATGCGGGCGGTTTTGTGTTTGTAATCGACATAGACCCTGAAAGGCACAATGGGTTTGGGGTGTTCCCGGTCGTTCACCAGATCGTTCAGCGGGCCTTCGATTTCCCCTTTCATGGTGTTGTTCTCGTCGATATAGGCATAGTACATGTAGTTGGGGGAGATATCCTTCATGGACTCTTGTTCGTCCGATGTATAAATGGTATAAAATCCATACCCGTCCTGGAGACCGGGGGTGCCCATGCCTGAAATGGTACGTTGGTTGCTCTTGGAGGGCGGGTAATTGTTGGGGATTTTAAATATTGTGGCTTCCACATCCCGTTCTTCCAGGTAATCCCAGAAGGCTTTTCCCTCCCGTTTCAACACCACTTCGGCGGGCTTCAACGGCAGCCGGTATTTGCCCAGTTTAAGGGTCCAGGCCGGGTCCGCGGGGATGGTGTCGGCCTGGGAAAATTTCGGGGCATAGGTTTTCGGGTCCCGGGCCAGGAAATCGAAAATGCCGTGCACGCCGGGATCGGAACCGGTGATAAAGCTGCCCCAGGCCACGGGACTTTGCGGCGGGATGGAGCTGCGCATCATGGTAAATGTGCCCATCTGCGCCAGTTTCTGCATGTTGGGCAGTTGGCCTTCCTGCATCAAGCGGTTCACGATGGCCGGGTCCATGCCGTCGAAACCCAGGACAATCATTTTTCCCGGTTTGGAACTGCCGGAGGCGAAATTGAAAAACGGCCCACTCAATGTCACGGCAGACGCCGCCGCCAGCAGCCCTGTATTTTTAATAAACTCTCTTCGTTTCATGGTCATTTATTATTGTACCCCAAGGTTTCTGCCGTCGATAAAGGACGGTATCGTGATCCCGAAAGCGGAAAGCACGGTGGGCGAGATATCCGCCAGGGTGGGGTCGGTTATTTTTATTTTTTTGTTGCTGTAGAAAATCCCGGGCACCTGGTCGCTGGTAAAGCAATGGTCGCCGGTCCACATTTTCTTATTATCCGCGAAAATAGCGCCGCCGACAAAATTCACGGCGGATTCCCAGGCCACTTTGTAACCGATGCTGTAACCCACCACCACATCCGGGGCGTTCTGCGTATAAGGACCTTTGTACAACTCTTCCCGCTTGTAAACCGCTTTCATTACCGGTTTACCAGCGCCATTGTCTTTTACATTGATTAGTTTTTGTTTAATCTCTTCTTTCAGTAGTTCCGCTTCTTTCCCGGCGTTCACGACGCCGTATTTTTCCCGGCCCTTGATGTTTAAAAACAAACCGTTGAGTCCCTGGCCGTAGGCCCTGGATTTGGACCAATCGACATCGGCGTACCATTTGTCGCTGGTCTTTTTACCGTCCGTCAATACCAGGTAGCCCTCTTGATGAAGCCAGGAATTCAAATGAAATTCCCGTTTGGCGGAATTAAAACCATGGTCTGAAACGATCATCAACAAATCATTTTTGGTGAGTTTCGGGATCAATTGGCCCAGGAAATCGTCCATGGCTTTATACACATCGTATACGGCATTTTTCGCCCGTTTGGAGGCCGGGACGCCGTTTACTTTTAAATTAGGATTCTCCAGGAATTGCCAGAACATGTGCTGGACCCGGTCCGTGGCTTCAAACACCTGGACCATGAGTCCATTCTTGTATTTTTTTAAGGTATCGAAAAAAATGCGCTCCCGCTCTTTTTGGTAAAAATAGATTTGATCCAGTAAGGATTCCAGGGACAGCACCCCTTCGTTGACCGCCGAAGTATCTTCGGCCATGCCCAGCGTGGCATAAGCACCCAACATCTTGGACAGGTAAACGGAAAGTATTTTGGGATGCGACACCGGCATGGAAGGTCTTTCCGGGTCGATATTGATGGGTGAAAAATATAATTTCACCGGGTCCAGGGATTCCAGCACCAATTGCACGATGCCGCCGATTTTAATGATTCCTGCTTTAAACTCCACCGGGATCCATTGGCTTAATTTCCCCGCTTCAAGGGTGACCTTTTCAGCCCCGATTTCAAAGGACGCGGTATTCTTTTCTTTAGCGACGGTTAGTTTAAAAGGGATCGTCAGGGGCTGGTTTCCTTCTTTGAAAGGGTGCCCCGGTCCTTTTAAGACGCCTTCATAGGTTGCAGCGATCGCAGCGTCCCCCGGTATTTTTTTTAATTGTTCCACCACGCCGTCGGACACATCAAAAGTCTTTGCTTCGGCGTCGGAGTAAAAACTAAAGCTGCCCTGGGAACCCCTCAAGTCCGGGGTGCCTAACCCTGAAATCATGAGGCCGTAGAATTTTTCCGGGGGAAAAGTAAAAGGCACCCGCAGTACCGTGGAGAATATACCTTTGCCGCTGACGATTTTCCAGAAGCTCTGGCTTTTCCGTTTCAGTTCGATTTTCGGTTTCGAGATGGGGATATTGAGTCTCCCTAGTTTCAGGAACCGTTTCGGCGGCAGGATATCTGAGCAGGCCAGTTTGGGCATATAGGTATTGCGGTCCGTGGTTAAGAAATCGAAGATATTGTGTTTCCCGGGGTTGACGCCGGTGGAGAAAGTGGACCAGGCCACGGGCGATATTGGGGGTTCAGTGCTTAATAGAGGGGCGAAAGTACCTTCTTTGGCGAGTTTTTCGAAATTAGGGAAGCGTTTGCCTTCTTTGATGAAGCGGTTCATGAGGTGGTAGTCCATGCCGTCGAAGCCGATGATAATAGTGCGTTTAAATTTAGCGTGTTTGAGGGTTTTGTAACGTTTGAAGAATTTAATAAGGGCGCGGATAGGGAAGGTGAGGAAGTTAAAGATGGCGAGGAAGAAGGCGGCGAATATGAACAGGAAGGAGCCGGCGAAAGCGAAGCCGGCGCCGGGTCCGACGTAGGCCAGGGTGGGCAAGCAGGATAACAAAAGTACCAGGATTAATAAGCGCGTCTTTTTCATTAAGGGATTTTAACATATTTTTGTTGTACTTTCCAGTGTTGGATTTTTGGTGAGAGGGGGGCTTTTTTCGAGAAAGCCGCCCCCCTTTGACCCCCTGAAAAAGCTTTTGCTTAACAAAAGTTTTGATCAAACTTTTTCAAAAGTTTGGCCCGCGCAGCATCGGCAGGGCCATACGTGGGCAATCGAAATGGCTATCTCTCCACTTTTTATAATATTTTATTCTTCCCAATCCTCGTAATCCAAACCCTCAACTCTACTGAACTCCCTGGTATTATGAGTAACAAGCGTCACATTATTGGCAATCGCAATCGATGCAATTAACAGGTCGTATGGGCCGATGATCTTTCCCTTTTTTTCAAGATTTGACCGAATCTTACCAAACACATTTGCTGATTTATCGTCAAAGTCGAGAGATTTAAATCCGCTAAAAAATTCTCCCTGTATTTTCAGCACCTTTAAAGGGTTATTACTTTTAAAAGCCCCGTACAACAATTCAGCCTTTACGACGGCGCATAACAAAATTTCATCAGGGTCTATAGAACTTAACTTTTCAATCAAAGGCCGGGACTTTCTATTTAAAAATTGGATGCAAACGTTCGTATCTAACAAGTACATTATATTATCTCTTCCCTGGTTTCAAAGTATCCTTGATCCCGTCTTTCAATCGGAGTATCGGATAAACATCCGGCGAATTTGTCGATGAATTTAAGCCAATCCTTTTTTTTATGATCATCCTCCTCATCTTCAAATTCAATATTGTCGAGATCATCGGGGTATTCAAAGGTTTTAATAATCTTATATAGTGGGGTTAGATATTCATCTTGAACATTGTCAATTTCCCTTTTTAACAGTTCCTTCGTAATCATATTTCACCTCAATGGTATAATATACTTAAATCTCTCATAAATGTCAACCTAAAATTCGCTTATCCCGGGGCGGCGCCCCAACCCTCTTTGCACGGCCTTTCGTTTTCCTACATACCGGGCATCGTTTCAAATCCTAAGAGGGAGAATGCGCCGCGGCTTCATTTGTAAGCAGCGATTGGTTTTACCGAAAGGTCGCTTATGCAGACCGTATCATTCCTTCCAAATTCCATTTTAGGGCCGCCAAATTCCGTTTTGTCGTTTCCATTTTCCTTTTGGTCGATGCAAAAAGTCTTTTGGACACTGCCAACTTCCTTTTGGTCAGTGCAAAAAACCAAATGGTCACTGCAAACTTTCGTTTGGTCGATGCAAAAAATCTTTTAGTCAATGCCAACTTTCGTTTGGTCGGTGCAAAGAACCAAATGGTCACTGCAAACTTCCGTTTGGTCAGTGCAAAGAACCAAATGGTCGCTGCCAACTTCCTTTTGGTCAGTGCAAAAAACCAAATGGTCACTGCTAACTTCCGTTTGGGCAATGCAAGGAACCGTTTGGTCACTGCCAACTTTCGTTTGGGCAATGCAAGGAACCGTTTTGTCAGTGCTGACTTCCGTTTGGTCGTTTCCATTTGTCGTTTGGTCATTTCCAAGAACCGTATGGTTGTTTCCAGGAGCCGTTTTTTTACTTCCAACTTTCGTTTGGTCGTTTCCAACGGTAGTGTAAAATCCTCTGTGTAAATCTGATAGATGGTAAAATAGACATTTTAGGGAAGAAAGAGGGAAGAAAGGGACAGTCAAAAAATCCACAACAAAACCGGGACAAAAGTGGTATGGGTAAGCCCGAAACTTTAGACTTTCTTGGCTTCACACACTTATGTGCAAAGAACAAGAAAGGAGGTTTCATGCTTCGTCGAAAAACTATCAGGAAACGTTTTGTCAAGAAATGCAAAGAGATCAAGCAAGAACTGATAAAGCGTATGCATGATAGCATAAAGGACACGGGCAAATGGCTCCGGGCAGTAATCGACTGACACGGAAACTATTTTGGAGTCCCAGGAAATATGGATATGGTGAAAGAACTCTACACGCAATGTGTTCGCGCTTGGCTGAGGACTTTGAGGAGAAGAAGCCACAAGACCCGGAATCTTGACTGGAACCGATTCAACCGATATACGGAATGGTTACTAAAAAGACCCATACAAGCTCTTCCTTTCCCTGATCTACGATTAGACGTTAAAACTCGAAGTAGGAGCCGGATGAGGTAGTTCCTCAAGTCCGGATCTGTGCGGGGGGTGCCGGGTAACCGGCATTCCTACCGCGACATTACTTTTTGACTTTTTTTGAAAAACCACAGGGAGCTGGAAATGTGGGAATGTTTGCCTGCCTGTTCCCAGAAGTTCCTATTTTCCATTCATTATTCCCACATTCCCACGCACCGACCCCATGTTTACTTCTTCTCAGGTAGGTATTAATACTCATTTTTAATTTTTTTTTATTATGGACTTGAATATTCTTATTGGGTATGCTATTGTAAATATTCCGGGATAAGCCGGAGATGATTGAATGAAGAAAGAAGGAGCAGTTTGGGCTGAAGTGGGTTGATATTTTGAGGCATCCCCTAAATGCGGAAGCTTTTTAAGAATCAGTACCGATGATGTTTAAATGGAAATCAGGTAAGATCGAGTGGATGAAGGGTAAATGGAAGCTACCCTCAATGGCGGTAGCTTATTCAACCGTTTGGTGACAATTCGATTCCCGGCCAACTATTAAAGTCGGCATAAGGTAGAAGATGAAAGTTCTTATATAATGAAGATTTAGGATAATCTGGCAATGATTGGAAGAAAAGTACCTGAGTTAGTAGAACCGGAAAGGGTAAACTTTGTTACCCTCAAGGGCGGGAGCTTATGCATGAATAAGGTACTATGGATGATTAGACGTACTCAATTAAAAGTAAAACCTCAAAAATTAGAGAGCATCTATCTAATTGAACGGCTCAAAAAAAGCAAGACGAACATTAAACATTACCCAAAATGGGGTTGGTTAATAAATCACTTTAATACTTCATGCAGTTGGATTGACGCGCACTCAAAAATAGAACTGGAGAGACATTATGAAAAATAGCGTTGCTTTTATCGTTGCACCGTATGGTTTTGGGCCTTCTTCAAAGGCTATTGCTATATCGTCATTCCTTCCAAACTCAATTGAACGTGTTTATCTCGGTGATGGCCCGCCATTAGAAGTTGCAAAAAGCTCAAATCAATTTTCAAAATGCGTTAAAATCGATTTTTTGCAACCAGGGGATCGTATAGCAACAATATTGTCATCATATAGCGTATTGGTGTTCATAAACACAATGCGCTTTGTGCCTGCATTGTCAAAGACACATAAATCACTCATTTTTGTAGATACACTAGCTTGGTTACGTGACTCGCAACCACTATGCTTGCATTTAGTAAAGGCATATTTTGCTCAAAGTTTTTTTCGTTATAATGTATCGAGCGAACTTACATTGAATGCTAATTTCTACTTAATCGGTGCTATCGTACCAAAAACGATTAATGTCACAATTGGCGTTACAAAAGAAGAAAGGCTGTTATCTCAAGTTAATTCACCAATAATTCATTGTGGGGGGCTTTTCTCTCCGGTTATGTGTAAAGGGGCTGATATAGAATTTGTGCATCAACTTTCTGAGATGGTAAAAAATATTGACGAACCACTACGAATTATTTTGCCAAAACACTTACATCATTGCTTTAGAAATAGTAACACATATCTTTCTGTAATAGACTGTTCTCCTATTACTGTTCACAAGCATATTATCGGATCATTATTTGCCCTGACAACATCAGGGATAGAATTTTCATATGAAAGTATAATTCTTGGAGTTCCTACTCTATTTTTGCCACCATTCAATGCAAGTCAACATTTACAACTGACTTACTATAAAAAAATATTTTGCCAATCCATTCTCTTCCAACATGATAATGAACTACAACAAATTCATTCAAATTCACTTGACAAAGAGACCGTAGCAATACAGAAAAGAGGGATGAGTGGTGTTTGGAAAAATCAATTCGAATCCATTGGAAATTATCTTCAAAATGCCTTATTGTCTGATAAACGAAGTGCTGTTTTAAAAGCAGTAATGGAAAATCAGAAAGAAGAAATGCAATCAGTTGGACATGACGGGGCTGATGATGTTGCGACGTATATAATGCAGGAGGTGTATAAATAATGATTCCGAATTACATAGAAATCGAAACATCAAGCCTATGTAATAGACGATGTAAATGGTGTCCCAATTATGTTGTTCATGGCCGCTCAAAACAACAGTTAATGCCTTGGTCATTTTTTAGTAAAGCTCTCTATTCTCTTTCATCATGCAACTATGACGGATGGCTTGCATTCCATAATTATAACGAACCACTTGCAAACCCAAGAATTTTTGAGGAATTGAGATTTGCAAGAGCAGTGTTGAATAAGGCGAAAATAGCAATTTATACGAATGGCGATTATTTGTCATCAGATAAGTTTAATCGTTTAGTCTCGTTAAAGATTAAACAAGTTCGAGTGACAATATATCCAATTGAAAAAAATATGGGGCAATATTCACACGATAATTTATGGAGGTGGATAAACAAAAGAAGTTTTTTGAAAATTTTTGAGTGGGATGAGGAACTTGTAAGGCAAGGAGCTGCCCTAATATGTAACAGTGACTTTGAAATTATTCTCATTAGTCCTTGCATTGATAATTATTATGATCGTGGTGGAATTATTCCATTTCTTTCTATTGAGAAGAGAACTAAGCCTTGTTTTTTGACATCTAATTCTCTTTCCATAGATTATATGGGACAGATTAAAATGTGTTGCAATGTTGTGTCAAATTACGACAAACACCAACAATATATTTTAGGCAACATTCAAGATAACGATATTCTTGAAGTATGGAATTCAAATTCTTTTAATATAATTCGAAACTGCCATAAAAATTCTGATTGGTCTAATACAGATATTTGTAGATACTGTAGACAAGAGATTAATATAGATGAATAGAATGAAATTTGAAACAGTTTTTTTTCTAGGCCCTCCAGGCGCTGGTAAAACAACGATTGGTTGTTCATTAGCTCAAAAAATTGGCGTTTCATTTCGCACAATTGACGAATTTGCGTCTCAAGTTTATCCGCCAGAAACGCGCTCAATTCCAATGACTGATGAGCAAGTAGATATATCAATTTTGCTGCTGTTTAACAATATCACTTATACTAATGAAATTGTCGAGTTCGCCTATCATGACTATGTGAGATTTTTAAAAAGTAACAAGTACCCTAAGTTTAACTTTCATAAGAAAGTTATTATAACTGCACCATTAACCTTGTGTATAAAGCGTAATCAGGATCGTTCATCAACAGTTCAAATTCCATATATTGAAAGAGCATGGAAAAGTACTCTTTCACTTATTGAATTATGCTCGGCAGGTAGCGATGCAAATACTCTAATTTTAGATACATCAGTTATGGATGCCGAGAGTGCTGAGTTAACCATTTTTAATTTTCTAACTTGAGAATGTTTAACTTCAGTAAATTATGAGAATTTTAATCATTTTGATTTATTAAGGAGTAAAAAAATGTCTATGCAAAACAAGAATCCCCTTTATGATTTAGCTCTACGTGTAAGTGAGGCCGGGCCTGACGATCTTGCATTTGATGGTCTTCGGGTTCTGCAACATCCAGAACGGTTTCGTAAATTTCTCATGGGAAAGGGATTGGATATAGAGCCAGTAACCCTTCAAATTTGGCCTTCGTTGAGTTGTAATGTCCGATGTCCAACGTGTCCATTTCGGTTAACAGATGCGAAGGCTCAAGCAGACAATGATGAGAATTTACATTTGATGCCCTTGCCACTGTTTCGAAAGATTTTAAAATCGATTAAACGAGGTGATGTAAAGTCGGTACTCCTGACAGGAGGAGGGGAGCCGCTTATGAATCCTGACATTGGCATAATGGCAGAGGAGTTACATTCATCTGGTTTAGATTGGGGAGGGTTTACGAATGGTCTCGCTTTAACAACAGATATTGCTGAGAGGCTTCTTCGGGCCAAACCAGGAATGTTCAGAGTAAGTTTAGATGCAGGTGACCCTTCGCTTTACAAAAAAATATATGCTGCCGAGTCAGATATATTTGAATTAGTCAAATCAAATATCATTGCGGCAGGAAAAATCGCTTCCAAACTGGGGTATAAATGGTTTGGAATAGGATTTGCTTTGATACCCAACGTAACGGACACAGAGCTTGTAAATATACGTAATACGTTCATTGATTTGGTCGAACAATCAAATTTCGGAATGAACTTTGCGTCATTTCGTCCTCGAGTAGTTCACCATAATAATGGTAAGGTTGTTATTCCGCAAAAATGGTCAGGTCAATATCATAATTTGGCAATTCGAGTACGGGAGCTGATCGTGCTTCCTATGGAATCAAAATATAGAGAAGCAGTTCGACTTGATCATAAATTTGGGGCTTTTGCTGATTGTGACAGAGACGTTTCACCTACTGGCGGCTGGGGACACGTTTGGAACCCAACATTAGACCATCGGGGTTTAGGCTCGATCATATCTCATTTGGCAGGCTCATCAAATAATCCAAGTATATGGGACGGCGTAGCAGAAGGAAAAGATTTTTGGGAATCTTGGAAGTCTGATAAAAGGAAAAAAGTTCTGCGGCAGATTCTTGAAGGGGAAATCAAACTTCCTGTAGCAAATGGAGCTCGTGCGGTAGATGCATTTTTAGAAGAAGTCAGATCAATCTTTCCAGAATGGTTGGATGAAGCAGGCGCGGACAAAGTGATGGATGGAATTGAGAGTTGGGATTTTCACCGATCATCCAGACCAAATTTTGTTGGATAGAAGTGTTACTACAATATTTGGCTCTATATAGAATTTTGTTACTCTGGCTTTTTTAGAATTGGAATTTCCATTTCTCTTTGGCAAAAAGATGAAATTAATTTTACAGGAAGTGAAAAAAAATGAAGAAATTGCAGACATTTTCTATTTTATTAAAAAATTAAAATGATTAAAAAAAGGTATTACCAGTGATGATGGTTCTTGGAGATTTTAAATGAAAAGACTTGAAAAGGCAAAGATGATGCATCGTTCCAATGCTCCAATATGGGAATATTTTGAAGACCGTTTTCATACTCACCCAAACAAATATGCTCTACTCGATCAGCACTCTGAAGAAAGGTCAAAAACTATCTTCAACGAGTCGCTCCAATCAGTATCTGGTGGAAGAAAAAGGGCCATTTACATTCATGTCCCTTACTGTAAAGACTATTGTACATATTGCTATTTCCTCAAAAAAATTCCAAAAGGTCAAGAGTTAGAGTTATTTGTAATAGCTGTAAAAAACCACATATATAATATTTCTAAATCTATCTGGGCTCGTGAAAAAGAGTTTGACGCTATTTATTTTGGCGGTGGTACACCAACAACATTATCACGAAATCACTTAAAAGATATAATTGAAACAATAAAAAGAAATTTGCCTATTGCGTCGGACTGCGAGATTTCTACGGAATGCAGGATCGGTCAGGTGTCGCTAAAATATCTTGAAGGTCTAACCCAAATAGGTTTCAACAGGATAAGCATTGGCATCCAATCTTTTGACGACAGGGTTAGGATGGCCATTGGTAGGCATCTTAGCAGAGATGAACTTGTTGCCAAGCTAACAGCGACAAAAAAGCTCAAATTTAAGTCTGTTTGTGCTGATTTACTCTACCCCTTACCGAACCAAACTCTTGAAATTTGGAAAAATGACATATCCAACTTTTTAGAGTTAGGACTGCATGGTTGTAGTGTTTACAGATTAAACGTGAAAGAAGGAACCGATTTATGGCAACAGTTGTCAAATAAAGCGATAACATTGCAAAAATCAAAGGAGCTAGAGTATAATTTTTTCACAGAAATTGACAGGGCTCTTGGCAATGATGAATGGAAAAGATTGACTGTTGTAAATTACGGAAGAAAAGGAGCTAAAGAAGCTGTTTACCTTCGATACCAAAATGATATCAGATATGACACTTTAGGATTAGGGCCGGGGGCAACTGGCCAGATAAACAACTGTCTTTATTCTAACACCCGAAATATAGATGAATACAACAACTCAATGCTCTTCAACACTGTTCCTTGTGTAAAGGTATGGAAAAGCAACGATGATTTTATAAAAGCCTGGAGATGGCAAAGACTTTCAATAAATACTTATATTTCAATAAGCTCTGACTTATTAAAAGCTTCCCCAAGCATGGAGCGGGTTATCAATGACTTAGTGCAAATAAATTTGATAAAAACAAACGGTGACGAATTAGTTCTGACAGAGCAGGGACGTTTTTGGTCCAGAACCATCTCAGATATTATACAACACACTATCGTTGAAGATTGTATTGGAATGGCCTAAAAGCGATCATGACAGACGAAGAAAATTGTATTTACTTTCTGGGATGAAAGGGGACAGCCAAAAAATTCACCCACACTAATCGATAAAGTGGGATGTGACATTTCTCTTTTCCAGTGAGGACATTCGGAAATTCTCTATTTTTATCGGGTTCTTGAGAAAGTGGGAAAAACGTCCCGGTTGGCCGGTACTGATTTCATTGATAGGGGGATAAGGGTAAGTTGAATTATCAGTCACCGATGAAAATAAAAAATTTTTCAGTTGAAATTTCAGATGATTTCGAATATATTTAGATGATGAATTTGACTTTAAACATCTCAAACATTGGCCTCCGGATATTGGTAAACGATAAGGAATATTTTGTTCCTTTCTCCAATTACCCGGAATTTAAAAATGCAAAGATAGATGAAATTTTCAATGTACAATTCCTGTCTCCCAGGCAATTGTATTGGCAATCCCTGGATTGCGATATTGAACTGGATGCTTTAGAAGCACCGGAACGATTTCCCCTCCGGTTCCATAGACAAGTGGTATGAAATCTTGAAAAATAATAGGGGAACGGAATGGGACAGCCAAAAAATTCGCCCTTACTGGCAGACCGCCTGCTTAATAGCCTCGATTCTCCCTGAAGGAGAGAGATCAATCTATTGTGGGCTGAAGAAGCGGAACGCCGCGTTCAACAAATCAAAAACGGCGAAGTGATACCCCTACCAGGGAAAGAAGTGATTCAAGATATTCGCAAAACCCTCAATTTATGAACTACTTTTTCCACCCAGATGCGAAAAAGGAACTTCTGGAAGCCATAAAGTACTACAACGAATGTGGCAGTGGCCTTGGTTATATTTTCATGGAAGAGGGCGAAACCACTATCGATCGAGTTATTAAAGGGACGGAAGGGGACGGTCAAGAAATTTGGCAGATAAATAATCAATCCTTTAACGTCGCTATCTCTTCCATTGGAAGCCCGGTGATTTTGGCTGCCACTTCGACGGATAAACCCTCTTTAAGCGATTTCCTCGCCAGCTCACGCTTTTCTTCATCCCGCCCCTTTTTCTCGCCTTTCATCTCACCCACTCTATAACTGGATTCATACATACTGGCTTGATAATGTAGATTCTCAAGATAATCTTCGTATTCCCGGCGCTCCTGGTCCGAAAGCTTCATGATATCAAGCTCCTCCTTCGCCTCTTTTAAACCCCTGGCTGTAAAATCATCTTTGATCTTCTCAAGCTTCAAAAAATAAATCCATTGATCGATCGTGTTCCGGGCAACATCAGCAAACCGGTTGATCTTCAAAAGGGAGGAAGGGGCCAGTCAAGAAATCCTTTACACTAAAAGCGCCCCAGCCCGCCGGAGACAGCATGCTGCTGCACCCTATTTCCCCGGCAGCTCAATCGGTTCCCGGTTCCCCTTTTTATACCTGTAAAAATAAGCCAGGACTTCATGCCTCAACAGGGGGTCATTCTGCATAAATTCAAATAATTCACGCACATCCGGTTCAGTTTTTTCTAAAGAGGGGATTATCTTTTCCTCAACTTTGCTCACCTCCGGCAATTGCTCCTGGAAACACATATTTCCCCTATTAAAAAGCAACCAATCCATCGATATATTAAAATCCTTTGCCAAACGCTTCAGCGTGGGAATGCCGGGGATGTTCATGCCCATCTCATTTTTGCTGTACCCGTTCATTGCAATCCCAAGCCGAAGGGCGAACTCTTTCCGTGAAAATTTCAAATGTTCCCTCAGGTCTTTTAGCCTGTTGCCGATTTCCTGGACTGTTTTCCGATCATTTCTTGCCATTTTTTACTCCTGACCTCCATTATATCATATTTATTCCATGTAAGAAATAGTTTTTCCCATTCCATCAAAAAATATTCCATGTAAGAGCAATTTTTTCCTTATCAAACCAAATTTTTCCCCATTAGACTATATTTTTCCTTATTAGCGCGAATTATTGCCATGTATGAAAATATTTTTCCTTACCGGCCCGGATTATTTCTCTGTTAGAAAATATTTTTTATTTTATCAGGATATTTTTCCGCATTAGAACACCATTATTTTCATTTATAGTTTATTTTTCTTATACGGAATCAATTTACTCCGCATCGACCAAAATTTTTCCTTATCGGCACACATCTTTTCCATATTGACAGATATTTTTCCTTATAAGCATTTAGGGAAGGTAAAAAGGAAACGAGAAGGTATTTTTATATATCAGAAGTTTTTGTGGGGAGCAGGGGCGTGTTTGCGTCTTTCTTTTATCCGGGAGCCGATGTCTTTCAAATTATCCCGGATCAGGACGTCTATATTAGTATCGAGTTTATCCAGGAGCCTTGATCTCCATAGTGACTATTATATATACACAAATCGAGTAAAAGTAAAGGGATTGGGTGAGGGGAAGGTGACAGTCAAGAAATCCGCCTGTTCTTTTTTGCTTTTTGTCCGGGACTGGATAGTTACAGCAAAAATACTTGAATTTTTTGGTGACTTATGGTACTTTTACAAATTATAGAATAAGAAATCCAGAGCAAGCCAGGTAGTTGGATGTAAATGACAAGGAGTTCAAGAAACATGAGCACGGTAACTTATACTCAGGTTCAAGAATTGGTTAGACACGTGCCCTCTGCTAAACTTGATCGAGTGTACGGTATGATCCTGAAAATGGCAGAAAAAGCAGAAGATGTGGAGATATCGCCGGTTGATTTTATGAAGCTTTCCATATCTGAACGACGGAAACTCATGAAAAATCAGGCCAGGACAATGGCAGCACATTATAAAAAAACAGCCGCCGAGCGTAGGGATTGGCAGGAAGGGAATTTTATCGATGAAATATGGGCCATCGAGGCGGAAAAAAGATTAAAGGCTTACAAAGAAGGAAACTTAAAAACACTGACCTATGAAGAAGTGTTCGATCAATAAATGGCTGGATAATGAATATAGAAGTATCGGAATTTGCTCAATATCATTATATTGGCAATTGCTCACCAGCATAGGAAACCAGGGTATTGGATAGATAGGACGGAAGGGAACAGTCAAGAAACCCGCCTATATATATAAACTCCTTCATCCAGGCCGTGAACTCCGCCTGGACAACCTCCCGATTCTCTTTCGCATCCTTATACGCAATGTCGGCCTGCGCAACTTTTTTAACATTGGCATGACCCGCTTTCTCCCTCATAGAAGCTTTCGATCGCCTTGACTTTTTTCTTTTTTTAGCCTATGATTGCCCTGTGGTGAATAACGATGAAAACAATGAAGTTACCTGTCGGCGTTTCGGATTTCCAGGACATTGCGTCCGGGGAATATATTTTTATCGATAAAACCTTACTCATCAAGGAAATCATGGATAAAGGCGATAAAATTCTCCTTATCCCCCGTCCCAGGCGATTCGGGAAAACCCTTAACATCTCGATGCTGCAATACTACTATGACTGCTGCCCGGCTAGAGTATTGCCGGATTCCGAAGGCAGATTCCCTTCAAAAAAAGAGGATTTACCCAAAAATTCCTATAAGCAATTATTCGATAACCTGGCCATCGCCCGGGCCGGCGAAGAATACCTGGAAAAAATGGGAAAAAACCCGGTTATATTCCTCTCCTTCAAAAATGTTAAAGACTCTACATGGGACGTTTGCTACGAAAAGATAATGCAGCTTATCAGCGATGAATATTCCAGGCACTATTACCTCCTTTCTTCAGGGAGATTGCTGCCCCATGAACAGGATTACTTTAAAAATATTCTAGCCAGGAAAGGAAGCGTCGGCAACTATCAAAATAGCCTGGGACAATTATTAAAATTTTTAAATCGCTATTATGAGGCGCGGGTGGTTATTTTGATCGATGAATACGACGCTGCTATTCATGCGGGATTTACTTACAATTATTATGATACGGCCATCAACTTTATGAGGGGATTCCTCTGCGGTGGACTAAAAGATACCGATGAATACCTTGAAAAAAGCGTTATCACGGGTATATTACGAATCGCTAAAGAATCCATTTTCTCCGGTCTCAATAACCCGGGCGTTTATACGGTGATTTCGGAAGAATTCAGCGATAAATTCGGTTTCACTGAAAACGACGTGGAATCCTTGCTTACCCGGTTCAACCTCACAGACCGGTATGACGAAGTCCGAAGATGGTATAACGGTTACCGGTTCGGCGATGAAACCGTTTATAATCCCTGGTCCATTATCAATTTTCTCGAAAGCAAGGTACATGAATTAAAACCCTACTGGCTCAATACTTCCAGTAATGATCTCATCGAAACCGTTCTCTCCAACGGAGGACAAGAACTAAAAGAAGAACTGGAACAGTTAATCCGGGGAGAATCGATTGAAAAACTTATCGATGAAAATATGATAATGAAAGAGATTGCCTCCCGTGAAGAGCTCCTGTGGAGTTTCCTCTTAATGACCGGGTATTTGAAGTTTACTTCCAAAAGAAAAATCGGCGATCAATTTTATTATAATCTTACTATCCCCAACGCGGAAGTAAGAATCGCTTATAAAAACATTATTAAAAAATATTTCTCCGGCAAAATAAAAAACAAAGAACTGGAAATGATGCTCAAAGCATTAATCGATGGCGATATTTCCCTGTTCGAAAAAATATTGCAAAAAATTGTGGTCTCCATTTTTAGCTACCATGATTTTAGTGGGGAACCGGAAAAAGTATATCACGCGTTAGTCGCCGGTTTACTGGTTTGGCTCTGGGAAACCCATGAAATAAAATCCAACCGGGAATCGGGATTTGGAAGGTATGATATTATGATTATACCGAAGAACCCCGAACTCCTGGGCTATGTGATCGAATTCAAAGCGGTGGATGAAGATATAAACGAGACGGTTACGGCTGCCGTTGAAGCGGCTTTCAAACAAATCGAAGTCAAAAAATACGAAACGGAACTGGTTGAACGGGGGATACGAAATATAAAAAAATTAGCCATTGTGTTCAGCGGCAAACGTGTGTTCGTCAAAGAACCCGAAGTCCAATAGTTCCAAAAATAGTCTTGATTAAAACCGGTTTTTACGGTAAGATTAGACTTCGAAACACAATGATAAATTATTAACCAGGAGGAACTATATGCCAGTTAATTTAAAAAACAGAAATTTTGTGAAACTATTGGACTTTACACCCCGGGAGATCAAATTCCTATTGGACCTCTCCTTTGAATTAAAAAAAGCAAAGTATACCGGCACGGAACAACCCCGGCTAACGGGTAAAAATATCGGCCTGATTTTTGAAAAAGCTTCCACCCGCACCCGGTGCGCTTTTGAAGTGGCCGCACTGGACCAGGGCGCCCACGTTACCTATTTGGGCCCCTCCGGCTCCCAGATCGGCCAGAAAGAATCCATGAAAGATACCGCCAGGGTCCTGGGCAGATTGTACGACGGCATCGAATACCGCGGCTACGGCCAAACCATCGTGGAAGAACTGGCCGCCTACGCCGGCGTCCCGGTCTGGAACGGTTTGACCAACGAATTCCACCCCACCCAGGTGCTGGCCGACCTGATGACCATGATGGAACACTGCGATAAACCGCTGAATAAAATGTCCTTCTGCTACCTGGGCGACGCCCGCAACAACATGGGCAACTCCCTACTGGTAGGCGCCGCCAAAATGGGCATGGATTTCAGGGCCGCCGCCCCTAAATCCTGCCAACAATCCGATGAACTGCAAAATCAATGCCGCGAAATCGCTATACATACCGGCGCGAAAATTAATATCACCGATAACGTGGCCGAAGCCGTCAAAGGCTGCGATTTCCTCTATACCGACGTCTGGGTTTCCATGGGCGAACCGGATTCCAAATGGGAAGAACGTATCAAACTGATGAAACCTTACCAGGTAAATAAACAGGCCATGGAAATGACCGGCAACCCCAAAGTCAAATTCTTACACTGCCTGCCGGCTTTCCATAACCGGGAAACAAAAATAGGCGAAGATATCTTCCGGAAATTCGGCGTCGAAAGCATGGAAGTCACCGATGAAGTATTCGAATCCGAAGCATCCGTGGTTTTCGACCAGGCCGAAAACCGGATGCACACCATTAAGGCGGTTATGGTAGCCACACTGGGATAACCTTTGCCTTTGGCGACCAGGAACCGTCCATCCGTGATGGTTTCGAGAAAAGGTTCCTGGACTTCCAAAAGCTTTTGGTTATTTAAGCTTTTCCGCTAGCTGTTCCACCACTTTTGCCAACTCCTCTTCCAGGATCATCGAAAGAACAACGGGAACCTTTTCTACCTTTTTTTCAGTTAACTTTTCCTTACGATCGAATTGGTGAACCAGGACCGGTTCATTGGTCTTAAAATCCTTGATTTTGATGGACATCTTAAGACGGGCAAACCAAGCATCCGGTCGGTCATATTCCTCGATAACTTCCACCGCTGAATCCAGCAGGAAATCCGGGTCCCCTTCCGAAAACAACATTATTACTTTCGCAAAAGCACCCCCCCTGGAAAGACAATCGGTTATCACATCCCGCATCATCGTCCCGGGCTTCTTGATCCAGAATTCGTATGAATAATAATTTAATTCGTACGTGGAAAGCCTGTACACCAGGCGATAATCGTCGTAAGCCGCATCTACTTCCACGGGCTGCACCAGCATAATTTTACCTACCCTGGGCTGCGGCATATTCTCGCCGGGCAACATGGCCAATTGGAAATACCGTTTGCCGTGAGACGGCGTACATCCCTGTAATAAAATGACTAGTAAAATTAAACAGATACCGGGTAAAATGAAATTAAATCGTTTCATTTTTTACTCCTTTTTTCGGCCCTCTTCCTGATGAGCACCGTGGGATCTTCCCTGAGATCCCGCGTAAACCTGGCAATGTTATCGATGGACAGCCTTAACCGAACAAGGGTTTTATTAAATTCTTCCGACATCGAGATGAACCCCTCCTCCACTTTCCTGACACTCACATTGGCGGTTTTCATAACCGTATCCACATTGGTAATAAGTTTTCCCATTTCCTGGTCCGAAACCCGCCTGGAGAGATCCTGGAGAATGGAGTCCGTAAGAGTTACCATTTTTTCGATACGCTCCGGGTTAATCTTTTCGCTGACCCCCAGCAGGTAAGTGGAAAATGCATTAAGATCGGCAGTTACTTCGGAAAATTGACGGGTTATGGTCTCCATGTTTTCGACAGCATTTTCCAGGCTAGTTTTTCTTTTTTCCAGCATATCGGAGATGATGGACGTGCTTTTTTCCAGGTTTTTAAGGGTCTGGGAGATTTTTTCACGATTTTCCAGGTTTAAAACATTATTAATCGCTTCCACCACGGAATCCACATTTAAGACGATATCTTCGGCTCTTTCTCCCAGGCCTTTTTTAGGTAATATTTTTTCGCCGGGGTCAAGGTCCTTGGCGTCGGTAGTACCCCCGGAAATTTCGACAAACCGCAGCCCCGTGATGCCGGCATACTGCAGCGAGGCCCTCATATCCTTTTTAATCGTGAATCCGGTCTTTATCCGGATGTATATGAAAACCGAACGTAAGTCGTCGGGATTCACCTGGAGGCGAATGACCTTGCCGATCCTCACCCCCTGGTACTTGACATCCGCCCCTTCATTGATTCCGTTCACCGACATTTCCTTGAAGTCGATACAATAAACATCCCCGACGGTTTTTAGCTTCGGCAGGATAAAAATGCCGACAATTAGCACCAGCAAGATCAACGAAACCGCCAGGAAAACAACCAACCTGATTTTTTGCTCTTTAGTAATCATGGTTTTCACCCTTCATAAAAAAAGTATCGATAAATGGATCTTTTAAAGTCAAAAGATCCTTATAGAGACCGAAAAAATGAATCCGGCCATTGTGCAGCACCAGGGCCCGGTCTGAGATTTTTTCAATGGAGCGCAGTTCATGGGTCACCACCACAAAGGTAATACCGAAAAGGTCCCTGAGATTTCGCATCAGGACATCCAGACCGGCGGCGGTAATGGGGTCGAGGCCGGCGGAAGGTTCATCGCAAAAAATAATATCCGGGTCCAGGATCATGGCCCTGGCCAGGGCCGTGCGCTTGCGCATCCCACCGGAAAGCTCCGCGGGATATTTAGCGGCGCTTTCCGCCAACCCCACCTGGGCAAGCCTGGAATAGACCATCTCTCTCTCGATCTGGGGCGGTAATCCCGGGTGCTGCATATTAATGGGCAGCGCCACGTTCTCATAAAGGGTCAACGAGTTCAACAGCGCCCCTCCCTGGTACAGAACGCCGATTCGTTGGTAAAGTTTTTTTAACACTTTTTCCGAATGGTAGTCGATTTTTTCGCCGAAGAAAGCGACCTCGCCGCCAAGGGGCGGGAGCAAACCGATCAGGGTCTTAAGAATCGTGGTCTTCCCGCACCCGCTCTTGCCCAGGATAACGGTAATATCCCCTTTCGCAACCGAAAAATCCAATTGCTTCAGCACCACCTCGCCGTCGTACCCGACATCCAGTTTTTCTACCCGTATTATTTCAGTCATTTTAATTTGATATATTAATATAAAATCAATGCAAATATGCAGTCGCTGACGATAATCAGCGAGATGGAAAGCACCACGCATTCGGTGGTGGCGACGCCCACACCGGCGGGGCTGCGTTCCACGGAAAATCCTTTATACCCGCTGCTTACGACAACGATCCACCCGAAAACCAGGGTTTTCATCTGGCCGATCAGGAAATCATTCAAGCCAACTGCTTTCAACATCTCATCGAAAAAGGTAGCGACCGGGATTTCTGAAAAAAATTTACCCACCAGTACACCGCCCAAAATCCCAACGGCGTCGGCAATAGCCACCAGCAAAGGGATGGCCAGGGTAATAGCCAATAAGCGGGGGACCATTAAGAACTTTTCGGGGATCACCCCCATGGTTTTGAGGGCGTCGGTTTCTTCCAGTACGTTCATGGAAGCGATTTCGGCCGTAATGGAAGCGCCGATTTTCCCGGCCAGGATAATGCCGGTCATCAGGGGTACGAGCTCGCGTATCATGCCGAATCCCACCAGGTCCGCCAGGTATATGTCGGCGCCGAAGTTGCGCAATTGTTCCGCGGCGGTCAGGGAAACGGTTACACCCACCAGGAACGAAATCATCGAGACGATGGGATAGGACTTATATGCCATGAAAAAGAGTTGATGCCATACCTCGCCGGGATAAATGCCCCGGCGCCGGAAAAAATACTGGCAGGTGTAATAAATCTCATCCGCCAGTAGTACAAAAAAGTTTTTAAAATTTCCCCGGAAGGTGGATAACTTGACGTCCAGGTTTTCCAACCCGTGTTCCATGGAGTGGGCGACGTGGGTAAGCTTGATCCTCTCGGTAAAACCGGACCTTTTTTCCTTTCTCCTCTTCTCCAGCGAGGCATGGGACGGAAACATGGAAAATATTTTTTCAATTTCCGGTTTCACGTTTTCAAAGACGGCATTGGGATAATTTCCTTTCAAGTAATTGATAAAGGCGATGCCCGAGGAGTCGATGAACCGGGTGTTTTTTAAATCGATTTCAATAGGGTGGTCCCTGGCAAGTCCTTTGATTTCGTCCATGGCGGTCGACGCCCCCTCTATTGAAAATCTCTCAGGCAGCACGATAATTTTTTTCTTTTCCTGCATAGGCATTCCCAAACGGCCAGCAATTCCAGTTATCGTTTTAACATACTAAAAAAGGAAAAGCAAATCTTTATAAAAAAAAATATTTTTTTAACAAATGCTTGACAATCCGATTTCCCTTCTGTAGAATTGATATTTAAGTAACAGATCACACTCTTAGACCTTATTTATAAAGGCGCCGCGGTGATGAGTCGTCAAGAGACAATGACTCATCGCCGCGGCGTTTTTGTTATATCCAGGTATTCCAATGAGGTTTCGATGGTAATTTCCCGGTCGTCTGCCGGGGTGATTTGGAATCGTACGGCAGCGGCCTTTTTCAATTGGAAATAAGAAATATCAAGGTATTGCGCCCATTCGATAACGATGACGCCATCTCCCATATAATCGTCCATTTCCGGGATAATTCCGTTTATCGTTTCGCCCAGGCGGTAAAGGTCGAAATGAAAGAGCAAGAATTTCCCTTCGAACCGGTTCATGATGGAAAAGGAAGGGCTCACGACCTCTTTCGGATCGATATCCAGGGCGGCTGCAATTCCTTTGGTCAATAATGTTTTTCCCGCGCCCAGGTCGCCGGAGAGCAGGAGGATTTCATCGCCTTTCAAACACTTGCCGATTTTTTCCCCCAGTTCGAAAGTTTTTTCAGGAGATGTTGAAAGGAAGTTTGTAATCATTTGTTTCCAGGGCCAGGAACGCGGCCGGGATATGATCGCTGATATCCCCGGCCGTCAGGCTGATCTCCCCGGTCTTCCGTACGGCCAGGTCGCCGGCGAAGCCGTGGATAAATACCGCGGCCTGGAGGATTGTTTCCAGGTCGTATTTTTTAATATACCGGCAGATCAACCCAGTAATAATGCCGCTCAAGACATCGCCGCTGCCGGCTGTGGCCATGCCCGGGTTGCCGGTGGGATTGACAAACACCCGTCCGCCGCGTCCGCCGTGTCCACCCTGTTGGCCGGGGGTGGCAATAATGGTATGATGTCCTTTCAACACCACGAACACGTTGTACCGCAAGGCAAATTCGCGGCTGAGACGGATACGGTCCTGCCGGATTTCGGCGCTGCTGAGTCCTGTTAACCGCGCAAACTCCCCGGGATGGGGGGTAATGATAACCGGGTGACGGCGTTGATGGGGCGGATTTTCCAGGAGTTTTAGTTCTCCTTGCAGTGCATTCAGGGCGTCCGCGTCCAGCACCAGGGGAACCCCGGCCTGCTGAAGCAATTGGGAAACGATTTCAAAGGTTTCCCGGTTAATGCCCATACCCGGCCCGGCCATGACGGCGTCAAAGAGTTTCAGCGCCGGCAATAAATCCTCTTTTGCTTTGTAGACCAGGGTCATGATTTCCGGGTGGGCGGTAACGACGGCGGTGCGGTTTTCATAAGATACCGCGGCGGTGCACAAACCGGCCCCGGCCCTCAGGACGGCAAAGGAACTTAAAATCCCGGCCCCGGGTTTGTCCACGGACCCGGCCACGGTTAAGGCGTGGCCGAAATCGCCTTTGTGGGCGTCTACCCTGGGCTTTTCCAGGAGTTTATTAAAGCTATCGGGCGTAATGATGTCGATATAGTATTTATCCCGGTTCACCCGTTCCCAGGGGACGCCGATATCGATGATTTCGATTTTGCCGCAGTACTTGTTGCCGTCGCCGTCCGGGTAGAGGTGGGCGGTTTTAAGGCATTGAAATGTGGCGGTGACGTCCGCGGTTACAACGGGCGCGCCTTCGCCTTTCCCCGGTAGGAAAGCGTCGGATAGACCGGAGGGGATATCCACGGCAGCCACTTTAAATCCCGATTCGGTCATCAGGCGGATGGCGTGGGCATAGATGCCCTCTTTTACCGGGCTGTTGAGCCCGGTCCCGAATAGGGCGTCGATGATCACGGTTTCGTTTTTGGGGTAAGCGTTGAAGCCCTTGAAAATTTCTTCCAGGTGGGTTTCGTTTTGCACGACGGTATAGTGGAGGTTCAAATTCTTGATGATATTGAAATTGATTTTCGGGTCCGTGTTTAATTGGTCCGGGTCGAAGAGGAGGAGGAATTGAACGAGGTAGCCTTGTTGGTGGAGAATGCGTCCCACGGCCATGCCGTCGCCGCCGTTGTTGCCTTTGCCGGCCATGACGATGATATTTTTGTAATTTTTCTCCCTGGGAAACTCTGCGGCGAAGAAATTCGCCGCGCCCCGGGAGGCGTTTTCCATCAAGACGATGGAGGGGATGCCGATATTATCGATGGCCTCGGCATCCAATTCCTTCATCCAGGATGAAAGTAGTAATTTCATTTTTCTTTTTTATCTTGTTCTTTCTCTTTAACTTGACTCTTCGAATCGTCTTTCTTTACGATTTGATCCAGTTTGGAAGCCAGGGCGCCGCCGAAAACGCTGCCTTCATCTTTATAGGCTACCTCTTTTTCCTTTTCCATTTTCTTTTGGGCCAGTTTCTGCGCCCTCATGTTTTCTTTCAACAATTCCAATTGTATCTGGCTCTTGATCTCATCGTCGGACATGGTTTCTTCCTGCGGTCTTTTCTCCGGCCGTTTCGGGACTTTCAACAATTTTAGCCGTTCTTGCTCTTCTTCTGAGCGCAGCTTTTTTGTTTTCTTATGGGAGGGTTCTTTGGCGGGTAGTTCCGCGACAGGAATGGCGGGTTCCTTTTTAAACTGGGGTTTGAAGGGCTCGGGTCTCGGCGCGGGTCTTGGCCTGGAAATTTCTTTATCCCCGGGGGCTTTTTTGATTTCAATATCCGGCGCCCTGGGGATAATGACTTCCCTGGCCCTCTCTTTTTCCCTGGGGATTCTTTCAACCCTGGGCGACGTGGGCGGTTCGGCCGGTTTTTTCCGTTTCTGGGCTTCTTTTCTCTTTTTCTGTTCCAGGGCTTTTCTTTCATCCCTTTCTTTTTTTAGCCGTTCCTTTTGCCACATTTCTTCTTCCCGTTTCCGTCGTCTTTCTTCTCTCTTTTTCTTGATTTCTTCTTGCATCTGGTGCTCTTCGTCCTGTTTTTTCCGTCTTTCGTCGTCCCGTTTCTTTTTGGATTCATCCCTTACCGTGGCTTTGCGGCGGAATTCTTCTTCTTCGATGGCAGTCACGGCGGTAGAGTCGAGGTAAAACACACCCACCAGCTTATCTGCTGGAATGAACTCGTTGTTGCAGAGTATTACTTCCTCCAGTAATTTTAAATCGAGGGGGTATATGAAATCCAGGATATGGTATAGGCGCAGGAAATGAATTTCATAATTTCTCTCTTTCACGCCGAATTCGAGGAAAATCTTATGGATCAATTCGTTTAATGTCTCGATGGCCCTGTATTCATCGATCCTGTCATAGATGGCCTTGATGATATCTGATTCAAGGTACATGGCCTTATTGACAAACACTGGGGAAGCTATTTTTTCTTCGCTGACTTTAAACGCTTTTTTCTCCGGGTCATATACGATTTTATCGGCAATGGTTCCTTTTTTGGTAATGCGGATGTTGAATTGCCAACGGCCGTCTTCCTGTTGGTCGAAGGTTAAGATCATTGCCTGGAGCGCTTTGTATCTTTCAAAGATATCTTTAAACCCCAGGAGCAAGCTTTCATCCCTGTAGTAATAGAGTAAGTGGCTTTTCTTGGTTTTCCCGTCCACCAGTTCGATTTCGATGGATTCCCCGCTTTCGAAGAAAGCGGATTTCAATCTTACCGCGCCGGCAAAGATTTCCCTCTGGGTCAGGTAATACCGGGTGGTTCCCTCGGCGAAAATTCCTTCTTCGAATTTTCTCCGGCGCTGGAGGATGTTTTTCTTGTTGCTGAAGATGACGGTGCTCAGCAATGGATTCTCTTCACTGACAGGGGAATATTTCTGCATATAGTAGATGACGGAAATTAAATTCCATTTCCCCCAGCCTTCCATGCGGGTTTGTTGGAAATCGATCTTGTAATCCCTGGACATGTGGTAATTTAACGCGAAGCAGTGGGCGTCAAAGGCCGGGTCATCAACTTTAACCCTGACAAAATTTTCCACGAAAAATTCCGTGGTCTCGGATTGTTTGCTTTCCGTCAAAAAATCTTTTATTTTATTAAACACTTCATTGTCGATGGGTTTAAGGTTTTCGCACAATAGGACTTTATTGCTGATAAAGGCAATATCGGCTTCTCTATTTAAGGCGCCGGCCAGTTTTCGTTTAAGGGACAGGAAATCTTTTTTCTCCAGTGGATCTTGCTGCTGCCTGGGGTCTGTTTCCATGGGCAGGAATTCCGGTTTTGCCGGCGGCTTTTGTTGTTTGTGGGGGAGGAGCAGTTCGATTTTTTGCCGTTCCAGGTACTGGAGATATTTCTTGAACTCCGAGGTGCCTTCGTAACTCAGCTTTAGCTCTTCCAGGCCGAACCGCGTCTTCACTTCGACGACTTTTAAAACGATGCCTTCATCGATCTCGATATATTTTTTAGAGCCGATGGGGATATTGCCGGGGTATTCTTTGTAGATCAAGTCGTTCACTTTATATTCGCAGTCCGGGTTGTAGATTTTTACTTTATGCGCCCGGCTGTCCTGGGTTTTAAAAAGGGCAATCTGGTAAGCAACCTCATCCAGACCGATAGGATTGGTTTTACCACTCAAGTAATCTCTAATGAACTTGATTTCCTTTTTCTCAATACTAAGATTTGTTTCCACTTTTTTCTCCTTGCCGGGCCTTACTGGCCTTATCGATCCCGTTTCCTGCGTCCCCGGGACCCACAATCCCCGCAGCCTGTAACTTCACGAAGGATCGAACGTCAACAGTTTACTCGTTACACGTTACACGTTTCACGCGACTTCGTTACCGGGGTTAACGGTTGACATCCTTTCAACCGCTAACCATGGTAACGATGTTACTTGTCGCGCGTTGCGCGTTGCGTATCGCGATAACGCGGCAAATATCTTATTTTTTAAACTTCTTTTGTAAGACCTCTTTTAGCGTCGGTGTACCGATCTCTTCAAGCTCATAGGTGACCCTAACGGTGGGTTTCTTGAATTTGACAATCCTGGCCAGGTCGATGGGGGTAGCAATAATCACCAGTTCGGCGTCGGTTTTGTTGATGGTGGCTTCCAGGTCCTTCACCTGTTTTTCGCCATAACCCATGGCAGGTAATAAAACGCCGATTTCGGGGTATTTTTCATAGGTTTCTTTAATCGTACCCACGGCATATTCGCGGGGGTCCACCAGCTCTTCGGCGCCGTACCTGTAGGCGGCCATGACGCCCGCGCCGTAGGCCATTTCGCCATGGGTCAGGGTCGGCCCGTCTTCGATGACCAGTACCCGTTTTCCTCTTATTTTTTCGCTGTCCTGGACATAAATTGGGGATGCGGCATCCACGACGACGGCTGTTTTGTTGAATTCCATGATATTTTGTCTGACTTCCAGGATATCTTCCAGGTCGGCGGTATCGATTTTATTGATGACTATGACATCCGCGCGTTTGAAGTTCACTTCGCCGGGATAGTATTCCATTTCATGCCCGGCCCGGTGCGGGTCTACCACGACGATTTCCAGGTCCGACTTGTAAAAGGAGAAATCATTATTTCCGCCATCCCACAAAATAATGTCGGCTACCTTTTCCGCCTCTGCCAGGATCGCTTCATAATCGACGCCGGCAAATACGGTAATACCCTTTTCTATATGGGGTTCATATTCTTCCATCTCTTCGATGGTGCATTTATGTTTTTTCAAATCGGCGATGGTCTCAAATTTTTGTACTTTCTGGATTACCAGGTCGCCGTAGGGCATGGGGTGTCGGATAGCAGCTACTTTGTAGCCCATTTCCTGTAAGATGGCCCCTACTTTCCGGGTGGTCTGACTCTTACCGCAGCCGGTTCTGACGGCGCATACGGAGACCACGGGTTTATTGCTTTTGATCATGGTTTCATTGGGTCCCAACAGTATGAAGTTGGCCCCGGCCTTCATTACATCCGACGCTTTATCCATTACAACTGCGTGGGGTACATCGCTGTATGAAAAATACACATCGTGCACTTTAAATTTTTTGATCAGGTCAAGCAATTCCGATTCGGGATGAATATCGATCCCATTGGGGTAACTTTCGCCCGCCAGTTCTTTGGGATATTTTCGTCCCTCGATGTCAGGGATCTGGGTCGCGGTGAAAGCCACGACGTTGATATCTTTCCTGTTCCTGAAAAACATATTAAAATTATGAAAATCTCTTCCTGCTGCACCCATTATCAAGGCGTTACGCATTTCTACCTCCTAGTTTTTAAGCATGTCTAATTTAGATTTTTTTAAGCTCTAAGTATAATACAATAAGCCCCTATAAGTCAAATTATTTTTTTTCTCCTGGCCAAAACCCGTGAAAACCGGGCAAATTTTTGAATCTTTTACCTTACCTTAACCCCTACCTGTAGGGGCGAACCGGTGGTCAGTAAAAAATAATTTTAAACGCGGCGCCCCGCGGGCCGGCGTCGGTTAAAATTATTTCTCCTTTCAAGAAATTAATGATCTTGCGGATACTGGGCAAACCCATGCCCGTGCCTTTGTCTTTGGTGGTGAAAAAAGGATACCATATTTTCTCGCGAATTTTGGGATCGATGCCCTTGCCGTTATCCTTGAGATATATTTCCAGGTCCCGGCCTTTTTTAAAGGTAACCTCTACCCGGTCCGCCCCGGCTTGTTTCGAATTTAAAATGAGATTTGAAAAGATGGACTGGATAAGGGCAGGGTCATTTTCAAGCATTACCGGTTCCCCGGCGGCGTCTACAGTAATCCCTTTCTCCGCCGCAATTTTTTCCAGCAAAGCAACCAGGTCTATTTGCTCCTTTCGATCAATGGTGACGGGCCTGGAAAAATTTAAGAAACTCTCCATCATGTCGGTCAAAAACAGGATTTCCTTGCTTATCTTGCCGGTTTTTTCGCTTTCGGATTTAATGGTTTTGGTATAGCCGTAAATAACCCCCAGGGAGTTTTTTACTTCATGGGCCAGGAAAGCGGTCATTTCCCCCAGCATGATGAAATTCCCACTGCGGCGGTCGAGCTCTTCCCGCTTCTTCTCTTCGGTTATATCCCGGATGATGAGTAATACGCCAACCTGGTCGATGGGGGTGATATGGGTCCGGAAAATCCTGTCAGCGGACGCAATCTCCCCGGTCATTTTTTGTTCACGGTGAAGTTCCACAAACTGTATTAGCCCGGGAAATCCGGCCAATATTTTATCCAACCGGTTGTTTTTTGCATTGGCGTAACTTTGTGAAAATAATGTTTCCGCCTCGGCATTGAATATCTCGATCCTCCCGGATGCGTTCAAAAAGATAACGGCGGCGTTGATATTATTGATGATGTGCTTGTTTAACTCTTCCTTTTGAGTCACTTTCTCCTGTTGAGTCTCCACGATGCTTTTTAATTGGGACTCGCTGGTCTTTAATTGCAGCAGGTAATCATGGAGGGGCGGCATTCCTTCATATCCAGGTTTTTCTTTGGATTTTTTAATAAGAAATAACAGGTAGATGCCGGTCACTGCCAATGTTAACCCGATAATCATGGAAAGGACGGAAAACATATTTTTTAATTTCTGCATGCTTTCCATTAACAGGCCCAGATCCGTGACGCCGACTTCTTCATATTTCTTGAATAACGCATGGATGTTCTGAAATACGAAGAGCAGCGCGATCTGGATTATCAATAATAAGATAACGGTTGCTTTTTTCATGGCTCTGTCCAAAAAACCTGGTCCACAGATTACTCAGATTACCCGGATTAAAAAAAATCTATGGGCGCACGTTGTTGCTATTTTAAATCATATACAGCGACTGGATGGCCTTTAAAATAAGGCGGCCCCAGAAGAGTGAAATATAACTGCCCAGGCTGAGAAAGGTCCCGAAAGGGAGTTTAAGTTGCAGGTTCTTTCCTTTAAAGATAATAAAGAAGATGCCCACCAATAAGCCGGCAAAGGAAGCCAGCAGGACGGCAATCACCAGCCGGTCCGGGCCCAGGAAAACGCCCAGCAGCAGCATCATTTTAATGTCGCCCTGCCCCAGGCCTTCGATCTTGCGGACTTTCAAATAAAAGAAATAGAGGCCGGCAAAAACCAGGGCGGACCCGATGGCCGTGGCAATGGCGGCGATGGGGGTTACCGTGGGGTTGAAAAAGGCGTAGATCAAAAATACCGTCGCCCCGCCCAGAGTCAATTCATCCGGAAGGAGCTGATGCTCCAGGTCGATTAAGGCCAGGGCGATCAGCAAACATAAAAAGATGGCGCAAAACCCGGCATATACGGGCTGTTGCTCGAAATAGAAACGATAAGCCAACCAAAAACTAAAGGCCGTAAAGAGTTCCACCAGGGGATAGCGCACGGATATACGGGTTTTACAGCGGCGGCATTTGCCCATCAAAATCACGAAACTGAGCGCGGGGATATTGTCGTAGAAGCGGATGGGGACGCCGCAGGAGGGGCAGTGAGAACCGGGGCTTACGACGCTCTGTTCCAGGGGCAGGCGGTGTATCACCACGTTTAAAAAACTGCCCACGATGAGTCCAAAGATAATTACGATTATTTCTTCCATTTAAACATCCGTATTGCTGAGATTTCCCCGGTTTGGGGATCGTATAGATAGTTTTGCCCGGTGAAATCCAGGGGAACGTTTTTCAGCAGCCCCGCCCTAACCAACTGGGCCAGGTCCGCCGGGCGCCGGGTGTATTTTTGTTTAAATTGTTCCAGTGCTTTGTCCAACATCTTCTTGTCCATCTCGAATTTGATCTGGTATAGATGCTTGAAGGCGGCGTCTTTATCCAACTGTGAAGTGGCGTTGTTATAAATTTCCACCCACATGCCGTAAGCCTGGGAAAGATCATCTTTCATGTAGATCAGGTGGGCCTCTTTGCGCCTTATCAGCGAAGGGGCCCCGGGGCGCTGCGCCGCTGCCCGGAGATATTTGACGGCCCGGTCGTAATCCTTGAGGTTCCGGTAAGCATAGAAAGAGGCTTCATAATCGAATATCCACTGGTCCGGCATATTACGGGAACCTTTTTCCAACAGCCGGATGGCCATCTCGATATCTTTGGCTTCCAACGCCATTATCCAGGAACCGACAATATAGAAATCTTTGTACCGGGGTTCCAGGTCGGTGATGGCGTTGAATATATTCTCCAGGTAATCGAAGCGGTTATTTAAATTGTAGGTGGAATAAAACTGGATGGACCAGACAAAAAGCATATCGGCGGTCAATTCATGGAAACCGAAAGACAGTATTTTCAGGGTTTTCCCGGACGGCATGGTAACGAATACGTTTTTCTCGGCGAAATAATCCGTCCCGGAATCGTACCTGTACTGGAACAGCGCCGCCAGGGCCATCAATATTACAAATAGGGAAAGTAACTTTATTTTCGTCACTGGAATTCTCTTTTTCTAAAAATGATAATCGCCAGGATCAGTACGGCGCTTATATAGACAACGGCGTAAAGCAAGGCATTCAATATCTGGGAGGGCCCGATCCCCGTCTTCATCACCACCTCGCCTTTGATATTGAATTTATCCAGGTTGGGCAGGATATAATAAAAGAAATAGGCGATGATTCTTTCCAGGGGTTTCTTCAGTTGTTGGGTAAACATGTTAAAGGTCCACAGGACCTGGCCGATCAGGTAGAGGGAAATGGTAAATATGGAAGAGAGGATGGGCGTGGAAAAGGAGGAAAAGAGCAGGGAGATGGCGGTAATGATTAATAGCTCCATGTATAATAATACAAAATAAACCAGGATCATGCCGTCAAATTCGCCGGTGGCTAGAAAAAGGAAAAGGAAAAAAATAAGCGCCATGGATACCAGCGCCACCAACAGGGTAAAGGCCAGTCCGAAAAACTTGCCGATGATGAAATGGCCCCGGGAAATGGGTTTGCTTAATATATTGTAAATGGTTCTCTTGTCGATCTCTTTGTAAACGAGGTTAATGCCGGTGAACACGGCGGTCAGTACGCTGAAGAAATGGATGGCCGCCAGGCCGACATCTTTTAATACCTTAACTTCATCGCCGATGGTTAATAGGCTGATGAGTTTGGAACTTAAGGCAAAGAATATTCCAAACGCCACCAGGAGGTAAAAGATTTTATTGCGCACGGCTTCTTTAAAGGTGTTGAGTGCGATGGCTTTTAATTTCATTTTCATTCCTTTATTTCTTTTAAAAATATATCTTCGAGGGTCATTTTGGAAGGGGTGACGGACAGGATATTCCCGCCGCCGCGGTTGATGATCCCGATGATGCGGTTGGATTCCTGTTGGGTATCGGCCCGAACGATATAGTCTTTGTCCCGCGGGGTAAAAGTCAAACGGTTATCCGTTAATACTTGCTCCGCCAAACCGGTAAAAGCGATTTCATAGTTATGAACGCTCAGGGAGATCAAATCGGAAAGTTTGCCTTCTTTGCGCGTCGTTCCAGCCAGGATGATCCCGACCCGATCGACCATTAATTCCATATCCTGGAGGATATGGGAGGAGAAGAAAATGGTTTTACCCGCTTCTTTGAGGGAGAAGATAATATCTCTCAGTTCTTTCCTACCGATGGGGTCCAGGCCGGAAAAGGGTTCGTCCAGGATCAGCAGTTCGGGGTCGTGGACCAGGGTTTGGGCCAGTCCGATGCGCTGCACCATGCCCTTGGAGAATTTCCTCAGTTTGATGTTTTCTTTGCCTTCCAGGCCCACCAGCCGGATCAGTTCATGGGTTTTCTTTGCCAGTTGTTTTTTGGGAATGCCGAACAGCATGCCGGTAAAGGTGAGTAGTTCGACGGGGGTAAGGTAATCGTAAAAATAAGGTTGTTCGGGTAAGAAGCCCAATTTTTTCTTGCTTTCGCTTGTATTGGCCGGTTGGCCCAGGAGGGTGATCTCGCCGGCGTCTGGGAAAATGAGGCCCAGGATACATTTAATGGTGGTGGTTTTGCCTGCGCCGTTGGGGCCCAGGAACCCGTAAACTTCTCCTTTTTCTACGCTGAGGGTAATGTCTTTTAAGACGTGGTATTGTTTGATCAAAAAGTTTGACTTGAAGGTCTTTTTTAAGTTTTTAATTTCAAGCGCTTTCATTTTCGTGTCTCGTATTTTTCATGGAAGCATACTATATATTATATGGAAAAAAAAATCAAGATATCATCCTGAATCCGCCGCCTAATTTTGTGAGCCGCGAAGAACGCGAAGGGACGCGAAAAGAATGATAGAAAAAAACCTTTAATGAAAAAGCAATTGGGAACAGGCAGTGCCAGTTCCCTACTGTGTGTCCTTGCTGCCATTTTGATTGCAGTCTTTTTTTGACTTTTCCCCTGCAATCCTTTATACTCTTACTATGAGCAAAAAAATAAAACCATGCGGAATGTTAAGGCCGTTTATACGGAACGTCCAGCACGTAACGCCAAACACCCGCCGCCGCAGGAGGCGCCCATGCCTACCGATTTAGAGCTTATCGAACAATTAGAAAAAGCGATCGGGAAAAAGTTAGAAAAATTTAGTTCTGAAACAATTATGCCCAGTCGTATACCATGTTTTTCCGTCGATGAAAAAGGAAATGTTACCGGGCTGAATTTGTATCGGATCAAATTGGACCCTTTTATTACTTCGATTTCAAAATTTGTAAATCTCAGAAAACTTAACTTAGTACATACTCAATTAATCGATATTCCATCTCTTAAAGGGTTAACCCATTTAAGCGAATTATCATTAACACGCAATCGAATCACCGATATCTCGCCTCTTCGCGAATTGACGGAGTTAAAGGAATTATTTTTAACTGGAAATCGGATCACTGATATCTCGCCACTGATAGGGTTGACCAAGCTGGAAAGACTATATTTAAGAGAAAATGAAATTCGTTATCTCCCTGAAGAATTTTTTGAATTAAAAATGGAAATCGTATTTGGAGATGAACCGAAGACAGGGATTCATTTGGAAAAGAATCCTATCGAGAATCCCCCATGGGAGATTATTAAGCAAGGAAAAGCAGCGGTAAAAGATTATTTCGCAGCGATGAAATCGGCAGAAGGCGGAGGGGCGGGAAATGTATCGGGTAATATAGACGTGAGAATCGATTTACAAACGCTGAAATCCGATTTCTTTAAATTGAAAGATGCCCTTGATGGTGTGAAAAAGGATGCAAAGCTCAAAGAAGAATTGAAAAAAATCGAAGACAGTCTGGACGAGTTATCACTGGAGCCGGAGAAAGATAAATTAGTAAAACCGCTAAATAAGGTAGACCGTTTATTAGAGCAAATGGTGGATGAAAAGTCCAGGTGGAGCAAAGTACTGAAAGAGGCGCAGAAAGGCATCGGATTGGCCTGGAAGCTTGGTAGGACCTATAATAAATTTGCGCAGTGGTTGACGCTGCCCCTGATAGAAAAACCGGTGATATTAAATATCGAATCAAATTCCGAGTTGTCTGTAAAAATAAAAAAAATTATTCTGAAAAATTTTAAAGGGTTCGTGGATAAAGAATTTTCTTTTTCCGACCGGTTCAACTTACTTCTGGGTGACAACGGCAGCGGCAAAACCGCCGTTCTCGACGCCCTGGCATTACTACTCAGTTCAATTTTTATCGGTTTCGATGAAATAGAGAAAAGGTCTCCAATCAAAGATGAAGATGTAAGACAAGTGTCCAATCCTTATGGCGATGAAGTCAGGATGGAGCCCAATTATCCCGTTTCAATCGAAGCGCAAGGAATTGTGATGGAATACCCCGTGCATTGGAATAAACGCCGTTTGGGCAGCCAAAATCAAACCGACGATGTCGATTGGGACCTTACCGCTATTACCGCCGGTTTTAACCCACATGTCAGACAAGGGAAACATGTTACCCTTCCTGTGATTGCTTATTATGGCGCCGGGAGGTTATGGCTTCGCACGGAAAACGAGAAAGTTGAACCGATGCCACCGGTCTCCAGGTTGTATGCTTATAAAGACTGCCTGGACCCGAGGTCCGATGAAGAAGAGTTGAAACGCTGGATGAAAGAACAAGAATTATTCAACATCCAGAAGAATATAGAGTCAAACTTATATGATGCTGTTAAAAAAGCGATAATAAACTGTATCGAAGAATGCAAGGAAATATGGTACGATGTTCGCCGCGATTCGATAATGCTAAAACGCAACGATGGGCATTGCCTTCCTGCGTATTTATTCAGCGACGGATACCGCAATATGATCGCCATGGCGGCTGATATTGCTTACCGGATGGCCATGCTAAACCCCCACCTGGGTACGGAAGTGACGCAAACAACCCCCGGCGTCGTATTGATCGATGAAATAGACCTCCATCTACATCCCAATTGGCAGCGCCGTGTGGTAAATGATTTGAAGCGCGCATTTCCATGCGTACAATTCATCGCCACCAGCCACTCTCCTTTCATCGTTCAGTCGTTGAAAGGCCCGGAAGAGCTAATAAATCTCAACGATGAGATGGAACCCTTCGATGACATCGATATGAGCATAGAAGATATCGCCGAGGATATAATGGATGTTCCTATTCCTCAAAAAAGTAAGCGGTACAGCGATATGATAAAAATAGCGGAACAATACTATGATCTTCTGGAAGAAGGAAAAAGCGCAGAAACTGATGAAGAACTTAAAAAAATCAAGAGCAAATTGGATGAATTATCGATACCTTTTAGCGATGACCCGGCGTTTCAGGCATTTCTAAAAATGGAACGGACAGCGGCAGGCTTAAATGAGACCCATCGAAAAAGGAAAAAATAGCAAAACATTCAACCAATACCAGGATGCGAAAGGTGATTTGATCGTCAGGCTGGGAAATTACTGTTCCTATTGTGAGAGGGAATTACCTGCGTCGCTGGCGGTAGAGCATGTTCAACCTAAGAGCCTGCATCCCGATCTGCTTTTAAAGTGGGACAATTTTTTATTGGCTTGCATCAACTGTAACTCTACAAAGGATGACACCGATGTACAGTTAGAAAATTACCTATGGCCGGATAAAGACAATACGTTCCTGGCATTTGTCTACAGTGAAGGAGGGAGAATTACCGTTAACGACAAATTGGCTGACAGGCAAAAAAAGTGCGCGCAAAATATTCTCGACCTGGTAGGACTGCAAAAGCGGCCGAGATCTGACGACTTAAAAAAAAGCGATATGCGGTGGATGCAGCGCAAAGAAGCGTGGGATAAGGCCGTTAGATCATTAAAAAGATTGAAAGAAGATGATCGGAAAGGATTTAGAGAGCAAATTGCTGAAACGACGGATTCGGCTGGTCATTGGTCTATCTGGATGACGGTTTTTAAGGATGACAGAGATATGCTCAGGCGTTTTATAAAGACGTTTCGAGGGACAAGCGAGGAATGTTTTGATAAGTCAGGCGCGCCTATTCCAAGGAAAAGCGGCATCGTATAGCGCATCGCGCGATAGTAGTTCCTCATGTTGCAAGCCACAGCCGGAGACGATGAAAAAAGAAGAGACCCACGGATTACACGAATTAACACGAATTTGTTTTTTCTTTTTCTTCGCGGTCCTTCGCGTTCTTCGCGGCTATTTTTATAGTAATAGCGGTTCGCTTAGTGAACCAAATCCTCGATAATCCACTCGCCGATGTTCTTTTGCTCTTTTGAAAAACTTACTCCCACCAATACGATATGTTTCCCTTTGATCATATATTTCTCATAATATTTTTTTTCATGAATTTGGTCCAATGCCCTTTGCGCATCTTCCATCTTAAACTCGAAAATATAAATGTATTTATCCGTCTCGATCACATGATCTATCCGTCCACGGTTCGTCTGGATTTCCGATCCGGTTTTATCCAGGATCAACAAAAATACCACATGCATTAATGAATGATACGACGCCTCTTCCTCATGATTAAAAATAATGTAAGGGATATCCGCAAAAATACCTCTCATGGCTTTTAATGCATCAGCAATGCGGTTTTCCAGGATGGCCGCGGTGATATTATCGATTAAACGCGGATTCCGGGGTGAAATATCCTCCAATAAATAGTTTAAAAATGAATACCTCACATCCCTGTTGGGATAATCCACGATAAACTCGATATTATCGATGTCTTTTTTGATTCTCTCGACGATGGTCAAATACCCGGTTTGAAACAGGAGCGGAATCAACTCTAATTTGCCCACCTCCATATTCTCCAACTTCGATTTATTCACCCGGATATTATCCAATTCCTGGATTCCGACTGCCTGCTCCCGGATGGCCTTAATAAGAAAAGTGGGCGTCCCGGTGGAAAACCAATGATCCCTGAATTCGAAACTATTAAATAATTTCAAAATCGAAAATGGATTATAAACCCTGGTGGTTCCATCCCAGGAATAACCATTATACCATTTCCTGGTAACGTCCAACAATTCCTCGAAACTGCAATTTTCTTTTTCGGCAAATCGCTGTATGTAATCTGAGAAATAATCGATTAACTCATCCTCCGTGTACCCGGCAATGGCCGCATAATCGGGATCGAAAGTCAAATCGATCAAGTTGTTTAAATCGGAAAAGATAGAAACATGTGAAAACCTGGAAACACCGGTTATAAAAAGAAATCGTATGAAGTTGCCCATCCCTTTCAAGATGGAGAAAAACTCTTTCAATTGGGAACGGTTGATCTCTCTTTGCTCATCGTTTGTAATATGATCGATGATGAACTTGTCATACTCATCCACCAGGATTACCACGGGTTTATTCTCTCTCTTCGATAGATTCTCGATTAAGAACCTCAACCTGGTTTTACTGGCCCCACTCGCTGTAGGAAGGCCATATTCCCCGGCGATTTTATCCACTTCATCCGCCAACGCTTTCTCTACGGGAATAGACTCGCCGGTGCCAATCAAGGAAAAATCAAAATAAATCACGGGATAAGTCTGCCAATCGATCCGGTCATATATTTTGAGATTTTTAAATAAATCTTTGCGCCCGGAAAAAACTTCTTTCATTGTTGAGAGCAGGAGCGACTTCCCGAACCTCCTGGGCCGGGAAAGAAAAAAATAAGTCAACTTACTCTCGATCAATTTGGCAATATACCCGGTTTTATCCACATAAATAAAATCATTGCCCATAAGCTTAGCGAAAAATTGGACATCGATGGGGAGTTGGCGGGATTCGGAACTCTTATTTACCGGTTTTTTCCCTTCGCGTCTGCGTAAGAACCGGGCGATTTTCCCTTGGATTTTATCGATCAGTAACATACCTTTATTATAACTTATCTCGCGATTATTTTCAAACCCGGTATTCGTAATAATCGGTATCTTTAGGAGGCGGCATCGTATAGTGCATCGCGCAATAATAGTTCCTCATGTTGCAAGCCACAGCCGGAGACGATGAAAAAAGAAGAGGCCCACGAATTACACGAATTAACACGAATTTGTTTTTTCTTTTTCTTCGCGGTCCTTCGCGTTCTACGCGGCTATTTTTAAAGTAGCCTGTTCCCTACTTATTTCTACCCATTTGTGCGCTTAATCGTTTTCACAGCCGCGAAGAAAATACTTTACCACCTCCGGTTGAGTCCTCAAGTGATAAACAAAAAGCCGGTAAAGATGCACCCAGTCTATATCGGGGTTGCCTCTTAACAACCTATCATAACTGGCCTGCAATTGGTCCAGGTCTTCCGTGCTTTCGCATACAGACCCCATGACGCAATTGGTGGAATACCGTGTCCACCAGATATCCAATTTTCTCCACGCCGGCTGTTTGAATTTATATATACATTTTACCATTTTTCCATCCGGTTCCGCAAAGTGCACCAAATTGAGAAACTCTATGGGTAAAATATCCTCCATCGGTTCAAAGAGTGTGGGCGCCGGCGCCAAATTGGTAATCATCCAGCGATCTGGGACTACTGCCGTCAATTCGAACCAGTAAAGCAAGGGACTGCCTTTCTTACGCCTTCTCTTTTTATTGCGATCCGTAAACATAAGTTTATATAATCGTTCTTTGTCGATCTTATAAGCATCGATGGCCTTCTTATGCAACCCTTCCTTGATCTCAAACCATTTCAGCATCAACCTTTCATTGACGCCGGGAAGCTTTCGCATCTTCAGCAGCCGGAGTAGCCTGCAATCCTTCATTTCAGTTCCCTGGTTGAGGGGGAAGTACTTTAACTCGTTCAGTGGGTTGTCTTTATTTATCAACGGCAAGTCCACCAGGTCGAGTTGTCCCTTTCGTTTATGACAGGTCAACGCCACCGGCGGGAACAGGGGCAAGAAATGTTTCAAATGCCGGGCAAACTCTTCCGGGGCGAATTGCTTTATTAGCAAAAGCATTTTCAACTCCATCTCCGGGTCCCGTCTATCAAACGGCTTGCCTTTGGAACAATTCTTAATTGTCCCAAAGATATACGAGCTTGAGAAATTGACGATCTGCAGGTCCACCGTTATATCCAGCAATTTCGAGCGTACCCCCTTCATTGTCACCACGCGATCCGGGTTCACCAGGGTATCGGTTATCCGGTCGATGATATCTGCCGGTAAAATATCGCGGCAAGGGAAGTTATAGATTACATCCGGGAATACAAATTTTAGGCCCCACTTCCAATCATCCGTCCTGATCAGTTCGAACCAATGCCAATTGCTTAGTTTGGATATATAATCTTTTTCTTCGGCTGCCTGTTGGAGTTGGGAAATGAAAAGGATATCTAAGTAATGGGCCCAGCGACTGTCGAATTCAGTATCGATGGCAGAGAGCTCTTTTTTTTCCCCCCATGCTTCCAGTGAAGCCGCTAATTCCAGGTTGATTTCCGGGATATGTATCAAATCGATCAACTCGTGGTAATTGATTTCCATGGTATACCTCCTGGTTTCTTTCCTTGGTTACTCTTATTTTTTGCCCTTGATGGGTTAACTTTTATCCTGACCGGTGTTTTAACCGGTTTTTTTTGCTAGTTTCTCTTTTTCCGAGAGATGTTGTTCGATCAATTTATGATTGACCATTTTATACTCTGTAAAATAGCCCAGTACCGCGTAGAGTGCGTGGGGCATGTCCGCCATGAAGTGCAGCAGTTTGTCCACTTCATCCTGGAACTTACCGAAATTCGGGGTGGTTTCTTCCGCCGTCGGTCGGAACTTGCGGCCTTCCCCGGAAAACACATAATTCATATTGACGTTGTGATGGACGAATAAATATTTCATGTACTTAGCCGTAGGCAATTTGACGCCCCTCTCGAAATCCGACAGGTAACTGCGGGAAATCCCGGTTTCCTTGCTGATGGTCTCCATTGTCAGGTGAAGCTGTTCACGGATAGCCCGTAATTGCATGCCGATTTCTTTATACAAAGCCTCTTTGGCCATAATTACACCTCCCAGTGTAATAGTAAGAGAACACTATACCTTATTTTCAAGAAGGTTTCAAGTCTTTTGTATTTTTTTTTAAAATTATACTTGACAGAACTGACGAACTATGGTAAATGTACAGCATGACAATTAAAAAGATAAATTATGATATTGTTGGCGGTTTTTTAACGCGCTCACAATCGCTGATTGTGTTTTCGTTATTTTTTGCCGGTTCAATGTCGTTTAACTGGGGTATCGTCGACGGTATCCCGTACACAATAAATAATCTTATAAAAGGAGAAGAGAATGAGTGTTAATTTCAATTTAATCTCGGCGACGCTGGATGAAGATGTTCATGCCGGCATCATTACGGATGTCAAAGCCATCGAGGCAAAGCTTCCGTTTGCCGTTACACTGCCGACCGAGGAAAAAGTTTCAATGCGTGGAATCGGTCTCAAATCGATGGATTTCATGGATAAGTGTTATGAATATGCCGTAAAGAACCCGGAGTTATCGCCCAAGCACATCAACATGGTGGAATTCGAAAAAGATTTGAAGTTGGCGAAACAGCTCCAGGTCTTGATGCAGCACCTGGTGCCGTTGGTGGATAAGCTCAAAGACACGCACATGATCGTCACTTACGAAGCTTACAATGCGGCCAGGTCCTTTTATCAGCACATGAAAAATGCCGCTAACTCCAACATTCCCGGCACCAGTGCGATCGCCAAGGAATTGGGGAAACGGTTTCATGTAGTCAGGTCAACTTCCACAACTAATTCTAATTCATCTTCTTCCGCTTCCTCTTCCGAAAGCGTGAAAACCGCGGCGAGGGAAAGAAAAACAGAGGAGGAGACCGAGGAAATCGAGAAATAACCCTGTTATTTCAGTGAACCCCACCCATATTTTAGGGGGCGAGGGGTGAGAGCTCGCGATGGCCCTGTGGGCTGTTGTGTTACTCTTACCTTCTCGCCCCTTTTTTTTTTAGATTTTTTTCCTTTTATCCGCTGTCTCCCGGCAAGATTCCTATTCCCGGCAAATTTTTGTGGATGTCCGCTAAGTTGATGTCGATTGAGGCAAAATTTTGTGGCTATTCGCCAAAACCATGCCGATTTTGACATCTGTTTTGCCGGCTTCCGCCAAAGGGAAGCCGATCGAGGCAAAATTTTGCCGATGGCGGCAACTTTTTGCCGATATACCGCAAAAGGGGAGCCGATTTCCACATCGGTTTTGTCGATTTCCACCAAATGGATGTCGATTGAGGCAAAATTTTGTCGATTTGTACAAAATGGCTGTCGATTTCCGCATCGAAGTTGTCGATTCCCACAAAATGGATGCCGCTTGAGGCAAATTTTTGTCGATCGGGGCAAAATTTTGCCGATGCCCGTCAAATCAATGGCGATATTCACCAAATAGATGCCGATACCTGCATCCCATTTGTGGATTTCCGCATCCCGGGTGAAGAATTTCTTAACCACACTAAGGTTTACCCCCCATCAGGAGTGGCGGCCCCTAATTTTTGTTCTCAAGGGCAAAGGGCAGACACTGAAAAATCTCTTCCGAGTGGGGGAACAGGCCTTTTTTATATAGAATGATGAATGATGAATGATGAAAAATTATGAATTGCCTCAACTTCGCGTGTCTTCGCGTTCTTCACGGCTATTTTTATCGTACTTGACAAAACGTACGTTTTGGCGTACATTAAGGGTGGAGGAAAAATGACAACAATCTCAGCAACCGAAGCAAGGTCCAAAATGTACCGGCTAATCGACGAAATAACTGCAAACCACGCCCCTGTTACCATAACAAGTAAAAGAGCAAATGCGATTCTTATTGCAGAGGAAGATTGGAGTGCTATCCAGGAAACACTCTATTTACTATCCATCCCCGGTATGAGAGAATCCATCCGCGAAGGTTTGCAAACTCCTATTGAAGAATGTTCTGAGGAATTGGACTGGTGAACTGGAACCTGGTTTATACCAAAAAGGCTCGGCATGATGCTAAAAAACTTAATGCCGCCGGCTTGCGCCCCAAAACTGAGGAGTTATTAAACATCCTCCAGGAAAACCCATTTAAAAAACCTCCTCCCTATGAAAAACTGGTGGGCGATCTTGAGGGGGTCTATTCCAGGAGAATTAATATCCAACATCGCCTGGTTTATGAAATTATTAAGGAAAAAAGGACGGTTAAAATTATTCGGATGTGGTCACATTACGAATAATTTTCAAGAGGGCTGGTTGGCGACAGACAAATTAATCTCATTTTCTTCGCAATCCTTCGCTCTTTAAGGGTGTCCCGCTGGGACCTTCGCGGTTATTTTTATATCATTCCGTATATTCCGTGTATTCTGTGTGTTCTGTGGGCACATCTTTATATTGAATGATGAATGATGAATGATGAAAAAAACAGTCCGTGATTGTCCGTGTAAGTCCGTGGCAAGATTTTTTAACGGAAATCCCCGATCAGGACAAACGGCGCCCAGTAAAAGGGGTGTTTTTTGCCATAGGTTTCCATCATTTCTTTCCGGGCCTGGTGCAGGGCATCGATTTTGTCCATATTTTTTAAAGCCCGGTAAAAGCTCACCATGAGTTTTTCCGTATAATCAGGATCCACATTCCACAAAGAAGCCACAATGCTGGGCGTGCCCGCATAGATAAACGCACGTGACATCACTACGATTTCATCCCCGGAATTAATTTTGCCTACATGAGTTTGACAGGCGCTGAGTGTCACTAGGTAAGCAGGTTTGAGTTCCAATTGGAAAATTTCCTGCACATCCAGGTTGCCGTCTTCCTTGCTGTCTGGGGAAAGTTTTAGAGCCGAATACATGGGGTGTGCGCTATCAAATACCCCATGGCAAGAGAAATGAAGGATATCGGCAGATGGACCATCAGTCCTGGCCTGGGTCTCTGTGGCGTCTTTGCCAATATAAATTCTTGGGGCGAAATTGTACAAACCCTTGAGCTCTTCGACTTCTTTTTCAGCCCACACCATGGAGCCGTCCGGGTTGCCCAGGGCAATGAGCTGTTCTTTTTTTAAGGGGTTCTTTTCCCGGCAATATTTATAGACGCTGGCGCTGGGCAAATAAAAGAAACTGGTGTCCTGTTCCACCAGGAATTTCCCGTTGTTCATCAAAGCTTCAAAGGGCAGGTAATGCAGGACGCCGTGGGGGATGACAGCGATGCGGGTTTTCCCGGCCAAATGATTTTCCACGGGTTTCAGCAGCAGGTTATATAATTCCTGGGCCTGGAATTCAAGGGTAGGTACTCCAAAGGCGTCTGGGGTGGCGATCATGGTATAATATTCCCGGACTTTTTTATCGAGGACTTCGCTGTTTATATCGATTTTATAAGGGAAGATGTCCTTTCCGTCCAGGACCCACAGGTAAGCGGCGTCCGGGGTGGTGTAATATTCTAGGAAGACGGTATTGCCGGTTTGGCGGATCAGGGTTTGAATCTCCTCCAGGAAAAGGGGGTTGACGGATATCATGTTGGCATATTCGGGGCATTGGAGTTTTATTTTCTCCAGGATTTCGCTGTGAGCTTGTTTTAATTGCAGCATTTCATTGTTGAGTTGGGCAGGTGAGGAGCGCCGACCCGGTTCTTTTTTTTCATTGTCTATAATTTGCACGGCGAAGGTCACAATTTTTTGCCGTAATTCTTCCTCTTGCCGAACCAGGGCCAGGGGAACGTCTTTTTTGATATCGATGCGTTTGTTGCCCAGCAGGTAGAGAAAGGAGCGGGCTTTGGAGCGCTCGGCATAGTGAAATGCCAATGGGCCTTTGTCCTGTTTAAAAAGCAGGCGGATGAGATTTTCATAGGGGCTTATTCTGGAGGATAGAAAAGAGGATTTGAATTCTTCCCGTTTCATTTCTTGCCATATGGCCTCGGTGGTATTGATGCTGTTGATATATTCATTTTCAGCGGCGGGGAATTTGTTCATGGCTTCAAGAGTCTGGCCCAGGCGGTAGTAAGACTGGCCCATGCCGTATCGTTCCCCGATTTCTTTTTGCAGGGAAAGGGCTTGCTCATACCTCTCCCGCGCTTTTTCATATTCAGATAACCGAAGGTGCACATTGCCCAGGCTTTTCAGCGTGTTGGCCTCGCCTAACCGGTACTTGATTTCACGAAAAATCACCAGACCTTGCTCATACCGCTCCCGCGCTTTTTCATATTCAGATAAACTCATGTGCACATTGCCCAGGCTTTTCAGACAGTTGGCCTCGCCTAATCGGTCCTTGATTTCACGATAAATCACCAGCCCTTGCTCATACCTCTCCCGCGCTTTTTCATTTTCCGATAAACTCATGTGCACATGGCCCAGGCTTTTCAGACAGTGGGCCTCGCCTAACCGGGCCTTGATGTCACAAAAAATCACCAACCCTTGCTCATACCTTTCGCGCGCTTTTTCATTTTCCGATAACATGCGGTGCACCTCACCAAGCCTAAGAAGAGATTCTGCCTCGCCTAACCTGTCCTTAATTTCACGAAAAATCACCAGCCCTTGCTCATACCTCTCCCGCGCTTTTTCATATTCATCTAATCCATAATGCACATTGCCCAGGCTTTGAAGCGAGTTGGCCTCGCCTAACCGGGCCTTGATTTCACGAAAAATCACCAGCCCTTGCTCATACCTCTCCCGCGCTTTTTCATATTCATCTAATTGATAATCCACATGGCCCAGGCTTTTCAGACAGTTGGCCTCGCCTAAACGGGCCTTGATTTCACGATAAATCACCAACCCTTGCTCATACCTCTCGCGTGCGTTTTTATATTCATCGAGTTGATAATGTGCATCACCCAAATTTTTTAGAATGTCGGCCTCGCCTTCTTTATATCCTATTTCCCGGTAAAGGGCTAAACCCCGGCCGTACGCCGATACAGCCGTTTCATAACTATACTTTTTCTTATCCTCCTCGCCTTGTCCATAGTATTTCTTCGCTTCCAGGTACTTTTCCTTTTCCTCTTTTCCCCATTGACTGTACAAATCAACTTTATCAAGGAGATACGAATTATTATAAGCCTGTTGGTATATTTCAGCCATCACACGGGCAATCTTGAAATCGAACTCTCTCTTTTCACTTTCTCCCGATAATTCGTTTTTAATCCCTTCATCAAGAAGCATATTGCATTTTTGAACAGTAAGAGATAGATTTTCCCGGACCAATTTCAGGTTACGAATTTTTATTTCTTCCAATTTTTGCAGATCATTATCCTTTAGGGCTTTCTCGATCAATGAGGTTAATTGATCGATAGATTCAGCATTAAGCAGGTCGTTTCCTGCATCCTGGCAAAATAGCCCCGTGTATCCTAACCCGAAAACAAACATCAGACAAAAAATTAAAACTTTCAACCTCATGAATCGTTTCATCTTTATTCTCCTTAATATTATTTACTTTTGACTACTGAGACAAAAACGATGCGATCTCCTTCAGAAGACCAAACCGGGTCAAAACCTTCCCGCCGCATTTCCGCACGGGTGAAATTCTTTCCTTCCCTGGTCCAGAGCATGGAACCGCCCGACTGCACCGGAAGTGAAAACATCAACCGGGAACCGTCCGGCGCCAGATACGGCAGCCACAGCCATGACGCATCATATAACAACCGCCGCGGCTTTCCCTCATGAACATCTACCTGCCAGAAGTCCAGTGCCGCTTTTTCTTCCGGCTTCAATCCCGCATCCCCTTGCGAAAACAACTCTCCCTGTCCGGTCAGGATGGCTGCGTTTTCCCCGGGTTTCGCGGCAAAAATCACCTGCCCCCCATCCCGCGTCCAGGTCAACAACTGCCGGATACCCGGAAATTCCATAACCTGCTTCGGCGCTTCGCCCTCCACTTTCATTACCCATATACTTTCGCCGGAAAGAAATGCGATATGCTTCCCATCCGGCGACCACAGGGGATTCATCACGCTGCCGGGAAAATCTTTCATTAAGCGGCGCGGCAATGCCGCTGTTTTGTCTTTTTCGACGTCCAATACCCAGAGTTGCCCTGCATCATTAAGCCAACGAACATAAGCAATTTGTTTCCCATCCGGCGACCAGGTGGGCTGCATACAATCCCCGGTTTCAGTCAAACGGCCAATCGTATCATAAGTCTTACCATCCATCAGGAAAAGATCGCCGTAAACCGGTGAGTGGTCTGTTCCACCCTTGAAATAACGGGAAATGTTCAGTGTGCCATCGATCCGGAAAGGGAACAAGTCAGGGCGATTATTGATTTCGATCATGGCGCTGTCGGGCAAGCGTCCCTTACCGGGAAACGCCCGGACGATATAGGTCCCGGTTGTAAATTCCGAAGTCAAGCGCAGTATGATTTCGATTATTTCCTTTTCGGGACTTATATCGACAAACGGCGCTTTTGTATTACCATCCACCACCGGTGCTCTTGACATTAGGATTTTTTCATCAGTGCCGCCAGGTTCAAGCCGGACGATCTCGATTTCAACAGCCCGGTTTCCACCAGTCAATTGGATACGGAGAGTCAGCGTGGAGCCAGGTGTAACCACCCCACTGGGTTCCAACGTGATGATACCGGCGGCCAGGGTTATAGAAAATACTACCCATAACGCCGCAGCCAGTACTATCGCCACCTTCGGCAATCCTATATTTCTCTTGATTTCGCCTATGCATACATTCATGGTCCCCTCCTATTTGATGCTGAATATGAAACTTTTTGGAAAGATTTCTATGGTCTTTACGTATTGCTTTTTCAAAACCAGGATTTTAAAAACCGGCCTGGTTTTACCCTTTTCCACATAAATGGCATGGAGCAGGATTTCATCCCTGTTTTCCCGCAGCAGCCACAACTTGCTCTCCATACCCGGCTCCCGATCCGGCATGAGTTCCACTCCATCCACGACTGAAATCTTCACCTCCGGGATAGTATTGGATTTAATAAGAACACCAAAATCAATGGGAATGGTAATGAGTAGAATGATGGTAATAATAGCCATGATTCCAATAATAACGGGAAGTGCCCGCCGCAGGTAATCATGCCAGGGTTTAAATTCTTTCCCCTGAGTTTTCATGGATAAACGGTTCTGGACTGCGCGTATAGTTATTGGGCTTCTATCTTTTTGCCAACGCCGCGCCAGGATATACGTCATCACAGCGCATAATGCTGTGGTAAGAATCAATAACCCATAAAATGCGTTCAGTTTAAGGATATTGGTGGAGTTTTCATTCAAAATCCAGGTGCGCAACGCTTTTTCAATACCGGCAAAGAAACCTGTCTGCGTGATTGGTTCGAAATGCCGCTGCAGGAAATCGTCAAAACGGAACGGCGTATAAAATATGGGTATGACTACAACGAGATATACCACAATAATAATGACCAGCAGAGCTGTATACGCTACCTGTAATGAGGGGAGATTTTTCTTTTGTTCATACCGGTCGAAATAGAAAAAGGCCCCGGCTGCGCATAAGAAAATAATATAATAATACCAATGGCTAAACAGGGTGGAATAGAGTGCAAAAAGAGTAGAAAGGAAAAAGGTTCCACAAGAGATAAAGTAATTTTCACTGACCATGTTTATCATTGGCATGCCAAGCATTTTGGCTTGAGCGTATTCGGTGATGTACCCTATCACATAAAACACAATGCTTACCGAAACAATCCCCGTAATGAATTGTTTTATCTTTTCCAGCATTCTAAACCCTCCCGCCGCCCTTCCACAACTTATGTGTGAGCAGCTTGTTTTTTGCTTTTTGCAATGAATAAATAATGGTATACTATCGAAAACAAAATATCAAGAGCGCCGCCAAGCATTTTATTTTTAGCCTCGAAAAACTTGAAGACAAATAGCGCTACCGGCGACCCTGCCGAAGCTTCGCGGGCCAAACTTTTGAAAAAGTTTGATCAAAACTTCTGATAAATAAAAGCTTTTTCAATGGGATGGGGGTGTGGGGACGAGGTTCCCGGACTTGCTGAAAATTCCGGCTAGCCAGTGGTTTTTGCGGGCCCGGACCGCCGCGGTAAAGGGAAAAACACGGAGGTTGTCTTTTTATATTCCCGGAAATCCGCGCGGTTCTCATATTTCTTCTCCAGCATGGGCACCCCTGAAAAAAAAAGCAGCGTGGAGGTAATCAAAAGGGGGCCGATTCCTGTAGTCCAACCGTATGGAAAAGGAAGGGCAAAACAAAAAATACCCCACCAAATAGTCGCTTCACCGAAATAATTGGGGTGCCGGGAGTATTGCCATAACCCCCGTGTCATTAATTTCCCTTTATTTGCCGGGTCCTTTTTGAAACGGGCCATCTGGTAATCGGCAGCGGTTTCAAAGAAAAAACCCATGCTGAAAATCACGACCCCCAGGATATCGAAAATTCCCAACGGCAAGGCCGGCGACCCATTCACCTTCATGATTGGATAAGCGATAATCAACAATAATATGCCCTGGAATATAAAAATGTAAAAAAAACTCTTTATGAAAAAGTGGCGCTGCCATTTTTCTCGAAAAGCCTTATAGCGGTAATCTTCGCCTTTTTTGCGGCTGAGGATATATATAACCAGCCGGAAGCCCCACAGGATAATAAGGGTCGTCAGCAGGATTTTCCTGGGGTTTGGGCTTGAATACCTAAAAAACGTCGCCAATGCCACCAGCATGAATCCCATTCCCCAGGCCACATCCACGATGGAATTATCTTTTAAAATTTGGGCCAGGATAAAAAAGAGAATCATAAAGGCAAAAAGCCATATTACCGATTCGATGACAACCATTCCCATCGTTCCCTCCCTTCTTCATTCATTCTTTTTTCATCATTCATCATTCATCATTCAAACATAATCGCCACAGCCAGGGCGCCGCAGCCGGCGTTCAATCCCACCACCGGCGAGATATCGATGATAAAATCCGGGGTTTTTCCCAGCAGCGTCGTCATTTTATCCGCGTATGCCCGAGCACCGGTTTCATCATGGGCATGCAAAATAGAATATTTCCACACAGACCGGGTTTTAATTTTCCCGGCAATAACCTTGAGCACTTTTCTTATATTCCCTTTTTGGCTGAAAGCTTTTTTATACAGGCAGGATTTCCCTTCGCTGTCCATGGAAACCACCGGTTTAAGGTTCAGGGCTTTGGCCAGGAGACCCTTCATGGGGCTGACCCGGCCGCCCCGGACCATGGATTTCAATGTTTTTACGCTAACCATGATTGCGGCCCGGGAAATCCAGTCCTCCATGCTGTTTATAATTTCTTCGTGGTTCAAGCCCGCTTCAATGGACCGGGCAGCCCGGTAAACTATCAAGCCCAGCGAACCCGAAAGATGCCGCGAGTCGATAACGCTGATTTTTTTACCGGTTTCTTTACTTACTTGTTCCGCGGCTTTTTTACTGTTTTGCCAGGTCCCGCTGAGATTCCGGGAAAGATGAACCGCGATAATGGATTCGTAATAACCGGCCAGGAAACCGTATAAGTTCCTGAATGCAGTCGCATGGGGCTGCGATGTGGTGGGAAACTGCGGCGATCGGTCCAGCATCCGGTAAAATTGATCCGGGGTAATAGTCACTTTGTCCAGGTAATTATTCAGGCCGAAGTGGAGATTAATGGGTACCACCTGGACCTGGTACCGGTCCAAAATATCCTGCGGCAGGTCGCAAGAAGAGTCCGTCACCAGGGCGATCTTCCATTTGCGCCGGTGGGCGATTTCATATTGCTTGAGCATATCGTCGGATTTTTGAAAACTCAGGGTTCCGAAACCTTTCAACGAATAAAAAAAATCAGCCGGTGTATCGGTATGGATATGAATGCGCCATTTTTTTTCGGAACCGGCAATCACCAGCGAATCGCCCAGGTCTTTGACCTTACCCCGGATGGCGTCTTTATCCGGTGAGATTCCTGCCGCACTTGCCGCACTTTCCAGCACCGTTTCGGCGCAGTACCGGAAAGTTAAATCTCCCGGCGTGATAACCTCGTTCCCGTTGCCAGTTTCGATTTCCTTACTTTTTAAGCGCAGGATTTTTTTTACATTTCTTTCCTTAAAGTTATCCATAATACCTTCCAGGAAGAAAACAAAGCCCTGGGCGCCGGCGTCTACTACCCGGTATTTTTTAAGGACATTTAATTTCTGGGGTGTTTCTTTCAGCGATTCTTGCGCCACTTTTAAGGAAGCGGGAATTACTCTTAAAAAGTCATCTATTTTTTCTTTGATGGAATCGATGTAGTCTACCCACGCGCGGATTACCGTAAGAATCGTACCTTCCACCGGGCTTTCAACAGCCCGGTAGGCATGGGAGAAGGCGTTCCGGATAAGCCGGGCAAAGGTTTTTACATCGACGGCGAATTCCTTTTCGGCCTGGGCTTTTTCGTTGAAACCATGTAAGAACTGGGCGAAAATAATGCCGGAATTGCCCCGTGCTCCGTCAAGGGCAGCGGAAGCGATAGAATCCGCGGTTTTTTTAAAAGAAATATCCGGTCTTACTTTGTCGATGACATACCTGACCGTAGCGGCCATATTGGAACCGGTGTCGCCGTCCGGAACCGGGAATACATTGATCTTATTAATATACTGCTGCTCCCGGATAACTTTATAGGCCCCGGCTAAAAATCCGTAATAAAGCCCTTTGCCATCTAATTCAAATAATCCCTCATCGGCCAAGATTACCTCCTGGATATAGTATAAAAGCTTCTAAAAAAAAATGCAACCTTTATGCTGTAAAAAATTACGTTTGTTCGGTTCTCTCTGCCGCCCTTCCGCCCTTCCGCCCTTCCGCCCTACCACCAACGTTAATTTATATCGCGGCCCACCATCAAGACACGTTCCCCCGGGGCAATAGTCTCCCGGGTCGATGGGAAAAAGGGACATGCAGAAAAACCCCCTGGTGTTTCTTTGTGCCTTCGCACATGCGTGCCTTTGTGGCTATTTTCCCGGCAGGGAATTCGTATCCGCCAGTACATTAATCAACTTAGCACAGCCGCCGTTTTTTATGAATTCCGTATGCTCGTCTATGGTCTTAAAACGAAGCCCTGTTATTTTAGAACATTCCATTTCATAACCGGTCGCCTCATAGAATGCTTTTAATATTTTTTCCGCAGCCGGGTCGGATAAAGAGGCTTTATAGTTTTGTTCCCTGATCCTGGCGAGAGTATTCATCCATATGGCAGCACTCAGCGCCCCGCAGCCATTACCGCTTAAACCAAGGCCCCCGGCAAATCCGGCAACCATAGCCATTTCCTCTTCACTGGCTCCCATTTTCCTGGCTGTTTCCGAAGCACAACTTATCGCCTGTTTCGGCAGATCAATTTGATCGAGGGATAATCCTTCGGTTGCCGACTGGATCGCCTCCGGGGCCCATTTTTCCGCAAGCTTAAAGCAGTACCAGACTTTTCCGGTAAAAAAGAGTTTCGCGATACTGAATTTTTTTGAAAAATCACAACTGGTAATGTCCAAACAGTCGGCGCTTTTTGCCCTGTTTATAAATGATTCCATAATATGCTGAGTTGCTTTTATGGCCATACCTGTGGCCGGGCCCCGGTCTCCGAACCTGCGAAAGGATTCCGCTCCAACAGCCAATGAAGCCCCCCAAAGCATCCCGCATTGATATCCCTGCTGCAGTATGCCGCCCGCTAACCAGTCCGCCGCGCACTCCTCATTTTCCAGCGGATGACCGAATTCCCGGTTCAATATATAGAAGAATGTGCGGGAGCAGGTGCCTAATTTTAAAAACACCCTTTTGGTGTCTCGCCGAATCTTTTTTGATTTGCTCATTTTCATGCATGTCCTCTGATTTGTCAGATTTTATCGTTATGTTCCACACAGTTATGAATACATTTCCCTTTTTGTATCCTTTGGGGACAGCCCACTGCAATTTGAAAGGATTTCATTTAGGTTGTATCGAATTGTTTAGGATCATTCTAATCGCCAGACAGTCATAGGCAACCCGCCCGCCTTGATAGTTAACCGAACCCCGGCGCAAGATGCGCCATCCAGCATCCTGGTATACGCCATCTGCTTCTATCTTTTCGATGAGACCGCTCGCTGTGTCAAGCCACTCCACAAGGCCGTAATTCTGCGCGAGAACAACGTGTTTCATTCCCGGACCGGCGATGAGTGTGATGGGCTCTACGACAAGATTCGAAAGATCGCGACAGGGGAATGCTTCAAGAGCCGGCTTCGTTTGCAGCCGGATCATCTTGGCCCGAGCAACCGGACCGACTGCGCCCTTGGTGGCTTCAATCAGGTCAAGTATGTAGAGACGCACATCGTCCAGGTTCCTGACCTCACTCAATTTTTCAAGGCGGGGGTAGGTTTCAAGTGCCTTGGCCAACATGGATATCTCACGCAGGTAATGATTCCGCTGGTTGTTCGGAACCAGGTACATGACGACCAGCGTTATGGACTTGCCGTCCGACGCGCCGTAATCGATTCCTTTCGGGCTCCATCCCATCACGCACATGAGATCTTCGTCATAGGGCACCCGCGCATGCGGACAGGCCCAGCCTTTTCCTATGGCGGTGCCGGTCGCATCTTCTCTTTTCATGACAAGTCCGACCACATCGGTTCCGGCAGCGGTCTCAGGAAATGCTTCGATGATGTGCGCCAGAAACTGCAAGGCGTGTGCCTTGTCGTTTTCAGGCAATTCGAACAATCTACCCTCCTGGAGGGCGTCCAAAATTGTATCCATGATCACTCACCTCCAAAACGCTTGAAGAACCAGGTTTTCACAATGTGCGCCAGCACGGCGTATGTGGCCAGGAAAGCCGCTATCCAGGCCCAGTAGACCGCGGGCAGTGGAACCAATCCAAAATCGGCCGCGAAAGGCGAGTACGGCAACCACGCTCCTATGGCCATGACAATCAGGGTGGTCATTGTCATGTGTAGGGATGCCCGGCTTCCGAAGAAAGGGAGCCTTTTCGTCCTGATGATATGGACGATCAATGTTTGGGTCAGCAGCGACTCCACGAACCACCCTGTCTGAAAAAGCCGCGCCAACGATTCTTTTTGAAGGGAGCCGATCGCGGGATCGAGGAAGGTACTGCAACCGAAAAAGAACCACATCAAGGCGAAGGTGGCGTAGTCGAAGATTGAACTGATGGGCCCGATGAAGACCATGAAACGCTTAATATTGTCGATATTCCATTTGAGGGGCCTGGCGATGAGTTCCTCATCCACATTATCTGTGGGAATACCGGTCTGCGAGAAGTCGTAGAGCAGGTTGTTGGTGAGAATTTGCACCGGTTGCATAGGAAGGAATGGCAGCAGGTAGCTCGCCCCGACCACACTGAACATGTTGCCGAAATTGGAGCTTGCCCCCATTCGGATGTATTTAACGATATTGGCAAAGACCTTCCGTCCTTCCATGATGCCTTCTTTCAAGACAAGGAGGTTCTTTTCAAGGAGTACGATGTCCGCGGATTCCTTGGCCACGTCCACCGCGGAATCTACCGAAATGCCGACATCCGCTGCCTGCAACGCGGGCGCATCGTTGATGCCGTCCCCCATGAATCCCACTACGTGGCCGTTTTTGCGTAGTTCCATCACGATCTGCTCTTTTTGCGCCGGGGAGAGCTTGACGAAGACATTGCAGTTTTGCACCGTTTCCGAGAAATCGTCTGGGGAAAGCCGTGAAAGTTCCGCTCCCGTGACGATCCGATCCGTATCGAGTCCCACGTCCCGGCAGACCTTTTCTGTCACCAGGCCGTTGTCGCCCGTTAGAACCTTAACCTTTACCCCGGCTTTATCCAGGAGCTCAAGCGCTTCCGTGGCGGAGACTTTGGGCGGATCGAAGAACGCGATATAGCCGAGCAGGATGAGCCGGCTTTCATCTTCGACTGTGAAAACAGTCTTGTCCCGGGGAAACTCCCGGTAAGCAATGCCCAGGACCCGGAAACCGTCTCGATTGAGTTTTTCGACCTCTTCGAACAGGTCGGCATGGATCATGTCGATCAGGGGATAGACCTCGTCTTCGATCTGATAATGACTGCAGCAAGCGTAGATCTCCTCCACCGCACCCTTGCAGATCAGTACATGGTCCCCTTCATAGTCCACCACCACGGACATGCGGCGACGCTGAAAATCAAAGGGCAGTTCGTCCACAAGTTGGCAGTTTTGCTCAACATTCAGGTCGGCAGACTCAAGAACCGCCCGGTCGATCAGGTTGCGCAGGCTAGTTTGGAAATAGCTGTTTAGATAGGCGTAGTTCAGAACTTCCTCGCTGGTATGTCCAACGATATCGACATGGCGTTCCAGTACGACCCGGTCTTGAGTCAGGGTTCCTGTCTTGTCCGTGCACAGGATGTCGATAGCCCCGAAGTTCTGGATCGCCGGCAGCCTCTTGACAATGACTTTTTTCCTGGCCATAGTCAGCGCGCCCTTGGCCAGGTTGACGGTGACAATCATCGGCAGCATTTCCGGGGTGAGTCCCACGGCAATGGACAGGCCGAACAAGAGCGCCTCCAACCAGTTACCCTTGGTTAGGCCCACGATGAAGAACACCGTGCAGACCATCACTACCATAAACCGGATCATCAGCCAGGCAAAGGAACGCACGCCTCTGTCGAAGCTGGTTTCCTCTCGCTTTTCAGTCAGCCGTTCTGAAATGGCTCCAAACAAAGTATGGGCGCCGGTGTTCACGACTACGCCCCGGGCCGTGCCGCTGGTAACGGAGGTTCCGAAAAAACAGGCGTTCGGCAGATCCATGGCCGGCTGGAGGGATGATTCGGCGCTTGCACTCGTTTTTTCGACAGGCATGGATTCCCCGGTCAGGGCCGACTCGCTGACGAAAAAATCCTTGGCAGCGATCAACCGCAGGTCCGCCGGAACGATTGAGCCGGTCCGGAGGAGCACGATGTCGCCCGGAACGATTTCGGATATCTTGACTTCCGTCTCCGCGCCGTCCCTCAAGACGAAGGTACGGGACTGAACGCGCTTGCCGAGCGAGTCGACGGCGTGGTTGGAGCGGCGGTCAAGAACGTAGGACAACCCGACGCTCAATACGATCATCGCGGAGACGATTATAGTTGACTTTACCTCGCCGATGAACCCGGAGACCAGTGTGATCAGCAAGAGTTGAACGACCAGGGGACTTTTCAGGCGATGAACCATGTCGGCCCAAAAACCCAGGCGCTTGTGATGAGACAACTCGTTGGGGCCGTACTTGTCCAGTCGTTGCTCCGCTTCTTCGGTCATTAGTCCTTGAAGGGTTGTCTTGAGTGTGCCTAAAGCCTCCTGGATAGGGATCGTGCAAAGTTTTACCAATTGCCGTTCATGCCCGTTTAAGGTATGGGATGGGGGCGATTGAACGCCGAGGCGGTTCGAGAATCGCGCAAACAAGCCCTTTTTCATGACGCAGTCATCCTTGCTGCATACCCGATCTTGCTTCGCGTTGAATAGGAAAATCCTTTGGCATCCATAAAAAAATTATAGAGGAAGCTAACGTCATTGTCAAGGGGAATTTGGCAAAAAAATTGTGAGGAAACGGCTTTCCGGGCCCCCCGGTACGGCAGTTGGCGACAGGCAAAATTGCCAGTTCGCCTTTACACTTTGTAAAGTTGAAAAGGTACTTTTAACCCTATCCGGCCTTTGTTTCATATTTTGAAATATTTCAGATATCCCCGGTAAAGCTATTTTTATTCAATCGATACAGGATTTTCTATGCTCTGACTTTTCACCCTGGCATTAAAAGTGCTTCTATTTTCCCAGGAGGTTATTATGAAAGTTAGAAAGATATATATAATGTTTATTGTGTTGTTTTTAAGTGTGCTGTATGTCGGCCTTCCTCTTTATAGTGAGGATGAAATAAAAACGATTACCGTTACCTCTCCCAATGGCGGAGAAGAATGGGCCGCGGGATCATCCCAAACCATTACATGGACATCTACCGGCGATGTTCAGAATGTTCAAATCCATTACTCCATCGATAACGGGGCCAATTGGATCGTTATTACCGACTCTACCCCAAATATCGGCGGGGATTTGTCAAAACCCCGGGGTCTTTCTTCGCTTAAGTGCGATAAAGAATTTTCGTGGGTAGTCCCGGACACCCTTTCCGATCAGTGCCTGGTGCGCGTGAGAGATGTCAGCGAAGCGCCTTCGGATGAAAGCGATTCGGCGTTTGAAATCGCAGCAGCCGAAGAACCGAAGATTACTGTCTATAGTCCCAATGGCGGTGAAGAATGGAGCGTAGGCTCTACCCAATACATTCAATGGATGTCCAGGGGCGATATTCAAAATGTTCAAATCCATTACTCCATCGACAACGGGGCCAATTGGATCCTTATCGCCGATTCAACCCCAAATATCAGCGAGAGTTTGTCAAAACCCCGGGGTCTTTCTTCGCTTAAATGTGAAAACTCGTTTGAATGGGTAGTCCCGGATCCCCTTTCCGATCTATGCCTGGTACGCGTGAGAGACGTCGGCGGGACGCCTTCCGATACAAGCGATTCCGTGTTTAAAATCGCAGCAGCCGAAGAACCTACGATTACGGTTTTTTCTCCCAATGGCGGTGAAGAATGGAGCGTTGGCTCTGCTTATTTCATCCAGTGGACATCCACCGGGGATATTCAAAATGTTCAAATCCATTACTCCATCGACAACGGGGCCAATTGGATCCTTATCGCCAATTCCACCCCAAATAAAGGCGAAGATTTGTCAAAACCCCGGGGTCTTTCTTCGCTTATGTGTGAAAACAAGTATTCGTGGATAGTCCCGGATACCATTTCGGATGAATGCCTGGTACGCGTGAGAGATGTCGGCGGGACGCCTTCCGATACCGGCGATTCGGTGTTTAAAATCGTAAAAGCCGTAGAGCCTACGATTACTGTCGTTGCTCCCAACGGCGGCGAAGAATGGACCGCGGGAACAAACCGGCAAATCGTATGGGATTCCACCGGTGCTATCGATAATGTTAAAATAGAGTATTCGCTGGACAATGGCACAAACTGGATAACCATTATCGAATCCAAACCCAATAAATCATCCTATCACTGGTTGATCCCGGATACCCCCTCTTCAGAATGCCTGGTAAAAGTCGGCACAACAGACGGTAGTATTTTCGATACAAGCGAAGCGACTTTTACTATTGTCTCAACGAAACCACCGGTACTGAATGTAAATCGCGACAAATTAAATTTTGCCTATATCCTCGACGGGGAGAAACCCGAAACGCAATGGATCATTGTTTCCAATCAAGGCGGCGGGATACTAAAATGGACTGCCGCTGCAAATGCAACCTGGATAACATTCTCTCCCAATGAAGGGGAAAATTACGGCGTAATTGAAGTGAATATTGATCAGACCGGGTTGGCGGCAGGCGATTATACGGGCGCAATTACCGTACAGGATACCGGGGACCCGCAACAATCGGCGACGATTACTTTAAACCTGGCTGTGAAAACAAGCGAAGAAGATCGCGCACCCATTGGAAGTTTCGATACGCCATTGGATAATGCAAAGGTTTCCGGGAGTATCCCTATAACGGGATGGGCATTGGATGATGTCCGTCTCGATGCCGTGAGATTGTATTATGAATCGGGGGATAAGAACCTGGTTTATATCGGCAAGGCCACATTTGTAGAAGGGGCAAGACCCGATATCATCCCTGCTTATCCCGATTATCCCCGCAATTTTAATGCGGGATGGGGGTATATGCTTTTGACAAATTTCTTACCCAACAGCGGGAATGGGATTTTCAAAATTCATGCGATAGTGACCGATAATGCAGGTCATTCGACTCCCCTGGAAGTTAAAACCATCGATTGCGATAATTTGAAGGCGGTAAAACCGTTTGGCGCCCTCGATACTCCCGACCAGGGCGGAAACGCTTCCGGGAAAGGGTTTGTGGTGTTTGGCTGGGCGCTCACACCGGTTCCCAATAACATTCCTGTCGATGGTTCTACGATTTCTGTCTGGGTCGATGGGGTAAATCTCGGGCGCCCCAAATACAATCAATATAGGGAAGACATTGCTTCTTTATTCCCCGGGTATGCCAACAGTATGGGCGCCATCGGGTACTATGTGCTGGATACGAGAAAGTACCGGGATGGACTTCATACGATTTCCTGGATTGTCCGGGATTCCGCGGGCCATACCGAAGGGATCGGCAGCAGGTATTTTAATGTCCAAAATTCAAGCAGCGACCCCGGGCTGCAAGATACGGTTAACGATTTATCCCGAATCCCCGCCGATTATTATGACCCGGCCGAGATAATAACAAGCAATGGAGAAATCCCAATTGAAATCCAGGCGCTGGACTTACTGAAACTTCGAGTGGTGGAATCAAATTCACAATATCGGGCATCTCTTCTGTCCGATCTTCCCATCGGTTCTACTTTCGATCCGGTAAACGGGATTTTTTATTGGCAACCCGGCCCCGGCTTTATGGGCGACCATACTCTCAATTTCCTGCTCACAGACAAAAACGGGAATACGGCGCCTAAAGATTTTACCGTCCATATCCTTCCAAGATAATTCCAGGCAAGGCCCGGGGAGAACAAGGGGATAGAATATCTGTTCTCCCCGGACCCCTTGTCCCGCTTTTCCTTCGCGGCTATTTTCATGGCAACCGGGGCAAACATTTAGGCCATTAACGTTCCTGCAAATACCGGGAAATCACGTTTGTTCGATTCTCTCTACCACCAACGTTAATATATCGCGTCCCACGATCAAGACGCGTTCCCCCAGGGCAATAGTCTCCCGGGTCGATGACCTGGCGCGCCAATTCATTCCTTTGTATTTTACTTTTCCACCGCCTGTAATAGGGTCGATGCGCTCAATCACCGGTACGATTTTATCGACTTCGGCGGTGCGGCTCTTTTTCGGGGCGCTTTCCCGGGCCGATTCTTCAAGGGCAACCCGTTTCAAGCCCAGGCGATTGACGACAAACCAGGAGGTGTTGCTAATCGTCGTATCCGCGGGTTTTGAAACTTTTTTGGGCGGATAAAGCCACCGGGATAAGCCCAACTGTTTTCGCAGCAGAAAACCCGTTATCGCCGTGGTATTAATGAAGACCAATAACTTGAGTTCAAGGCTGGGGAGTATTCCCACGGCGGTGGCAACGCCTGTTATTAATGCGCCGCTTCCAAAAAGTACAATGTACGGGAACGTTTTCATTTCTCTTCCATAATTCTTATGCACTACAAAAATATAGCAAGATGAAAATTTTGTCAAGAAAAAATTTTTTTTCTCCGGCTGTTTGTTTAAACAAAAACAAAGTTCGACTGCAGGAGGGTCTGCTCGCCGCCCCAACGGTAGCAGACCAGGCGACCGCCCAGGGCCACACTGTAATCCAGGCAGGCAACGTTTTCCGTTAACGGCCGCGGCGTCCCGGTAAACCAGTAATGACCCACAAACACCGGCGTCCTGTCCCCGGTATTCCCATCCTCCCGGAGTTCCTTCAAGATGTCCGGCGGGATTTCCACATCGGCAAGTTTTGCTAAATTATTCTCATCGATCCGGGTAACCTGGTCATAGGTTTTAACGGTTCTTCGTTCTTCCGCGGTTAACCACCACCGCACACGAACCTTTTTGCGTAAGTTTTGATCTTTATCGTAAAGCCCGGGATGATCCCGGGGTAAGACGATTTCTTTTCCTTTTATTAAAATTTCCACCGCTTCGTACGTTTCAGTACCCTTTTTGGCTGCCTCCGCCAGGAACGAATCCGTTAACCTACCGTCGGCGTCCCGTATGAAGTTTTTCCGGGCGAAATCCACTGCCTGCCGGTCCCAACAGGCATGAATCACACGAAACCCGTCCATCTCCAGGAACAAGGGCATACGCCGGAACCATTCGAGGTAGTTTTTCCAGGCGGGCTCGCCCCTTTCCTGTATTTCTTCCAGTACTTTTTTATGCTGCCGGTAATTTTTTTCATTATGGGGCCGCAGGTAATTGCCGTCGCTGCCGCGGGTATGATAACACAGGGCGTTGAATTCGTGGTTTCCCATCACGATAAGCGCCCGACCATTATGCACCATGGTCTTGACTAATTCCAGGGTCTTGAAATTCTCATTTCCCCGGTCGATCAGGTCGCCCACGAAAACAGCTTTACGTTCCGGGTGACGGTAATAGCCATGCAGGTTTTGGTAGCCTAATTTTTCCAGGAGTTTTTCCAGCCTGGATGCGTGACCGTGAACGTCTCCAATAATATCGTAATGTTCCATCTTATATGATAACATATTGCCTATATTCCCGCAAAAAAAGTTTGAAATCCTTGACTTTTCTTAGTCGATGTGTTAATCAAGGTAAATGGAAATGGAGTGATAAATGAATAAAAGAGAACTTGCCGAAAGTATTTATAAGAAGCTGGATATTAAAAGATTCGAAGCTTACAGCTTCATCGATCTTTTAATCGAAACGCTGCTGGCAGAACTTTGCGAAGGGAACAAAGTAGTATTGTCCAATTTCGGCACCTTTAAAGTCGTGGAAAGGCAAAAGAAAAAGGTGCTTAATCCGAACGATAAAAAAGCAATGATCATACCGGGACGGAAAATCGTTAAATTTTACCCTTCCAAAAATCTGAAAGACAGCATGATGGAAGGATAAGAAAATGATAGGGGGAAGAAGATCATGAAAAAAACGATTTCAACAAAAATCAAAAACATTCTATGGGCCACGGATTTTTCAAAAGAAAGCCGGGCGTGCTTACCTTATGTCAGGCAATTTTCTAAAAAATTGGACACCGGGAACCATGCCCTGTACATCCTGCCTAAATTCGCCGATTGGGTTTATGAGACGGCATTCTTTAATGATGATGATCTCATAAAAACCATCGATAGAACCAGGCAAAGCTCCCTGGAAAAGATCAAAATTACCGGCAAAAAGGCCAATATTAACTTTCAAGCCGATGTAATCGAAGGGGTTGAGAGCGACGAACTGATCAAGTTTGCGGAAAATAACGACATCGACATCATCTTCATGGGCCGACGGGGGATGTCGCAGATCAAAGAGATTTTAATCGGCTCAACCGCTTCCCGCCTTATCCGGAACTCTGCTACCCCGGTTTTCGTCGTTCCGAAAACAAAGAGCGATGTAAAACTCAATCGAATACTCAGCCCCATCGACCTGGGCGAAGGCGAAGCATCGCTGCTGGAACTAAAATACTCCATGGCGCTGGCCAGGCAGTTGGACGCCAAACTTTACGTGGTGCATGTGTCGGAATTTTTTAACTACAAGGTCCCGGTGCTAAAAAGGGATAAGTTGATCGAGAAAATCAATGAAAAAATCGCAAATATCGCCGAAGAGAGCCAATATAAAGTGGAGAATATCATCTACGAGATGGGGGAACCGGCGCAAAAGATTATCGAAATCGCAAAGCATCATCACATCGAGTTGATCGTCATGGCGACGCACCAACGAAAAGGAATTGAAAAATTCTTCCTGGGCAGCATTTCCGAAAAAGTATTGATGTACTCCAATATCCCCGTGCTTATCCTGCCCCCGTCCGATTATGAACTTGCTTGAACTTCCCGGGAGTCCCGGGAATACCGAGGAAACCAAATACAAACTCCGGCGCATTGCGTTTCAACTGGTTACAGCCAGGAACCAGAAAGCCAGGAGGGCTTTACTAAAAAAAAATATCACCCCGGACCAACTGCCCCGGTTGGATAGGACGGAACTTACGCTCTTCGGATTCCCGGACGAGGAAATAACCTTCATCAAGAACCGCTACCTGGAGTCAGCGGAAGAAGAAATTCACAAGGCGCGGCAAAACAATATCGAAATTGTTTTTAACGAAAGCGAGTTTTACCCACCGCTGTTAGCGGAAATCTATGAACCGCCGGATTTTATTTATGTCCTGGGGGACAAGACGCTTCTAAGCGCAGATAAGCTGGCCGTGGTGGGTTCGCGAAAAGGGGGCGCTTACGGGTGGGACTGTTTGAACCGGTTATTGCCGGAGGTTTGTCATCATGGCTTGGCCATCGTATCGGGCATGGCCTACGGCATCGATTCCATGGCGCATAAGATCGCCCTCCAGGCGAACGGTAAAACCGTGGGCGTAAACGCCGGCGGTTTGTTCCACCTCTATCCCCCGGGGAACCGGGGCTTAATCGACAAAATTATCGAAAAAGGCTGCGTGATTTCCGAATTTGCCCTGGATATTGCGCCCCGGCCCTTTTATTTTCCTATCCGGAACCGGATCATTGCCGGGATTTCCAGGGCCATCCTGGTGGTGGAAGCGGCCTTGAAAAGCGGTTCATTGATAACCGCGCGCCTGGGATTGGAGCAAAACAGGGATATCCTGGCCGTGCCGGGAAATATCGATTCCCCCCTGAGTAAAGGCACTAATTACCTGATCCAGCAGGGCGCCCGGTTGGCGGCCGGCGCCCGCGATATCCTGGAAGAATTGGGCATTGACGCCGGCAAAGAAAGTAAACCCGCCGCCGCGGATTTTTCAAAAAAAGAACTGCTGATTCTTGAGTTAATTCCCGGTAACGAGGTAAAAAGCGTGGATTATTTCGTGGAGAAATTGGATTACTCTGTTTCGGAAACCATCTCGCTGTTAATGGGGTTGATCCTGAAGAATGTGGTAAAAGAAGAATCCGGAGGATACAAACGAATCGAATGAGCGAACTTGAAGTTGGGAAAAAAATAATTATTATCGGCGGTGGATTGGCCGGCGTCGAGGCGGCGTACCAGGCTTCCAAACGGGGCGTCGCCGTGGACCTGTACGAAATGAGGCCCGAAACAATGACCGGCGCCCATGCCACCGGGTTCCTGGGGGAATTGGTGTGCTCCAATTCGCTGGGCTCTACCCAGGTAACATCGGCATCCGGCCTGCTAAAGGAAGAACTGAAAATGCTGGATTCCTTTTTCCTGCGTATCGCGGAAAAATACCGGGTGCCGGCCGGCAGCAGTTTTTCCGTGGACCGGGTAAAATTGGCGGAAGCGATTAGCGCGGAAATAGAAGCGCTGACAAATGTTCAAATAACCAGGCAGGAGCTCAAGGAAATCCCCAATACGGAGGTCCCGGTGATTATTGCCACCGGCCCCCTGACCGGCAGCGATTTTGCCAAAAGCATTACCGATATCACCATGCGCAAAAACCTGTTCTTTTATGACGCCACCAGTCCGATTATCCATGCGGAGTCCATCGATTTAGATAAAATATACATGGCCTCGCGTTATGAAAAAGGGGAAGCGGATTTTGTCAATATCCCCCTGGATGAACAGCAGTACAACGAATTTGTCCATGACCTGACAACGGCGGAAAAAGTGGAAATCAAAGAGGTGGAAAAGGATATTTTTTTCGACGCCTGTCTGCCCATTGAAGAGATTGCCCGCAGCGGTGAGAAATCGCTTTCTTTCGGCCCCTTGAAACCTGTGGGATTGATCGACCCCCGCAGCGGTAAGATGCCTTATGCGGTGATTCAATTACGCCAGGATGATTTGAATAAGAATTTTTACCAGATGGTGGGGTTCCAGACGCGGTTGAAGTGGGGCGAGCAGAAGCGTATTTTCTGCAAGCTGCCGGGGTTGGAAAAAGCGGAATTCGAACGGTACGGCCGGATGCACCGGAATAGCTTCATTAACGCGCCGCTGATTATTAATAAATTCTACCAATGCAAATTGAAAAACAATCTTTATTTTGCCGGGCAAATTTGCGGAGTGGAAGGTTATGTGGAGTCTATCAGTTCCGGTCTGGCGGCGGGAATCTTCGCGGCTAAGGCCGCGTTGAACGAGGCGCGCTACAACCTGCCGGAAACGACGGCCATTGGCGCACTGGTTCATTATGTCTCCCAGGCCGGCTGGGAAAATTTCAGGCCCACGAAGTTTAGTTTCGGTTTGCTGCCCGATATCCCGGCGGCGCAAAAGGGCCGCGGCAAAGGCAGTAAGAAAATGAGAAAAGAGGCAAAAGCGGCGCTGGCGCTGGAAACTTTAAAAACATGGCTAACGAAAGCGGGTATTTAAACGATTACCTGGAACATTTAACTCATATTAAGAAATTCTCTCCCCATACGATAAAAGCGTACCGCCAGGATATCCAACAGTTCCAGGATTACTTCGAGGAAAACGGCCTGGCCGTGGATAAGCACACGATCCGGGATTATATTTCGGTGATTTTTTTGCGAACCAGGAACAAGGCCACGATTTCAAGGAAAATCTATGCGTTGAAGTCGTTTTATTCTTACCTGGTGAAGCAGGGTAAGTTGGCCAAGAACCCTTTCGATGCGGTGAGTTCTCCTAAGAATGAAAAGAAACTGCCCGAGATATTGACGGAGAATGAGATGTTGGCGTTCCTGGATAAGCTGCCGGAAGGGAGTTTTCTCCAGGTCAGGAATAAGGCGGTGTTCGAGTTTTTATATGCAACGGGATTGCGTATTTCGGAATTGGTTAATTTGAGGATAACGGATATTAATTTTACTGAGGATATGGCGCGGGTGTTGGGGAAAGGTAAAAAGGAGCGGATTGTACCATTTAACGAGCATGCGAAAACGATTTTATTAAATTATCTGGAGCGGGCCAGGATGCAATTCAAGAAACCCATCGATTATATATTCCTGAATGCCTGGGGGCGGAAGATCACGGAGCGTGCGATCGAGCAGATTTTGCATAAGAGTTTCATGGAAATGATGGAATCCAATAAATCCGTATATCCGCATTTGTTCCGTCATTCGTTTGCCACGCATTTGTTGCAGCGGGGGGCCAATTTAAGGGTTATCCAGGAGTTATTGGGGCATGAGAGTCTTTCAACGACTGAGAAATACACCAATTTGAATTATTCCGATTTATTAAATGTTTATAAGAAGTTTCACCCCAGGGGTGGGTAATAAATAAAAGTTTTAGGAGGTGTCGGAACCCTTTTTCAAAAGGGTTCTGACCCGCCGGAGGCAATTAAAGCCGCGCTCTCTTCTTTTGTTCTCTCACGTAAGTAGAGGGCTCCGGAGAAACATTTCAAGGTACAGATACCGCAGCCGATGCATTTGGAGGCGTCTGTAACCGGGCGTTTATCCGTGTTAAGCGTAACGGCCAGGTACGGGCAGCGGGTGCAGTTGCCGCAGGAGAGACAGAGTTCTTCATGAACGGCGGAAATGCCTTTGTCGGCGGAAAGGGCCATAAAATCCGTCACCGGTTTGGGCTGCGCCCGACCGATTAATTCTTTCATGGAGCCGATGCCGCGGTCCTGCATCAGGTGGCTGACCCCTTCTTCGATGTGGTCGATGACGGGGTAGCCGTATTTCATTACCAGGGTGCAGAATTGAACGGTTTTCGCGCCCAGCGCCAGGAAATCGGCGGCGGCTTTGTAATCCATGGGTCCGCCGTTGCCCGATATGGCAATACCGCTGGCGCCGGACATGGCATTGGCCAGGGTGAGATAACTGATGGGTGTAACACCGTCGCCGCTCATGCCCACCACGATCCCTTCTTCCCACGTGGTTTTGTTTCCTTTCCTGAATATTATTGTGGGGAAAGTATTGGCCAGGGTGACGCCGGCTTTTTTGGTTGGATATTTATCCAGCACCTGCCGGATGGCGTTCATGATGACGGCAATGGAAGTTACAGCGCCCGTGAGTTTGAAGAGTTTGGGGATGGCCGGGTCCGATACTTCCATGATCCAGTCGAGGATCTTTGCTGTCAGCGCCGCATTCTGCGATACGATATCCCCTTCGGTTCCGTCTCCCCCTTGCGGGCAGGAGAGGCTGTATTCGATGCCCATGACGCCTGCCGATTCCAGTTTCTTTGTATTGCCCTGCCAGCTTTGGCGGTCGGTTTCATCGTTTCCCGTTACCGACCCGCCGGTGGAAGCCATGGTGAGGCGGTCCGGGTAGAGTTTAACCAGGGTTTCCACTTCGCGGCGCACCCGGTCCAGGGGATGTTCGGATACGTTGTCGCAGTTGCCGTAGGTGTCGGGATTAAATAGGTGCATGTATTTGGCCGGGATGTGAATGGGTAAGTTGTCGAAGGCTGTTTTCATTATCCCGCCCGGCCACCCGGCTTCATAGGCGGCTTTCATTTGCTCCAGGCCGTCGCTGGGGGGCGCGGCGGAAAGGAGGAACGGCGATTTGATGGGACGTCCGAAGAAATCTGTTTCCAATGAAACGGGCCGCGGGTTATATCCTTCCAGGATATAGGCGCTTTTAATTGGGTTTTCAATGTTGAGTTTTTCGCCTTTCTCTAAATATTGGTGGATAATGGCGGCGGTGTTTTTCCCGGAGGCCACGGCTTCCACGACAGTGGTGGGGCCATTCAAATAGTCGCCGCTGTAAAAAATCGCGGGATGATCGATTTTTTGAAACCCGGGTTTGGCGCCGATGGCAACGATCATATGTTGGAACTCACGCCGCGTGTTCTGGGACCCGGGGATGTCGGATAGGTTTTTGAGACTGAAGGTTTTCCCCGGGGCCAGGGAGACCTTAATGGTTTCGAGCCCGGCAACGGCATCTCCCTCTTTTATAATCCGGGTAACCCGCGTCCTACCGGAAATTTCTATGTTATAATCCAGGAGCGCCTGTCTTTCTTTGGCGGTTAAGGGCATTTCTTTGAGGTTTTCCAGGGCGATTAATTCTACTGAAACGGCGCCGTTTGCCACCGCTGTGGCGGCGCAGTCGAGGGCCGTGGCCCCGCCGCCGATAACGGCCACTTTCCCGGTCATGGGGTATTGCGCCGGGTTTTCCAGGTAAACCAGGCCGGGGACTGCCAGGTCTTCGTTTTCGATTCCCAGGCGAAAGGGCGTGTCCAGGCCGGTGCATACGGCCACGGATGCGAAACCTTGTTTTAATAGTTCCAGGGGATCGGAGGTTTTTACCCCGAGTTTTAGAGTGATATCGCCGCGGGAGAGAAGGAATTGGATATCCGATTGGATGACTTCTTTTGGCAGTCGTGCGTCCGGGATAAGGAGGCACATACCCCCGGGTTTTTCTTTTTGTTCCAGCAGGGTGATGGTATAGCCGAGGCGGCCAAGGGCTACGGCGGCGGCAAGCCCGGAAGGCCCGGCGCCGATGACGGCTATTTTTTTACCGTTCTTTTGGATTTTAGATAACTTTGGCAGTACATCCAGGCGTTTGGCCGTTTCGATTATTGTGGCCTGGACGGCCGGGATATTGACCGGGGTGTTTAAGCCTTTGTAAACGCAGGCGGACATGCAGTGTTTTTCCGGGCAGGTGACGCCGCAGACGCCGCCCAGTGGGTTGGCGGTCAGGATCCTGGCGGCCGCGCGCCGGAAATCCGAGGGCAGACCGACTTTACAGGCCAGGATGAAATCCATGGGCGAACACCCGGCGGGGCAAGCGTTCTTGCATGGTTTTTCCGCGCAATTTTCGCATTTCTCTATTTCGTATTTTAACTGGGCGTCGGTTAAAAACATGTATTTTTCATTGTTCATTTGAAACCTCATTTTAATGGTTTACGAATCCTACGTTTATACTTCGCCGATATAGGCCAAGCGAAGTCCGGAAAAAACGATAACAAGCTTAATTAGAGTGGTTTTCTCAATACTTTTCCTGAATTTCTCATCCAGGCTGTATCTTTTTATCTGGGTCTCGGCTTCCGCTTTGAGCCGTTCAATTTCAATTTTCTCTTTTTCGTCACTTTTAGCCGTTTCCATGTATTTTATTTCGATAAGATATGAGTACTTTATTTCCTCATATTTTGCCAGCCAGGGTTCCATTACAATGTCAGCATAGCCTTTATTCAATTCTCTCTCGGAAAAGATCAAATATAGATTACTTAAGCCCAGGTAAACATGTAAAAACGTCTGTACCGCTTTCTCCCCACTGATTAAATCCCTCAAACCCAGGCTGTTTTCCATTCTTTCGGCGATACGATTAAACAGCGGTTTCCATTCCCCATTGTAGGCAAGTTTTTCCATCATGCCATAATATTCGTCCAGGTCCAGGCTAAAAGCTTCCATGTCGCTGTAGACTTCCAAAATATATTCATAATATAATTTCTTGACTGTCTCGTTTGGTATTGCCAATCTCAATTGTTCTTTTTTCTCAAGGCCCGAGATGGTTAATAATCCGAAATAAAACAATAGTGAATAGAAATTTTCGGGGCGCGCCAGGTTTTTTAATGAGAACGCTTTCTCTATTTTGGAATATATGAACCCGTCGTCAAGGACGGCTTTTAATTTTGAAAAGTTGCCATTGGTTTTTTTATCCCCCATTTTATCGATTATGATGAGGTGTCTTAATTTCCCATAATCGGTGCGCACATTCCGGTCGATTAAGTCATCGGGAATTCTATAATTTTTTTGGTATTCTTTAAGGAAGTACATGGCCAGGGTTGAATTGAATAAGGTAATATCCGATTCTTTGGAAAACCGGTAGTTATCATACCAGCGGCTCATTATATCGAGAAGGTATTGGGTTTCGTGCCGGATTTTACCGGACTTCCTGTAATATTCGAGCAATTCGATCACTTCTTGTTCCCGGAATCCCATCATTTCGTTGAAGGGTTTATCGATGGAGATATTCTCCCCGATGTTGAACCCGGAAGTCACATCGTCCAGCGTAATGGGGGATACCCCCGTCATGAAAAGCCGGCCCACGGATATCCCGGAACCGGTTGTTCCTTTCTTTATAACGGCAAAGAAGGTCTTGAAAAATCCCTCCCCGTGAGTTAATTTTTCATAATCGTTCCTTCCGTGAGTGGATAATATGGTGTTGGCGAAATTATCATATTCGTCGATGATGATATAAATCTTTTTTTCATTTATCATACAAAGTATAAGGAGACTGCTCAACACATCGGATGGATCTGATAGGTCCATCAACTCTTTTATTTTTTGATTGAGATCGATATCCAAAAACCGTTTGTATTTTGAAATAAAAAACTGGGCCTGGCCCTTTACATGATTAAGGAATGAATTTTCCGCCTTGGTGATTGAGGAGGATGCGATCCCTGAAAAATCGAATTTTAAAATCAAGTAGGAGTTTCTTTCGGGAGTGGGATTTTTAAAAATATCGGTTCCCTTAAAATAGTAGTCGAATTGCTCCTTCTTGTTAATATCGTAGTAGGTCTCCATCATGGCAAGAAACAACGACTTCCCGAAGCGCCGCGGTCGAATGAAAAACAAATAAAGTCCGGCTTTCTCGATTTCTCGCAAATAGGAGGTTTTATCCACATAATAGAGATTCCTTTTGCGAATCTCTTCATAGCTCCCTACCCCGTATGGGATATCTTTTTGTGTTTTTTCTCCCGGGCCGCCGGCGATTCCCGGTTTCTTTTCCGGCATAGCCGGCAAATTCTTTAAAAATGTTTTATACACTTCATTTCTTATGGTGCAAAAGGAATTTTCATCTTCGATTATACAGCCTGCTCCCGCCATCGATAAATCGCTGTAACCATGATAGGGTATTTCCTTTTTCCCGCTTAAAATATTTTCGACCAATTGTTGAAGCCGCTTATCGCTGCGCACATCTTGTTTCAAGGCAGCGATAGTAGAATTAGTTCTAAGCAGGTTATCGATGGCTTTTTCAATATCCTTCTCCATGATAACTCTCTTTTCGGAAAGGGCTAAATCGACCAGGTAATGGCAGGCATGCTGCAAAAGTTGAGGGTGGCCGGAGATTTGCGAGACTATTTTTCTTTTCGCGGTCTCTTCGATCTCAATATTTAAATGCTTGAAAGGTTTTTCAATGAGTCTTTCAGATTCTTCATGCGAAAAATCCTTCAAATCCAAACTCCCATCGATATTAAATGGAAAAGTCGGACTCATTGTCCTATCTACCAGGCCAGGCGTCGCAGTAAAAACAATAGAGAACCACTCTAATTCAGCGCTGTAGACTCTTTCATAAGATATTTTTTTCCAGGTATCTAAGAATGTAGTTAAAAAGGGAAGCGCTTCAATCTCATCAAATAAAAGAACCATTTTCTTTTCACTGTCTTTCGGCTTAAATGTTGTCAAAAAATAGAAAAACGTCAATTCGGGGCCGTCACTCTCCCATTTGTTATCTATATTTTCCACGGCTTCCGAGGGGACTTCTTTAACGATTCGTTTTATCAGCCATGAATAGAATCGTATCTCATTTCCCGGCGGGACATCGCAACTGACATACACAAAATGTGCGTCCGTAAATTTACTTTTCAGGAGGCTCAAAAATGTGGTCTTCCCGCTTAATCTGGGCCCGAAAATCGTCCAATACTCGCCATTTTTCAATCCTTGTACCACTCTTTCAACATCGGCCCTTCTTTCGACGCAGACCCCAGTATCTTTAATGGGGTCCAGCGGTCCTTGATATTTATACGGGTTTGGTTTCATGGACTTATATTAATTGAACCTGTATAAATTGTCAATCTTTTTTTATGGGAAGACCTGGCTTTTCACATCGAATAAGGGCGCAATGTTTATCTCGATCTCTTTTTTATAATACCGGTTATCTGCATCTTTAATTACAAAAACCAGATCATACCTTCCCAAATATCCCGGTCCAGGCGACCAATAAAATTTCCCGGTTTTTGTGTCGAGCGTGGAACCGATGGGCAGCGGCCTTAATTGGCGATTAATCGTCATATATCCCTGGATATCGGTTATATTCTCACCTAACTGGATTTCAATGTGTTCAAGTTCTTTGATTTCAACTTTGTATACACCACCGTTCTCCGGGAATAATTCGCGATCGACCGGTTCTTTTCTAAATCCTTTCTCGATCTTTATGGGGTCCATATAATTACCCGGGATACGATCTAAATCGCCGGTCATTTTAATGGTTTTTCTGAAATCGTTTTTCGGAAACCGTTCCCTGGAACTGTCGGAATCCTGGATTAAAAAGTATCTACTTCCGATTCCGCCCATGTCTTTATTGCTGTCGATTGCCACCCATTCGACGGTATGCAGCCCCTTTTCATAGCCTACGGTATGCAAGTTAAAATAACCTCGCGCTCTTTCGCTGTTGGCATAGCCGGGGAAAAGTGTTGTAATAGCGGGACTGGCCAAATTATAAATGGGATGGCCAAGCTTAACGCCATCCACAAACACATAGATAGTGGAACCGTCTGTGGGGATGTTTTTGGGCAAGGGGGTCAGCACCCAGGCTGTATTTTTGAACCAGCCGCTTGAAACTGTGCTGCCTTGCCTGGGATTATAGATATTTCCGAAAGGAATGGCTGAATGGGCGTTATCACAGACAATTTTTTTTGTTCCCAACGTGACCTTTTGGCCGTCCAGTGTCTGGGCAACGGCGTGAAGAGTAAACTGACCGTTTCCGCCCCCGGGAAAGAGATTGGTTAATATCATATACCCCCATCCGGCCTTTTCGCTGAAGGGGTAATCAGGGTATGCCGCTTCGATATCGGGCCTGCTTCCTTCTAAAAAGAAGGCATTCCCAATACAAATTGGGGTTTTTCCTTCGCCCCAGCCATCCTCTCTAAATATTCTTACACTCTTTACACCGATATCATGCAGTACCCAACCGGTGACAGGTATCCCATTCATTACGGTCGATCCCTCGATAGGGGTATCGATACATCCGAAGGGGGGCGGCACGGATCCTGTTGGGTATATTTTTAATGTGACTTTAACCTCTTGTGGGCCATTGTATGCTTGTGGGTCTGTTATTGTAACGATACCGTTATATATACCTGGAGATAGTCCATCGGGATCGGCATTTACACTTATGATGCCATCGCCTTCCCCTACTTGAGGTGAAACGGTTAACCATCCGGCATCCGGCGCTGCGTTCCAATACAGAGCGCCTGTACCTTCATTGTGTACCGAAACATCCTGGGCAGCGGTGGAGATATTTGGGGCGGCTCCAAAGCCCAATTGTGTTTTATCAAGAGCTATCCAGTGCAATTTTATGAGTGGATTGGATATTTTTAAGAGCAAAAGACCGGCGGAATCATCTACCACATACACATAGTCGCCGTTGACAGATACTTTAGTTGCTTCGCCAGGAGTTTCATAGTCGGCCACTTCAACAGGTTCATCAGGGTTGGAAATATTCAAAACACTTAACCCGGCTTTCCCATCGGCAATAAACGCATAATTACCGGCAATATTAACATCGTTTGCCGTCCCTTTGGTGCGATGGGAATACCGCCATTGAGGAGAGCCCGGGTCGGTTACATCTATTATATCTAAACTCCCAAATCTATATTTATAATCATAGCCGGAAACATAAGCATAACCATTGAAAAAATCAAAGCCCTGGACCCATTTGCAGCCATTAAGCGTTAAAGACGATTTTCCCATTGGAGATACTGGGGATGATATATCGATTACCAGGAGACCTCCTCTTGTACAATCGTAATTGCTTGGTAAGCAAAATGCACAATAGGCGTAATTCCCGGACACAGAAAAATCATTGATAAGTCCGCAACCATGATGTCCTTTTCTCTTTGGAGAAGCAGGATTTGAAATATCGAAAATATCCACCCCCCCCGTACCGCCGCTGTCTCCAGTTACAATATATGCATAGTTCCCGGAAACAAAAATAGAAAGAAATTCAACATTGCATTTGTCCATGGAGCAATTGGTATGGAATCCGACTTGCCGTGGATTACGTGGGGCTGAAATGTCTATTATACGTAATCCGGAATCCGGCATAGGCCCGGCGTACCGTCCCCACGAATCCACCACATATGCATACTTTCCCGAAACATATATAGATGATACGTACGCTGTCATAGGCATTTCTGCCAGTACTCTGGGTGGCAATTCAGTTGAGATTCTCAATATATAAAAATACTGATAAGAACCGATATATGCCTTATTTCCATCGATAAACAGCGACTCGATTTCCGCCTTATTCCAGGTCCAGAGAAGATCAAGCCCACTACCGGCGGCCCTCAAAGGTAAACACGCCCCCATGATACCCATCATTAAAATCGTGAATACGATGATGTTATTTTTCATCTCTTACCTCCTAAGCATTTAAGCCAAATTGGTTATCAAAAGTATATTTTATATTGCCATTTCCGTGATGTCAACTATTTGGCTTTAAATTTTCATGTTTTTACAGAAATAACAGGGCATTTTATGGTAAAAATATGCGGCGAAATCTTCACTTGTTTATTCTACGGGTAATTTTTCTTCCAGGAAGCGGGTCATCAATTCATACAGATGACGGCTGGTGTTTTTTCCTTCAATGATGGAATGGGTCCGGTTGGGAGAAATCATCAACGAGAACTGTTTACCGGCTTCCACCAGGGCATCGATAAGCGCTTCGGTATTCTGGAAATGGACATTATCATCGCCGGTGCCGTGCACCAACAAGAGATTGCCTTTGAGTCGATGCGCAAAATGAATGACTGAACCGTTTTTATAACCTTCCTTGTTATCCTCGGGCAACCCCATATAGCGTTCCTGGTAAATGGAATCGTAATACCGTTGGTCGGTCACAGGCGCCACCGCTATGGCGGTGCGGTAGAGATCGGGGTAACGGAAAATGGCATTAAGCGCCATGGAGCCCCCGCCGCTCCAACCCCAGGTCCCGATGCGACCGGCATCCACATAAGGCCGTTCTTTAATTATGGCCTGCACTGCCGCGGCCTGGTCGGCGGATGCCAGTATGCCGATCTGGCGGTAAATGGATTTTCGCCATTCCCTGCCGCGCGGCGCGGGCGTGCCGCGGTTATCGATACTCATCACGATGTACCCCCGCAGCGTCAAGAGTAAATGCCAGAGATAATAATAATTATTACTACTCCACCGGTCCAATACGGTTTGATTCCAGGGCTCGCCGTAAACATAAAACACGACCGGGTATTTCTTATTTGGATCGAACGTCGGCGGTTTCATGCACCAACCGTCCAGGCGCACCGGCTGGCCAGTATTCTCATCTTTAATTATTACAGGAAAAAATTCCACCGGCGTTTTCTTGAGCGCAGCCACCTTCTGTCGCAACGGGGCATTGTCCTCCAGGGTGCGTATTGTTTCATGCCCCGGCAGCCGGATAAGGGTAATCGCCGGCGGCGTCTCAAAAGTGGAATAGGTATGAATGGCCCATTGGGCGTCAGGGGAAATTTGATAGGTGTGTGTACCGGGCTGTGTAGCCGGCGTCAACTGCTGAGGCTGCTGCCACCGCTCCTTGCCGTTGAGTCGCGTTCTGAAGAGGTATCGCTGCCCTGCATGCTGGGGGGACGCGGTGTAATAAAGCCACCTGCCTTTCTCGTCTACTTTTTCTACCTTGACGACATCGAAAGCCCCGGGGGTAATGCATTCCATTTCAGCGCCGGAACGGGATACGATGTAAACATGTTTCCAACCGTCCCGCTCGCTGACCCAGGTGAATCGTTTCCCATTTTCCAGCCAGGAGAGATCATTGCACACTTCGACCCAGGCGCTGTCGGCGTCGGTAAGGATAGTATTTGTTTTCCCGGAGTGAATATTTCCCATGATGAGCCAATTGGTGTTTTGCAGCCGGTTGAGGCGTTGGAATACGATTTCATCCGAATTATCCGCCCAGTCCATGCGGGCAATGTAATGTTGGCGGGGATCCCCGGGTAAATCGAACCAGGTTGTTTGCCCCCCTAGTGCGCTAACTACGCCGACGCGGGCGGCGGAATTGACCTGGCCCGCTTTGGGGTACTGCACGGGAATGATTTTGGAGTAGAGCCCCCCGGTATTGTCGATAAGATAAAAATTCTCCACGCCCGCGGAGTCCAATTGCCAATAGGCAATGGCCTTACTGTCCGGGCTCCAGCGAAACCCATCCCGCAGGAAAAATTCCTCTTCATAAACCCAATCGAAAGTGCCGTTGATAATAGTGGTAGATCCGTCGCTAGTTAATTGGGAGATCCGGCGGGCAGCCAGGTCCTGGACATAAAGATTATTTTTGCGGATATAGGCGGCCCGGGAACTATCCGGGGAAAATTTGGCAAACATTAAAGTGGAAGGTTCTGCTTCCGCGGCGTCGCCCCCCAGTTTCCATAACTCCCGGCCGCGGAGGTTGAGGACCCAATAATCGCCGCGGGTGTTCTGACGCCAGACCTGTTTGCTTTCGGTGAAAATCAATAACCGTTTTCCGTCCGGGGACCACTGGTAATCTTCGATTTCCAGGGGCGACGTTTTCCCCGGCGGGACTAACCCACCGGCAGGTACAATGATTTTACGTTTCCCGGTTTGGGGATCATAAAGGACAATATCTTTGCCCCCGGTTGTGGTTTCCGAAGGTTCCAGTGTGGTGTATGTGGTGTAACCTGGCCGGTGTTGGAGCCAGCGGGCGGGTCCGAATTTCCGGGCGCGGAACTCATTGGCGCTGAAAATCCGATCCAGGGTTAAAATGGCTGGGTCTGACGATACTTCAGCGGCCTTCAAAGAAAAGCACAGGACAAAAATGAGAAAAAGAAAAATTGTTTTTATGCTTGTCTTAGTCATATGCAGCTCCCTGTCGCCCTGTCACCCTGAGATATTGAAAATTCTGGAGCCAGGAATTTTTTTATAATAATCCTCTTGGTGAACCTTTGTGCCTTCGTGCCTTGGTGGCTATTTTCATTTAGCATGGGTGAATTCCTGGCGGTATCCGGCGTCGTCGATATAAATCAATTTTTCGCCGCGGCCGTCGGGTCCGGGGATAAACTCCAAACGCGCCGCTTCCTGGGCATCAACCGTGAAAACCGTTGGTGAGAGGGGAGTGAGAAGAAACGGCTCACGATTCCCAGGTTGGTAACGAAGCTGGTCCCCTTCAACGAAAACGCGGCCCGTTCCATAGTTCCCGGTAAAACGCCGGAGTTCCTCGTTACTGAGGTTAACGGGATTACGGCCGGCCGTTACGCGTTCGATTGCCCAATCCAGGCGGGCCTGGTCATCTTTCGGGGCGACTTTGGTTTTTAGTTTCTTGAGTGCTTCCAGGTGGGCCGTGACTAACGCCTCGCGGGCCGTGGTTTTTATATCCGGTTCTACCCCGGTTCCTTCCCAATTCGTGCCGGTATCCCGGTCTACGGGTCGCCCCATGGGCATATATACGCGAAAGAACGGCGCCACATCCAGTACACCGCCGGCGTTGGCCCCGCCGCCGGTGGTCTCGCCGACAATGGTTGCGCGCTTGAGTACTTTAAACCGGTAAGCGAAACCTTCCGCGCCGGAAAATGTATAGGCGCTGGTCAAAATGTACAGGGGTACGTCGGGGAGGCGCTTGCCGGGAAGATAGGCGATGGTCCAAAAGTGATCGGTAACGTTGTCGCCGCGGAATTCCATGTCGAAAAGGTGCGTCGCCCTGGAAAAAAAGTACCCGGCAAAATACCCCGTCATATATGCGCTGCCGCCATGGCAGTTGCGTAGGTCGATGATAATCGCGTCGGCGTTGGCCAGGAATGCCATGGCCCCCGCCAGCGTGTCCCCGGCAAGGTCGGGGGGCTGGAAACGGCGAAAATCAAGGTAACCCACATTCCCCGGCAGTATACCGATATTGAGAAACCCATAATTTCCCCGTTTTATCCCGGCGAGCCAGGCGGCCCTTTGCACTTCTTGATCTACCGGTTTGGCGGGGGCAGCCGTTTCAGGTTTAGGTTCCGGCAGCGGTTCCGGTCCTACCCGGAAATGTTTATCCCGGGTAATGCCCTGGATGTCCGTTGTGATAGTCCCGGCAAAAGTCAGGGCGTCATTGACTTTATCATACGCGCCGTCGGCAAAATTTTTTTCCAGCAATTGCGCGGCCTTTTCCGCGGATTCGGCGATTGCATATCTCGCTCTTATTAACTTTGCCAATTCCGTAATGGCCTGGCGTTTTTGCGTCGCGTCCACCGGGCGCGATTCTTTGACCTTCGTATCCGCCGACGCCGCCGATAGCGCCGGCAACATTAAAAGACTCGTCATCACGATTAAGATAACCGAACATTTTATGATTTTAATCATTTAATTTCACCCTGATTACTATAATTGAGACGGATATTTTTGTCAATCAGGGTTTCGGATTTATTTTCCCGTGCCTCCCGTGGGCATTTCTTTCACTGGAAATTGATATTCCGCGCCTCTAAGAGGGCACTTTAACGCAGTGGAAATCAATATTTCAATCGTGGAAATATACTTTTTGTGTGTGGAAATCCATATTTTATTCGTGGAGACATTGATTTCTTTGGTGGATATATATTTTTTAACCGTGGAAATTATGATTTTTATCGTAGAATTATACTTTTTCTGCGTAGGATTACACTTTTTATTCGTGGGAATGCAGATTTCAATCGTAGGAATTATAATTTCTTGCGTAGGAATATGGTTTTTATGCGTAGGAAAGGACTTTTCAATCGTAAGAACGTGTATTTTGGGCGTCGGAAAAGTCCAATGGGACGATTGTTACAAGGATACAAATGAAATCCTTGGTGCCCTAGTGTCCTGGTGCCAAGCAATTCTCATTTAATAAAATTACGGGCGTCCACGGGGGGACGCCCCTACAAAAATTAATCGAAATTTGGAATAATCATGGGTTTTCAATTGGGTAGGGGCAGGCCCCCGTGTCTGCCCCAATTGAAATTTCTTATTTTAGGCCAAAATGCGAATTGCTGCATCAAGCCGATTGAAGCGTAATCGATGGGTAGGTCTTCTTCCATCCGGCATAAGCGCATCCAGAGGGGCAGTAAAAATTGGTCTTTCTGGGCCAGCGCCAGGGTCCGCAGCAGTTCTTCTTCCGGGTTCCACGGCGGTTCCATGGTGATACTGCGCAGCCAGGATTTATCTTCGGTGTAAATATCTCTAAGAAAATAATAAGTTTGCCCCAGGTCCAACCGGTATACGGCGATAAAAGCGTCTTTTAAAATCCTGGCCCAGCGGCCGATAGGCATGGACCCAGGAATTTTTCCCCAATAATTTCCGAACCACTCTCGCATCACCTCATCCAGGCGATGCCGGACCTTTTCGCTTTTCTTATGAAATATACGAAAAAGAATTTCATCGGCTTGATGGGCTTGAGGAAACTCCCGGAGGAAGACGGCAGTCAACATAAGGATTTGCCCGCAGCATTTTTCAAAGGGGCTATCTGCCTGGCCGAAGCCCTGGGGGAACATAATAAAAAAGAGTACATGGACTTCTGGCTCAGGGAAATGCGCGCTGTTGTGGCCCGGTATCCACGTTCAAAGGAGTACTGGGCCAGGTATTTTCATCCGTTTCTTTATGGCCGGAAAATCGATGTGTTGTCCGAATGGCTCGATAAAGTTATCCCCAAGCTGTCCACTCATTTTAATGCAAAGGCCGGCGCAAATGCGTATATCCAACCTCCATCTTATGAAAAGCGAACTCATTTTTTAAATCTAATAAAAAACCAGCCAGTGGAAACATTTCGAAGCGATCTTGAGATTTTTATAGCAGATCATCGCCGCTATGCTTATCAAACCGGGGATTCATTTTTTTTAGTCAGAACATTTTCCAATATCGGGTATAAGCTGTTGCGCCAGGATTCAACCCTGGCGTTGAAGTTGATGCAAGAAGCCTTTACCTGGGAGCCGTATAATCCTTTTTTATGGAACCAACTGGCCATTATCGAGATATTCCGGGGCAATGAAACCCGGGCGGCGGTACTGTTATGGGAAGCGATACGGCGGTTTCCTGAAGACGTTAAAGTTAGAAATAATCTGGCCCATTTGCTGGCAAAGCAAGGTAAATGGAATGTCGCGGAAACCATTTACCGCCAGGCCATGGAAGATTTCCCAGACGATGTGGTTTGCCGTAACGGGCTGGCGGTAGTTCTGCTAAAGAATCATAAAAGAGAAGAAGGCATCGCTCTTTTGAAAGAAACAGTCGAAAAGTTCCCCGGAAATAAGGTTGCTAGAGAACTGCTTGAAAGAATTACCGGTGGGAAAGAGATATCCGAAACGGATGAACTCATGCCGGGGAACCAAAAACCATATTTAGCACTTTTTCATGACGATGAATTCGATTTCCCCGCGCCGCTGCAAACCGCTGAATTTCATGATTTGCCGGGAACGGAGCACGTAACGGTAATGGAAAAAGCGTTTGAACGAAGCGGCGCTTCCCTGGTTCGATCCAATGAACCCATAAAATATGGAATGCAACCCTCTCCCGCAGTTCCTGCACCCTCACGGCCTGAACCGGGGAGTTTAGCGCCTGAAATTGGCAAAATCATCGTTGAATTACGCGGAAGTCGATATGCCCCGGCTGAAGAAAAAGAAAATTATTACCGACAGGTTTCCACTGCCCTGGATTCCGTCCTGGAAAAAGCGCCCAATAATCTTGTCGCTCTCCTGGCTAAAGGCTTATGGCTTATAGACCAGGCCCCAGACGACGCGCAGCCATTTCTCTCAAAACTATCCCAGGCCCATCCCAATACCATCGGTTTCAGGTTGTTGGAACTGCGGTCCCAGGGCATGACGGACCAACCGGCTGCGCCATCCCAATGGAATGACCTCATCCATGATTTCCCCAACCGCTCCACCGTCATCAAGCTGGAGCAGACCCTTACCGCGCTCCATCATACCAATGGCAAAGATCGCGGCGCCATGGAAAACCTGGAAAACCTGCGCCTCCGCTTTTCCAAAGACCTAAAACATCTTCCCCCGACGCTGCAAAAAAATGAGGAATGGGTGAGAACCACCGCCAAATATCGTTTATTTAAAGGTATCGACACCCATGATTCCCTTCCTCCGAAGGCGCTGGAAACCTTTAAAAAGAATTACGAAAATAACATGTTAATACTTCGAGATACTATCGATCAATGCAATTACGCGACAGCATAATCGTTTTCCCGCCACAATTCAGACCGAAAGGTGGGCAACATTTCTTTCACTATAGATAAAGGTATTAATCTTTCCCAGTTCGGAATCCAGCTTCCTCTTTTTTTCTTCGAGATCATAGTGATTCTGTATATTGATCCAGAATTCAGGTGAAGTTCCAAAAAATTTGGATAACCTCAACGCAGTATCTATAGAGACCCCTCTTTTGCCCTTGATAATTTCACTTACCCTGGTTTGATCAATGTGGGTTTCTTTTGACAGGCGATAGGCCGTTATCTTCATGGGCTTCAAGAAGTCCTCCAACAAAATTTCCCCAGGGTGAATATTGGGTATCTTATTCATATTATTTATCCTCCATATAATTAAATTCAGTGATAGTCAACAATCTCAATATCATGAGCATTTCCCGCTACCCATCTAAAGCAAATTCTCCATCGCGCATTAATTCTTATACTGTATTGCCCTTTACGGGTGTTTTCCAATGGATGAAGCCTATTTCCTGGAGGCACTCTTAAATCATTTAGATTGATGGCACTGTGAATATGAACCAATTTTCGGCGTGCAATCCTTTGTATCTCCACGGGAAATCTCTTGGAGTACTCACCGTTCCATATTTTTTCTGTTTCTTTATCTTTAAACGATACTATCACGATGCTATGGTAGTACAAAACGTTGCTATTGTCAATAGATAGTATCCCCCCCCTTTACATTAACTCCATTTTGGGTTATAACTACTCCCGATAAAAGGAGACACTAACAATGTTCCTATTGAAAAATTTTTATATCTTAAGCCCTCAAGAATCCAGGGAAAAAGATTTCGAATTCTATAAAGGCCACCTATTCATTAAAAATGGGAAAATAGAAAAAATCTACCACACCAATGATGAGATAAACCTTCAGCCCACAGAAAAACGCGAAACACCCGAAACCATTGACACCATCGACGGTCAATTCCGGAAACTGATTTTCCCGGGGTTTATCCAATGTCATATCCACTTCTGCCAGACCCTGCACCGCAACCTGGCGGAACAAATGCCCTTAATGGAATGGCTAAAAAAGGAAATCTGGCCCTATGAAGCTTCACTTACCCCGGATACCATGAAACAATCGGTGCTCATGTCCTTAAAAGAAATCCTCGGCTCCGGCGTCACTTCCGTACTGGACATGGGAACCGTCCATCACCAGGAGGTGATTTTCCGGATCATGGAAGCCGTGGGCTTCCGCTACACCGGCGGAAAAGCCATGATGGACCAATGCCCCGACGCACCCCCGGGATTGACCGAAACCACGGACAATTCCATTACGGAAAGCATGAAACTCTTTGAACGGTTCCACGGCAAAGCCGACGGCCTCCTCCATTATGCCTTTGCCCCCCGCTTTGTATTAAGCTGCAGCCCGATACTGCTGCAAGCAGTAAGACAGTTGTCGGATCAGTATGATATTATTATTCATACCCACGCATCCGAACACCCGGAAGAAGTGGCGTTTATCAAGGAAACCACCGGTTACGGCAATGTGGCCTACTTGAATAAACTGGACGCTTTGAACCGCCGATGTGTGATCGCCCACATGATCCACCTGGACGCGGCAGAAAAGAAAATGGTTAAAGAATATGACATCGCTGTGGCCCACTGCCCCACCGCCAATTTAAAACTGGGAAGCGGCATCGCCCCCATCCCGGAATACTTGCAAAACAATATCCGCGTGGGTCTGGGTTCCGACGGCGCACCCTGTAACAACAGCCTGTGCATTTTTAATGAACTGAAACTGGCCCCCCTCCTCCAGAAAGGAACCCATAACGATCCGCTGCTGCTGAAACCGGAAGACGCCCTGCGTATGGTTTCCATCGACGGCGCCCGGATCACACGCCAGGAACACCGCGTAGGCCGGATCGCGGAAAACATGGAAGCAGACCTGGTGCTGCTGGATATGGATACGCCCCAAACATTTAATTTCGAGAAAAACCCGGCCGCTGCCATCGTCTACGGCGCGGATGCACGGAACGTATACGCAACAATGGTACGAGGAAAATTCCTTTATAAAGAAGGTCAATATGATATTAAAATATAATGCCTTCGGCGACCAGAAACCTTTTTATAAAAAGGTTTCTGGACTTCCAAAAATTTTTTATGACGAATTTCATAAATGCAAATACAGCTTTAACCCCCTGGTAAAAGACAACCCGGACTGGAACGGACCGGAGTTTGAGTTTCTCAACAACAGCGACATGTTGGATTTTCACAAATCCCTGCCCGGCTACACCCCCACCCCCCTTGTCATTCTCCCAAAAGTTGCCGAAACCCTGGGAATTAAACAATTATATGTAAAAGACGAATCCCTTCGCTTCGGCATCAAAGCCTTTAAAGCCATCGGCGCCAGTTACGCTATCTACTGCTTTTTGAAACAACAATGGGAGAGTCGTTTCCATACCCCATTCAATGAAAAAAGCTTTAATGACCCGGAAGTATTAAAAACCCTCGGGTCATTTACCTTTTGCGCCGCTACCGACGGCAACCACGGCAGGGCCGTGGCCTGGACAGCCAATCAATTGAAACAACGCGCCGTTATTTACATGCCCGAAAACACCGCGCCCGCCCGTATCGAAAATATCCACAAGGAAAACGGCGAAGTTGTCCTGGTCCCCGGCACCTTTGACGACTGCGTGACAAAATGCGCACAAGATGCGGAAACCAACGGCTGGCAAGCAGTTTCCGATACCGCGTATCCCGGGTACATGGAATTACCTAAATATATTATGTTAGGATATACCACCATTTTTCGGGAAATGGAAGACTCGCTGAATACCCCTGGGAAACCGCGGGTGGATTTTGTGCTTTTGCCGGCCGGGGTGGGAGGTTTAGCCGCGGCGGGAGCCAGTTACTATGTGCGGCGGTACGGCCAAAACAGACCCCGGTTAATCTGTGTGGAACCCTCCGACTGTGATTGTTTCCTGGAATCGGTAAAATACGGGAATGGCAATCCCTTGCCCACGCGGGGTAAGCAGGAGTCCATCATGGCGGGGTTGAATTGTGGAATACCTTCTCCCATTGCCTGGCCCATTATCCGGGATGGAATGCATTTATTTATCGGCATTACCGACAATTACGCCGAGGAAGCCATGCGGGTTTATTATAAAGAGAAAGTTACCTCCGGCGAATCTGGGGCATCGGGGTTAGCGGGGCTTATGGCGCTTTTACAGGATCCGGAATTAGAAGAAGCCGGGCAAAGCATCGGCCTGGATAAGAATGCGCGGGTACTGCTTATAAACACCGAAGGAGACACGGACCCTGTAAATTATCAGAAAATAATTAATTGTCAATTGTTAATTATTAATTGTTAACGGAAAAAAATATTGCAAAAAAATCCTTTGGCAGACTTGCATTATGTTTATTCTTCTTATAAAATGCAGGTATGAAAAGTAATCCGTTAGACATATGGAGAACAAAATGAGTCGTTTTTTTAATACCGCCGGGCCAGTCAACTTGGAGAAGCATTATTGTATCGATCCATTGCACAGGATTAATCTTGACGAGATTCAATCCCTCATCCAGCAAGAGAAATATTTTGTAATCCATGCGCCCCGGCAAACAGGGAAAACCTCCTACCTGTTGGCATTAACACGATACCTGAACCGACAGGGAAAATATAAATGCCTGTACACCAATATCGAAAGCGCGCAGGCAGCCAGGGAAAATGTGAAAGAAGGCATGAGAGAAATACTCAATTCATTGGCGGCGGACGCTTCCTATTACCTGGATGACCCTTTTTTGAAAAATAATGGCGCGCAAATTTTAAATGAAACCGGTGCGCTTGGCGCTTTAAAAGAAGCGTTGAGCCAGTGGTGCCGGAATAATGAGAAACCCGTGGTCCTCTTTATTGATGAAATCGATGCCCTGGTAGGGGATACATTAATTTCAGTGCTTCGGCAGTTACGCAGCAATTATCCCAAGCGTCCCGGCTCATTTCCTCAAAGCATTATCCTGTGCGGCGTCCGTGATGTCAGGGATTACCGTATTCATTCAGACAAAAGTAAAACCATGGTAACCGGCGGCAGTGCCTTTAATATCAAATCGGAATCACTGCGCATGGGCAATTTTACTCTCCAGGAAATCGAGGGCTTGTACAAACAACATACCGTTGAAACCGGTCAACCATTTAACCCGGATATATTCCCGCTGGTAATGAACCTGACCGAAGGTCAGCCCTGGTTGGTTAATGCGCTGGCCTATGAAGCCTGCTTTAAAATGGAGGAGGGACGGGAACGCACCCGGGAGATTACCGTTGACATGATTACTCAAGCCAAAGAGAATCTCATCTTGCGCCGCGAAACCCACCTGGACCAATTATCGGATAAGTTAAAAGAAGAACGGGTGCGCCGGGTGATCGGGCCGATTTTGTCCGGTTCACAGGAAGCGAAAAAAATCCCGGAAGATGACATCGATTATGTGGTTGATCTGGGGCTCATAAAAAAGGACCGCCAAATACGGATTGCCAACCGCATTTACCAGGAAGTTATTCCCAGGACAATTACCTTTAGTACACAATTAACCATTAACCAGGAACCTTCATGGTACCAAAAAGAAGACGGAACCCTGGATATGGAAAAACTATTAACCGCATTCCAGGATTTTTTCAGGATGAATTTCGAGAGTTGGGTGGATGGGTTCGATTATAGGGAAGCCGGACCGCAGTTATTGTTACAAGCTTTTTTACAACGCATCGTGAACGGCGGCGGAAGGGTCGAACGGGAATACGGTTTGGGTCGACAACGCACCGATATCCTGGTCATCTGGCCATATCAAACTTCAATCCAATACGCCGTCATCGAATTAAAACTCCTGTACGGCGACCTGGAAACGACCATCCGGGCCGGCGTCGAACAAACCCTGCAGTACATGGACACATGCGGCGCCACCGAAGGTTATTTATTGATTATAAATAAAACACCTAAAGTATCGTGGCAAAAAAAAATCTTTAAGAAAACAATACCCTATCATAATACACAGATTACCGTTTTCGGCATGTAAGCTTTTGCTAGTTTAAAAAATCGTTTTAATCAAAGTAACCGGTAGTCTCAGCAACGCTTTCCAGAATATTTGTTGATAACCGTATACCCCAAAGATCAAGTTCTTAAGCAGCGTGGCCATTTGCATATCGTGAATACCCAGGATGACGGCCAGTTCCATACGTCTTTTGCTTTTATACAGCATTTCCCGCAGGAAATAGCCGTATTTATCCAGGCCATTGCCGAAGTCTTTTTTCCAATTGTCATGATAGGAGGACAGCGGCGCGCCGTTTTTTAAGTTTTCCGAGATAGCTTGAGCAGCCAGTTGGCCGCCTTTGACGGCGTAGTAGATGCCTTCGCCTGTCACTGGGCTGACGAACCCGGCCGAATCGCCCACCAGCAGCACATTGCCGAACACCGATTTTTCGGCCGTCCGCTTAAATGGCAATGGGAAAGCCCGTTCTTTTGCCAGTTCCAGGTCTTTGGGCAGGAAACCTTTTTGCTTTAAATCGATTACAAACTGCTTGTACGCATTCACCGCGCCCACGTCTTTTAGCAGCAAGGCCGTCGCGCCGACGCCGATATTTACATAGCCATCCTTGACAAAGTACCACGCATACCCGTTCGGTACCGCGCCGAAAAAAATTGCCATGACTTTCGGAGGAAAATTAACTTCCGCCATTATTTTGTTATCCACCGGGGTTTCGGAAAGCACGGTCATGGCCAGGTAATCTTCTTCGAATTCTTCGCGGGTGAAGGGGGAACGAATTAATGCGTTTTTCGGGAAACCGACGGCCATGATAATATATTTAGCCGTTATCGTAGCGGTTTCCGCGGCGATTTCGTAATCGCCTGAAGGGAGTTGGTAGATCGCTTTTACGCGGCAGTTATCCATTACAATTGCGCCGGCTTCCCGGGCGTCTTTTGCCATGGCCAGATCAAATTCTTCCCGGCGCACAGTGTATCCCGGCACATTTTTTAACGATAGACATTTGAATGACGGAGAAAACAAGCGGAGTTCTTCAATTTCACAATTAATTGCTTTCACCGCCTCTTTTCCCAGGAGGGGGATTATGCGGGCAGACAAAGCCCCGCCGCAGGGTTTAGGGCGTGGGTAGGAGTGTTTTTCAAAAAGGATGGTTTTTAATCCCAATTTCGCTGCATAATAGGCGCTTGCCGTCCCTGCCGGGCCGCCGCCCACCACTGCGACATCGTACCTTTTTTTTATAGTCATTTTTGTCACCATTATTTAAAGATATTGATAAGATTTGCCCAAATCCTAATAGAGAATGATATTGGATTGATTTCTATTAGCTTATATTCTACAGGAAAAACGCGAATATTACAATAGGGGACAGGCAAATTTGTACCGCCATGTTGGAACAGGCAGTGCCTGTTCCCTACTGGGATTACTTCACAATGATACAGAATTCGTCTTCCGTGGAAAATTCCCCGATGATTTGCTTGCCCGACTGTTGGATAAACTGCTTGATGATCCTGCGTTCTCTCTTTTCAATCTCTACATACTTTGTCATGGATGTCCTGGAACCGGAAAGCACCCAGGTCAGGGCCGGGGTCTCCTGCAGGATGTCCAATAAACCACGCTGGATACGGTATACCACCGGCGCTAATTTCATTAAAAACGCCGCATCGAATCGCAAAATCCCGGTCCTCTCATGCACCACCCGCCACCCCTCCTTGATATTCCAATTCAATGGCTGGAGAATATTTTTATCCAGGATTTTGGAAAACGCTTCAAGCGCGGAAATACTGGTTTTATCTTTATCCAGGGCTATATACCGGGTAACGCTATGTCCCGCCCCGGCAAAGGGGAAAAGCAGGGGGTGCAAGCCGCAGCCCACATCCACTATGGAAGCGGGGGCGCCGATATATTGGAAAAGTTCACGGTAAAAAGTATCCAGGCTGCTTAACCGTTCCTTTGTGCTTATATGCGATTGGGCCAGCCCGATAATGATATCCTTGTAATCGGCGCCGGCGCCGGGAGAAGAAGCGGAAAGGGAAAGCGCAGCGAGCAACGATTCACGGGCCGCGATGTCTTTATGGTACTGCCGCAGCTCATAATAAATCCTACGCCTGGATTCATGATCCACTTCATCGTAAACCCGGGTCTTCAGGATTTCTTTTAACGGTAACCCCTGTTCCAACAACCGCATAAACTTCGGGCGTTTCTCCATGGTTTCCAGGACAATACCGGCCGCCGTCTCGGAATCGATCTTATATTTTTTAACGGCCCGATCGACAATAGAGGCAATAAGTTCCGCCCCCAACCCCGTTTCCAATAGATAATCACCCTTAAATGTATTTTTCATCATTCATCATTCATCATTAAATTTTCATTTAACTCCTTCTTCCCATGTTTTGTTTAACGAGCTGTCGGGGAACCATTGTTCGTGGGTTTTTAAGATAGAGTCCAGGAAACTTTCCAGGTTGTTATTTTCCAGTGCGCGGCGGATTCGGTTCAGTGTATCGATAATAACAAAAAGGTTGTGGCCGGCCAGTTTGCCGGGGTCGTCGAAGATTGCCGGGACATCCGGCAGTTGACGGCAAATGTCGCATTGGCAGTTATATTCCAGGAGCCGGTCGCGGTCATCTTTTTTTAACGCGCCGTAACCGGTCATGTACCAACCGCTTCCTGCATAATGGCCGTAAGAAGAGGAGTCGAAAATATCCGCGCCCAACGCCGCCAGGAACGGCAATTCCACCGGGTCGCCGGCGCCGTACACATGGATGGGCAAATCATCCCCGGCAATGGCCCGGGCGTCTTTTAATATTTTGATAATCGTGGCCAGGTTATGGTTTTTATTAAAAAAAGGCACCAGGCTGCCGATGGCAATATAGTCAACCCCGATCTCCATTAATTCTTCCATGCTTTTTCGCCGCAGTTCCAGGAACCGGCCCCCCTGTTGGACCCCGGCCAGTATCCCGTTCTTCACCAGCTCTTTGGCTTCCCGGATGCGTTTGCAAGTGGATGCCAATTTTTTCCGGGCGGTCTCGTAATTATCCCCGGGCGGGGAGATAAGGTCCAGCGGCGAGACGATATCCGCTTTTATCGCATCCTGGAACGCCACGATTTTCTTATTTTCGAGGTACAGCGGCCTTTTTAAGCCCTGGAAAGCCCCGGAATCGGTCATGATCAGCCCGTCAAACCCGACATATTCATGGATGGTAATGCCGGTTGCGAATTTCGCCTTGACCTCCGCGTCTTTGTATAAAAAGAAACCGTTGACGATCAGGCCGTCGCTGGAAAATTTATTTTTAAGGTCGTCGATGGGAATCAAATTCGATTTGGGTTGATATACCGGCAAGAATAGAGGCAGGGTGTAAGTCTTTCCTTTTTTTGTTATCAACCGGCGTGTGTTGGGCTTATGGAGCGGGTGTGTATCATGCGCGTTCATTTATCCTCCGTTTTTTCTTGAAATCCACTGGATTTTTCATTTCTAATAGTATTTAATTATAACTCAATTCGCTTAAAATGTCTCTTATTATTGAAAGCCCCGCGGCGCGGGGGGCCATTTAGTAGGACGATACCATAGAATTCCATTTTGAACTGCGTCAGGTACGATACTACTGGGCATCGCTTAAGCAGCTTCCCCGAGGCGCGGGAAGAGTTGACACTTGCAGTCGCGGAGTTACCCTATGCAAGCATACCGTTATCACGTGCAACCCTCGTGTTCGCATCTGCAAGTGGCGATTTAGCGCGTGCAGGCCTTGCTTTAGCAGGTGCATCCGATGTTTTAGCGGGTACAAGCGCCTCATTTGTGAATGCAGTACCTGGGATTGATCGCGCAGGCCTCGTATTTGATCGCGAAAACCTCGCATTTGAGCGCGCAACCCCTGTGAATACAAACCCCGGCCTTATATTTGACCGTGCACATGTCTTAATTGAATCGACAGGGGGTTTAATTCCCCGCGCAGGGGTTAAGATTACATGCGCAAGAGTCGAACGCCATACGAATATTCTCTTTTGCTTAAAAGTTAAGGCCGTATTCGCATGCTATGAAAATAGCCGCGAAGGTCCCGGCAGAAAAGGCGACACCCTTATAACGCGAAGGACCGCGAAGAAAAAAACAAAAAATCCTTGGTGCCTTGGTGTCTTGGCGAGCCGGATGCCGCAACGAATATCAACCTCCCGGTACGGCCCTACAACCGGGACCCCCAGCATGGGGGGGTATCAAAAGCTAAGCATTCATCATAACCGAATTCTTAAAAAATGTCTTTTTTTTTCAAAATAGGAAGTTTTTCTCATTGAAATTTCAAAGCGTCTGGTGTATGATACCCTCAATCAAATTCAAATTTTTTGAATTACGAAAGCCGGAAATGCGCAAAAGCGTGGTGGGTACGCGGTGCGACTTACATCGCGAAACGCTTAAGGGATAAGAAAAAGGGCGCAGCCGGCAGTTATCGTTCGCTTGAAAGAGAACGATAGGCAGGAATTAATAGAGAAGGTGGGATATGCCGCTGTGCATATCTCACCTTTTCTTTTTCCCGGTCTCATTTACAAAAAAATGTTAATATGCTATATTTTCTTTCCGGGAAAATTTCGAGCGAGCCATTAATTAATAAAGTGTGAAACAGAGTCGAGGAAAAATGAATAAACGGGTAACGAGGTTGCTATTTTTCATTGTTTTCTTTGTCTTCGCACCCCTTTCTTCATTTTGCCAGAGATGGCTCACCTACCATTATACCGGGCTCGATGGTTTACCCAGTTCCAATGTTTTCGACATCGCCCAGGATGCCATGGGCCGGGTTTGGTTTGCTACCCGCGCGGGTATTGCCTGTTTTGACGGCGTTTCCTGGCAAAATTATACTGTGACCGACGGCCTCCCCGCCCTCTCTTTTATGAAGATACGGGTCGATGAGAAAGGGCGCATTTGGGCGCTGCCCCAGGCCGGCAAAAAAGGGATTCAAATTGTTTTCCATGACGGGACCCGCTGGAATCCCATCGATCTACTGCCGGGACCCTTTAGCCGGTTGGGGAGGACAACCTCCTTCCTGACGATACCGGCGGCGCAAGGAAAAGAGGCTAATAATTTACCTATTATTGTAATAGGAACCCTGGATGCGGGGTTGTCCCGCTGGGAACAGGGAAACTGGGACAGTCTTACCACCGGCGACGGTTTGCCCAGCAACCGGGTGAACGGCGCCGTCGTCCTGGCTGGAAAACTTTTTGTCGCCACGGATAAGGGATTGTCGGTAATCGCATGGGACCGCAGCAAACGTACCGTGGATAATCGCTGGAACGAGCTATTGGGGCTGCCTTCCCGGGAGATCAGGGGAATTTGCATCGAATATAAAGAGAATTACCCAAACCGGACGCCGGGTTCTCCCTTCGATTCGAAGACCTCCCGTATCTGGCTTTACGGTCATTACTGGCTGACCAGTATCGATGAAACGGTATTTGCAAATGAAAACCGGGACCCCGCGCAAAAAGCGCAGCACGCACAATACGCGCAATACGTGAAAGTTTACAACCCGGTGGAGACCCGGCTCAAGGCAAAAGACCTGCAAGTCGAACTGCTTCCGGATTCCCACGGCGGTTTATATGCGGGCAACCACTTTGAACTTTTTTATTTTAATTATCAAACGCGGCGCACGGAAATTCTCAACGTGGATAACGGCATGGTGGGCAGCGGGGTTAACGGCATGTTCATCGATTTTGAGAAAAATATCTGGGTGGCCTGCGACCGGGGGGTTACCAAAATATCCGGTAGACAGCTTACCAGGCAGTTTACCAGTTTTCAAATGAACCAGGGGCTGCTGGAGGACGAGGTTTCCGCCGTCCTGGAATATGGGCCCGGTAAATTTGTATTGGGGCATAATACCGGCTTTACCTTTTTCGATTATGGCAGTCGCCGATTCGCTAAATTGCCGCTTCCCAATATGCCGGGCGATAATCTACTGCGCCGGGTATTGGAGATGCAGCGGGACAAGAAAGGAAACATCTGGGCGGCCCTGGGACCCGCGGGCCTGGCCCGGATCGATCCACAGCGAAAAATCCGGCTTTTCACCCCGTCCGCCCGGGGGCCTTATAATACGACAAGCCTGTGGATGGACGCCGGGGATAACCTGTGGCTGAGTTCGGAACTGGGGTTTTTCCGCAAGTCCGGCGAACAGTTTTTGCCGATACCGTTGGGCCCCAATCCCCAGCCCCCAATCAGGAAAATTTTCGGGGAGTCGGGCGGAGATCGCCGGGTGCGCTACCTGGCGGGGATGGGTACCGGCGTTTATATATACGAGGATGAAACGAAGCAGTGGAAAAATTACCAGGCGCCCGGCGATATTCGGGCCAACGGCGTATACGCCATTTACAAGGACAGTAGAAATCGCTTGCTGGTGGGCACGCTGGCCGGTTTGTATACCGTGGAGAAGGGCGCCTTACAGAAATTCGAAGAAAACGGTTTCGAACTCAGCCGCCCCGTCTATTTCATCCTGGGGGATCGGGAAAAACGCCTCTGGGTGGGAACCGATGACGGCGTGGTGCGTTGGGACGGCAGCCGGACGCAGCAGTATTCCATATCCGAAGGCCTCATCGGCCAGGAAACCAACCGCGGCGCAGGCATATTGGACAGTTCCGGGAAACTGTGGATCGGAACCAACCGCGGCCTTTCCATTTACGAGGAAACCCCCGATTATTACATCGATGGGAATCCCCCACCAAAACTTTTCCTGTTGGACCTGGAGGCGGACGGCCGTAAAATCTCCCTGCTGCAACCGGTGCAATTAACCGATAGGACCCATGACCTGGTTTTCCATTTCAGGGGAATTTCTTTCCTGGATGAGAAAGCGGTCCGGTTTAAAGAGAAACTGGAGGGGTTTTACGAGACGTGGTCCGAGGAACATTACCCATATAAGCAAATGATACGGTATACCAACCTGCCCCCGGGCCGGTACCGGTTCCACCTGGCGGCAAGAAACGCCCTGGGGATATGGGGCGATCCGGTCATATCGCCCTGGATAACGATCCCCAGACCCTTTTATCGACAGTGGTGGTTTACCCTCCTGGGTATACTGGCGGCCGCTTTTGTTTTTTACAGTATCGTGCGCTTTATTTCCCAAAAACGCAATGCCGCGCTGCTGGAAAAACTGGTAATAGAACGCACCGGCCAGTTGGCGGCGTCGGAGAAACGATACCGCGCCCTGTTTGAAGAATCCCGGGACATGATCTTTACCACCACAATGGAAGGAAAATTTGCCGACATTAATCCCGCGGGGGTGGCGCTGCTGGGGTATGCTTCAAAAGAGGATGTATTAAAGATAGATACCAGGTCGGAATTCTATTATTCGGATGCGGACCGGGACGCGATTTATAAAGAAATAAAAGAGAAAGGGGATTTAAGGGATTTTGAAATGGATGTCCGGCGAAAAGACGGGGAGAAAGTAACCGTGATGGTCACGGCCGCCCCGGTTCCCGGGGAGGATATGACCGGCGATTTCCTGGCCATTCGCGGCACGATGCGCGATATTACCGAGAAAAAAAAGCTGCAGCAGCAGTTGGAGCAGGCGCAGAAAATGGAAGCCATCGGTACATTGGCCGGCGGTATTGCCCATGACTTTAATAATATCCTGGCGGTGATTATCGGCTATATCGAATTAAGCCTCGATGAGATTCCGGGGGATACCCCGCTGCGCCGTCATATCGAGCGGGTGCATATTGCGGCCGAGCGTGCCAGGGAACTGGTCAACCAGATACTTACTTTCAGCCGGCGCAGCGCCAAGGAACGAAAGCCTTTAAGAATCGCCGACATTATCAAGGAGGCCCTTAAGCTGCTGCGCTCCTCCCTGCCCTCTACCATCGAAATCCGCCAGGATATTACTGCCGCGTCCGGGATTGCACTGGCCAACGCCACCCAGGTCCAACAGGTGGTCATGAATCTATGTACCAATGCGGCCCATGCCATGCGGGAAAAAGGGGGACTCCTGGAAGTGGGGCTGCATGAGGTGTACCTGGATGAAATTTCCGCGGCGGCTTACAACGGGATCGGACCCGGCCCCTACTTAAAACTGTCGGTTGGCGATACGGGCCACGGCATCGATCCGGTCATTATGAAACGGATTTTTGAGCCCTATTTTACCACTAAAAAACATGGCGAAGGCACCGGCATGGGCCTGGCGGTTATTCATGGGATCGTTAAAAGCCACGGCGGCGATGTGGCGGTCTACAGCGAACCGGGTAGGGGGACTACCTTCTATGTGCTGCTCCCCGCCATGGAAGGAACCGTTGAGACGGGGACCAGGGAAACGGAAACGCCCCCAGGGGGAAAGGGCCAGCATATTCTTTTCGTGGACGACGAGAAATCGCTGGCGGATGTGGGGGAAAAGTTATTGAAAAAATTGGGCTACCGCGTCACTGCCGGGAGCTGCAGTCTCGAAGCCCTGGAATTGTTCCGCGCGGCGCCGGGCGGGTTCGACCTGGTGATTACGGACCTCACCATGCCCAATATGACGGGCGTCCAACTGGCCCGCGAATTGAAACACATCCGGACCGATATTCCTATTATTTTATGCACCGGCTACAGTGAAATCATCACCGAAGAGCAAATCCTACAACTGGGAATTCAGAAACTACTGCTGAAACCGGTCACTACTCTCAGCCTGGCCAAAGCCATAAAAGAAATTTTGGGCAATTAAAGATTATCTTCAACCTAAATCATCGAAAACAAGCCATGAATTTAGTGGCGTCCTATTGACATTAAAATCCCGAAGTCATATTATATCCCCGGACCGTGAAAGCGTGAAAAGAGGTTTAACGGTTTGCCCGGAAAAAAATGGAGTGATATATGGATCAGAAGCGAAAAAATCGCAGGTTCAAAGTGGAATGCCACGTGAAGGGAACCTTTAAAAACCAGGAGAAATGCCTCTTAAAAGACATTAACTTCGAAGGTTTGCAATTGATCGCAAGCTTCTTACCTATTATCGGATCGATATATACCCTCTCCCTGAAAGAAAAAGATCAAACACAAGAGTTTAATATCGAGGTGGTGCGGGTTAACACCGGCGCTTTTAACGCGGATGAAAAAAATGGCATGCCCCTGGGCGTTACCTACCTGGTGGGCGCCCGGTTCCTGGATGTCACCGAATCGAAGAAACAGTTCCTGAAGTCCCTTTTATACAGCGCCACCTGAACTAAAAACAAAGGCGCAAAACACTTACGGTTCCCTGAAATTATCGGGCTTATCGAGAAAACTAATCAATTTTTTGGCCTTCTTTTTCAGCTTCCTCAAAGCTTTGGCCTCGATTTGCCGGATGCGCTCCCTGGTTACCTGGAACTCCTGGCCCACTTCTTCTAAGGTGTGCTCATTGCCGTCCCTCAACCCGAACCGCATTTCGATTACCTTGGCTTCCCTATCCGTGAGAGTGGAAAGCACATGCCCCAACTGTTCCCTCAAATTCATCTTGGAGACCATCTCCGGTGGAGAGGCGGTTTTAACATCTTCCAGGAAGTCCCGCAAATGAGAGTCGTCATCGCCGACGGGGGTCTCCAGGGAGATGGGCTCCTGTGCGATTTTCAGGATTTTCCGTATTTTATCGGTGGAGAACCCGGTTTCTTCGGAGATTTCTTCTTCCGAAGGTTCCCGGCCCAGTTCCTGGACCAGGCGCCGCTGCGTCCGGTTTATTTTATGGATGGTCTCGATCATATGCACCGGGATTCGTATGGTTCGCGCCTGGTCGGCAATGGCCCGGGTAATGGCCTGGCGAATCCACCAGGTGGCGTAAGTGGAAAATTTATACCCCCGTTGATACTCGAACTTTTCAACCGCTTTCATCAACCCGATATTGCCCTCCTGGATCAGGTCGGAAAACTGCAAACCGCGGTTGATGTATTTTTTGGCGATGGAAACCACCAACCTCAGGTTGGACTCCACCAAGTCGTTCTTGGAAAGTTCTATTAATCGTTGCCCTTCTTCGATATCGGCGCAGGTCTTGAAAAGCTCTTCCGGGTTGATTTCATATTTTTTATTCAGGTTTTCCAGCCGGCGCTGGTAATTAACGATTTCCTCGGCCAATCGCTGGTGTTCTGCCTTATTTTGTTTGGAGACTTTGGCCGTTTCGTTTTTGAGTTTCTGCGTGCGGTGGATAATATGGTTGTAATTCTCTTTCAACTGTTTGATACGGTTGATAAAGGTTTTTTTATGCTCGTACAGTATCTGCATCTCCTGGATCAGGTGAGTGATTTGAACCATTTTTTTGGCGATCACAAAAGTGCCGCCGGCGCCTTTCTTCAACTGTTTCAATTCACGTTTATATATATTCAGGGTTTCAAATTGTTTTAAGAATTTTTCCCGGATTTTCTGTTTTTTGGATTCATCTTCGATATCCTCATTGACATCGATCACTTCATCGATATCCTTGACCCCTTCCAGGACATCCCGCCCCAGTTCGATAACGGAATTCAAAACGATATTGGTCTTGGATAAGGCTTTGATGACTTTCTTTTCCCCTCTTTCAATCCGTTTGGCGATCTTAACTTCTTCCACCCGGGAGAGGAGGTTGACATTTCCCATTTCCCGTAAATACTGGCGGACCGGGTCGCCGACGATCTCACTCTTTTCCACAGCCGGTACAGGGGGCTTTGTTTTAGGGATTTTAATGATCCGTATTTCATTCTCTTTTAAATAATGTTTAAGCAGCTTTAAATTGTTTTTAAAGGACTCGTCATTCTCAAACAAAGTATGAATAAAGATATTTTCGACAATCCCAAAATTTTTCTTGGCCCGTCTGATGATGGCCCGCAGTTCTTTTTTATATTCGGTAAGGAAATCATTGTACTGCTTGAGACGTTCGGGTTTCAGGATATTTTTCTTCTTCATGATCCGAATATCCATGGTAGCCAGTTGCGTCGCAATCTCTTTCTTATGATCGGTCAGGTGCTTCTCTTTCAAATATTCTACGAATTCTTCTTTTTTTATTCTTCCCTGGCGGCCGCGGGACATTTCATTCAACTCCGCAAAGACATCGGGAGAAATATCCGTGTCATGATCATCATCGTAATCCGGTGGATCGTGATCAGGCTCCTCGTGATCACGATCATATTCATAGCCGTCGGGGATATTTCCTCCATTTTCATCATTGTTGTGGTCTTTCAACTGCGCCTCCTGTATTTTTATTTGCGTTCATATCGATATTAAATTTATTTTTTATATGTTTATTTTTTTCCGTCATCAGCCTCAGGGCTTCCGGCATATTGTTCTCTCTTTCGGCGATTTTTATCCTCTGATCGAGCTGTTTGAATTTCCGCCTGTTCAACATATCGGCAAACGTAGACACCGAGGCTTCGATATTTTTTCCCAGGTGTTCTTTATCTTTTACGATGCGTTCGCTGGAATTGAAGATGTTCCTCAGCTCCACCCGTTCCGGTGCATTCAACTCCGAGCCGATTTTTCCATAATCTTCGATTTGTTTGTCATGGGGGTTGTAGTGGCCCAGCAGCAGCCGGATAATATTCCGGCCGGCCAGGAGCGATAGCAGTTCGCTGTCCAGCACCCCGTCAAGTTGTTCGATCAGCTCAGGCATGGCCACGATGGATTCGAGAAAAATCCGTTCCGCCGGGGTGATGTCCAACCCCCCTGCGCCCGCGTCGCCTTCGCCGGTTAAAGCAGCGGATGCGGGCTTATCTTTAAACTTGAGCTTCAGCTTCAGGTTCTTTTCATCCACCTGGAAATAGTCTGCCGCCATCCGTATGTATTCATCCTTGATAATGGGTTCGCCGAATTTGTCGATGAACCCCATCAAGCTTTCCACTGCCTGGTTTTTTCTTTCCGGGATTTTCAAATCGTATTTCCGGGCGATATTGGAGAGTAAAAACTTAAAACCGTCGTCGGCTTGTTCCAGCAGTTGAAGGAAAGCTTTCAACCCTTTTTGCCTGATAAGGTCGTCCGGGTCCTTGGCGTCGGCGGCGGCGATAATGTAAGGGTTGATATTCTGTTCGAACATTTTTTCAATGGCCCGGACCGCCGCGGCAATGCCGGCTTTATCGCTGTCGTAATAGATATAAATGGCATCGCAGAAGCGTTTTAAGAGGTATATCTGTTGTTCGGTCAAGGCCGTGCCCAGCGACGCCACTACGTTTTGGGCGCCGTTTTGATAGAGCGATACCATATCGAAATACCCTTCCACCAGGACAACCGATTTCTTTTCCCGGATCATGTCTTTGGCGTGGTTGAACCCGTACAGGTGGTTGCTTTTTTTATACAGGGGGGTATCGGGTGAATTGAGGTATTTACTGGGGTCATCGAAAATGGTGCGGCCCCCGAAAGCGATCAACGCCCCGGATTCGGAATAAATAGGGAAAATGATCCGGCCCCTGAAACGGTCATAAACGCTGTTTTTCTGTGGGTTCCGGATCACCAGACCCAGTTCCACGGCTTTGGCCATATCGCAGGACTGCCGCCTGAGGTGATTACTCAGGCCATCCCACCTGTTTTCCGCGTATCCCAGGGAAAATATACGGATGGTATCTGCGCTGATTCCCCTTTGGCGGAGATAATTCATGGCCTGCTTGCCTTCCGGGCTGTCGGAGAGATTATCGTTAAAGTACTTCAAGGCGATTTCATTGATCCCGGTATAAACGTCGGTAGGAATGCTCTTCTGCCGGTTTGTCTTATCCACCGGTATGTTAAACTTCTCACTTAAAAAATTCATGGCCTCAGGGAAACTCAGGTTCTCCATTTCCTGCACCAGGGTGAAAATATCGCCGAATTTATTGCAGCCGTAGCAGGTAAAGCTATTCTTATCCGGCATTACAAAGAAAGAAGGGGTTTTTTCGGTATGAAACGGACAAAGAGCTTTCAGGTTTTTCCCTGCGGGCTTTAGATCGACGTATAAGCCGGCGACTTCAGTTATGGAGAGCCGGCTTTTGATTTGATCCCTTACATCCATGCAACCATCATCAATTCAAAAGTTTTGTATCCCGGGATACTTTACTTATAGTGTTATCAAACAAACCTATTTTCAACAAAAAAATAAATTATTACCAGGGGCGAAACGTAAAACTCCGGCCTGGACTTTATCCAATGGAAAACTGGAACTGCACACATTGCCGCTATCCGGCTTTATTTCAAAAATAATATTCGTACAACCACCTCCTGGGCATAGACACGGAAGAACTCTTGAAAAAAAGCGGACCTTGGGATATTGTATCATAAAAAACAGTATACCAAAAAATGCACAATAAGTAAATATCCGCTCTTTTTTTCTTTGCATTTTATCCCGTATTGTGTATAATGTCCTCTGGCAAACCTTTAAAGGTAGGAGCCCGGAAATTTGGAAAATATTAAGAAAGTTAAAGTTCAAAAAAAGATTTTTTTCTCAGAAGAAAGCGGCTACGGCGTTTTCAAGGTAACCGTGAAAGGCGCGAAGGAGCCTTCGGTTATCGTGGGGAACCTTTTCGATGTAAATGAAGGGGATTTTTTAGAGATCACCGGCGAGGAGATACTTCATCCCACCTACGGGAAACAAATCAAGGTCCAGGGTTATAAATCCATCCTGCCGGAAGATAAAGAAGGCATTATTACGTATTTATCTTCCGGCCGCATCAAGGGTTTGGGGAAAAAGACCGCTGAAAAAATCGTGGACCGTTTCGGCGCCTCGACTATCGAAGTGCTCCAGGGCGACCCGAATCGTTTGAAAGAAATAAAAGGCTTAAAAAAACTCAACATCGAAGAGATCAAACAGAATTTCAAAGAGAACAAGATGATCCGGGAATTAACCGTCAAGCTGGCCCCTTACGGCATCGGCAACGAGACGATCTTCAAAATTCATAAGGAGTTCGGGGAAGACGCTTTCGCCGTGCTGGAGCAGGATGCCTATCGACTGATCGACAGGATCCGGGGAGTGGGGTTTCGCACCGCGGATACGATTGCCCTACGGTTTGGGTTGGCCCGAAACGATCCTAACCGGGTTAAAGCCGGCATCCAGTTCCTTGTCTTGCAGTCTGAGCAGCAGAATGGCGACCTATACGTCGAAGAACCGGAGCTGGCGAAAAGGTGCGCCGCCCTGCTGGATATCGACCCGGAAGAAGTGAACCGCTGCCTCGACACCATGGTGGAAAGGAACGAGTTGGTAAGAGAAGAAATCCCCGGCCGGGTGGTGCTGAGTTACAAGAATTATGCTATCGAAAAGATGATTGCCCGGCGTCTCTTTTCACTGGCCAACCCGGAAGAGCCATTGCCGCCGGTTAAAGTGAATTTCGATGTTATTTTTAATAGGATATCCCTGGAATTGACGGATGAGCAGAGGGAAGCGGTGATTTCCACTGTCGGCAACCAGGTCACGGTTATTACCGGCGGCCCGGGCACCGGTAAGACTACGATTATCCGCGCCATTATCGAAGCGTTCCAGGAGAACGAGCGGGTTGTGGCCATCGCCGCGCCCACGGGCCGGGCGGCCAAACGCATCGAAGAAGCTTCTTTTTATAAAGCATCTACCATTCACCGGCTGCTTAAAATAGACCCCACCTCCCGCGAATTTGTTCACAATGAACATAATCCCCTCAAAGTCGACGCCGTTATCGTGGATGAATTCTCCATGGTGGATTCCTTTATTTTTTATTCCCTGTTGAAAGCCATATCCCGGCATACCCGCTTGATTATTATCGGGGATAAGGACCAGTTGCCCTCGGTAGGGCCGGGGAACGTGCTGCGGGATATTATCAAATGCGGTTTTTTCAATATTATTTACCTGAACCGGAATTTCCGGCAAACGGAAAACAGTCTTATCATTGAGAACGCCTACCGGATCAACGGCGGGGAACAAATCATTAGAAAGCCTTATTCCCAGGACCTTGATTTTGTTTATATTAAAGTGGAGGATGAAGCGCAGGCGCTGGAAAAGGTGACGGGTATTATCGAGTATTACAAGAACGAGTTCGGTTTCAATTCCCCGGATTTCCAGGTCCTTGTGCCTATGTATAGGGGCGATGCCGGCATCGATAATTTAAACAGCCGGATCCAGGAACGATTTAACCCCGAACCGTTTATCGTAAAAAAAGAAAAAGCTGCATTCAAGCGAAACGATAAGGTGATGCAGTTAAAAAACAATTATGAGAAAGTGATTTTCAATGGAGAGCAGGGGATTATCGCCGACTTTAACCCGGAGGAGAAAACGTTGCGGGTCAATTTTGACGGGAGTATGGTGAAGTATCATGTTTCGGAGTTGGAAGAGTTGACGCTTTCTTATGCGGTTTCCGTGCACAAGGCGCAGGGATCGGAGTACGACATGTTAATCCTGGTGTTGCTGCCGTCTCATTCCATCATGTTGAACCGGGAGTTGTTTTACACGGCTGTTACGCGGGCCAGGAAGAGGATTTTTTTAATATCCGATGAAGCGACTGTGTGGAGGGCTATTTCCAACGCCTCCCCTTCGGAGCGTAAAACTTTGTTATCCAGACGGTTAGAAGAAATTTTTACTGCTAAAAAGTGATTTGCCGTTTTTAAAAAAATCTGTTATTATTATTATATGTATATATTAGGCATCGAATCTTCGTGTGATGAAACTGCCGTAGCTGTCATCGAACGTGAGCAGCAAGGGGGGCCGAACCGTATCATCGATGAGCGGATCAAGTCCCAGATCCCTATCCACGCCAAATATGGGGGCGTCGTGCCGGAGATTGCTTCCCGCAATCATTACGAGGTCATCGATCTACTGGCCGCGGAAACGTTGAAAAATGCGGGGCTAAGAGCCCAGGACTTGCAGATGGTTGCTTTAACCCAGGGCCCCGGCTTAATCGGATCGCTGTTGATAGGGCTTTCGTTTGCCAAAGGCCTGGCGTTCACCCATAAAATCCCCATTGTCGCCGTGGACCATATCGCCGCGCACATCGAGGCCGCTTTTATCGAAAACCCGGCCATTGAATACCCATTGATCGCACTGGTCGTATCCGGAGGCCATACCACCCTGTTTTACCAGGAATCCAAATTCGAAACGGAAGTTATCGGCAAGACCCGGGATGACGCCGTGGGCGAGGTGATGGATAAAACAGCTAAATTCTTCGGCCTAGGTTACCCCGGCGGGCCGTTATTGGATAAAATTTATAGGGAGCGCGGAGGGGACGTGCGCCGGTTTCAATTCACACACCCCAGGATGAGCGACGGGGCCGATGATTTTTCTTTTTCCGGGTACAAAACCGCGGTCATCCGCCAGGGCCGGCAAGGTCCCGATGGTAAAAGCATCCAGCCCGGTCAAGCGGCGTTCGATGACCTGGTGGCTTCTTTTCTTTATTCATTGGTGAGTTACCTGCTGGAAAAGACCAGCGCCGTGGTGGAAAAGAGAAAGGTTAAATCCCTCATCGTTTCGGGTGGGGTTAGCCGGAATTCCCTGCTCCGGGAAATGTTTCAAGGGGAGTTTAATAAGCCGGGGGGCCCGGTCAAATTATATATACCGTCGCCGCGGTTTTGCACCGACAATGCGTCCATGATCGCCTGGCTGGCGTATGAAAAATATCTTGCTTACCCCAATATCAATTATTTCGATTCCTATTTAAACGCCTACTCCCGCGCCCTTTTTAAAGAGAAAGGAAAGCATCGCTAGGCCGATCATGAAACAAAATAAAATTCAATGCGTATAATAGGGAATAACAAGGAGGAATTTAAATGAAATTAAAACATTCGATATTACCTTTTTTATTAATTGTAATGCTGGTTTGCTCCACCGCTTTCGCCGGGGATTTTGTCAAAGGGCAAACCTATCATGGTTTCAAGCTTTTGGAAAAACGTTTCGTTAAAGAAGTCAATGCAGAGTGCCTTTACTTCGAACATGAGAAAAGCGGCGCCCGTCTTTTCAAAATCGCCGCCGATGATCCCAATAAAACTTTCAGCATCGCTTTCAAAACCGACCCGGAATCGGATTGCGGTACGCCCCATATCCTGGAACATTCAGTTTTGAACGGATCGAAAAACTACCCGGTAAAGAGTCCCATCGATATACTGGGCAAAGGGTCCCTGCTGACCTTTTTAAATGCGTTTACCGGGAGCGAGTTTACCTGTTATCCCATTGCCAGCATGAACGAAAAAGATTATTTTAACGTGATGCGCGTTTATCTTGACGCCGTGTTCAACCCCCTCATCTATACCGAACCCCGCATTTTAAAACAGGAAGGCTGGCATTATGAGATGGAAAAGCCGGATGGCCCCATTGTCTATAAGGGGGTTGTCTACAATGAAATGAAGGGCGCCTATTCGAACCCTGCCCGCGAATTGGATTACCGGCGCGACCAGAATCTCTTCCCCGACAATGGCTATCGCTTTACTTCGGGGGGGTATCCGACGGAAATTCCCAGGTTGAATCCCGATATGTTCATAAAATATCACCGGAAGTATTATCACCCGGTTAACAGCCATATTTTACTTTACGGGAACGGGGACCTGGACCGTGAACTGGCCTCCATCGACAGCGAATATTTAACGAAATACGATAAAGCCCTTCGTCCATCCGGTTTCCCGCTGCAAAAACCATTTGCCGCCATGAAAGAAGTCGCGGCGTTTTACCCGGTAACGGAAGGCAGTAACACCGTGAACCAGTCTTATCTTTCATTGAGTTTTGTGTGTGGTCTGGGCGCGGATAGAGCAACCGTTATGTCCCTGGGCATTTTGAGTGATTTGCTTGTCAACCAGGAAGCGGCGCCTGTTCGCCTGGCTTTGCAAAAAGCCGGTATCGGAAAGAATGTCACCGCCAATGTGGATGAACTTCAACAGAATGTCTTTGATATCCAGGTGCAGAATGCCAATCCGGCCGATAAAGATAAATTCCGTGAAATCGTAATGGCAACACTTGACGAGGTTTCTCGAAAAGGACTGGACAAAAAGGCGGTAGAAGGGGCCATCAATCTCACCGAATTTCAATTACGAGAGGGAAATACCGCCCAGAAAGGAATACGGTATAATTTCCAGGTGCTGCCGGGGTGGCTTTTTGCCGATGATCCTTACCTCACCCTCGAATATGAGAAACCCCTGGCCGTCGTTAAAACCGCTATAACCGGCGATTACCTTGAATCCGTCATCCGCAAATACCTCCTCTCCAATCCCCATTCTCTTCTCCTGGTCCTGGCGCCGAAACCGGGCATGGAAAAGGAAATTAATGCCGGTGTTGAGAAAGAATTACAGGATTACAAAGCATCCATTAACGATAAAGAAAAAGAGACAATTGTAAAAGAAACTCAGGATTTGATCGCCTATCAGAAACGGGAAGATACACCCGCCGCGCTCGCCACGGTTCCTATGCTTGAACGAAAGGACATCGATCCCAGGGCGGCCTGGTATACCCTGGAAGAGCAACATGTTCCCGGGGCCCCCTTTCTTTATCATGAAGAATTCACCGACCATGTGGTATACTCCCGGATGCTTTTCGACGCCCGCGTTCTACCACAGGAACTGATTCCTTACGCGGCCCTCCTGGCAAGGGTACTGGGCAGTCAAAATACGGAAAATTATTCTTTCGGCGACCTGGATGTGGCATTAAATATTCATACCGGTGGAGTTAACGCAGTTCTTTCAACTTACCTGGAAAATCGAAACGACGACAGCCTGATCCCGAAGTTCGTTATCGAAGCGAAAGTAATGAATAAAAAAGTCGACAAATTGTTCCAATTGTTGGGTGAAATCGTCAATAAGACGCGTTATGCCGACAGCGATCGGTTACAAACCATACTTACTCAACACCAGTCCCGTCTCGACGCCATGGTTAAAAGAAATGGCAATGTGTATTCAAGAACACGCCTTGCTTCGTATTTCAGTAATTCCGGGATGTTCGATGAATTGACGGGCGGGTTCGAATATTATTGGTTCATAAATGATCTTGTAAAAAATTACGCTGTAAAACAAAAAGAAATCATCGCGAACCTGGCCAGGACCGCTTTGCTGCTTTTCAATAAAAGCAACCTTACGGCGGCTGTCACCTGCAGCCGTGATGATTTGCCGGCTTATGCGCAGGAATTACCAAAATTTATCGATTCACTACCGGATAATAAAGCCGCCGCCTACAACAAATGGAAATTTAATTTCGAGAAAAAGAATGAAGGGTTCCTTACTGCTTCTAAAGTCCAGTATGTGCAAAAGGGTTACAACTTAAAAAAGCTTGGCTATGCCTGGAGCGGTAAAATACGGGTGCTTGACCAGGTGCTGTCTTCGGATTGGCTGCAAAACCGCGTCCGGGTAATTGGCGGCGCGTATGGCGGATATAGTTCCTTTGCTGCCAATGGGCAGGCGTTTTTCAGTTCATACCGCGATCCCAATCTTAAAGAGACTTTGGACGCTTACGACGCGATTCCCGATTACCTCGGTAAGCTCGAACTTAACGACAAAGAAATGACCCGCTACATCATCGGCACAATTTCCACCCTGGATAATCCGTTAACTCCTTCGAACAAGGGCAACGTCGCCCTGAGATGTTATTTTGAGAAAACAAAGCCGGAAGATATACAACGGGAGCGAGATGAAGTATTAAGCGTTTCCCTCGGCGATATCAAGGCGATGAAGAAGATGGCGGCGGATATCCTTGGGCAAAATGCGATTTGCGTCTATGGCAGCGAAGAAAAAATAAACTCCCAAAAAGAGTTATTCGGGAAAATTGAAAAAGTGGACAGGTGAACAGGCGCCGAAGAATAAAGAACTAAAAATTAAAATTGACCTGTCGCCAACCGGCGCCCATTTGGCAGAAAGCCTCAAGTAGATGCCGACATCTGCATGGATTTAAATGAAGGGGGGCGAGAAAGCGAGAGTTTCAGCCGGCCCGGGAACCTCGTCCCCCGTAAGGACCTGTATCTCCACCACTTTGGAGACAGCATAACGGGAAGTAAGAATAGTATCCATGTTTTTCAATTCGTCCCGTTCTTTTACAATGGATAGAAAGGTTTCCAGGGCGAGGCGGGGGGTGTTGTTGTTTTCCGACAGGTGGGATAAAAACACATATTCCAGGTAAGGCGACGCATGATCGCGGATCAATGAACCGGCCGTCACATTGGACAGGTGGCCGGACGGTCCGGCGATACGTTTTTTCAAATAAGGGGGGTAAAAGCCGGAACGCAGCATTTCTTCGTCGTAATTGGATTCAAGGAAAACGATATGGGATTCACGGAGTGCGGCAATCACATTATCGCAGCCGTACCCCGCATCGGTGATGACGCTGATTTTTTTACCCTTGTAATAAAAACAAAAAAGCAGCGGTTCTACCGCGTCATGACTTTTGGGCAGCGATTGGATCACGGTTTCGTCGATGACGACGCGGTCATTGGGTCCGATGAAATGGAGGAGGCCATCAGCGATGGTAATGGGCATATTTTTGTAGGTTTCTTCCGTCAGGTAGACGGGGGTGGGATGTTTTCTTAAAAGAACATCCAGGCCCCGGACATGGTCGGAGTGTTCGTGGGTTATAAAGATTCCTTTGACATGGGAAATGTGGCTTTCGATTTGTTGTAAGCGCAGGCATATTTGTTTGCAACTGACGCCGGCGTCGACCAGGAAGCAATCGGCGCCGGTTTTTATAAAAATTGCGTTCCCGTTGGAACCGCTGGATAAACTGCATACTTTTATCATCCGAAATTATAACAGATTTTTTCTTCCAGGCCAACAAAAAAATAAAGTAAGACACATCGGGGAAAGGGCGGCGGGGAAGCAGCAATTCTCATATTAAATAATTTTAGGCGCCCACGGGGGGAACCCTGGGCCTCCCTCCCACCCATTTTTTTGACTGTCCTTTAGTCCCTCTTCGTCTAAACAATCGAAAAATGGCTAAAGTGATGCACTATTAATTCAAATATACAGCGGATAAGAGACAGATAGAAAGTGTTCGGATACAAATGGAAGTTGAACGAAGACAAATGGAAGTACATCAGACACAGACAGAAGTTAATCGGACACAAGCGGAAGTGTATCAGACACAATTAGAATTCAATCGGACACAAGTGGAAGTATATCAGGCGCAAACAGAAGTAGATCAGACATAAACGGAAGTATATCAGACACAAATAGAAGTCGATCGGATACAAAATGAATAGAAACAATTGATAGTTTATCATCAGACCCCTTTCTTTTTAAGAAAATATGTGATAGGATTTGGTATTCCAGAGCATTAAGTGGTTAAAACGATGAATAGAAAAAAAGTCCTGCAAGATATAGCCCTTCGGCTGAAAAAAATACGCGAGACCCTGGGGGTTTCGTTAGACTGGTTGATCCTTGACAGGGGGCCGATGTTTTACAAAGAAAACCGCAAAATGACGGCGGAAAGACCTGGTGGAACTGGCCGGGCTATTATTAGACGAACCCAGGACGCGGGTGATAAATGGGTGGATAAGGCAGGCCGATACTTTTTACTCGAACAGCGATTCTAATTTTAAAAAGAATTTTGGGCGAACACATAGGTTCGCCGCGACATTTCTACATAAATTAATCGAATTGCCTGAATGGTCGGGATTTTTTGATTTTGTAGTGGTGTTACCGGCGACCTACGTGTCTGCCCTTTTTTGAAATTTTTTTATAAGTCAAAATTAGAATTGCTGGCGGGGAAGGGAATGTTTTATAGTGGAAAATACTGAACCGGGGCGGAACCCCGGTATTTTGAGTATCCCGGATATACATTCTAAGAGCATATTTCCCAGGATAAAATTATTGAAATAGCAACTCCCCTTATGCCGAATCACCCCGGTAAAATACCTGCCCGGGAGAATGGAATAATATTAAAATCGTCCAGTGATAATGCTTTTGCGTTTTCCCCGCCTGATGGAAAAGGTTCAGAAAATTCACGATTTACAAATTTAAGGTTTATGATATGTTTATGGTTTAAAAAGAATGCTTGAATAACTAATTTCACCGGTAGTTGACCTTATCCCCCCGGCAAAATGAACTCAATCTTATACAATATCCGCTGCATCGCCATAAGCGGAAGCCTAACCCAAAATAAAACATCGGGAAAATGTATGCATAGGAGCCCCTATAAATGAAAAATAGCTATATTGGATTAATGGTAGACGACTCCCCCGGTTTACCGCTAGGAGTGCTGGCGATTTTAAAATCAGGCAACTGTTTTGTGCCCATTAACCCGATATTTCCCAACGAAAGGGTCCGGTTTATCATCGATGATTGCAATATAAGTATCCTGCTGACGGATAAAGTCAACTATGAAAAAGCGGGTCAAATTGTGAAAGATACCCCCTCCGTTAAACATATCATTTGCGTCGATGATATTGCCGGAATAGAGAGTAAAGAAGTTAAGGGTAAGGTTGAGGCTGGGGGTGAGGCTGAGGGTGGGGCCGATAAAACTCCTCACTGTTATGTCATTTACACATCGGGTTCTACCGGCAGTCCCAAAGGCGTACCCATCACACATGGAAATATAGCGCCTTTATTCTACTACTCCGGGGAATTTCTTCACCTGGGCATCCACACGCGGGTTATGCAGAATTTGTCTTATACGTTTGATTTTGGAGTATTCGAGATGCTCACGACGCTTGTGTTTGGGGGTCGGTTTTTCGTCTTAAATAAATCGAGCATAGGCGATTTTTCTTTCGCTGTATATTTTATCCACCGGCAGCAAATAAATACGCTTCATACGACGCCGGTGTTTTTAAACAACCTGGCCGACCCGGGCAAAAAAGTACCCTCCATAAAGCTTATTCACCTGGGGGGTGAACGGTTGACCGGCAAGGTGGTAAAGAAAACTTTGAACGTAATATCCCCCGGTTGTATACTCTGGAATGGTTACGGTCCTACTGAAGCATCGATTAATTGCACTTTTTTCTCTTTAACCGGGGAGCAGATGGCGGCAAATGCCGAGGAAAACATTCCCATTGGTCACCCGTGCGACCGGCATGAGATTTATATTTTGGATGGGTTTCTCAATCCCCAGCCTATCGGCGCCGCGGGTGAATTGTGTATTGCCGGGCCGGGACTGAGCCCGGGCTATTTAAACCGCCCGGAACTAACTAATCAGAAGTTTTTGGAAGTCCGGAAACCTTTTTTCAAAAAGGTTTCTGGCCCCCGGCGGGAAAGAATCTACCGCACCGGCGACCTGGCGCGCTGGCTGCCGGAGGGTAATATCGAATTCCTGGGCCGCATCGACTACCAGGTCAAGGTCAGGGGGTTTCGCATCGAGTTGGGGGAAATCGAAAATTCTCTCCATCAACACCCCGGCATCAAAGAAGCGGTAGTCATTGCACGGGAACACGAAAACGGCGGTAATTATCTTTGCGCTTACGTTGTCACTCATGACGGGAAACCTTTCACTATCTCCCAATTAAGAGAACATCTTACAAAGGAATTGCCCGATTACATGGTCCCTGCCTATTTTATCCACCTTGAAAGAATCCCCCTGACGACCAACGGTAAAACAGATAGGAAAGCCTTACCGGGACCGGATGAAACTTTCATCGATACCGGCGTCGAATATGTGGCGCCGGGTACGGAAACGGAGAAAAAACTGGCATCCATCTGGCAGCAATTATTGAGACTGGAGAAGATAGGAATAAACGCCGATTTTTTCCATTTGGGCGGCGATTCCATCCTGGTGAACCGGTGTATTGCCCGTATCCGGGAGGAACTGCAGGTAGAGATTCCCCTGCGGAAGTTTTTCGAAGGACCTTATATAAAAGCCTTAGCCGAAGAAATAGAGAAACAGGAACAGCAGGTATCTTCCATTAAACCGGCGGCGCGGGAAGGAGAGATACCCCTATCCTTTGCCCAGGAGCGGTTGTGGTTTTTGCAGGAATTGGACGCCGACAATGTGGCTTATTTTGTTCCCCGGGTGATACGGATGAAAGGGAAACTGGATGTATCTATTATCGAACGGACCTTTACAGAGATTATCCGTCGTCACGAGATACTGCGCACCACCTTTCACACTGTCGAGGGCCGGCCGGTCCAGCGAATTCAGTCGCCTTACCGATTTAAAATCCCGTTGGCGAATTTGATGGGGCTGAAAAAAGAAGAGCAGGAACAACGGGTTGCTGATTTTTTAACTGAAGAAGGCCAACGGCCGTTCGATTTTGAATATGGCCCGCTGCTGCGGGTGTACTTATTTAAATTAACAGGGGATGAGCATTTGTTCGTATTAACCGAACATCATTTAATCCATGACGGTTGGACGCAGGGGGTATTGTTACGAGAGTTTATCGCTATTTTCAGCGCCTATTCCGAAGGAAAAGAGCACTATTTACCGGAGTTACCCATTCAATATGCCGATTTCGCCATCTGGCAGAGGGACCATTTGAAAGGCGATGTGCTGGATCGGCATCTTAATTATTGGAAGGAGAAATTATTCGGGCTGGCGCCGTTATTGGAATTACCCGCGGACCGTCCCCGTCCGCCGGTTATCAGTGGCAAAGGAGAACTGGAGATCGTCCGTCTGTCCGGGCCTTATACTCTACGTTTAAAACAATTCAGCCGGAAAAACGGGGCCACATTGTTTATGACCATGCTGGCGGTATTTAAAACCTTATTGTACCGCTATACCGGGGTGGAAGACTTATGTGTGGGAACCGGCGTCGCCAACCGGGGATACAAAGAAATGGAAGGCATGCTGGGCATGGTCATCAACACACTGCCTTTGCGGACGCAAGTAACAGGGGAAATTTCATTTACACAATGTTTACACCGGGTGAAAGAAACCTGCCTGGAAGGGTATCAACATGAAGACACGCCGTTTGGAAAGATCGTGGAAGTCATGCAGCCGGAGAGGAATTTAAGTTATACCCCTTTATTCCAGGTATTATTCAGTTTCATGGACACACCCGGCGAGAGATTACAATTGCCCGGCCTGGAATTGGAGCCTTTGCCGACGCATAACCGGTCGGCCAAATTCGATATCAACGTGGTGGTGGTCCCGCCGCCTGAACAGGAATCCGAGGAAACCGGCGAGACATTGGTAGAATGGGAATACAATACCGATATCTTCGACGTCCCCACTATTGCGCGGCTGGTAAAACAGTACGGGCGGCTGTTGGAAGAAGGTTTGAACCGGCCTGAAACGAGTATTTCAACCCTGCCCCTGATGTCGGATGAGGAGTTGAAGCAGGTTCTTTATGAATTTAACGATACCGAAACAAGCTATCCCCGGGAGAAAACCATCCACCAATTATTTGAAGAACAGGTAGAAAAGTCGCCGGACCGCATCGCCCTCGTAGGGGCGAACCGACGCCCCCGTGTCTGCCCGGTCAGCCTGACCTACCGCCAATTGGATGAGCAATCCAACCGTTTGGCAGGGTTGGTAATCGAAAAAGGCGCCCTGGCAAACGACATTGTCGGTATTATGATGGAGCGATCCATCGATTTGATTGTCGGTATTATAGGCATATTGAAAGCCGGGGCCGCTTATTTGCCCATTGATGCCGATTACCCCAAAGAACGCATCGATTACATGTTGAAAGACAGTGCAGCCAAAATCATATTAACCGCAGCGGAATGCGTTTTTAATTTTCATCATTCATCATTTATCATTCATCATTCAAATCATCTCGCCTACATCCTCTACACTTCGGGTTCCACGGGGCAGCCCAAAGGCGTTGTGGTAACGCACCGTAATGTGGTGCGGTTGGTAAAAAATACCAATTTCGTTCCTTTGACTGAAGAGACAAGGATTCTCCAGACCGGGGCGCCGGTATTTGACGCCACCACTTTTGAAATATGGGGCAGTTTACTTAATGGCGGACAATTGGTATTGGTAGATAAGGAAGTTATCGTAGACGCCCAGCGATTGGGTGATGTTTTGAAGGGGCAACGCATTAATACCCTCTGGCTTAGTGCGCCGTTGTTTAACCAGTTGCTGCAACAAGACGGCGAATTATTTGCGCCCTTGAGTTATTTATTGGTGGGGGGGGATGTGTTGTCGCCGGAACATATCAACCGGGTGAGGCATCGATTCCCACTTTTAAAGATCATCAACGGATACGGACCCACGGAGAATACCACTTTTTCCACCACCTATTTAATCGAAAAAGAATTTGAGCAGACTATCCCAATTGGTAAACCGATAGCCAACAGCACCGCTTATATTTATGATAAGAGCAGCCAATTAGTACCTGTCGGAGTATGGGGTGAGTTGTATGTGGGAGGCGACGGTGTTGCCTCCGGCTATTTAAACAACCCGGAATTAACCGCGGAAAAATTCATTCATTTTCATCATTCATCATTCGATCTTCCACGCATTCATCATTCAAAGTTATATTGTACCGGCGACCTTGTGCGTTGGCTCCCGGGGGGGACCATCGAGTTTAAGGGGCGCATCGATCAGCAGGTAAAAATCCGGGGGTTCCGCATCGAATTGGGGGAAATAGAGGGTCGCCTGCTTAAACATGGCCGGGTAAAAGAAGCAGTGGTGATAGATCGAAAAACCGGCAATGATAAATATCTATGTGCTTATATCGTTCCTCTTGCCGATCCTGCACCCGGCGCCGCGGAATTGAAAACATATCTCTCCGGGATTTTACCTGATTACATGATACCTTCCTTTTTTGTTTTTATGGAGAGAATTCCTTTAAACCCCAATGGGAAGATCGATAGGAAAGCGCTGCCGGGGCCCGAGGTAGGTGAGGCGGCAAAGGAATGCACTGCACCGCGGGATGCAGTGGAAAAAATGATGGCAGAAATATGGGCGGAGGTATTGAAACCGAAGTCCCCTATCGGCATCGATGACAATTTTTTCGACCTGGGAGGTCATTCCTTAAACGCCGCATTATTGACTACCAGGATGCACAAAGTTTTTAATGTTAAAATCCCGCTCAGGGAATTTCTCCAGGGAGGTTGTATCCGGGAGGTGGCCGAATATATAAAGGGGGCGGTAGAAGAGAAATTTATTTTTATCGAACCGGTAGAAGAGAAAGAATATTACCCCTTATCCGCAGCCCAGAAACGAATGTACATCCTCCAGCAACTGGATGAAGAAAGTACTGCTTACAACATCCCCGCGTTAATGACCCTGGATGGGGCGCTGGATAAAACTCACCTGGAAGGAGTATTCCGGCAGTTGATCCGTCGCCATGAAAGTTTACGGACGTCGTTTATTACGATCGCCGGAGAGCCGGCGCAGCGAATCCATGACCATGTGGAATTTGAAATCGCACATTTTGCCGCGGAGGAACACGGAAAAACACGGACTTTCGACCTGTCAAAAGCGCCGTTAATGCGGGTGGGGTTGGCAAAGCAAGAAGAAGAAAGACACCTTCTCATGGTGGATATGCACCATATCATAACCGACGGTACGTCCATGGAGTTGTTTGTAAAGGAGTTTATGGCCCTTTATGCGCGGCGGCAATTGCCCCCTTTAAAACTCCAGTATAAAGATTATGCGGCGTGGAAAGGCAGTGAAACGGAAAAGAATGCCTTAAAAATACAGGCGGAGTACTGGTTAAAACAATTTCGCGAAGCGCCGCCGTCGTTAGACCTGCCCCTGGATTCCCCGAGGCCGGTGGTAAAGAGTTTCGAAGGACGCGGTTACTTTTTTGAAATAACCGCGGCGGAGACCGGCGCATTAAAGGCGTTGGCGTCGGGAGAGGGAACCACATTGTACATGGCGCTGTTGACCCTTTACTATATCTTTCTTTCCAGGCTAACCGGGCAGGAGGACATCGTCGTGGGAACCCCGGCGGCCGGTCGTTCCCATGCGGACCTGGAACCCATCATGGGCATGTTTGTCAACACGCTGGCCCTGCGAAATAACCCGGCCGGGGAAAAGAATTTCTGCTATTTTTTAAAAGAGGTTAATGAAAATACATTGGCGGCTTTTGCAAACCAGGATTACCCGTACGAGGAATTGGTGGAGAAAGCATCCGTTACCCGGGATACCGGGCGAAATCCATTGTTCGATACTATGTTAAATTTAAGGAATATGGATATCTCCGAAATACAAATTACCGGGTTGAAAATGACGCCCTTTCCTTTTGAAGAGAACATATCCAAATTCGATCTCACCTTACGGGCCTTTGACGCGCCTTCAAATCTCCGCTTTACCTTCGAGTATTGCACGAAACTTTTTAAAACGGTAACCATCGAACGGTTTGTGGGATTTTTTAAAGCCGTTATCGCGCGGGCCACCCGGGAACCCCATGCCCGCATTGCGGAGATTGAAATCATTTCGGAAGCGGAAAAGCAAATAATATTAATGAATTTCAACGATACCGCCGTCCAATATCCACGGGACAAAACCATCCACGGGTTATTTGAAGAACAGGTAGAAAAGACGCCCGACAGGATTGCGGTTATTGGTTCAACTATAGAGACGTTGCGCGCAACGTCTCTACAAATGACCTACCGCCAATTGAACGAGCAATCCGGTCGATTGGCGGGGTTGTTAATCGAAAAAGGCGTCCTGGCGGACGATATTGTGGCTATTAAGATGGGGCGCTCCATCGAGTTGATCATCGGCATCATGGGCATACTAAAATCCGGGGCCGCGTATTTGCCCATCGATCCGGATTACCCGCAAGAACGCATCGATTATATGTTGAAAGATAGCGCAGCCAAAATTCAATTAACCGCGGCGGAATGCGTTGAGAAATACCCCCTTAACCAGGCGGACTGTTATCTCTTAAAAACAACCTATGTATTTGATGTATCGGTCACGGAATTATTCGGTTGGTTTTTAGGGGGGGGGCGGTTGGCCATACTGGAACCCGGCGGCGAAAAGGACCCGCAAAAGATCATCGCGGCCGTGGAACATTCAGCCGTAACCCACATCAATTTCGTCCCCTCCATGTTTAATGTAATCCTGGGTTTATTAAACCACCAGGATATGGCGGCATTAAAGAGTCTCAGGTACATTTTCATGGCCGGTGAGGCGTTGACGCCGGGGGCGGTCCGGAAGTTTAAACAGTTGGATACAGGAATTTTATTGGAGAATCTATACGGCCCCACCGAAAGCACCATATATGCCTGTGGGTATTCGTTAAGCGGTTGGAACGGGGATGGCCCCGTACCCATCGGTAAACCGCTGCCAAACATAGAACTCTCTATATTGGATAAATATGGCCATTTGCAGCCCGCCGGCATCCCGGGAGAGTTATGTATTTCCGGCGCGGGGACAGCGGCCGGTTACTTGAACAACCCGGAACTAACGGCAGATAAATTTAATAGGTCCGATAGGACCCATAAGACCTATATTTTTTACAAAACCGGCGACCTGGCGCGGTGGTTAAATGACGGCAACATCGAATTCCTGGGCAGAATCGATCAACAGGTAAAAATCCGGGGCTTCCGCATCGAATTGGGAGAAATCGAAAATCGCTTGCTAAAGCACCGGTACATAAAGGAAGCCGTCGTAATCGCCAGGAACTTTAAGGGCGATAAAATTATTTGCGCCTATATTGTCCCTGTCAATGAAGGGGCCGCGCAGGACATCACCGGCGGCGCGGAATTACGTGAATTCCTTGCCCAGGCGCTGCCCGATTACATGATACCCTTATTTTTTGTGCGCCTGGAAAAAATTCCCCTGAACTCCAGCGGGAAAGTGAACCGCTCGGCTTTACCGGAACCGGAAATCCAGGCCGGCCATTATACCGCCCCCGGGAGTCTATTGGAAGAGGAACTGGTAGAAATCTGGGCCGGGGCGCTGGGGATTGAAAAAAATTGCATCAGCGTCGATGTCAACCTTTTCGAATTAGGCGCCACATCCTTAAAAATAATCGACGTCGCCCACAAAGTAAGGGAACTCTATAAAAAAGATATCCGCGTTGTAACATTATTTAGGTACAACACCATCCGCTCTTTGGCCCAGTACCTGGAACAAACGCAAGCGCCGGCCGATGATACGCTTTATGAGAAACACAGGAACGTGAAGATAGATGAAGGGAAAGCAAGAATGAACAGGGTCCTGGGGATAATGAAAAAGAAACAGTAGCCATAAATTCCAGGAGACCAGGGTGATTTATATGGACAAATCCAAGAAATACGAAGAACAGGAACATCAAGAGACCCCAGCGCCCGAAAGAACCGGCCTGGAAATCGCGGTTATCGGGATGGCCGGGCGATTTCCCGGCGCCCCGAATATCCATCGGTTCTGGGAAAATATAAAAAACGGTATCGAATCCATTTCGTTTTTCTCAAAGGAAGAGCTGAAAGAAGCCGGCATCGATTCCCAATTGCTGGATAATCCGAATTATGTAAGAGCAAAAGGGATACTGGAGGGCAGCGAATACTTTGACGCCCCATTTTTTGGCTATCTCCCGGTAGAGGCTGAGATAATGGACCCCCAGGTGCGGATATTCCACCAGTGCGCCTGGGCGGCCCTGGAAGACGCCGGATATGTACCGGAGACATACAACGGTTTAATCGGTCTCTATGCCGGGGCCGTGGACAATTTCTACTGGCAGGTTCTCAATCTGCTGTCCGGGAGAGAAACAGGCGCCGGCAGCGCAGGTGAACCGGGCGGGTTGAGTAATGCGAAAGTGGACCCTTTCTCGTCCTATTTATTAAGCTCCAGGGATCATTTAGCCTCCCGGATTTCTTATAAGTTGAATTTAAAAGGGCCCTCGATGTTCATCCAAACCGCCTGTTCCACATCGCTTACAACCGTCGACAACGGCTGCCGCGCCTTACTGACCGGGATATGCGATATGGTACTGGCCGGCGGTATTACCATCACGTACCCACAAAAAACGGGGTTCCTGCACCAGGAAGGAATGATTTACTCGTCCGATGGGCATTGCAGGGTTTTTGATGCAAAGGCCAGCGGGACCGTCCCGGCGGAAGGGGCGGGGATCGTTGTCTTAAAACGATTGGAAGAAGCCGAAGCGGACGGCGATCAGATCTATGCCGTGATTAAAGGGTTTGCCGTTAATAATGACGGGATGGAAAAAGTCGGCTATACGGCCCCCAGCATTACCGGGCAGGCGAACGTCATCCGGGATGCGCTCCGGGCGGCGATGGTCAACCCCGAAAACATCGGGTATATTGAAACCCACGGCACCGGCACCCACCTGGGCGACCCGGTGGAAATCGAAGCCCTGAAATCGGCATTTCATACGGATAAAAAACATTTTTGCGCCATCGGGTCCGTTAAAGCCAACTTAGGGCATACCAATAACGCCGCGGGAATCGTCGCTTTTATAAAAACAACGCTTATCCTGAAACACGGACTCATCCCCCCCAGCTTGCATTTTGAGAACCCCAACCCGGAAATCGATTTCGAAAACAGCCCCTTTTATGTCAACACAAAGTTGAAAGAATGGAAATGTGAAATGTACCCGCGGCGGGCCGGTGTGAGCTCTTTCGGCATTGGCGGCACCAACGTCCATGTGGTGTTGGAGGAATATATGCAGGGGGCGCTTTTTGAAAAAACTGCCCCCTGCACCCCCGCAAAAACTTTTGATAAACTTAGGGAAAGAGAAAATGTGTTGATTTTATTATCCGCCAGGACGGCCGGCGCACTGGAAAAAGCCACGGAAAATTTATTCCTCGATTTTAAAGGAAATCCCAAAACATCTCTCCCGGACGCCGCCTATACGCTGCAAGTCGGCAGGAAACACTTTAACCACCGTCGAACAGCGGTATGTTCGACTTTAGAAGAAGTTTTAGAAACCCTGGCGCCGGAAAACAGGTTCAAGACGCGAACATATACCATTACCACCCGGGTGGATAAAAAAAAACCGGCGGTATTTCTCTTTCCCGGCCAGGGCGCGCAATATGTCGCCATGGGGCTGGACCTCTACCGAAAGGAACCGCTATTCCGTCAACAAATGGACCGCTGTTTTAAAATCCTCAACCCCCTGATGGGGGTCGATGTCAAGGAGATTCTTTACCCATCAAGTGGAGATTATAGGACCAATATTATCGATCAGACCGAAATCGCCCAGCCGTTGATTTTCGCTTTCGAATATGCATTGGCAAACCTGTTGATGTCGTGGGGGATCGAACCGGCCGCCATGGTAGGCCACAGCATTGGAGAATATACCGCCGCCTGCCTGGCCGGGGTATTTTCCCTGGAAGACGCCCTGCAACTGGTGGCGCTGCGGGGCCGGTTGATGCAGCAAATGCCCACCGGCGCCATGTTAAGCGTCGCGATGCCCGAAGAACAATTAAAACCCATATTGACCGACGATATATCATTGGCCGCCGTAAATAGCCCTTCCCGCTGCGTGGTTTCAGGACCATGCGACGCCATCGACGCCTTTGAAGCGAAAATAAAAGCCGGGGGAATCGAATGTACACGACTGCATACCTCCCACGCCTTCCACTCCCGGATGATGGACCCCATCCTGGAACCGTTCAGGGAAAAGGTCGGGGCGACGCGCATGAATAAACCCGCGAAACCTTATATTTCCAACGTAAGCGGCTGGTGGGTCGCGGCCGCCGAGGCCATGGACCCCGCCTATTGGGTCCGTCATTTACGCGAGACAGTCCGCTTTTCCGACGGCGTTAAATTGTTGCTGGGCAAGGATGATTTTGTTTTTATAGAAGTGGGCCCGGGTAATTCATTAACCACCCTGGTCAAACAACATGAAGGGACCGCCGTGCCCGCAGTGGTCAACCTGGTGCGGCGTCCACAAGAAGAAGCGCCGGATGACCGGTATTTGTCGGATAAAATAGGGCAATTGTGGCTTTACGGTATTTCCATCGATTGGCCCGGTTTTCACCGGGGAGAAAAGCGCTGCCGCGTTTCGCTGCCCAGCTATCCTTTTGAAGGCCGGCGGTTTCATATCGCCGACAATCTCCTTCAAAAAGCGTTGGCAATCATATCGGGGCGGGAAACCGGCGCGGCAATACCCGCGGGTGAAACCGTGGTGGAAATAGCCGGGCCGGATACTTTTTCGCCGCGCCCGGGTCTCAGCGTGGAATATACAGCGCCCCGCGACTTGCTTGAGCAAGCCCTGGCCGCTATCTGGCAACCATACTTCGGCCTGGAAAAAATCGGCGTTCATGATAATTTCTTCGAGCTGGGCGGCGATTCCCTTAAGGGGATGACGCTTGTCAACCATTACAATAAATTGCTGGGAGAAGCGGCGCCGGTGGCGATCATTTTCAATGCCCCCACCATTGCCGAACTGGCCGACTATTTTGCGAAACATTACCCCCGGGCCGCCGCGCGAATAAGGCAGGGAGACGCCGACATCAGTGATCAAGAGAACAGGTATGCCTCCATTCAACCGGCAGAGAAAAAAGAATACTATGCGTTATCCTCAACCCAACGGCGGCTCTATATTTTGCAACAGATGGACCCGGCGAGTACTGCATACAACATGACGATACCGCTGGAATTGGAGGGGCGGCTCCAGCAAGAGAAACTGGAAGAGACTTTTAAAAAGTTGATCGCCAGGCATGAAAGTTTGCGAACATCCTTTTTTGCCCCAAATGAAGAAGTGGTTCAAAAGGTACATACTGAGGTAGATTTTAAGGTTGAGTTCCAGTGTGAGGTTGACGAAGGAGATAAAATTCATCATTTTATACGGCCCTTCGACCTTTCCTGTGCGCCTCTGCTGCGGGTAGGTTTGCTAAAAGAGTCTGAGGAAAAACATATCCTGGTGGTGGATATGCATCACATCACCGGCGACGGAACTTCCGTCGGCGTCCTGGCCGGGGAATTTATGGACCTGTATGCGGGGAAAGATTTGGCCCCGCTGAGAATTCAATATAAAGATTACACACTCTGGCAGGGCAGTGAAAAAGAAAGAGAGAGGATAAAGAAACAAGAAGCCTGGTGGCTGACGGAATTTTCCGGGGAAATACCCGTGCTGCATTTGCCCCTGGATTACCCGCGGCCCGCGATGCAAAGTTTCGCAGGCAGCCGGGGAGTATTCGAGGCAGGGCCCGGGGAGTTAGAGGCGCTGAAGCGATCGGCCCAGGAACAAGGGGTCACGTTATACATGATGATGCTTTGTATTTATAGTATCTTTTTATATAAATTGAGTGGACAGCCGGAGGCAGTCATCGGTACGCATATTGCCAATCGCCGGCATTCCGACCTGGAACGGATCATGGGGATGTTTGTCAACACCCTGGCATTGAGGACTTACCCGGATGGCGGTAAGACGTTTAAGGAATTTTTAAAAGAAATAAAAGAAAAAACCCTGGAAGCTTTTGAAAACCAGGAATATCCTTTCGAGGACCTGGTGGAGAAAACAGCGGTTAACCGGGATCTCAGCCGAAATCCATTATTTGATGTCTCTTTCCTGCTGCAAAATATAGAAATACCTGTAATGGAAATAGCAGGACTGAAATTAAAACCCCATGCTTATGAAAATAACACCGCGAAGTTCGACCTTACCTTACAGGCTTTCGAAATGAAGGACCCGGGAAATGAAGAAAAATTAACATCGATCCTGGAGTACAGCACCCGGTTATTTAAACCGGGGACCATTGAACGGTTCATCGGGTATTATAACGAAATCCTGTCAGCCGTCATCCGGGACCCCGGGCAAAAAATATCCGGGATCGAAATTATTTCCGAAGCAGAGAGGCGGCAAATCCTGGAGGATTTCAATGCCACCGCGGCGGAGTACCCGGAAGACAAAACCATCCATGAATTATTTGAAGAACAGGCGTCGAAGACGCCTGACTATGTCGGACTTGTCGGACAGGTCAGTCTGTCCTACCGCAAATTGAATGAGCAATCCGGCCGCCTGGCCGGGTTGTTAATTGAAAAAGGCGTCCTGGCGGATGATATTGTGGGCGTTATGATGGAGCGGTCCATTGATCTGATTATCGGGATCATGGGCATATTGAAATCAGGGGCGGCATATTTGCCCATCCATCCGGATTACCCGCAAGAACGCATTGATTATATGTTGAAAGATAGTGCAGCCAAAACCCTATTAACCGCCGCGGAATGCGTTTTTAATTTTCATCATTCATCATTCATCATTCATCATTCAAATCATCTGGCCTACATCATCTACACTTCCGGCTCCACCGGGAAACCCAAGGGAGTAATGGTAGAACACCGTTCTACCGTGAATTTATTATTTGCCATGCAAAAAGAATATCCTTTCACCCCAGCGGACACCTACCTTTTAAAAACCTCGTACTTATTCGATGTATCGGTAACGGAATTATTCGGCTGGTATATGGGTGGCGGGAGGTTGGCGGTGCTGGAAAAAGACGGTGAGAAAGACCCGTACGTCATATTGGCCTGGATTGAAAGATATGGAGTTAGTCACATCAATTTTGTACCCTCCATGTTCAACGTATTTATCGAGCATGTAACAGGAGAGGATAAGAGCCGGCTATCGAGTTTGAGATATCTCATTTTAGCTGGAGAGGCCTTGCTGCCGGGGTATGTAGAGAAATTTAATAAATTAGGAACCGGTATATCCCTGGAAAATATATATGGTCCGACGGAGAGTACGGTATATTCCAGTAAATACTCATTATCCGGGTGGAATGGCGTCGGTAGTATACCCATCGGCAAACCATTAGCCAATATTAAGCTATATATTTTAAATATATATAATTATTTACAGCCGGTAGGCGTGGCCGGTGAATTATGCATTAGCGGTTTTGGATTGGCGCGGGGTTATTTAAATCGCCCGGAATTAACCGCGGAAAAATTTAATAGGTCCTATAGGTCCTATAAGACCTATATTTGTTACAAAACCGGCGACCTGGGGCGCTGGTTGGATGACGGCAACATCGAGTTCCTGGGCCGCATCGACCGGCAGGTAAAAATCCGGGGCTTTCGCATTGAATTGGGAGAAATCGAGAACCGGCTCCAGCAGCACAAAAATATTAAGGAGGCGGTGGTTATCCTTCGCGGCGACGGCGCCGATAAATATCTCTGCGCCTATATCGTTCCCAGGACATTCCCATCTCCTTCCGCGTCGGAGTTGAGGGATTATCTTTCCGCGGTTCTGCCGGATTACATGGTCCCCTCATTTTTTGTGACGATCGATAGTATCCCCTTAACTCCGAATGGGAAAATCGACCGGGGGGCGCTCCAGGTTCCTGAAGCCGGTGACATGATTGTACAGTACACGGCTCCGGAAGATATGGCGGAAAAAAAATTGGTAGAAATATGGTCCGAGGTCCTGGAAATAGAAAAAAACAGCATTAGTATCGCAGCCGATTTTTTTAAGTTGGGCGGCCACTCCTTAAAAGCCACCATGCTGTTATTGAAAATACATAAGGCCTTTGATGTAAAAGTATCGTTGCCCGAATTTTTCAGAAATTCCACTATCCGGGGGTTGGCCGATTATATAAAGAAAAGTAGCAAAACAGGCGAACGTTACGCCTGGATAGAGGCCGTAGAAAAAAAAGAATCCTATGCGTTATCCTCAGCCCAACGGCGGCTCTATATTTTACAACAGATGGACCCGCTGAGCACCGCATACAACATGACGATACCGCTGGAATTGGGGGGGCGGCTTCAGCAAGAGAAAGTGGAAGAGACGTTTAAGAAGTTGATCGCCAGGCATGAAAGTTTGCGAACATCCTTTTTTGCCCCAAATGAAGAGGTGGTTCAAAAGGTACATACTGAGGTAGATTTTAAGGTTGAGTTCCAGGGTGAGGTTGAGGAAGGAGATAAAATTCATCATTTTATACGGCCCTTCGACCTTTCCTGTGCGCCGCTGCTGCGGGTAGGGTTGCTAAAAGAGTCGGAAGAAAAACACATCCTGGTGGTGGATATACATCACATCACCGGCGACGGGATATCCGTCGGCGTCCTGGCCGGGGAATTTATGGACCTGTATGCGGGGAAAGATTTGGCCCCGCTGAGAATTCAATATAAGGATTACACACTCTGGCAGGGCAGTGAAAAAGAAAGAGAGAGGATAAAGGAGCAAGAAGCGTGGTGGTTGACGGAATTTACCGGGGAGATACCCGCGCTGAATTTGCCCCTGGATTATCCCCGGCCCGCGATGCAAAGTTTCGCAGGCTGCCGGAAAGTTTTCGACATAGGGCCCGGGGAGTTAGAGGCGCTGAAGCGATCGGCCCAGGAACAAGGGGTCACGTTGTACATGCTGCTGCTTTGTATTTATAGTATCTTTTTATATAAATTGAGTGGACAGCAGGAGGCAGTCATCGGCACGCCCATTGCCAATCGCCGGCATTCCGACCTGGAACCTATCATCGGTATGTTTGTCAACACCCTGGCATTAAGGACTTACCCGGAAGGCGGCAAGACATTTAATGAATTTTTAAAAGAAATAAAAGAAAAAACCCTGGAAGCTTTTGAAAACCAGGAATATCCCTTCGAGGACCTGGTGGAGAAAGCAGCGGTTAACCGGGACCTCAGCCGAAATCCACTATTTGATGTCTCTTTCCTGCTGCAAAATATAGAAATACCCGTAATGGAAATAGCAGGACTGAAATTAAAACCCTATGCTTATGAAAATAACACCGCGAAGTTCGACCTTACTTTAGAGGCTTCCGAAATGAAGGTCCCGGGAAACGAAGAAAAATTAAGATTTACCCTGGAATACAGCACCCGGTTATTTAAACCGGGAACCATCGAACGGTTCATCGGGTATTATAACGAAATCCTGTCAGCCGTCATCCGGGACCCCGGGCAAAAAATATCCGGGATCGAAATTATTCCAGTAGCAGAAAGGCGGCAAATCCTGGAGGATTTCAATGCCACCGCGGCGGAATACCCGGAAGACAAAACCATTCATGAATTATTTGAAGAACAGGTAGAAAAGACGCCGGACAGGATTGCGGTTATTGGTTCAACTGTAGAGACGTTGCGCGCAACGTCTCTACAAATGTCCTACCGCCAATTGAATGAGCAATCCGGTCGCCTGGCGGGATTGTTAATCGAAAAAGGCGTCCTGGTGGGCGATATTGTCGGCATTATGACGGGACGTTCCCCCGACTTGATCTCCGGCCTCCTGGCCATATTAAAAGCCGGGGCCGCTTACATGCCCATCGATCCCGATTACCCCCCGGACAGGGTCGAATACATGATAAAAGACAGTAATATAAATTTGCTTATAACGCAGCAGAATATACTGGAAAAATTTGAAGGCCCCGCTTTTGGAGTTGAATCCATCGACCTTTTTCATAAAAATCTTTATACAAGTGAAGGAAACAAAATGAACCCGGCTGGGGCATCCTCTCCCGATCATCTTGCCTACGTCATCTATACATCGGGTTCCACCGGGAAACCCAAGGGAGTCGCCATCCGTCACCGGAATGCCGTTAATTTTTTCAAGGGGATGACAGATAGGATAGATTTTTCACCGCGTAAAATAGTACTGGCGGTTACCACCCTGAGTTTCGATATTTTTTTACTGGAAACATTGCTGCCTGTAACCAGGGGTTTAAGGGTGGTAATTGCCGATGAAACCCAACAAAAAGACCTCCGGGCGCTCTGGGAAGTTATCGGGAAGAATGGCGTTAACATGCTCCAACTGACTCCCTCCCGGTTAAAATTATTGTTGAGTCACGACGATATCGGCTATTTGAATAAAATAGAGGATATCCTGGTGGGTGGAGAAGCTTTTCCCCGGGATTTGTTCGAGGAATTAAAGGAGAAATACCGGGGGAACATTATTAATGTTTACGGTCCGACAGAGACCACGGTATGGTCCACCATGAAAGATTTGACGGGCGAGACTGAAATAAATATAGGGACGCCCATTGCCAACACCCAGGTATACATCAAAGACAAATTCGAAGGGCTGCTGCCCATAGGGGTTGCCGGCGAGATATATATCGGGGGAAACGGCGTTGCCTGCGGCTATTTGAACAACCCGGGACTGACCGCGGAGAAATTTAATAGGACCTATAAGACCGATATTTGCTACAAAACCGGCGACCTGGGGCGGTGGCTTCCCGGTGGAAATATCGATTTCCTGGGCCGAATCGACCGGCAAGTAAAAATCAGGGGATTCCGGATCGAATTGGAAGAGATCGAAAGCAGGCTGCAGCAGCATAAGAATATTAAAGAGGCGGTGGTCATCCTTCGCGGCGACGGCGCCGATAAATATCTCTGCGCCTATATCGTTCCCAGGACAACCGCATCCCCCCCGGCCGCGGAGTTGAGGGATTATCTTTTTGCAGCTCTTCCGGATTACATGGTCCCCTCATTTTTTGCGACTATGGATAGGATACCCTTAACTCCGAATGGGAAAATCGACCGGGGGGCGCTCCCGGACCCTACGGTAGAAAAAGACAAAACCCATACACCGCCCCGCGATAATGTAGAAATGGCACTGGTGGAGGTATGGGCGGAAACGCTGAAAGTGGAAAAAGAGAAGATCGGCATCGATACGTCTTTCTTTCAATTGGGGGGACATTCATTGAACGCCGCCATTATGGTTTCAAGGATTCATAAAGCCTTCGGCGCGGTAATATCCCTGGCGCAGATATTCAAAACGCCAACCATCCGTCTCCTGGCGGAATCTATCAAAGGCTCTCAGAAGAGCACCTTCAGCGATATTGAACCGGTGGAGAAAAAAGAATATTACGAATTGTCATACAATCAAAAACGGTTATGGATTATCCGGCAAACCGGGCCGTCCGATACTTCTTATAATATGGTAGGGATCTTTTCATTGCCGCATTATGCCGATGTGGAAACCGTTGAAAAAACGCTGCTGCGGATCACGGAAAAACACGAAAGTTTTCGCACTTCTTTTAAAGAAAGGTATGGCGAGCCATTCCAATTTATTGCAGATAACGTTGAAATTCCCCTGGAGGTCATGGATATCTCCGGCCTGGAAGAGAAAGAAAAGGAAGCCCGTAGAAATGCCATCCTGGAGACAGAAAAAAGAACTCCTTTCGACCTGACCCGGGCGCCTTTGTTGCGGGTGAAGCTGGTAAAACAAGCAGAAGACCGCTGGTATTTTATTTTTAATATGCATCATATTATCGGCGACGGTTGGTCTCATGAGATATTGAAGAAGGATTTCCAGCGTTATTACGGGGCATACAGGGCAGGGCAGGAGGCCACCGCGGAAATTCTCCCCTTGCAGTATAGAGATTTTGCTGCCTGGCAGAACCAGGGCATCCGGGACCCCGGCCTCAAAGAAAATGCATACCGGTCCTGGTTAAATAAATTGGAAAAAGGGTTCACTCCATTTCATTTGCCCGGTGATTTCGAACGAACGAAGAGTAATTCCACCGCGGCGGTTTACCGGGTTGTGGTGGGGAATGAAACCAGGGACCGCTTGCACGGTTTGGCGGCAGGCAACAATACCACGCTTTTTATAGTTATGTTTTCCGTTTTCAATTGGTTATTGGCGCGTTTTTCCGGGCGCGCGGATATCTTATGCGGTATTATTAGTGCAGGAAGGGAACATGTCGAGTTGCAGGATATCGTGGGATTTTTCGTTAATTCCCTACCTGCGAAAATACAGGTCGATACCGAAGAGGAGTTCGGCGATTTCCTGCGCCGGGTGGATACAGAGCTCAGGGAGCTCTTTCAATACCAGTCCTACCCGCTGGAATTGGTATTGGATGAGTTTAAAATAGCTTACCCCGAGGTTTCCGTTTGCTTTAATATGCTCAATATGCCTGATACTCCGGCGGAGGTGGCATTGGAAAATTTCGCGGTCGGGCATATCGAGGACCTGGGTGAGGCGAAGTTCGACCTGGTGCTGTATGCCGTTGACTATAAAAACGGCATCATACTCAATTGGAGTTATAAAGAAACGTTGTTCAAGTCCCGCACCATGGAAATCATCGCCGGGGGATACCTGGAGTTGTTAAATGCCGTCACTTCGGCTGGGGAAGAAGAGACCACCGCTAAGGAGGAATAATCGATGAAACGAGTAGCCCTGAAAATGAAAGATGTCCAATTATTCGATTTGCCCAGCGCTTTTGCCGGGGGAAATACGGTTCAGCCCACGAATGATTTTAACGAATTTAAAAAAGAAGATATCGAACAATCGGTTGCCAATCGTTTTGAGCAGCAGGCGCGTAATTACCGTGATAAAATCGCCGTAAAAGTCGATGATCGTCACCTAAGCTATGATGCCTTGAACCGCCGGGCCAACCGCGTCGCCCATGCCGTACTCCGGGAATACGACGATTCCCGCCGTCTCAACGCCAATGAAAAAACCAGGTACAAACGCCAGATGATGCTTCATCATTGGGGAATCGACGCCCAGGAAAAACTAAAAAGAACCACGGTATTGGTCGCCGGCGCCGGCGGCTCCGGCTCTCCCCTTATTATGCAGTTGGCCCTCGCCGGTTTTGGAACCATCATCATCTGCGATTTCGACGAGGTGGAACTCTCAAACCTGAACCGCCAGGTCCTCCACGACGAATCCCGCATCGGTATGAACAAATCCCTATCGGCCGCCCAAACCGTTCAGCGCATCAACCCCAATGTCAGGGTTATCGCTTACTCTCAAAAAATTACGCGGGATAATATCCACCGTCTGGCGGCCAATGCCGCCATTATTTTCGACAACGTAGACGATGTGGAAGCCAAGTTTATCCTCTCCCAATGCGCCGTCCAAAAAGGGATTCCCCACATCATCTCCTCCATGATCGATATGAATGCCTACGCGGCTATTTTTCACACCCCCCATACCCCCTGCTATCATTGTTTGTATGACCGGGATGTCTTAAGGCAACTGGCGGAGATGAAACAATTAATGAAAAATTATCAAAAGAATCCCAACCCCGTGGCTGCGCCGGCGTTGTTTTTAAGCGCCGGTTTTGCCGTCAACGAGGCGGTTAAAATCGTACTGGGATTCGCTAAAGAAAGACCCGCTTACAATAAGTTTTTTCTTTTCAACCAGAGGGGAGTGGAAAATATCGTGGATTCCGACGGCTATCGCCAATTGATTTATCCCTTCAACCGCCATTTTCGAGAATTGTCCGGGCGGCAGGGCTTCGATTGGGAGAAAGGGTGGCAGGGGCGATTCCTGGAGGAAATCGAAGTGGCTCCGGATCCCCATTGCCCCGCCTGCGGAACGGAGAAAAGAGAACAATTGGAACCCCTTCCGACCGCCGAAAGCAGCGCCATAGTCGAACCTATTGTTGTTTATGCACCCGCGCCGGATAAAGATAAAAACACCCATTTACCCACCGCGGCGCTGTTATTCGGACACGATACGGACATGGTAATCGGGTTAATGGGCGCGTTAAAGGCGGGTAAAACATATGTGCCGCTGGACCCCGGCTACCCCGGGGAACGGTTAAAGTACATGCTGGAAGATTCGGATGCCCGGGTTATTATTACCGGCAACGCCAATTATCGGTTGGCCAACCGGTTAAGAGAGCGTGTGAATCGAAATATTGCCATCGTTAACATCGATGAGATAGAGAACGATAAAATGGAAACGGGGGAAAATCCCGGGATTTCCATCGATCCCAAAGACCTGGCGTACATATTATACACTTCCGGTTCTACAGGACAACCCAAGGGCGTAATGCAAAACCAACGCAACGTATTGCACTTCGCCAGGACCTATACCAATGCCTTACACCTTAATAATAACGACCGCCTGACATTATTTTCTTCCTACGGATTCGATGCGGCCAAGATGGATATCTACGGGGCGCTGCTAAATGGGGGGACGTTATTACCTTACGACATCAAAAAGGAAGACGGTTTATCCCGTTTAGCCCGGTGGCTGGAATCCGAAGACATTACCGTATATCATTCCATTCCCACGGTTTACCGGTATTTCACCGATCAATTGAGCGGTGCCGAGAATTTTAAACGTCTCCGTTTCATCGTATTGGGGGGCGAAGCCGTATTTAAGAAAGATGTGGAAACCTATAAAAAATATTTTCCCGCTGAATGCCTGTTTGTGAATGGTCTGGGACCCACCGAATCCACTGTTACGCTGCAATATTTTATCGATAAAAACTCGGAAATAAATAAAGAGGCCGTGCCCGTGGGCTACCCGGCGGTTGAGACCGAAGTACTCTTACTGGATGAAAATGACCGGGAAACCCAGGGATATGGCATCGGCGAGATCGTTTATAAAAGCGATTACCTGGCATTGGGATATTTGCATAACCGTGAGAAGACCGATGACGTATTTGTAAAAAATCCCCTGACCGGGAAAGACCGCGTATACCGTTCCGGCGACCTGGGCCGAAGGTTGGGAGACGGGAGCATCGAATATGTGGGGCGAAAGGACTTCCAGGTGAAAGTGCGGGGATACCGCGTCGAATTGCAGGAGATCGAAGGGAAACTGGACAAAATGCCGGGAATAAAAAAAAGTGCGGTGATATGTAAACAAGACGAGGGGGGTGAAAGTTATTTAACCGCTTATTACCTGGCGGCAAATGCGGCCGAAAAAATCGACGAAACCAGGCTGGCAAGCGATTTAAGAGAACTGGTACCCGATTATATGGTTCCAGGAACCTTTTTACGGATGGAGGAATTTCCGCTGACGGCCACCGGGAAACTCGACCGCAAAGCCCTGGCTGAGTTGGCGGATAATCTAAACCTACCCATGATGGAATATGTGGCGCCCGCGGAAGGAATCGAGCGTACCCTGGCCGACATATGGAAAGAAATACTAAAAATAGAGAGGACCGGCGCCCTTGATAATTTTTTTGTGCTGGGCGGCAATTCCTTGAAAGCGATCCTGATGGCGTCGCGGATCCATAAAACATTCCATGTCGTAATACCATTGGTAGATATCTTCAAAATGCCCACCATCCAAAAACTTGCCGACGCCATCAGGAAAGCCGATAAAGCAAGTTTTCCCGGCCTGGAACCCATTGAAAAAAAAGATTATTATGAACTCTCCTATAACCAGAAACGGCTCTGGTTTTTTAACCAGTGGGACCCCCTCAGTTCAGCCTTTCATATGCCGGGAAACATTAGCCTTAATCATGATGTCGATCCCACGGCGATAAAAAAAACATTTCAACGCATCATCGAGCGCCATGAAAGTTTCAGGACCGGGTTTACCACCGTTGACAGCGAGCCGGTCCAGTATATTGTCAAAGAAATCCATCTGCCCTTTGAAATAAAAGACCTTTCAACCCTGCCCGACCGGGAAAAAGAAAGCGCCGGGCGGCAGGTTTTCCTGGAATTGGCCGCCGCGCCTTTTGAGCTGAACCGACCGCCCCTCTTTCGCGCCGCGCTGGTAAAATTAAACCCGGACCGCTTTGAGTTGATGTATAACATCCACCACATTATCAGCGACGGTTGGTCATTGGACATACTTCGGCGAGAATTTTCCCTCCTGTATGGGGCTTACAGGAAAGGGGAATCCGTGGAACCCGAACCCCTGGAGGTTCAATATAAAGATTATGCCGCCTGGCATAATAAACGGTTGCAGCTTATCGATACGGCTTCCGAAGTTGGAAGCGGGGCGGCGGCAGGAGTTAAACATGCGCACCTGGCCTGGAAAAAAAAGTTGGCCCAGGGGGTCCCCATACTTGAGTTACCCGCGGATTTTACCGATAACCCCAACGATAAAAGCGGCGCGGCATATCGATGTCAAATCGATACCGAACTGACGGGGAAACTTAAAAAACTGGCCCAACAAGAAAATACCAGCCTCTTTATGATGATGTTTTCATTGTATACCATCCTGATTTCGCGCTTTTCAGGACAAAAAGATATCGTCTGCTCCATCATTGCGGCAGGTAGGGCCGCCACCCCACTGCAAAAAATCATCGGCTTCTTTGTCAACTCCATTATCTTTACCGCCAATGTCGATGAAAATAAATCTTTCAGCGATCATTTACACAGTATCCGGGCGGAGGCCCTGGAAATATTTCAACACCAGGATTATCCCCTTGAATTGGTGTTCGATGAGCTGAAAATAAAATACCCGAAAATCCCGGTATCTTTTAATATGCTCAACTTCGATACCCCGGGGGACCCCGCCAGTCCGGGGATAACTTCCCTTGAAACAGGCCATATCCCAAATACACAGGATGCAAAGTTCGATATCGAAGTGTATGCGAAAGAATATATGAATAATATTATTATCGACTGGAGTTATCGGAAGAGCATGTTTCTACCTTCCTCCATCGAATATATCAACGGCGAATACCTTCGCCTGGCGGATTTTTTTACCGCTTATCCCGATAAAAATTATAAAGAATACAGGAACACCAAAAAGAAACGAAGTATAAAAAAAAATGAATGATAAAAGGGGTGAGAAATTAAAATGTTGATTACTCAATTTGAAGAACAAGTAAAAAAGAATCCCGGCAACCTGGCCGTAAAAGGCGAAAAGGAGAACTTTACTTATGAGGAGTTGGACCGGTATGCCGGCCGTGTGGGCCGGTTAATAAAGCAGGCAGACGTCGCCGGCAGTACTGTGGGACTCCTGTTCGAACACGGGCCCCACATGATTGCCGCCATACTGGGGACGCTCAAGGCAGGAAAAACCTATGTGCCCATCTCCATCGATTACCCGGAAAAGAGAATTTCTTACATGTTGTCCCATTCCGAAGCAACGTTGATCCTTACCAATACAAGAAATAAGCTCCTGGCCGGGAAACTGGCCCGGGAAAATAATATCCCTGTCCTGGATATCGATATCGATAATGACCATTCCTTTACCGCTGAAAATGAACGAACCGGGGCGGCCGCCGACGCCATTGCCTATATCATGTATACCTCCGGGTCCACCGGACGGCCCAAAGGCGTTATCCAGACCCACAAAAATGTCTGCTATTACATCAGGAATTGGGCGCGCTTGTTCGCAATCGCTGCCTCCGATAGGATGACCCTGTTATCTTCCTTTTGCCATGACGCTTCCGTAATGGATATATACGGCGCATTATTCAACGGGGCCGCACTCTATCCCTATGACCTGAAAAACCGGGAAGAGAGCGGTAAGCTTTCGGAGTTCTTAATAAAGGAAAAGATAACCATCTGGCATTCCGTGCCCTCATTATTCAGCTATTTTTGCACCACCCTGAGCGGTGAAGAAAAATTCCCGGACCTGCGCTTTATACTCCTGGGCGGTGAACCCATCCGTGAGCATGAAATAACAACCGCCGGGAAATACTTCCCCCATTCCGTCTTAGTCAATGTATACGGCCAAACCGAATCCAGTATCGATTCCGTCTGGATGATCCGACGGGAGAAAGACCAAATAATGAGCAACACGAGGCTGCGCATCGGCGCCCCCCTGGATGAAACCGAAATAATGGTGGTGGATGCCGAAGGGAACGAAGTGGAAATATTGGAACAAGGAGAAATCATCGTTTGCAGTAATTATCTCTCCCCGGGATATTGGCGCGACCCGGAAACCACGCGCAAAACTTACAGCGAAGATGAAGCATTGGGGAGAGTATATTGGACCGGCGACCTGGGCCGATTGCTGCCGGAAGGCGACATCGAATTTCTCGGTCGAAAGGATTTCCAGGTAAAGATCAGGGGCTACCGGATCGAATTGGGGGAAATCGAAAACCTGCTGTTGAAACATGAGCAGATCAAAGAAGCCGTGGTAACAGCCCGGGAGAACGACGACGGCGAAAAATACCTGGCCGCTTACTACACGCCCTCCGCTAAAAACCAAAACCCGCTAAAAGCCCCGGAATTGAGGAAATATTTAGCGGACGAATTACCCGATTACATGATTCCTACCTTTTTCATACAGTTGGAACAATTCCCCTTGACGCAGAGCCGGAAAATCGACAGGAAAGCGTTACCCCAGCCGGTGAACCTGGGGACGGAAGCGTCGGAGTATGTCCCGCCCCAAACACAGGTGGAAGAAAAAATCGCGGAAATATGGGCCGGTCTCCTGGGATTAGAGAAAACCAGGATAAGCAGCGACGCCAATTTTTTCCAACTGGGCGGCCACTCCCTAAAAGCCACCACACTGGTATTGAAAATACATAAAGCTTTCGATGCAAAAGTGTCGCTGCCGGAATTTTTCAGCAACCCCACCATCCGCGGATTGGCCGAATACATAAAAACAAGAAGTAAAACAGGCGAAGGTTACACCCGGATCGACGCCGTTGAAAAAAAAGAATACCATGCGCTGTCCCCGGCCCAGCGGCGGCTCTATATTTTACAACAGATGGACCCGGCGAGTATCGTATACAATATGATTTCCCCCGTAGAACTAAAGGGCGAACTCCGGGAAGAAAAATTAGCGCAAACTTTTAAAAAATTAATCCGCCGGCATGAAAGTTTACGCACGTCCTTTACCACTGTTAATGAAGAACCGGTGCAGCGAATCCATGATGACGCCGAATTCGAAATAGAAAGATTCGGGGCCAGGGATCAGGAGTTAGGCGTTCGTAGGGGCGACCCCCCGTGGTCGCCCTATAAATCTTTCATCCGGCCCTTCGATTTATCCCGGTGGCCGCTGCTGCGGGTGGGACTCGTAGAAATGGAAAAAGATGCGCATATATTAATCGTGGATTTACACCACATCATCTCCGACGCCATTTCCCAACAGGTATTGGTACAGGATTTCGTACGGGTCTATACAGGACAGGAACCGGCCCCGCTGAAACTCCAATATAAAGATTACTGCCAATGGCGGCAGCGTCAAGAAGCCAAAGAAACCTATAACCGGCAGGAAGCCTACTGGCTCAAGCGGTTTGAGGGCAAATTACCCGTCCTGGAATTACCCCATGATTATCCCAGGTCGCCGGTACAAAATTTTGAAGGCCGCGGCCTGGGTTTCCAGGTAGAAAAAGACCGGGCGGAAGCGCTGAGGAAATATGCCCTGGAAGAGGGGGTTACCCTGCAAATATTGATGAAGGCCGTATTTCATATCCTGTTATTCAAACTGGGCGGACAGGAAGATATTATCACGGGGACCACCATTGCCGGCCGCGGGCATGCGGACCTGGAAAAAATCATCGGTCTCTTTGTCAATACCCTGCCCATACGGACGTTCCCAGCGGATGAGAAAACCTTCCGGGACTATTTAAAAGAAGTCAAGGAAATCTCGCTGGCCGCCTATGAAAACCAGGATTATCCCTTTGACAGCCTGGTAAAGAAAGCAGTAGGCGCCCAACGGGATACCGGACGCAACCCTATCTTCGATATCATGTTCGAAATACGGATCACCGAGACCGGAACCGATGGGGCGGCGAAATTGGAAATACCGGGATTGCAATTACAGCCCTATCCCATGGAAATAAACACCACAAAATTCGACCAGGACTGGCTGGGGCGGGAAACCAATAATGGCATGAATTTTTCCATTACTTATGCGGCGAAATTGTTCGAACAGGAGACCATCCAATTAATGATCGATATGTATTTGAGACTAATAGAGAATATTACAGTCGCCCCGCAAAGTAAGATTAAAGACCTCGATTGCCGCCCGGTTTATGAAAAGGAATTAACCGGGGCCCGGGAGGTCGCATTCAACTTTTAAAAAAAAATAACCGGTCTGTGACCCATAGGAAAGGGTCTGTAAGCCGTAGGAAAGGGGCTGTGACCCGTAGGAAGGGGTCTGTAAGCCGTAGGAATGGGTCTGTGACCCATAGGAAAGGGTCTGTAACCCATAGGAAAGTCGATTGTAACCCGTAGGAAAGGGTCTGTAACCCATAGGAAAGTCGATTGTAACCCGTAGGAAAGGGTCTGTAACCCATAGGAAAGTCGATTGTAACCCATAGGAAAGGGTCTGTAACCCGTAGGAAAGGGTCTGCGACCCGTAGGCAAGGCGATTGTAACTTATTAGAGAAAAAATGAACCGGGACGAAATCCCGGTGTTTTGAGTATCCGGGATATCCTTTATAGAAGAACCATCCCGGCAAATAGTTTTTTGAAATAACGACAGTTGTTATGACAAAAGAGGCCGATAAAAACTCTGCCCGGGAAAGTTTAAATCGTGCAAGGATAAGGCTTTTGCATTTTCATCGCCTGGTGAAAAAGGTTCAGGAAATTCCCGATTTACAAATTAAACATTTATGGTATGGTTAAAGCCTGAAAGAATGCATGAAAAACCAATTTATCCTGATATAGGACCCAGTCATCCCGGTAAAATGAACACATTTTTATAATTTAACCGCTTTATTTCCACTAGCGGAAGCCCATCCAAATGAAAAATAAATATATCGGATTACTAGCAGACGACTCCCCCGGTTTGTCGATAGGGGTGTTGTCGATTTTAAAATCCGGCAACTGCTTTGTACCTATTAATCCTCAATTTCCCAACGACAGGGCCCGGTTTATTATCGATGATTGCAATATAAATACCCTGCTCACGGATAAAGCCAATTATGAAAAAGCGCGGCAAATAATAGGAGAAACCTCTCCCGTAAAACACCTTATTTGCATCGATGATATGGCCGTCGCAGCAAGTAAGGGGGTTATGAGTGAGGTTGAAGGAGTTAAAGCCCCTTATTGTTATGTGATTTACACATCGGGTTCCACTGGAAAGCCCAAAGGGGTGCCCATCGCACATCAAAATTTGGTCCCATTATTTCACTGGTTCAGGGATTATTTTGGGTTGGGAGTTCACACCCGTGTCATGCAGAATTTATCGTATACGTTTGATTTTGGAGTATTCGAGATTCTCACCACACATTTGTTCGGGGGCCGGCTCTACATGGTAAATAAAGCGACTGTCGGCGATTTTTCCCTTTACGCCTATTTTATCAATCGCATGCATATCGATACCCTGCATACGACGCCGGTATTTTTTAATAATATTGCCAATTCCGGCCAAAAAATGATCTTCATAAAGCTTCTGCACCTGGGGGGGGAACGGTTGACAGGCGCCATCGTACAAAACGCCCTAAATACCGCCTCTCCCGGGTGCTTTATTTACAATGGTTATGGTCCCACTGAGGCATCCATCAACTGCGCCATTTTTTCGCTAGCCGGGAAAAATACAGGAGCTGCTGAAAAAGACAATATCCCCATCGGTCGGCCTTCCGCCCTTCATGAAATCTATATCCTGGATAAGTTTGCCGGGCCTCAGCCCATAGGAGTGGCCGGCGAATTGTGCATTGCCGGGCCGGGACTGAGCCCGGGCTATTTAAACCGACCTGAACTAACCGCAAAAAGATTCATCCATTTTCATCATTCATCATTCATCATTCATCATTCGAATCTCTATTGTACCGGCGACCTGGCGCGGTGGCTGCCGGACGGCAATATCGAGTTCCTGGGGCGCATCGACCACCAGGTTAAAGTCCGGGGGTTCCGCATCGAATTGGGCGAAATCGAAAGTTGCCTGTCCCTTTATCCGGCGATTAAAGAAGTAGTGGTGATTGCCCGGCAGTATGAAAACCGCGGCAATTATCTCTGCGCCTATATTGTCCCGCAATCGCCGGGACATCCGACTGTTTCTCAATTGCGGGAATATCTCTCAAAGCAATTACCCGACTATATGATTCCCGCCTATTTCATTCACCTGGAAAGAATCCCCCTGACGGCCAACGGTAAGATAGACAGGAAAGCCCTACCGGGGCCGGATGAAACTTTCATCGACACCGGCGTCGAATATGTCGCGCCGGGTACGGAAACAGAAAAAAAACTGGCATTCATCTGGCGGCAGTTATTGAGGTTGGAGCGCATAGGAATAAATGACGATTTTTTCCAGTTGGGCGGCGATTCCATCCTGGTGAACCGGTGTATTGCCCGAATACGGGAAGAACTTCACGCCGAAATCCCCCTGCGCAAGTTTTTCGAGCAACCTTATATAAAAGCCTTAGCCGAAGAAATAGAGAAACAGGAGCGGCAGGTATCCTCCATTAAACCGGCGGCGCGGGAAGGAGAGATACCCCTGTCCTTTGCCCAGGAGCGGTTGTGGTTTTTGCAGGAATTGGACGCCGACAATGTGGCATATTTTGTTCCCCGCGTGATACGGATGACAGGGAAACTGGATATATCCATTATCGAACGAACCTTTACAGAGATTATCCGGCGTCACGAGATACTGCGCACCACCTTTCACACCGTTGACGGGCAACCGGTTCAACGAATTCAAGCGCCTTATCCAATTAAAATCCAGGTACTGGAATGGGTGGGACTGGAAAAGCAAGAACAGGAACAACGGATTGCTAATTTTTTAAATGAGGAAGGTCAGCGGCCCTTTGATTTTGAAAAAGGTCCCTTGCTGCGGGTCGCCATTATAAAATTAAAAGACGAAGAGCATTTGTTTGTTTTAACCGAGCATCACCTGGTGCATGACGGATGGACGCAGGGGGTATTGTTAAGAGAGTTTATCGCAATTTTCAGCGCATATGCCGATGGAAAAGGGCGCCCTCTGGCAGATTTACCCATTCAATATGCCGATTTCGCCATCTGGCAGAGGAATCACTTAACGGGCGACGTGTTGGAGCGGCATCTTGCTTATTGGAAGGAGAAGTTAGCGGGGCTGGCGCCCGTGTTGGAATTACCCGGCGACCGTCCCCGGCCGCCGGTTATCAGTGGGAGGGGGGACCTGGAAATAGTCCGTCTTTCCGGCTCTTATACCCTTCGTCTAAAAGAGTTCAGCCGGAAAAATGGGGTCACCTTGTTTATGACCATGCTGGCGGTGTTTAAGACATTGCTGTACCGCTATACCGGGGTGGAGGATTTATGCGTGGGCGCCGGCGTCGCCAACCGTAGGTACAAAGAAATGGAAGGCATGCTGGGTATGGTCATTAATACATTGCTGCTGCGGACGCAGGTAGAAGGGGAAATTCCCTTTACAGAGTGTTTAAAGCGGGTGAAAGAGACCTGTTTGGAAGCGTATCAACATGAGGACACGCCGTTTGGAAAAATAGTGGAAGTCATGCAGCCGGAGAGGAATTTGAGTTATACCCCCCTATTCCAGGTATTATTCAATTTTATGGACACACCCGGGGAGGCATTAGCGCTGCCCGGCCTGGAATTGGAACTCCTGCCAACCCATAACCGGTCGGCCAAATTCGATATCAATGTAGTAGTGGCGCCGCCCCCGGAGCAGGAAGAGAACGAGCCCGGCGAGACGCTGATAGAATGGGAATACAATACCGATATTTTCGATGCATCGACCTTCAACCGGCTGATTTCCCATTACAACCGGTTAATGGAAGAGGGGCTGAACCGGCCCGAAACTCCCCTTTCATCCCTGCCCATGCTGTCGGACACCGAATTGAAACAGGTTCTTTATGAATTTAACGATACAAAAACAATCTATCCCCGCGACAAAACCATCCACCAATTACTTGAAGAACAGGTAGAAAAGTCGCCCGACCGCATCGCCCTCGTAGGGGCGGCCGATTCCGTCAGCCTGTCCTACAGTAAATTAAACGAGCAGTCCGATCGATTGGCCGGGGGATTAATTGAAAAAGGCATCCTGGTGGACGATATTGTAGGTATTATGCTGGGGCGCTCCATCGATTTGATTATCGGTATCATGGGTATATTGAAAGCCGGCGCCGCGTATTTGCCCATCGATCCCGAATACCCCCGGGAACGCATCGATTACATGTTAAAAGATAGTGCAGCCAAAATCCTATTAACAGAAGCGGAATGCGTTTTTAATTTTCATCATTCATCATTCATCATTCATCATTCAAATCATCTCGCCTATATCCTCTACACTTCCGGTTCCACCGGTCGGCCCAAGGGCGTCGTGGTAAAACATGAGTCTGTTGTTAATCTCTTGTTTGCATTATTTCAGAAATATCCTTTTAACCAAACGGACTGTTATCTCTTAAAAACAACGTATGTATTTGACGTGTCGGTCACAGAATTGTTCGGTTGGTTTTTAGGGGGGGGGCGGTTGGCCATATTGGAACCCGGCGGTGAAAAAGATCCGCAAACCATCATCAACACAATTGAAAATTCAGTCGTTACCCATATCGATTTCGTTCCCACCATGTTCACTGCATTCCTGGATTCATTAAATCAACGGGATATCGAAGCGTTAAGGAGTCTCAAATACATCTTTTTAGCCGGTGAAGCCGTGAAGCCGGAATCGGTCGAAAAGTTTAAACAGTTGAATACGGCAATCTTATTGGAGAATCTATACGGCCCTACGGAAAACACGGTATATGCCGGCGGGTATTCATTAAACGGGTGGAGTGGGGATGGTCCCGTACCCATCGGTAAACCGCTGCCAAACATAGAACTCTATATATTGGATAAATATAATCATTTGCAGCCCGTCGGCGTCCCGGGAGAGTTATGTATTTCCGGCGTCGGTACAGCGGCGGGTTATTTGAACCGGCCGGAGTTGACGGCAGAAAAATTCAGCCATTTTCATCATTCATCATTCGATCTTCCACGCATTCATCATTCAAAGTTATATTGTACCGGCGACTGGGCGCGGTGGTTATCCGGCGGCAATATCGAGTTCCTGGGCAGGATCGACCAGCAGGTGAAAATCCGGGGCTTTCGCATCGAATTGGGCGAAATCGAAAATCGATTGGCCGGGCACCCCCTGGTAAAGGAAGCGGTGGTAATGGACCTGGAGAGTGGCGGCGATAAATATCTTTGCGCTTACGTCGTTCCCAGGGCATGCGCATGCGATGCCGTCGATACCACCGTTCCCGGGGAATTAAAACGCTATCTTGCGATTGTTTTACCGGATTACATGATTCCCCCGTTTTTTGTGTTCACTGAACGTATTCCTTTAACCCCTTCAGGTAAGATTAACAGGCGGGCGCTGCCGAAACCCGAAATCGCGGGCCAAAAACAAGAATACACTGCCCCGCGGGACCCGATGGAAGAAAAATTAGCGGAAATCTGGACCGAAGTATTGAATATAAATACCGGTATGGCGGCTATCGGCATTGATGATAACTTCTTTCAATTGGGCGGCCACTCTTTAAAAGCCATGATCTTGGCCGCGAAAATCCACAAAGCGTTCGCTGTAAAAATCCCGTTGGCCCAACTATTTAAAAGCGTCACCATCCGGGCATTGACAGGATATATAAAACAAAAAACCGGTCAAAAAGACGGCCTTTACACGACCATGGAAGCCGTGGAAAAAAAAGAATATTACCCGTTATCTTCCGCCCAGGAACGGCTCTTTTTCCTCCAGCAAATGGATATAGGAGGAACCGGCTACAATATCCCCATCCTATTGGAATTGATCGGGGACCTCCATATCGAAACATTGACGGAAACCTTTATAAAATTGATCCGCCGGCATGAAAGTTTGAGAACATCGTTTCATGTCATCGCCGAAGCAGCCGTACAAGCGGTACATCAAGAAGTGGATTTT
>JAPKZK010000027.1 GCA_026393835.1 Candidatus Aminicenantota bacterium | reverse complement strand
ATATTGCAGGACGCCGGGCTGGTTCATTAAAATGGTATAGCCTTTATTAGGTGCCATTTCGGTTAGATCGCCGAACAGGACTGAACCGATTTTAATGACGGATTGGGTTTGACTCTTGACCTGGCTCACCGGGGTTATAATGGAATTGACCGCATCTGCTACGGGCTGTGAGAGGGTGGGAAGATATGCAGTCCAGTTCCACCCGGTTATTAATGAAAGGGGTGTATTATAGGGAACGGTCATGCCGGTGACGTTAAAGGCGTAGGCTTGATTGGTTTTAACCTTGTACATGATACCGTTGGCAATTCCGCTCATATCGGTTAAATCTCCGATCCAGGTTCCGCCGGTATAAATGGCTGCCTGGTTCTGGCTTTTGATTTGTTCGATGACGCCGGGAGTTCCGAAAACAGAATTAAACGACGTATCGTCGGGCAGCGTATTGAAAGATATCCAGTTCCACCCGTTTACCAGGGCGAAATTTTGTCCCCTGGGGCCGAAATGAAGGGGCAGGCCGTCATAAACCGCATTATCGATGAAGGTAATGGATTCGCTGCCGTCGATGGCGGGGCCGGAGGGAAGGGGCCACAATTTAAATGTAATGGTTTCACCGGAGGTTTCATTGCTGCCGATTGTTAGGTAATAGTTTCCATTGGCTTGCACCGCGGTAATGCCCCGACAATCGGAAGTTCCGCCGGGGCCGAAGGCGCCGATCCAGTCGCCTACTGCTGCCGGGTTATTGCCGTTATAGGCTTTCCCGTAGACGATCATGTTGTTTTGAAAGTCTTCCAGGGGAATCCAGCCGGCCGGATTGGAGTGGATGAAATTGGCGGTAATCATCATATCGGCGGTCACATTGGCGACGGTTAAAGGATTATCGGTGGTGGTTATAAATCCATTCGTCCCGGTCCAATTGACGAAATTGTAGCCGTCATTGGGAACCGCCTCGACCGCCGTGCAATTGTTGCCATACTCGACTGTCTGAGTTGTGGTCCCGGTTAAGGAACCGCCGTTTCCGGCGGCAAAGTTCACCGTATAATTCAGGGAAATCTTCGCAATAAAGGCGTCACAACCACCTCCATTGTAGGTCAGGTCCGGTCCGACAGTCACCGGGAAAGTGGCCTCGGTGGAACCAGTCCACCCTGAAACATAGACGTAACTCGAAGCATCAACAGCGATATCATAAATTAAATCGTTATTTGAACCCCCGATATATCCGCAGTAGTCAAGCGTGGTTCCGTCGGTTTTGAGCTTAGCTACAAAGACATCATAACTACCCCCATTGTAAGTCATATCGGGCCCAACCGTTACGGGGAATGATGTTTCGGTGGACCCAGTAACACCAGTTATATAGACGCAACCCGAAGCATCGACTTTGATTCCTTTGCCATCGTCAATATTTGAACCGCCGATATAGCCGCAATAGTCGAGCGCAGTTCCATCGGCCTTGACTTTGACTACAAAGGCATCATAAATACCTCCATTGTAAGTTATATCAGGCCCGACCGCCACAGGGAACGTGGCTTCATTAGAATCAGTAATCCCTGTAACATAGATGCATCCTGAAGCATTTACGTCTATTGCATGGCATTCATCCCTCCCTGAACCACCAATATAACCACAATAATCCAGTCCGGTTCCGTCGTCCTTGACTTTGGCCACAAAGGCATCATACATACCACCGTTGTAAGTTATATCCGGTCCGACAGAAACCGGGAAAGTGTCTTCAGCGGAGCCGGTAAACCCTACTATATAGACGTTGCCAGAACCATCTATCGCAATTCTTTGCCCTTCATCATTACCTGAACCTCCAATATATCCACAGTAGACAAGCCCGGTACCAGCGGGATTAATCTTTGCCACAAATGAATCATAGACGCCTCCATTGTAGGTTAAATCCGGTCCTCCGGTCACGGGGAAAGTTGTTTCGCTAGAACCGGTACTCCCGGTCACATAGGCGTATCCTGAGCCATCCACGACGATTCCAGAGTTTACATCCTGACCTGAACCCCCGATATATCCACAGTAGACAAGTCCGGTGCCAGCGGAGTTAACCTTTGCCACAAATGAATCATGGATACCTCCATTGTAGGTTAAATCCGGCCCTCCGGCCACGGGGAATGTGTTTTCGGTAGATTTGGTATTGCCTGTGATATAAGCGCATCCAAAACTATCCACCGCAACTCCCACAGCTTCATCACGGTCAGAGCCCCCGATATACCCACAGTAATCGATCCCGGTTCCATCGGTTTTTACTTTTGCCACAAAAGCATCATAATCTCCATTGTAGGTTAAATCGGGGCCTGCCGTATCCGGGAAACTCACCTGGGTGGATGTTGTAGCCCCTGTCATATAGGCACAGCCCGATGAGTCCACGGTGATGCCATAGCAGAGATCTTCTCCCGAACCCCCGATATAGCCGCAGTAAACGATAATAACCGGATCAAGTATCAATGTCTGTTTTGGGTTGTATTCTCCTACGGTAAAGCCATAAGTCACAAGCGGGGCATCCCCGGTATCCTTGCTGCTCTTTCCTTTTTCAATGGCATATTTTAAGGCCACGCTTTCGCGTTTCCCGGCGATCTCCTGCCAGGCCACCGGCGTATCATCGAAAAAACCTCCCGCCGGGGTTTGCACATTCCGGTTTCACGTTCTTCCGTGCTCCCACAAACTCCAGTTTGACCACCCAGCCCCGCGTAGGCTGTGAAGAGCTCTGGGCGTTCAGTGAATATGTTAAGCCCTCAGAAGTGAAATAAACGGTTTTATCTTTTCCCTGGACATAATAATATACCTGTTTGCCTATCTGTCCTTTATTGGGAATAAAATACAGCGGCATTTTGCCGTAATCTTTATCAATTCTGACATTAGCCGGCTTTAACCCGTTGTTTGCATCCGGGGGCATAGGATTTCCTTTCTGAACCCGGAAATCGGCTGAAGAAACTGTAAAAAAACATACAATTAACATCATTAACACAAACCATCTCTTATTCATGGATTTTCCTCCTTTTTTTTGCCTTATTCAACATATTAATCTTATCTATGGCAATTGTCAATATTAAACCGGGAAAATTTTGATGGTTAAATTGGAACAGTAAAAATAGCCACAAAGGCACGAAGGCACGAAGAAACACCAAGGGGTTTACCCAAATAAATCCGAATGTGATACGGGTTCCAGGCCCTTCCCTTTCCTGGCCGCGGTCATTGCTTCCTGGGTTACCTTGTTTGGATATTTTATAACAAAAGGCAATGCTTTATTGGCAATCACCTGGTATAAAAAAAGTCGTATTCCCTCGCTTATAGTCAATCCCATACTATTCAGGATATGGTTTGCTTCATCTTTTATTACAGGATCGATCCGCGATCTAACTATACTCTCAGCCATTTTTACCTTCTTTTTAAGTGCGGCTACATCGGAGCCATTACTATATATACATAAAAAAAGCTTTGTCAAATTTTTAGGGGCCTATGAATGCTGTACTTGCTTCGGATTTATTCTTACCTCAACCGGTTTTAAATTTCCGGCAATAGATATCGATCCGTTCGACCGCATCGAAAAGCGCCGGTGTATACTCCAATACGAATTTATATATCTCCAGGAGGTCCTCTGGTTCCACATACTCATGGGAAATTTTATTTCTCATTTTCTTTATTTGAATGAAAACCAGGGCCGCTGAAATAAGGCCTTTCTTTTCAGCCCGATTAATAGTATCTCTCATTGTTTCGGCGGGTTCTTCCAGGTCCAGCATATCGATCGTTTTAAATACCTGCTTCAAAATCAAATCGGATAACCTGGCAAATTTCGAACTTAAGGATTCAAGGCGATCCGTTTCGTTTTCTTCATAGGAATCTCTCACCCCAATCTGTTTACAAATACCAAACGAATAATTCAAGGTATCTTTGGCCCGGTGAAGTTTTTCCAATACATGGTCCAGGTATTCGATCTCTTCGACAGTTATATTTTTGTTGCCGATGGTATTCATAGCCATAGTTTGATTGCTCCTTTTTTAAGAATCAGTTTGGCGAATTTGTTTTCCAAATCTTTACCGCTCAAGACAAAATCTATCTTTTGTTCCTCTATCCGCTTAAATATTTCTTCTTCGATTGAAAAAAGCGAATGCTTATCCAACTGATCCGATATGATCAATATATCGATATCGCCGCCTTTCTTCGTATCATCGGACCTGGAACCGAAAAGGTATGCTTCAGCCTGGTTGTCAAATCGTGCAATGGCCTCCATGATTGCTTTTCTTTCCTGTTCGATCAATCTCATTTGCACTCCATTGTTGTCTGCCGGGCATTCAAGAAAAAGCGCTGCATACTCATAAAAACTCCTTTTAGGGTAAATGATATTTCAAATTGGGCGCAAATGTCAAGGAGTTTTTTTTGCCTGACTCTTTTTATTTTCCAAAACAATTAAAAAGTAAAAACGAAAAATGAAAAAGTTAAAATGGAAATGGAGCCTTTATACTTCACCCTTATATATCAACCGGCTTCCACTGAAGATCAACACCACTTTTTTCAGCGTGGTTTGCCCGATGGCCTTTTGGAATTTCTCATCACGGCTGTATTGGTTTAATTGGGCTTTGGCTTCTTCCTTTATGTTTTTTAATTTTCCCGGGGTTAATTCTTTCTTTTTGTCCTGGGGTTTACTGTATTTGATTTCGATAAGATAGGAATACTTTAACCCCGGGTATTGGGCCAGGAACGGTTCCAATACCAGATCGGAATATCCTTTTTCCAACTCTTTTTCCGAATAGACCAGGTAGAGGGCGGATAACCCCAGGTATACATTCAAAAACGCCTGGATCGCTCTTTCCCCCGAGATTAAATCTCTTATCCCCATCGATGTCTCCATCTGTCGGACAAGATATTCGATTAACGGTTCCCATTTCCCATTAAACGCCATCTCTTTCATCAAGTCTTCATATTTGCTCAAATCGATGGCAAATAAACCGGTTTCCTCGTAGGTTTCTTTGATATAATCGTAGTACAGGTGTTTGA
>JAPKZK010000168.1 GCA_026393835.1 Candidatus Aminicenantota bacterium | reverse complement strand
CCTGGTGGGGGGCGATATCGATTCGCTGGAAAAGCTATTCTGGGTGATTCATCATTCCCCTTATTTCAGGAACGCGCTTCTTTCATATGCGTCCCGGATGTTCCTTGAAAACGAAGCTATCATTATAAAGAGCATTCAACAGAATAATCCCAGGAAAGAATAAATCCCGATTCAAACGCACTTAATCTTTCACGGATTAATCTTGCACCACAAAAAATAAAAAAAAATTTTCCTCTTTACATTTAAATCGCCATATGGTATAGTACGATTTCCTTATGGTGAAATCATGATTTATGTGAGCGATAAATTCAGTAATGTTTGGGTTCGATATACAGTCAATGCGATGGCCAGTCCTCTCATTATCGGCATCCTATCAAATCAAAATGGGGATTGGGATGAATCGGATACAGCCCCTGCACGATCATTCCCGGCGCCTGCACTGTTAAATGCGAGTTTTGAGAGGTCAATCCCTTTAAAAAGCGGCGCAACCTTTGGGAAGAGTTCCGCAACCCCTGGCGCAAGTTCCGCAAGTCCTGGCACAAATACCGCAAGGCATGGCACAATTACCGAAACCGCCGGCACAAATACCGAAAGCCCTGGCACAAGTTCAGCAAGCCGTTGGGGAAGTTTCGCAACCCGTAGGGAAAGCAGCGCAAGGCCGGAGTCGGGAAGCGCAAGGGTGGATTCGACGAGCGCAAGGCCGGAGTCGGGAAGCGCAAGGGTGGAGTCGACGAGCGCAAGGGTGGAGTCGGGAAGCGCAAGGGTGGAGTCGGGAAGCGCAAGGGTGGAGTCGACGAGCGCAAGGGTGGAGTTGGGAAGCGCAAGGGTGGAGTCGACGAGCGCAAGGCTGGAGTCGGGGAGCGCAAGGGTGGAGTCAACGAGCGCAAGGGTGGAGTCGACGAGCGCAAGGGTGGAGTCAACGAGCGCAAGGCTATTCACCCCATTCAACTCTCCCCGCGTGAATTATCAAGGCTATTCAAAAATACATAATATAAAAACAATACGAATAAAAGGAGAACAATAATGTCAGACTATCCAAGAAGAATTATAACACTGATTGGGGAAAGCGTGGTTGGGTTTACAAACGCCAAAGATAACGAAATTATCTTAAGCCAGATCAGCGAAAAGGGCTATAACACCCTTAAAATGGAGGAACTACTGGGAATCCATGCCAAAGCGGATCAAAAATTTCATGAATTCGAGGTAAAAATTGGCGAACGCATCCAGGCAATGCTGGATTTGGATGCAAAATTTGCCGAGGAAATGAATTATTACGCCAATGACCGAAAATTAACCTTCCATATCTTCGGCAGTGAACAAGACAGGGGTATACGCAGCCAGTTGGGCATCGATATGCTTCTTAAAAGAAGTTTACACGGTTTCCTTGAGCAAGCCCAACAATTTTATGAGACCATTTTGGCGAAAAAAGAGATATCGGATCGGGTAAAAGAATTTCTTATAACAACCGATAAGGTACAAGAAAGATTAAATGGTCTTAAGGCATTGCGGATTTTAGAAGATTTATCTGAAAACAAAAAAGGTCTTGCCGCCATCGCCCTAAAAGAGAGGAATGAATCGTATAAAGAACTACGAACTGCCTGGCAAAAATTTAAAACCGTCTGTCTTATCGTTTTTGAGAATAATCTGGAACACCTGAAGATGTTAAATATCAGGCCGCCGGCGGTCAGAACCAAAAAAAGCGCCGAGCCTGAACCGCCACCGCCGCCGACTCCCCCGGTTCCGCCTGCACCTCCCGCACCGCCAGTACCTCCCGCGCCGCCTGAACCGCCGGCGCCGCCGACAGCTTAAGGAGCCGGAAAGCGTTCAAAGAGGAATCTTCCGGTACGGTTCTACAATAGGAACCCCACGCAGTGGGGTGCCCACGCATGTGTAACCTCCGGCCCCCTGGAAAACTTTTGTTTGGTTGGGGGGGTGAAAATTCCCTGTATTGACTATTGAAACTATTTCTTATAAAATATGTTTTCATAAAACTTAATAGCATAAAATACTGAATGGAGAAATAAGCATGACCGAAAAAACTTCTAAAAAGTACCGTATCGCGTGGCTGCCCGGGGATGGAATCGGGATAGAAGTCCTTGAAGCCGCCAAAATAATCCTGGATAAACTGAACCTGCCCGCCGAATATATCCACGGCGATATCGGCTGGCAGTTCTGGTGCACCGAAGGGGACGCCTTTCCCCAACGAACCATCGATTTGCTTAATAATGTCGATGCCTCCTTATTCGGCGCTATCACTTCCAAGCCCGTCAAAGCCGCCGAAGCCGAACTCATCCCCGAACTAAAAGGCAAGGGCCTGGTTTACCGCTCTCCCATTGTACGCATGCGCCAGTTGTTCGATTTGTACATCTGCTTGCGCCCCTGCAAAGCTTATCCCGGGAACCCCCTCAATTTCAAGGAGGGCATCGACCTGGTAATGTTCCGTGAAAACACCGAGGATTTGTATGCCGGCGTGGAGTTCAATCCCGTTCCCCCGGAACTGGCTGAAACCCTGACGAAATTATCCAAGAATTTTGCACCTTTCAAGGATATCCCCGGCGACCAGTATGCAATTTCCACCAAAATCAACACCAGGAAGGGATCGGAGAGAATTATCCGGGCAGCCTTTGATTTCGCCCGCCAGTTCGGCCGGAAAAAGGTGACCGTCATCCATAAAGCCAATGTCGTACGGGCCACAGACGGATTGTTCCTTGAAACGGCAAAAGAAGTCGCCAAACAATACCCGGAAATCAAAATGGATGACGCCAACATCGACGCCATGTGTATGTGGCTCCTGAAAAATCCCTTTAATTACGATGTCCTGGTGGCCCCCAACCTGTATGGCGATATCATCTCCGATCTATGCGCCCAGATGGTGGGCGGTCTTGGATTCGGTTGCTCGGGCAACATCGGGGAAAAACTCGCGGTGTTTGAACCGACCCACGGTTCCGCCCCCAAATATTCCGGCCAATACAAGGTGAACCCCATCGCCACTATCCTGGCAGTCAAAATGATGTTGGACTGGCTGGGTGAAAAGGATATGGGTGAAGCCCTGGAAAAAGCCACGGCGGAAGTTATCCGGGAAGGCAAAACCCGCACCTATGACATGGGCGGCAGCAACACCACCCTGGATATGGCCGAAGCCATTGCAGCCAAACTCTGCTAGAAATCGATCGCAAGACTAACTAAAGCCTATCCGGAAACTCATCGATGCTTTGAAATTTGAAATTGTAGGGAACAGGCATTTGAGGAACGGGCATTGCCTGTTCCCTACCAATTTACGCCCCTTGCATACCTTTTCGGATAGGCTCTAACTAACTCTTTTCATGCGCAGGAAAACCCGTATTTAGCCGAAACGGCCGCTGATATAATTTTCCGTTAGCTTCTCCCTGGGCGCCGTAAATATCTGGGTGGTTTCCCCGAATTCGATTAATCTCCCTAAATAAAGATAACCGGTGTAGTCCGAAGCCCTTCCCGCTTGCTGCATATTGTGTGTCACAATTACGATGCTGTACTCTTTTTTCAGCTCTTGCATTAATTCCTCGATCTTCATGGTGGCAATCGGGTCCAGCGCCGAACAAGGTTCATCCATCAAGATAATTTCGGGATTCAGGGTGAGCGCGCGGGCGATGCACAGGCGCTGCTGCTGCTCCAGGGATAACGAAAGGGCCGACATGTGCAGGTTGTCTTTGAGATCATTCCACAAAAGCACATGCCCCAGGGAATGCTCCACTAACGCCGGGAAATTCTTCTTATCGGTTACCCGGTGTATTTCCAACCCGAAGGTGATATTATCGAAAATGGAAAGCGGGAAAGGATTGGGCCGCTGGAAAACCATGCCGACTTTTTTTCGCAAAGCCACCAGGTCCACGGCCGGGTCAAGGATATTCTGCCCGTCGATCTCAACTTCCCCCTCCATCCGCACCCCCTCGATCACATCGTTCATGCGGTTAAACACCCGCAGTAACGTCGATTTCCCGCAGCCGGAAGGCCCGATGACGGCGGTAATACTTTGCCTGGGTATTTCCATGGCGATGTCGATCAAGGCATGGAAATTCTCATAAAACAAATTAAGGTTCCTGGTTTTTATAATCGATTTTTCGTTGGTCATGTTGCTTGCTTCTTCCATGAGTCGTCAATCAGCCGAATTTCCCGGTGATATAGTCTTCAGTGCGCTTTTCCCCGGGCATGGTGAAAATTTTTCCCGTTTGATCCAGTTCGATTAATTCACCCATCAGGAAAAACGCGGTGCGGTCCCCCACACGCGCCGCCTGGGCCACGTTATTGGTGACCAGGATAATAGTGTATTTTTTCCTTAATAAACGCAAGGCGTCTTCCACTTTGGCGGTGGAAATCGGGTCCAACCCGGAGGTGGGCTCGTCGAAAAGAAGCACTTCGGGATTAACCGCCAGGTTGCGGGCAATGCATAAGCGCTGCTGCTGTCCGCCCGAAAGGTTAAAGGCCGGGGTGTTGAGCCGGTCCTTGACTTCATCCCAGAGATAGGCTTCGCTTAAACTTTTTTCAACCGTCTCCATGAGCCGGCCCCGGTTCTTAACGCCGTGCATCCGCGGCCCGTAAGCGACATTGTCGAAAATAGAAAGCGGCAGCGGCGTCGGCAGCGCAAAAACGATCCCGACTTTTTTCCGCAGTAGGGCGACATCGTAATTGCGGTAGATGTCGGTGTTGTCCAGCAGCACGGTCCCGGTTAAACGAAAAGCGGCGTTAAGATCGTTGAGCCTGTTCAAGGAATATAAAAAAGAAGTTTTCCCGGAATTGGCCGGGCCGATAATGGTAAATATTTCATTGGCGTACACCTGGAGGGTGAGCTCTTTGATGGCCTGCACCCCGCCAAACCACAGATTCAAATTTTGTACATCAAATTTAATGTCAGTCACCCTTGATGGCCCCCTCACCCATAGACCAAAAAAATTTACCACCAGGGCGCCGGGGCGCCAGGAATTTTTTAATAATAAACCCCTTGGTGTTTCTTTGTGCCTTTGTGCCCTGGTGGCTATTTTTAATAATTACCATTTTTTCCTCTTACGGAATCTGGAGCGGACAATGATGGCGAAGAGATTCAGCGCCAGGACAAGAAATACTAAAACCAGGGCGGTTCCGTACCGTACATTCTCCGCGATCCCGGGCACCTGGGTGGAAATAACATACAGGTGGTAGGGCAGGGCCATGGTTTGATCGAAAACCGAAGTGGGTAATTTGGGCAGATAAAAAGCCGCCACGGTGAACAGGATGGGCGCGGTTTCCCCGGAGGCACGGCCAATCCCCAGGATGGCGCCGGTAAGAATCCCGGGCAGCGCATGGGGCAAAACCGAATGACGAATGGTCTGCCACTTGCTGGCCCCCAGGGACAGGCTGACCACCCGGAACGATTGGGGCACGCTTTCCAGGGCTTCCCGCGAAGCCGTGATAATGACGGGAAGGATCATGATGCCCAGGGTCAAGGAACCGGCTAAAATAGACGCGCCGAACTGGAAGAAAGTAACGAAAATGCCCAGCCCGAAAAGACCGTAAACCACGGACGGCACCCCGGCCAGGTTGACGATGGCCAATTTAATCAGGCGGCTGAGGAAGTTGTCCCGGGAATATTCCACCAGGTATATGGCGGTCAAGACGCCCAGGGGCAGGGCGAACAAAACGGCCCCGGCCACCAGGTACAACGTGCCCAGTATAGCCGGCAGGATACCGCCGGCGCTCATACCGTTTTTGGGCATGGAAAACAGGAACTCCCAACTGATGGCCCCGATTCCTTTGTACAGGATAATGGCCAGGATCATTACCACGGGCAGCACCACCATCACGGTGCAAAAGAACAAAACCCTGGAAGCGATTTTTTCCTGAATTTTAGCATTCATTGTTTCAATCCTTTTTTCCGGTTTTGGTGCAGGTAAATATCCGCGACGCCGTTAATAAGAAAAGTGATAATAAAAAGAACGATGCCGATGGCAAACAGGGCGGCGTAATGGGAGCCGCCCTGGACAGATTCGCCCATTTCGGCGGCGATGGTGGCGGTCAGGGTGCGTACCGGCTGTAAAATGCTGTGGGGAATCAGTGCGGCGTTGCCGGTCACCATCATGACCGCCATGGTTTCGCCGATGACGCGGCCGATGCCCAGCATCAGGGCGGCGATCATACCGGGCCGGGCGGCGTGGGCCACGATTCGCCAGGTAGTTTGCCAGCGGGTGGCGCCCATGGCGATGGCCGCCTCGCGGTACTGCCGGGGAACCGCGGTAATGGCATCCTCGGCAATGGATACGATGGTGGGCATGGCCATGAAAGCCAACGTAATGGCGCCCGAAAGGGCGGTAAGCCCGGTGGGCAGATGGAATAGCGTTTTAATAAACGGGCTCAGGGTTACCATGCCGATGAAACCGATAACCACCGAAGGAATGGCGGCCAGCAGTTCGATGCCGGCTTTTAAAATTTCCCTGGTTTTTTTGGGGGCTATTTCGGCGATATAAAGGGCGCTGCCAATACCCAGCGGTATCGAAATAACCGCCGCCCCCACCGTTACAAATAAGGAACCCATTATGAGCGGCAAAATGCCATATTGGGGGGGATTGGAAATCGGATACCAGTTCCGGCCCAGGAGAAAATTCTTTATCGAGACGGAAGAAAACAGCGATAACCCTTCTTTCAACAGGAATATAAAGATCAGCAATACGATAACGATGGAGGTGACGCCGCTGAGCAGTATTATCTTCTCGATAATCGCTTCTTTTATTTTACGCGCCCGGTAGTTCATTTTTAAATACGTTTCTCCACTTTGCTTAAAAACTTTTCACCGGCACGAAATCGATTTTCTTGACAATGGCCTGGCCTTCCGGCGACAGGACGAAATCGATGAATTCTTTTACCGGGCCGGCGGGAGTTCCCCGGGTATACATCAGCAGTGGGCGCGAGATAGGGTATGAATTGTTTATCACGTTATCCAGCGTCGGCGCCACGTAGGCGGAATTTTTATCTTTGGCGATATGTAAGGCTTTCTCTTTGGCGGTAATGTATCCCATACCGTAATACCCGATGGCCGCCGGGTTCTGGGAGACTTCATCGGCGATGGCCTGTGAACTGGACAACATCAGCGCTTCAGGCGCGAATTCCTCGACGCCCTTCGCATTGCCTTTGCGCAGCACATGCTCCTTGAAATACACGTGGGTCCCGGAATTCACTTCCCTGGATAGGATGACGATTTTTTCATCGCTGCCGCCGACTTCTTTCCAGTTCTTAATCGTACCGGTGAAAATAGCGGCCAGTTCTTCCATGGTCAGTTGGGAAACCGGGTTAGCCGGGTTTACCACCACCGCCAGTCCGTCCAGGGCCACTTTGATTTCATTCGGTTCGAAACCTTTGGACCGGGCCATTTGCAGTTCTTCTTCTTTCATTTCCCGGGAAACTTCCGCGATGTCGCAGGTATTGTTGATCATAGAGGTAATGCCCGTGCCCGATCCCCCGCCCGTGACTGCGATGGACATGTCCGGGTACAGTTTCATATATTCTTCGGCCCAGGCCTGGCCCAGGTTGACCATGGTATCCGAGCCTTTTATTTGCAGTGCATTTCCCTGCGCCTGGCGTCTACCGCAGCCCACCGGCAGCAGTAATATCATTACCGCTACCAGGGTAAACATCCTTGAAAATATATTCCTTTTTCCGAGTAGTTTCATATGTCCTCCTTTTCGATGTTTCCTTTTATTATCCAATTTTAAGCCGATAAAAAACGATTGTCAATCACTTAACCGCTTTTTCATCGATTTTTAACCAAACCTTAACAATTGGCTAGATAATGGTACTGGCTCTGCGGATATTGGTACCGGTCATGTAGCGCGAGGAAATGAGGCAGTTTGCGTTTGTTGGGGATTTTGAGCATTTGTATTTTGAATTTTGGCAGACACTATTGATATAAAAACCAAATTATGGTAAAATATAGAATTATAAAATGGTCTAGAGAACGAAAGCAGTCGTGGAGGTTTAAATTTGTTCAAAAATTTTGCGAAGATTGCCTTCAGAAGCATGCTAAGGTTGAAAAGCCATTCTTTCATAAATTTGATCGGTTTTGCTGTCGGTATCACATCCAGTATACTTCTTTTTTTGTGGGTCCGTGATGAATTAAGCTATGACCGTTATCATGAGAAGGCTGACCAAATTTATAGGGTGACGTACCAATATGAAGCAGATGGCATCATAAAAAATTCAGCCAGTACGCCAGCCCCGCTTGGGCCTGCATTAGCCGCTGCATTCCCTGAAGTGAAAAAAGCAGTCCGTTTCGGTGAGAATGGATTCCTCGTAAGCGTTAAGGATAAATGCTTCTTTGAACAAATTTTTTTTGCCGACCCCGATGTCTTCGAGCTTTTTACTTTCCCCATGGTTCAAGGTAACCCGGAAACCGCCTTAATAACGCCGTACTCCATTATTATCTCCGAGGATATGAAAAAGAAATATTTTGGAAAAGAAGAACCGGTAGGAAAAATAATCAACTTAAATGGGACGGGGGATTACAAGGTGACCGGGGTTTTTAAAAATATTCCCCCAAATTCGCATCTTAGATTCGATTTCCTGGGTTCTTTTTTAGATTACGCAGGAAAAAATTCCAACCAGTGGGGCATTTCCAATTATTATACCTATTTATTGATAACCAAAAATAATCCGCAGCCTGAATTCAATGCAAAATTACCGCAATTTGTTGAAAAATACAGGGGAAAGGATGCTGTGTCCCTGTATAAGACATCATATCCGCTTCAGCCCATAAGCCGTATTCATTTGTACTCAAACTTGGGGAACGAAATCGGCCCCAACGGTGATATCCGCACCGTTTATCTATACTCCGCCATTGCGCTGTTCATTCTTTTAATTGCATGTTTAAATTATATTAACCTGACTACTGCAAGATACCTCAAACGGACCCGGACAGTCGGTTTGCTTAAAGTCGTCGGCGCTGTCCCGTCTCAATTGATTTATCAATTTTTATGTGAGGCATTTCTTTTTTCTTTTCTTGCGCTGCCTTTTGCGGTTTTATTGGGTAAGTTGTTTTTGCCTCTCTTCAATTTTCTTTCCGGCAAGCAATTAGAGATGAACCTTTTTAGCGATCCCTTTTTACCAACCCTTTTGCTGGGGATATCACTGCTGGCAGGGTTTGTTTCCGGTATTTTCCCCGCCGTCTTTATCTCGTATTTGCAACCCATAAAGGCCCTTAAAGGAACGTTAAAGCCCAATTCTAAAATCTCCCGCTTGAGAAAAATCCTGGTGATATTCCAATTTACTCTTTCTATCGTATTTATTATAAGCAGTCTCATCATGTTGAACCAATTGAATTATTTAAAAAACAAAGACCTGGGGTTCGAAAAGAAGAACATCGTAAATATTCCTATTTACAGGAAAACCGCATTGGAAAAGTATGAAACGATTAAAAACGAATTTTTAACGGATAGCAATGTCAAGGCCGTCAGTGCTTCTTCATTTTTTCAAGGCAAGAACCGTTTTTATATGAATTATTGGCGGGAAGGTCTTATGCCCGGCAAGAACCCGATGATTAATTGTATAATCGTTGATTGTAATTTCTTAGAAACCTTCTCGCTAACACTACTTCAAGGGAGAAGTTTTTCAGAAAAATTCCCGGGCGATATAGAAGGGGCCTATATTCTAAACGAATCAGCGGTAAACGAATGCGGCTGGGATTCACCGCTCGGTAAAAAATTTAGGCCCGGAAATGGTAAAGAGGGGCCCGTTATCGGCGTTGTTAAAGACTTCCATTTCAAGTCATTCCATCATGAAATTAACCCGCTTTTTCTCTATTTCGCCCCAAAATGGTTTGCTTACTTTTCAGTGAGAATTGCCCCGGTTAATATTCCTCATACCCTTGATTTTCTAAAGAATAAGTGGCGCGAACTTGTCCCGGATCAAACTTTTGAATACACATTTCTCGATGAAGATATCGATAATCTTTACAGAACCGAAGCGAGATTGGGGAAACTTTTTGTCGTGGTTACATCACTTTCCATTTTTATAGCCTGCCTTGGGTTATTCGGCCTGGCAGCATTTACAGTTGAGCAGCGCACAAAAGAGATCGGCATTCGGAAAGCACTCGGCGCATCGGCGGCGGGCATTGTGCTGTTGTTATCAAAAGAATTCACCCGCTGGGTAATGATTGCGAATATTATTGCCTGGCCCATCGGGTGGTATATTATGAACAGGTGGCTGCAAAATTTCGCCTACCGGGTGGGCATCGGGGTATGGGTATTTATGTTGTCGGGATTAATTATTCTTTTAACCACATTCCTGACGCTCAGTTACAAGGCGATCAGGGCAGCCACAGCCAACCCGATTGAGGCCCTAAAATATGAGTAAACGGGAAACCGGCACGGAATGACCATGAAGGAGCATAATAAAAAGGAGAATTATAAGATGAATGATGAAAGAAAAAATAACTCTCAGCCGCAGGAAGAGAAAAAGGCATCGATCGTTATCGAGGAGACGATGATTCCCATAAGAAGCCCTGAGGTGACGATCCGGGAAGAAATGGAAGAGGACGGGAAATATATGTTATTTAATGCAGAGAATGAACTCATCCTTGTGATCAATTCAACCGGTAGGTTCATACTTGATAATTGTGATGGGGAGAAAAATGTCGCCCAATTGGTTGAAATCATTGAAAAAAATTATATCATTAACGATGGCATAAATATACTTGAGATCGTTAAAAGCTATATAGGGACTTTGCTGGCGGCAAAATTAATAAGAATAAAAGAGGAGGAACGATAGAATGAAGACTCGATTAAGTTCCTTATACATTTATTTGACCGACCAATGTAATTTGAATTGCATACACTGTTGGCAGTCTGCTCCCCTGGAAGGGGAGGGCATGCATTCCGCTTTAAAATTTGAAGAATGCAAAGATTTTCTAAACGATACACTGGATATGGGGTTGAGAGATATCACTTTTTCAGGAGGTGAACCGCTGCTGAACAATGAATTTAAAAAGTTTGCAGATTATTTCCATGAGAAAAAAATCAAGATGACTATCGAAACCAACGGTATATTGATCCCCTATAAAAATAACCTGGAAACGATAAAAAAATATAATATTTATTGTGCGGTTAGTCTTGATGGAGTTACACCCGAAACCCACAATGGGTACAGGAACAGTAAGAATGCTTTTCAGCGAACGATCCAGAGCCTTGATGAACTGGAAAAAGCAAAGATAAACTTCCAGGTAATTATGGCAATATCGAAGGTTAATTATCACGAACTCATCCCGCTATTGGACTTTGTTAACGACAGATATAAACACTGCAATACGTTCAAGGTCAATGTTGTTGCCATTATTGGAAGAGCCGAGGAAATGGATAAAAAGGACCAATTATTTCACCCCGAAGAATTTCCCCAAATCACCGAGGATATATCCGGATTAATCGGAAGGTATCCGTTCAGGGTCATTTTACATCTTGATCCAGTTTTCTTCTCATTCAAAAATTTAACCCTAAAATATTCTTGCGGTGGGCATTGCGGCTATAAAAATTCCTTAAGCATCTTAGCCAATGGCAACATCTCAATTTGTTCATTAGGCAAACAGGTGGAAAAATATTTATTCGGACATGTATCTACGATCGATGTCAGAAATAAATGGGAAAATGATCCTTTTTTATCTAAAGTACATGACAGCGTATTGCATACGGATTTAAAAGGAATATGTTCAAATTGCATTTTCAGGAAAACATGCCTTGGCGGGTGTAGGGCACAAGCAATATGTGCATATGGTGATTTTTTTGCTCCCCACCCCTTATGCCAGGCTTATTATGATTCCGGTAAATTCCCAAAATCAAGGCTAATAAACGCAACATATATGTAATGGGATATTTTAAATATGAATGGAACCCCTGGTGAACAGTGAAAATAAAAAGAAGAAAAAAATTAAGAAAATAGGAGGTGAAGCCGAATGAAAAACCTGTTTGAAATTCCGGTATTGCTTACCCTGGATGGTATTGCATTTGGTCACGGCGATCCGCTGCCGGGTACAGACCCACCAAAAACCTGCAGCACGGGATGCGATAAGGGATGTCAAAACGGCGGCTGTTTTCCCGGCAGCGGCTGAAATGCAGGCATCCATTTAATATGTAAAGTAAAGTGATAGAATGAAACAAATCGCCCAGGGGTTCCTCTTTTATCAATAAGTGTTGGTGGTGATAAAAATGAAAATTTTAGACGAAGAATCCAGGTCCTGTTTAAATCGATTCCTTCGATGGAGACTATATCATGATACGTTTTACAAAAATTCCCTACTCCGTACGGTTATTATTGACTGATAGATGCAATTTAAATTGCATTTTCTGCTTGAGGGATGCCGCGAATAAGGCTTCCAAAGAAGAACTTAATACGGAAGAATGGTTAAATTTTTTTTTGAGACTCAAAGAACTGCAGGTTTTTAATATTGCTTTATCCGGTGGAGAGATTTTTCTAAGAGACGATTTATTCGTACTATTGAAAAGGCTTCGGGAAAATCGGATGCACCGAATCTCATTATTAACAAACGGTACATTGATTTCAGAAAAAGTCGCATATCAATTAAGTGAACTTAATGTGAGAGCAATTACAATTTCGGTTGACGGCCTGGAGCAAAGACATAATATGATACGGGGGGATGGTTCTTTCCAGCAAACCATAAAAGGTATTCAAAATTTACTGGGAGTCGGTATTAAACCCACCATATCTTTTACCCCCACCAGGGATAATTATAAAGAAGTAGGACCATTGATTGATTTTATGGCTCCCTTAGGAATTTCGACAATTCAAGCAAACAATTTATCACCGGAAGGGAGATGCCTCAAAATTTATAAAGACCTCGTACTGGAATACCCGCATCAAGTGGAAGAATTTTTAGATGTTATCAAAAAAAAACAAACAGAATCCCCGGCAGTTAAAATAATCTGCCAATTTGGTTATTACTATTACTTACCCCAGTTATACAAAGATTTCCAACAGAATCCGCAGGACTATAAAATCCAGAGTTTAAAGAGTGGTTGTGGGGCTGCTGCAACATCCTGCGCCATCACTCCTAATGGAGACGTGGTTCCCTGTGAAGGGTTTTTGACCTTTAAAGGGGGCAATATTCGAGAACAAGATTTATATGATATCTGGAATGAATCTGAAAATTTTAAAACCATCAGAGAACTGTCTAAAATATCAATGGACCAAACGCCCTACTGCAAAGACTGTAAATACATATACCTTTGTGATGCCGGATGCAGGGCAGCGGCTTATATCGTCTATAACGATTTGTTGGCGCCAGGTTTGTTGTGTCCATTAAAAAAAGGGGATCAACTGGGTAGTTAAAGGAATTTTAAATGAGGTTCTCAAAGGAGATCGATATTCGACATAATCAGAAAAAAAAACGAGGTGCGATTTTTGCCAAGAGACTGGTGATTATATACCCGGTTCTTTCAAACAAACAGAAGATGGATGTGGAGTTTTTACTGCTGCGGTCATTCCTTCAGTCAAATGGGATAATGTACGAAATGTTATACTATGATTTAAGCGCAGAAGAAAACAGTTACCTGATCGAATTTACCGAGCAATTTAAGGAGGATTTGATCTATCTGCATATTTCCGATATAACCTATTTTTTCAAACTGGGTAGTTTTTTAAAGCGGTTAAAAAAGAACAATTCGTTCATTATAATTGGTGGGTTCACGGCAATAACAGTAAAAGCGAACGATATTTTAAACCTTTTTGATTCGATCGATGTTGTTATTAGAAACCCTGAGTCAGAAAAAGTGCTGGTCCGATTATTAAATGGACTTCATGAAAACATGGATTTATCGTCTTTAGAAGGTATCACATTCAGGCAGCACGGTATGGATAAAATTTTAACGACTTCAAGTTCACCATTATCGAAAAACCTTGATGACATACACCTTTCCGAATTCCCTGAGCAAGTACTTTCCGACGATGATTGGTATCCCCTGGTGATAAGCCGGGGGTGTAATCGTGATTGTCAATACTGCGGTCTTCAAGTCCCTTATCGAATGAATTACCCCCCCGGAACAAATTTTTGGAGAGGAAGGTCTGTAAAAAAAATTGTGGATGAAATTGAACGACTAATCGGCAGGGGGAAATATAAGTTTGCATTTTATTGCGAACAATTTTTCAACCCTGAAGAAGCATCCTCACCCAATGACAATGCAAGAGAAATTGCTAACGAAATACTCAAGCGAAAACTTAAACCAAGATTATCATTAATTGCGAAATCATCGGCACTTGTAAGAAACATTCCCGGTCTACTTGCTTTAAGGGATGCTGGACTGGAAATGGTTGATATAGGAATCGATTCCGGACTGGACCGCTTTCACCAAATGTATGAGACCGGTTCAAGTGTCCGGGATAACCTCGAAATATTGCAACGAATGCATACACATCGTCTTCATTTCGACATAAGCTTTATATTTTTCGATCCTTACCTCACCATTCCTGAAATTGAGGAGAATTTAGCTTTCCTGGAAAAAATAAGTGAGTATTTTTCCCATTTGCCACTGCCTTACAGTGATTATCTTATTTCCCGGGTTTTAAAAAATGTCCTTATTTTAAAGCATGGGATGCCTATTATACAAAAACTAAAGCAGGACAACCTGGTGGTAGAATATCCCGATTTTTCGAGCCATCCTTCATTACAATTTAAAAATCCCCAGGTGGAAAAAATATATTCAATTTACAAAGCAATTGATAAAAGTGTTATTCCTTTCATCAGGCCTTACTTGAAAAACAAAGTGTTGATCGATAAAAATCCTCCTTTAAATCTATTTCCGTTAAAAATAATAAAAAAAATCGTAAATGATGTTGTTGATGATAACCCCACCTCTATTTCTAAGTATATACTTGAGGCAGCAGCTTATATAAAAAAAAATATGCATGATGTATACCTTTGTACTGTTGGGGCGGACTGATGCTCTCGTCAAGAATTAGCATCACGCACCCTCTGATTTTTCTAGAATGAGGGGAGCGGTCATTTCAAATTCATGATTTTCCAGATAACTCCTTGCCATGAATTTATTTTTTTTGTTCAAGCAACTGATTTTTGTGATATAATCATGTTCTATAATTATGGAAAAAAAATGAAAAAAAAGAGCCGCGGAGGTCAGCATGACGTCACATTGGCAGCGTGAAATAGAAAAATTAAAGAAACAAATTTTCCAATTAAGCGACCTGGTGAAACAGAATCTTGAAGATGCCGTATGCGCAATCGAGAGGAGGGACCTGGAATTGGCGCGCCGCATTCACGATTCCGACGACCTGGTGGATCAGCGGGAGTTGGATATCGAAGAAAATTGTCTAAAAATCCTGGCTTTGTATCAACCGGTGGCCATAGACCTTCGTTTCATCGTGGCCGTGCTTAAGATAAACAGCGACCTGGAGCGAATCGGCGACGAAGCGGTCAACATTGCCTCCCGGGCCATATATATCAATTCGCAGTTGCCGGTTCAGTCGCGCATCGATTTTTCCGGGATTACAGAGGGGGTGAAACGCATGTTGACGCAGAGCCTCAATGCGCTGGTCAACCTGGATGCGCAAATCGCTTACGAAGTAAGGCGTTCCGACGATGAGGTAGACGAAGCGGTGCACCGGGTATTCCTGGATATCAAAGATAAAATTCGCCGGAACCCTGAAAACGTCGATGTATTGATCGATTATGCCCGTATCTGTCGTTACCTGGAACGGATCGCCGATCACGCCACCAATATTGCCGAGGATGTGATTTACATGGTGGAGGGCGAGATCGTCCGCCATAAACCAGAAAATTAGTAGAGGTTTTATGAGTATGGCATTATTGCAAAAAATTATATCATCGCCCACCGGGCCATTGTTAATATTCGTTTCGGAGAAAGGTCTATGCAGCGTCGAGTTCCAGGACCCAGGCCGTCGGGCATTACTCCAAAAGCGCCTGGACAGGTGGCATTCAACGCCTAAGTTAATGGACGGCGAGAATGAAATAACCCGGCTGACCACCGCGTGGCTGGAGGATTATTTCCAGGGAAATTTCGTCGGTCTTAAAATCCCACCGCTGGACATTCGTGGAACCGATTTCGAGTTGGCAACATGGGAAGAATTAAAAAACATTCCCTTGGGGCAAACCGTCACCTATGGCCAATTGGCCGCGCGAGTAGGGAAACCGCAAGGCGCGCGGGCAGTCGGGGGCTGCGTTGGGCGCAACCCGGTTGCTATTATAATTCCCTGTCACCGGGTGATTGGCGGCGACGGTTCATTAACCGGTTTCGGCGGCGGCTTGGAAAACAAAAGATGGCTGCTGGAACACGAAAGCCCGCAGCGCGGTCGCCCTCTTTTATAAAGTTTTGAACGATTTATCCCGTCAATTCGATTTAATCATAATCGGGGCCGGCCCCGCCGGATTGTTCACGGCTGTAAACATAAAAAACGGTAAACAAGTTCTTGTCTTAGAGAAGAATGCGGTCCCCGGTAAAAAACTCTTAATATCCGGGTCAGGGCGCTGCAATATGACCCATTCGGGCGATATAAGCGAGTTCTTTAAACATTACGGCGATAACTCCAGGTTTTTAAAGACCGCTTTGAGACAGTTCTCAAACGATGATTTGATGAATTTCTTCCGGGAAAAAGGCCTGGGGATCATTATAGATAAGAATGGCAAAGCGTTTCCCCGTTCGGGAAATTCCAGGGATGTCCTGGCCATATTAATCGATGAATGTAAAAAAAATAACGTGAGAATCAACTATAATGAAGCCGTTTTAAAAGTAGAAAAAAGAGACCGGGGGTTTTGGATTAAAACGAAAAACAATGAATATATCTGCCATAAACTGGTGATTTCAACAGGAGGTAAATCCTACCCTTCCTCCGGGTCATCGGGAGACGGGTATGACCTGGCGGAAGACCTGGGGCATACGATAGTTTCACCCAAACCGGCGTTAACCCCGGTTTTCATAAAAGATTACAAACTCGGAGAAATTTCCGGGGTATCGTTACAAAATAGAACCGTATACCTGTATCGCGATAATAAAAAGATAAGAGAGCATCGCGGAGATATCGGGTTCACGCATACCGGTTTGTCCGGTCCGGGGATACTTGATTTTTCAAGATATATGGAAAAGAAAGATATTCTCAAAATCGACTTTGCAAACCGGAAGGGAGAAGATTTCACAAGAACATTTATCGAAGCAGCCGAAAGGGAAGGTAAGATATCGATTGGAAAGTTTCTAAAAGGGTATGATATACCTGTTAGTTTGGTAAGGATTATCTTAATGGAACTGGGCCTCGATCGCAATGAGAAGCTTGCCTTTATAAATAAGAAGATGAGAACCCGGGTTGTGGATTCATTTTGTGAATACCCGTTTGTTATTGAAAATATTGGCGGTTTTGATATTGCGATGGTAACCAGGGGTGGTATATCATTGAATGAAGTATCCTCCAAAACGATTGAGTCGAAATTAGTGAAGGATTTATTTTTTGCTGGGGAAGTGCTGGATATCGATGGCGATACAGGAGGATATAATATACAAGCGGCTTTTTCCACGGGGTATCTGGCTGCTATCTCACTCGGCTCAACCGGCGCATAACACGGAAGCCCTAAGGCCGCTAAAAAAAACATGCTGTTTTTAGGCGGCAGGCCCTTTAAGAAAAGATCGGGGGGCAGTCGAAATCTTTCTATTTTAAAAATAGCGGGTTTGAATTCCTTCCATAAAACCTTGACTCTTTTTAAAAGACTTCTTATAATGATAATGCCCGATTTTAAATATAGGCAATCATGGAGGTTTACAATGATGAAAATGCAACGAAAAAGGTCGATCAAGAGGGGGATTATTTCAGGGATGCTTTTTCTCTTCCTGCCGCTGCTGGCTTCGGCCCAGTGGTTTATGCTGCAAGAATGGCCCGGAGACAGGACGCGAATTACACTGAAATTCCTACATCCGAATTTAGATCAAACTTATTATTATCAAAAGAGTCTATCCCTATTTTCCGGGATTTATGATCTTTCCATTAATACGCCGATATACAATTCAAATGGCAGGGTGAATTTCGAAGCGTCCTTTCCCATTGCGATCAATAGTATTAGCAATGAAACGATGCGTGGGAACCTTTACCTGGGAATCCAATGGAAGCACTCCCGGAAAAAGAATAATTCTATTTTCTCAGTGGGGGCTTATCTCCCGACAGGCACGGATGATAGATGGCATACTTTTTTTATAGCAATGCCTACTGATCCTATCAATTTCCCTAAATATGCGGGCAAAATGTGGGACTTCAGGGTCAACTATTTGACTTACGCCAGCCTGGGAAAATTCGAATTAGGATATGAAATGGGACTGGCCATGTCAATCGGCGATGAGGGTTATATAGAGTCCATCGCTTATCTCCCTTATGGTTTTTACGGGGCGTTCCGGGCCGGGGATTTTACGTTCAGGACGGAACTGGCCGGTTTCTTCGTGCTCCTCGGCGCCGCCGGGGATGAGGACACCAGCATTGAGCCTTCCACTAATAGTATTGCCGTTGGTGTTCGTTACGGTCGGGGTTCCATCAGGCCCTCGATCTTTTACATGAGATGCCTTACTAAGGAACTGCGGCATGCCGTAAAAGATGCACTTGGTTTTCAATTACAATTCCTGTTGAAATAGCCGGTGAGATTAATCAAACCCCTACGTTTTTTGAAAAAAAGGAGAACACCATGACCCTTTATCTGAAGGATGCCACTTATGTTGATTGGGAAACCCTGGAGTTAAAAAAAACCTCCATCAAAGTCCACCGGGGACCGGGAGGAAAAATCGAATTTGCGCCAAAATTCGCTGAAGAAGAAACCGATACGGTGCTGGATTGCACCGGGAAACTGGTGATGAAATCCTTTGCCTGCGGACACCATCATGTTTATTCCGCACTGGCCAGGGGAATGGGCGCCCCCAAAAGAATTCCCACCAATTTCCATGAAGTATTACAATACGTCTGGTGGACCCTGGACAAATGCCTGGACCTTAAAATGATCGAAGCCAGCGCGCTCTCCACCGCGCTCTACTGCGCTAAAAACGGCCTCACCTTCGTCATCGACCATCACGCTTCCCCTTTCGCCATCGATAACTCCCTGGAAACCATTGCCGCGGCTTTCGATAAAGTGGGTGTATCCCACCTGCTCTGTTACGAGCTATCCGACCGGGACGGCTTGATCCCCCGACAAAAAGGCCTCGAAGAAACGGAAAACTATTTGAAAAACAAAAACCAGGGCCTGGTGGGACTCCATGCTTCTTTCACAGTGGGGGACCACCTGCTTAAACAAGCCGTGACCCTGGCGGAAAAATACAACTCCGGTATCCATGTGCACGCCGCCGAAGACCAAATCGACCAGGACTACTGCCTGCGAGACCATGGAAAACGGGTTATCCAACGATTCTCCCGGGCCGGCGTCCTGGCCTTTCCCAAAACAATCCTGGTCCACTGCCTCCACCTGGACCCGGAAGAGAGGAATCTTCTCCAAAAGTCGCCGGTTTATGTGGCGCAAAATACAGAAAGTAACCTGAATAATAATGTCGGCATCTTTAACTCCAGTGGGCTGGGAGACAATATCATGCTGGGCACGGACGGCATGCACGGCGATATGCTGAGGAGCGCCAAAGCGGCTTACCTGGTGGGGCAAAGCGTGGAGCCCATAACCACGGACGGCATCTACCAGCGGTTCCGGAAAGTCCACCACTATTTAAAAGAAAACCGTTTCACCGGCGATGGAGAAAACAACCTGGCGATACTGGATTATGATACTCCCACGGAAATCCGGCAAAACAATTTCACCGGCCATTTCGTTTACGGCATCGATTCCCGCCACGTGGAAAGCGTCATCTCCGACGGCCGGCTCATCGTGAAAAACAGGAAAGCGCTGACAGTGGAGGAAGATGAAATCCTGCATTTCTCCCGTGAGATGGGGAACAAACTCTGGGAAAAAATGAGAAAATTATAATGACGGAAGATAACGATAAATTAAAACCGGCCCAATCGTTTGGTACGCTGGTCCGTGCTTTTCGTTCCCGTAATTACCGCTTATATTTTTTCGGCCAGGGCGTTTCGCTTATCGGCACCTGGATGCAAAACGTCGCCTTGAGTTGGTTGGTTTACCGCCTGACGCAATCCGCATTTATGTTGGGGGTGGTGGGATTTATCATCCAGACCCCCATGATGATCTTAACCCCATTGACCGGCGTGTTGGCCGACCGGTGGAACCGTTACCGGATGATGATCGTCACCCAGGTTAGCATGATGATCCTGGCGTCGATTTTAGCGGTCCTGGTATTAACCCATTGGATCGCCATCTGGCAGATCATCGTCATCGGTTTATGTTTCGGGGTTGTCAATGCCCTTGACGCGCCCACGCGGCATTCCTTTATCGTGCAGTTGGTGGATAACCGGGAAGACCTCTCCAATGCCATCGCCCTGAATTCCGCCATGTTCAACAGCGCCCGTTTAATCGGGCCTTCAGTGGCCGGTTTGTTGATCGCCTTGACCGGGGAAGGCATCTGTTTTCTTTTAAATGCCTTAAGTTTCCTGGCAGTGATATTTGCACTCCTGGCCATGAAAATCACCACCCAGGGTCATATTTACCCGGTCAAAACCGGGATTTTAAAAGAATTGAAAGAAGGGTTTATCTACACCTTCGGTTCCAGGCCCATACGCCTCACCTTGCTCCATTTCTCCTTTATCTCGCTGTTGGGAATGTCGTTCACCGTGCTGCTGCCCATATTGGCCACGGAAATATTAAAAGGGGGACCCCGCAGCCTCGGGTTTTTGTTGGGGGCAATGGGGGTCGGCGCGCTTCTCAGTTCCATTTTGTTGGCCGCCCGGAAAGATACCGGCGGGTTGTGGAAAATAACCGCCGCCTCTTCTACAGTTTTCGGACTGGGGTTGATTGCCCTTTCCCGGTCCCAGAGTTTTATGCTGTCGCTTATTTTAATGGTTATCACCGGGTTCGGTATGGTGACCATCATGACCGCCAGCAACACGTTTTTGCAAACCAACATCGACGACGGCAAACGGGCCAGGGTGATGGCTTTTTATTTGCTGTCCTTCTTCGGCTCCATGCCATTCGGCAACTTAATTACCGGGGCCGTTGCCCACAGTATCGGCGTGCCCACCACCATTTTACTGGCAGGAATTTTCAGTTTGCTGGGTTCGTTGGTTTTCACCCTGAGATTTATGTCATACCTGAAAAGGGAGAGACGTAAAAACGGGTCCACAGATTACACGGATTAACACAGATTTCTGATAAAACTTCCGTCAAGTCCCCAAATCAGCGCCCCCGTTTTTTCTACTCATTTTAAAAACCAGCCCGTGATGCCGCCCCCGGGGTGCAGACCCTCGCACACGTTTACAATCGCCGCGCACTCCACTTACAGTATCCTTGCGGTAACGAAGTGTGACAAATTTCAATGGCGGTGATGTTATAGCCTCTTCATAAATATTTAAACGAGGAGGTTTCAAATGCAAGAAACATCAGTGCAGGAATTGCCGGTACCGGTAACAACCAATGGATTTTTTTTTGAGTTTAGTTTATAATAATAAGGGTTTAAAATGAGGTAGAATGAAATAAATAACAGGAGATGGAAAAATGGAAAAAACAAAATGTCTAACACAGTTGGATGTTAAACTCCTCCAGGTAATGGTTTTACTCCTGTGCCATTGGTTTATTTTACCGACTGCCGGTATTCGTGCATCTATACCCCCTGGTCCAGGTTATAAAACCGCTTCCGACTCACAAAAACCGGTGATTATTTTTAAAGCCGATGATTTCGGCAATGACACAGCAAGTAGACGGTTTATCGATTACCTGGAAACCCACCCCCATTTAAGAGCAAGTTTAGGGATTAATGCCTATAGACTTTTGGAAGATTCGTTCCGTGAGCGATTGATCGAACTTTCCCAAAATCCCCAACTGGAAATCTGGAACCATGGCTGGACGCATTCCTGCGTACGGGATGGCATGGGCGAATTTTTGGGAAAAAATTACGAAGTGCAATTGCTTCGCCTCCGACAATCCCAACAACTAATCCGGGATAAACTGGGGATTCGCTGCAGGATATTTGGCGCACCCTGCAACGGTATCGATGAAAACACGTCCCGGGCCATGGCCGATATTGATGAATTCGATATTTGGCTCTATGGGAAAAGCAATACCAACAAATTTTGCCTGAAAAGAACAATAGATATTGAATATCCCACGATGCGGCCGAATTATGAAAAGTTTACAGCGGCTTATAATAAATTGGATTTAGAGCATTGTTATTACTTACTACTGCAATTGCATCCCCCCTGGTGGGACGATAATGATTGGAGCGAATTTGAGAAAATTCTTGATTTTCTTTACCGACAGGATGTCGTATTTATGACGATAACCGGGTATTACCAATCGGTTACTGAGACAATTAACGTATCCCATACGGGAAACACCGGGCCCGGTTCTTTAAGAAAAGCCGTCGATCGTGCAAATCAAAACACCTTGAATAAAAAAGAGACGGTTATTATTTTACCCGCGGGGACCTATTATTTAAGCGGAACCGGTGGAGAAAACAATAACAAAGGTGGGGACCTGGATATATCCGCCGATCTCACCATTCGGGGAGCCGGCGAAAGTGAGACTATTATCGACGGAGGCGGCAACGACCGGGTGATGGACATTCACAACGGCAGGGTAAATATTGTGGGTGTAACCATTCGCGGTGGAAAGTCCCACTGCGGCGCCGGTATCCGGGTAGAGGGGGGCATATTCTTTATCGGCGATAGCACTATCGCCGGCAACTCTATCGTGGATCGGGGCGCCCGTGAAGATATCGGAGGGGGAGGGATTTATATCAAGGGCGCCAAAGCCACGGTCACCCGCTGTAAAATTATGCAAAATACCGGGGCTTCTGTTTTCGGTGTGAAAGGAGGAGGCGTATGGATTAACCACCCCCCTTCCGGCAAACCCATCGACATCAGGGATACCCTGTTTGAAAATAATACTGCCAACACCTATTCGTCAGCCCCGGGTTGGGGGGGAGGGGCATATTTACAAGCCAGGGATACCGGCATTGAAGTAGCGCTTATAAACAATACCTTCAGGGGGAATACCGCCGGTAAAACCGGCCAGGGAGAAGGGGGCGGCTTGTACCTCAATAAAATAGAGAATATCGCACTATTTCGAAATCGTTTCCTGGAAAATCGTGCTTCTACTCAAGGCAACGGTTTTGGCGGTGCGCTTTATGGGTGTGAAGTTGCTGCTATCGCCATGACCAATAACCTCCTGGCCAAAAACCAGGCCGCCACGGCCGGTGAAGGGATATACGTAAAAGGGCCTTCTACTCCCGGTTCAACCGGGAGCACAACGTGGTCTTTGCTCTATAATACCCTGGCGGATAATAAGCCCGCAAACCGCACAACCGGCGGGGAATGCATTTATGTCTGCGATTACGCGACCCTGGATTTTACCGGTAACATCATTAGCGGACATACCGGGGGTATAACCGTGAGCGGCGGCCCTGGGGCGGCTGCCATTACCGCCGATTATAACATTTTTTACAACACCGTCGATGCCATCGTAGGTTTCCCTGTCATTCTCCAAAATCCGAACTTGACCTCGGAATTCAAACTGCGGAAAAATTCACCGGCGGTGGATGCAGGAAAAGCCATTCCCGCCGTAACCCGGGACCTGGACGGTAATGTGCGGCCGACCGGGGCGGGGTATGATATCGGCTGCCGGGAATACTATGCCGCCCCCGCGCCTTACATTATTCTCAGCCGGACCCTTTTTAATTTCGCCGAGAACCGGGGCCTGTGTACCGACAGCCAGTGGCTCCGGGTTTCCCAGGGCGGCGCCGGGACTTTAAATTGGCAGGCGGAATCCACGGCGCCCTGGCTCCACGTGAGCCCCGCCGACGGCATTGCTAACGGCATGGTTTCTATAAGTGTCGACGCTGCCGACTTGCAACCTGGGAGTTACACCGGATCGATCCATATCACCGACCCACAGGCGGCGAATTCCCCCCAGACCGTTACCGTGAATCTTGAAATTTTCGAACCAGGTTTATCCACTGCCCCCTTTGGATTCCTCGAGTCGCCCGCCGACGGGACCACCGGGGTCAGCGGCACCCTCCCGGTAACCGGCTGGGTGCTGGACGACATCCAGGTGGAAAGCGTAAAGATTTACCTGGAGCAAGGAGAAAAACTTGTTTATATCGGTAATGGGTTTTTAGTGGAAGGCGCCCGGCCCGACGTCGAATATGCTTATCCTGGTTATCCCTTCTGCCAACAAGCAGGGTGGGGTTACATGATGCTGACGAATTATTTACCGGGCCACGGCAATGGCGCTTATACCATCCAGGCAGCGGCCACAGACCGGGAGGGAAACTGCGTCACTCTCGGCAAAGCCACGATTACATGCGATAATGCCAATGCCGTGCAACCATTCGGCGCCCTGGATACTCCTGGTCCGGGCGCTGTTTTTTGGGGGGGACACTGCACCCACATGGGGTGGGCATTGTGTCCGCTGCCCCAGCATATTCCCCCGGATGGGTCTACCATCGATGTGGTGATAGACGGCATAAATAGGGGCCATCCGCGATATGGCCTTTATAGGAAAGATATCGCCGATTTATTCCCAGGGTATGCCAACAGTAATGCCGGAGGGGCGGATTTCAAGCTGCCGGCCAATATATTGACGGAAGGACTTCATACCATCCATTGGATTGTTAAAGACAGCGCCGGTCATATGGCAGGAATCGGCAGCCGGTATTTCCAGGTCAATTTTTCCGATATCGCCGCCGGTCTAAACCTCACCCCTGCAGCTTATACGGGGCAAAAAATATCCTTATCCCATACCGGCGCTTTTAACCGCGATACCCACAATTGGGAAACGCTGCGGGCAGACCTTAACCCTGTGTGGGTGGCGCAAGGCGACCCGCAAAATGCCAGGGATCAAATAGTATACCCCAATACTAAAAGTAATATTCTTGTGAAAATCAAGGAAGTGGAGTGGCTGAAAATCCGGCTCTCTCTTGAAAAGAATGATATAACCGGGTATATGGTGGTGGGCAACCGGCTGAGACCTTTACCGGTAGGGTCCACATTGGATATGCAAACGGGGACGTTTTATTGGCACCCGGGACCGGGTTTCCTGGGGAAGTATCACCTGGTTTTTTTACACCATGATGAGAAAAATGAGCCGGTACGACAGGATATCCTGGTGGAAATAACGCTGAAATATTAAACCCTGGTATTTATTAAATAGTTACCTTCCTATTCGGTTACGGTTCCTACTTTGCTCATGGTAAGGAGAAAAAGGGGGGAGGCGGGCTAGGAAATATACCCCGGGATATGGTATAATTACAAACGGATGCAGTAAGGAGCTAAACATGAGAAAATTTTCATCCTATGGGCCCATCGCTGCGGAAATGGACACCGATGCTGAAATGAACGAGGAATGAAAATGACAGACTGGATTAACGAATCTTTCCAGGATGCTTCGAAGGATTATTTCTTTCTTTTAAACAAAGAATACCCTGAAACCACCACCCTGAAACTGGTGGGAGACCGCTACCGGCTCACCGGCTTGCAGCGGAATATTTTATTTCGCGGGATTACCTCCCGGGAAAAAACCGCCTCCAGGAAAGCGAAAATCTCCGGCGATCTTAAAAATAAAAAACTTTACGTGGACGGCTATAATGTCCTCTTTACCATCATGAATTACCTGCTGGGGAAAACGATTTTCATCGGCAGCGACGGGATGCTAAGAGACGCCGGGGCCGCTTACGGTACAATAGAAGATGAGACTTTTTTTTATAAAGCAGTGGATGTACTCTTTGATTTTATTAAAAAGAGCGGCGTTCAAGCCGTCGTCATATACCTGGACGGCCCCATGCCCGGCAGCGCTTCCCATTCGAAAGAACTGGAAAAGAAAATGACGGGAGCAGGAATAGCCGGAAAAATAGTCCGGGCTAAAACTGCCGACGGTGAATTAATAAAAATAAACGACGGAATCATTGCTACTTCGGATTCCGGCATAATCGATGCCGCCGGGTGCAAGGTTTTCGACCTTGCCCGAAACGCATTAGAAGCAAATTATCGAATTAATGCCCATGAATTAATGGGGCCCGCGAAACACGCGAAACACACGAAAAGAAAAACGGGTCCACAGATTACACGGATTACACGGATTATAGAAACTAAGGAGACAACATGAATATTGCCGACGTTAGAGACATTTTCCCGGTGAAGAAGAATTACCTTTATTTTAATTTTGCCGCGGACGGTCCTTTGCCCACTACCTCCAAGGCAGCGATGATCGACGCCCTGGAAGAGTGTTCCGAAAAAGGCCTGATGGCTGTACCTAAACAAATCGCGGTTTATGAAAACTTGAGGGATGAACTGTCCATCCTCTTTAAATCCAAAAGGGAAAATTTTGCCTTTACTAAAAACACCTCTGAGGGTGTGCTGCTGGCCCTGCTGGCCATCGATATCAAAGAAGATGAAAACTACATCGCGGCTGCCGATGCGTTTCCTACGACAATTAAAATGATGGAAAACAATTGCAAGGGCCAAATGCGCCTGGTGAAAATGAATGACCCCGAACCTTTGCAAGACCGGCTTTTAAAAGTGATAGATAAAAAAACCAGGGCCATTGTGCTGGATTGGGTTCACTTTTTTACCGGCAAAGTTATCCCCCTCGAAGCGATTACGCAACTGGCGCGGGAAAGAAATATTTTTACCATTATCGACGGTATCCAGGGGGCGGGTGCGTTGAAACTGGAACTGGATGCCGGAGGCATCGATTTTTTCGTTAGCGGCTGTCACAAATGGCTGCTTTCTCCCCAGGGATCGGGGTTTATTTATGCAGCGGACCGGGTTTGGAAACGAATCCAACGAAGGGCTTTCGGTTGGTTGGGATATGACTGGGGGGATTTTTCAGATTTCGATATCGAACCGCAACTGAGGGAGGGTGCGGCGGTGATGGAATATGGTACGCGTTCTTATTCGGCGGCCGTGGGGTTGGTGGAATCGCTGCGGCTTTTTAATGCGCTGGGTATCGATGCCATCGAACGTCATAACCTGGAATTGAGGAAACTCTTTGTGGAACAAATCACGGGGAAAGGGTATGAAACCATTTTCAATGAGAAATCCTCTCCCATAGTTCCCTTTAAATCCGCGGTTGTGGACACACTTTCATTAAAGAAGCGGTTGGAAGAGAATAAGGTAGTAGTTTCGTTAAGGAATGGGTATATCCGGGCGGGTTTTCATTTGATGACGGATCGGGAAGAAGTAGAAAAATTCATCGATTTATTATAAAAAGTTTTAGGAAGTCCAGAAACCCTTTTTCAAAAGGGTTTCTGGTCGCCGAAGGCAATATTAAGTAATAAGGAGGCAACCGATGCAGATGCAAGCGAATGTGGTTTGGAAGGATGGTATGGCTTTTGAGGCGCACCTGGATGGGTTTAGCTTAACCATCGATGCGCATGAAATGTTTGGGGGGAGGAAATTAGGTCCCATGCCCAAGGGGTTGACCCTGGTTTCGTTGGCCGGTTGTACGGCCATGGATGTAATATCGATTCTCCGGAAGATGCGGGTGGAGGTGGATTCGTTTGAGGTGGCAACGGAGGGGGTGATTGCCGATGATCATCCTAAGAAATTCCTGGAAGTAGTAATCAAATATATTTTCAAAGGTACGGACCTGCCGTTGGAGAAGATAAAGAACGCCGTTTCTCTTTCGTTGGAAAGTTACTGCGGCGTTTATGCCACGCTGCAGCCCGCGGTCAGGATGTCTCACCGGATTATCATTAATGGGCAGGAAGCGGGTGAAGTTTAATAATAAATAAGCTATGGGAAACAGTCCGGATGGATAAGATCGCGATCCTGGATAAGATCGTGGAGATGGTAACTCCGTTGAAACCGCCGGTGCAGGCGTTTGAGAAAAGTATTCGCCGGGCGCCGTTCAAGATATTGGTTTCTGTGCTGTTAAGCTCCCGTACCAAAGACCCGGTGACGCAGAAGGCGTCGGAAAATTTATTTGCAGAGGCGGATATGCCGGGGAAGATGATGAACCTGGAAGAAGGCCGGATCGCGCAATTGATTTTCCCGGTGGGGTTCTACCGGCAGAAGGCCAAACACATTAAGAAGCTGTCGCAGATGCTGTGTCATGGCAATGATGGGAACGTGCCCGGAACTTTCGAGGGACTCGCCGCTTTGCCCGGGGTGGGGCGTAAGACCGCCAACCTGGTGTTGGCGCTGGCGTTTAATCAACCGGCCATATGTGTGGATACCCATGTATTCCGAATTTCCCAGCGGTTGGGTTGGGCGTCGGGAAAGAAACCGGGGGAGATTGAGGAGCAGTTGAGAAAGGGATTTCCCCCGGAACAGTGGAACCGGATCAACCATACGTTGGTAGGTTTCGGGCAAACCTTATGCAAGCCGGTTTCCCCGTTGTGTGGGCGCTGTGTTATTACGGGCTATTGTCTATATTATGTCCAGTGGGGGGGAATAGAAGAGAAGAAGAGAAGAAGAGAAGAAATCGGCGCAATAAAATATTGAAGAATAAGAAGGGATTGAAATGAATCCGGGTTACAAGTGGCGAGTGCCGGGTGAGGTTAAGAAGTTGGTAGTTGGTAGTTGGTAGGGAACAGGCACGGCCTGTTCCCTACTTAGCTTAACTTCCTATTTTTTATATTATTTTTTCTTTGCCAGTTCTTCTTTCTGTTTCAATACGTCTTCGAGGAATTTTTTATAAGATTCGATGTCTTGTGAAGCGGGGAATTTTTCGATCAATGCTTTATATGCCTGGATTGTGTTGTCCAGGTCCTGGCAATAATAGTAATAATTTCCCAACTGCAAATAGGCGGGTTCAAGGTCGGGTTTCAATTCGATGGCTTTGGAAAGATTAGGTTGAATACCTGAATACCCTTTTGCCAGGGCGGCGATTTTTGTGGCTTTATCCTTGTCCTTGGGGTCGTTTTTAATAGGGGCAACTTCTTTTTCCAGCATGGCAAAGTTATTCGCTCCCACTAAAAAGGTGGCCAGGGGGGCCCAGGGATCGGAGGGGTTCTCCTTGGTCAGTTCCAGGTACTGTGCAAGATAATCGTTGGAAGTTTTATATTCCTGTAACTCGTTGTTTACAACTCCCAACAGGTAGAGGGAGATGGAATATATTTTCAGGGACTGGACTTTTATATCCGGTACCTGGATGAGCCTGGCAAAGTACTGGTTGGCTTCATTAAATTTATTCATGCCAAAGTAGTTGATCGACAGTTGGTAGAGGGCCCTCACATAAACCATTCTATCGGTGGTATCAAGCCCGGGGAATTCCACCACTTTGGGAAGGTACTCATTGGCTTTGGCCGGGTCATTTAAAAGAGAATAGTTGATGCCGATATGAAAGTTGGCCAGGTTCAACTTATCTTTGGCGGAAGTTTCAATCCCGGGGATAGCCGGTATTTTTAAATAATACTTATTGGATGCTTCCAGCAATCTCTGGTCGGCCTTTTCTTTTCCGATACCCATGATCGTTTTGAGGAGCAAATCCAGGGCCGGGGTATAATTGGGGTCGATTTTAACGGCTTTTTCCAGGTTCAGGATCGAGTCGTCGTACTTTTTTTCCAGGTTATTGATCCTGGCGAGCCCGTAATAAAGGGGGGCATATTCGGCGTTCAAGGCCAGGGCCTGGTTGTAAAGTTCGGCGGCCTTGTCGAACTCCTTTTTCTGGGCCTTTTCATCGCCCTTTTTCATCAATTTTTCAATATCCTTCACTGTTTTTTGATCGGGTTGTTCCGCCGCCATCGGCGTGATTAACAGGGACAGGAATAGGACTACTATTAAAAGCGGGTTAATTGTTTTGGTCATACATGGTCTCCTTGTTGTGATATATAAAAAAAATGCCGGGACGCGGAATCGAACCACGGACGCAGGGATTTTCAGTCCCTCGCTCTACCTTCTGAGCTATCCCGGCACAGTTAATTTGAGTATTAATGATACCTGAAAAAATCCGTTAAGTCAAGTACTTAAGAAAAAAAAACTTTTTTCTTCAATAATATGAATCGATAATTCAATTTTTTGAATTTCATCCGGCGGGAAAATTTTAAACTGCACTGATTAAGGGGTTTCCTGGTCATTTTCATTTGGCATCATTATTGCAAGTAATTATATGCAAACAAATTTGCAAATCAAAATTAAACTAACTTGAGGAGGTTTAATGAAACACAAACTTTTAATGTTGTTCGTAGCAGCAGTCGTGGTTTTTTGCGGCGCCCTTTATGGCCAGGAGCAGAAGGGTGAAGTTATCGGTACAGTCGTACTGGAAGACGGTTCCGCGATTCCCGGCGTTGCTGTAGAATGCGAAGGTACAGGTCTGGTTGGTAAGAAAGCAACTATTACCACCGACAACGGCTCGTTCCGGTTTATGGCGCTGCCTTCCGGGGCTTATGATTTCACCTTTATCCTTGAAGGTTTTAAGACTGTAAAAAGGACAGGTATCCAGGTCTCGATCGGTCGTACCTACAAGCTGGATGTGGTCATGGAAACCGGCGCTATTCGCCAGGAAATCGTAGTCACCGGGAAATCACCGGTAATCGATGTAAGAAAGAGCGCTTCGACCGTAAATATCTCCAAGGCAGTTTTTGACAAATTGCCCAAAGGCCGTGACTTTATGACCATCGTTACCCAGACAGCCGGTCTTAACTTTGAAAGTGAATTCCAGGACGGCACCGAAAGGGCTAACGGCGATTACTCCGCGGGCGTTTCTTTTGACGGCGCCAGTTCAGCGGAAAACACCTTCTATGTGGATGGCGTCGATACCACGACGTTGTTCAAAGGTAAAGCCGGGGCCAGCGTGAATTTCGACTTCATCGAAGAAGTCCAGGTTAAATCCTCCGGTTATGCTGCAGAATACGGCGGTTCCATGGGTGGAGTTATCAGCGTTATCACCCGGAGCGGCGGTAATGAGTATCACGGGCAGTTAGCAGCCTATTATGACGGCAGCGTCCTGAGCGGCGCAAACCGTAAATCGTTGAGGATCAATCCTTTTGACGCAGATGTCGCCGAGTATGTCGTTTATCCCAAAGACAAGATGAGCACCATTGAACCCGGTTTCGGCCTCGGTGGTTACATCATCAAAGACAAACTGTGGTTCTTCGGCTCATTTATGCCGAAATTCAAAACCACCGAAAGGAACGGCAACGATTGGCCCGTTCCGAACCCGGCTACCCAGAACCCCATTTCCACCATTTTTGCCGGTGAAACCCATTTCTCCGGTTCCAACATTTTCACCAGGAAGGACACCACCTATGCGGGTTCATTAAAATTAACCGGCCAGATTGCCAACAACCTGCGTGTGTCAGTCAGCGGTACAGTGGATTACGAAAAGTGGAAAGGGGAACTCCCCGCAGTGGATGGCAGCGGTAACGTTGACAAAGATTACAAAAAATTCGGTTACACCGTACCGAGATTCACGGTCGGCGGCAACATCGATTACACTTTGGGAAACAACCTGATGATCAACGCTTCCGCCGGTTACTTTAAAGCCGACAATAAGCAGTTGGTGGGGCCCACTGAACCCCGTTACTACTTTTTAAGAAGCAATTCGGCCGTCGCCGGCGTCGACCCTGCCAACATTAGGGCCAGGGGCTGGAATAACTACAGTGACGCCGATGGCTACCAGAGTCGGAAACAGATCGAGACCAAGTTGACCGGTACTTTCGATATGACTTACTATGCCAATATGGGTGGCGAGCATGTTTTCAAAGCCGGCGTCCAGATGGTACGGGTTGGGGTCGACAAAGACTCCGCTTATCCCTACAACTATTTCCGGTTCTACTGGGGCGATAATTATGAGCACAGCGATGCCAACACCAGGCACACCACCCTTGGTTACGTCGAAGTAAGAAATCCATTCGGTGTGGTCGCCACAGTAAACAGCACCCGTTGGGCAGTTTATCTCCAGGATTCCTGGACCATTTCCGAGAAATTTACCTTGAATTTGGGCGCCAGGGTTGAAAAAGAAGATATCCCGGCGTTTGCACCCGGTTATGCCCCCCCAGTCTCATTCGACTTCTTCGACAAATTTGCTCCCAGGGTCGGATTTGCCTACGACGTTTTCGGGGATTCCAGCTTGAAGGTCTTCGGTAGTTTCGGTATCTATTATGATGTTATGAAACTGGAAGCGGCCGAAGGTTCTTACGGCGGTTTTAAATGGATATCCCACTACTATGACATCGTAAATGCGGATTGGTATAACACTTATAAAGAAACAACCCATCCACAGACAGGCGGCCTTTACGGCGGTCAGTATTACGAAAGCAGGAACTGGAGAGTCGTCTCCTTCGATACCACCCAGCCTGATATGAAACCCTACCAGAAGAATGAGTTCACCTTCGGTGTGCAGAAAACATTGACCGAAGATTGGACCGTCAGCGGCAGGTTCCTCTACAACTACATCGTGAACGCCATCGAAGATATCGGCGTTCTGATCGGGGGCAGTGAAAACTATTACAACGGTAACCCCGGTTCCCAATGGATACAGGATAGATACGACGAAGCTCAAGCGGCAGGTACAATGCCCAACGGCATCAAAGCCACCAAGGCCGTCCGCAAGTACACCTCAGTTACCCTCAACCTGGATAGAAAGTTTAAAAACAATTGGTTGGGCGGTCTCTCTTATACCTGGAGCCGTCTTTATGGTAACTTTGCCGGTTTGGCCAGTTCCGACGAACATGGTCGTAAGAGCCCCAGCGTTGAAAGATACTTTGACGGTTGGTTCTTGACCTACAACCAGGACGGTAAAGATTATCTCGGTCTCCTGGCTACGGACAGACCTCACCAGTTCAAAGTCTACGGCGCTTATACCTTTGATTTTGGTTTGACCTTCGGTTTGAACGCATTTGCCATGAGCGGTACGCCTTTGCAAACAGAGGTCTACCTGAATGACATGCAGGGTTTTTATCCCCTGGGAAGAGGCAATCTCGGACGTAACGATTTCTTGTGGCAGATCGATATCTATGCAGAATACAACTTGAAACTCTCCGACAAATACACCCTGAACTTCAACGTGAACGTCTCCAACATTACCAATAACGATATCGCCCAGAGAACCGATACTCTCTACAACGATGCTAAAATCAACTTACCCGAACAGACACTTCTTGATGGTTGGGATTATATAACTGAAGTCGCCGCCAAAGGCGCTCATCTCAGTCCCTCCTACAAGTGGCAATACCGTTTCATGGATTCTATTGCCGCACGTATCGGTGTAAAGTTCTTGTTCTAAGCTGAAATTAACGTAGTACGCGGTACCATACAAAGGCCCTCCCCGCGGTTTGGGGAGGGCTTTTTTTTTGCCTTAAATTAGCAATTAACCATGCCATTGGCGAATGATGAATGATGAATGATGAATGATGAATGATGAATGATGAATGATGAATGATGAATGATGAATGATGAATGATGAATGATGAATGATGAATGATGAATTATGGGGATAATTGTCAATTGTCAATGAAAAAACATCGACACACATGATGCGTGATGGGGGCGGTGGCCGGTGGCCGGCAGGCGGCGGGTTTAAGCAACGCCTGCCCGTTGCGCAGGGCGTAAATTAGTAGGGAACAGGCATTGCCTGTTCCCTACAATTAATTACCTTGGTTGGAGAACTTAATTTTCTCCTTCGCCGGCCCCTGCTGCGCCTTCGCCTTCCTTCAGACCGTTGAGCACTTCTTTGATATTGGGCACTTCCGGGTTCTCAGGGTCTACCTGCAAGAATTTATTAAAATATTCGATGGCCTTTGGAATCTCCCCCAGGTTTAAATAAACATAGCCTAATTTTAAATAGGGAGTTCCCCATTGGGGTTTGATCTGGGAAGCCACCAGGTAATATTTGGCAGCTTCTTCGTTTTTATTGTTGCTGAAGAAAATCTCAGCTACATTATAAGCCAGGATTTCGTCCTTTGGGTTTAACTCGATGGATTTCATAAAAAATCCCTGGGCTTTTTCCATATTTTCCTGTTTGACATAAATTTCCCCGATGGCAGCCAGGGCCTGGGCTTGCAATTCGATTTTTTCATTTTTTAACTGCGCAGCTTCCAGGAATTTATTGTACTGGGCAATGGCCTCGTCATACTTTTCTATCTTCATCAAACAGTTCCCGATATTGATGCAAACTTCGATGAATTCAGGAGTTTTCTCTCGAAATCCCGTAAAAGCAGTTATGGCTTCCTCGTATTTCCCTTCATCGTAAAATTTGTTTCCCTGTCCGAGAAGAGAGGTAGTGTCGACTTGAAGATCAGCCTCGGTTATTTTTTCCAGGGTTAAATTTAAGAAAGGGTTGTTCTCGAACTGGCTCACTCTTAAGGCCTTCTTGTCGGGGAGATAACCGGTTAATGATGCTGTGATTCGCCATTCACCGGTACCCAGGCCGATGAATCCCCATTCCCCATTCTTATTGCTCTTGGTTTCAAACTTCAGGTTGGCATCCAGGGTGAACTGGATCAAAATATCGACGTTGGCCGCAGGCTGCTTGGTATCCGCAAAAATGACTTTCCCTTGCAGCCGACCTTTTCCGTAACCTGACTGCGCATGGAGCAAAGAAGCGGTAAAGCCGAAAACGACTATCACCGCAATCACGACGCTAAACATTTTTCCTCTTTTCATTTTTTACTCCTTATTCCTTCTTATTATATCCTATCATATATTATATATAAAATTGTCTCTGCGAATCTCGTATTTTTTCGCTGTGTTCCGTGTGTTCCGTGGGCTCTTAAATTTCATATTTTGATTTTGGCGCTCTTTTTGGTCCGAAGATCATCCGCCTTGCTTTCCAGGGTGATTTGGATTTCATATTCCCCGGCCGCCAGCGTGAGAGGGACATCGATGACGTATTCGTCCCGGGTCTTCAACTCTTCTTCCGTCAAGGAAAGGGGATAGTCGTTAGAGAACTCTTGAACTTTCTTACCGTGGGAACCGAAAACAATCGTGTGCAAGGTAAGGACGGTGGTGAAACGGCCTTTGTTATTGGTGTTTTCCTGGAACAGGATATTTTTGTATGGGACCTTAACCTGGAGGTTGGCCTGCCCATTTTCTCCATAATTGACGTGGGCGTTAAAATCGAGGGGTATCTTGCCGCCTTTGGCTACCGTGGGTTTTAAGCTCATGCCGGTTCTTAATATGGTGGCTAAATGCTCGGCGCCCAGGGGGGACAATATGAAACTGCCGTTTTCCAGTTGGTCGATAAATATGATGGGGTAAAAACCGTAATACCATATCTCATGGGGCATTTCATACCCGGTTTTCATACTACCCAGGGAATTGATTTCCCCGGGGCGGAAGCGGCGCATGTCCGGGGGACCCAGCAATATATAAATTCGCCCCCGGTCCGTCAACCAACCCGGGCTGGAATCTCCTTTGAAAAGGTGATTGGCCTCTTCGATCCGTTTGAAATACTCGTCTTTAAATTCATTTTCCTCGGTGGCGGGGTCCGGGTCTCTTTTTTTCCAGAAATTTTCGATAAAGTCGCTCCTCTCTTGATCGGTGGTCAGACTGTGAAATTGTTTTTTTTCAACCCTGGTAATGAGATACCTTACTTTTGAAATAAAGTCCTTTGCATTCAATGTCAGGTCCCTGGTGGAATCGTATTGGAATTTCCGGCTGCAAAAACCGAAGAGGAAAGGAACGAGCAGCATCGCCAAAAACATTATTATATATTTTTTATTCATGTTTCGGCTCCTTTTTTATTGTTTCTTATTTTCATTACTTGCTTTTGGTCTTACTCTTTTTCAAAGATTCCACGTAAGTTTTTAGTTCGGGTTGATTGGGGAAGATTTCCAGGGATTTTTCCCAGGCCACGAGGGCTTCATCGATATTGCCCAACTGTTGATAACAGATACCGATGGCATTTAGAATTCTTAAATTTGTCCCATGGTAAGCGAGATAATCTTTGAAATAGCTAACGGCCTGTTCATATTGACCCAGGGATTGTGAAGCAAGGCCCAGCAATGCATAGAATTCCTGTTTTTGATCCGATTGCATAAAGGGCGCCCCTACATCCAACACTTTTTGATACATTTTGAGCTTATTTAAAATACGGCAGTAATCCGCTGCCAGGGTGGGGGAGGTGGGATTGAGGTTATAAGCCCTTCTCAGGTAATCCAGGGACTTTTCATCTTCATTGCAGTTGGCATACTGGATGCCCAGTTTATTTAAGTTATCGGGGCTGTCGGCCGGGGACGACAGCGATACCACCCAGGGACGGGGTAAATATCCCACGGGACTAATATAAAAACTCTCTTCCCCCATTACCAGGGACTGGGTCTCGTTTCCGTACACGGAGGCCCTTAAATTATAATAGGCGGCGGTGTAACCCGCCAGGGAAAACTCCTCCAATATACCGGTTTTATCTGTGTAGTTTTCCAGGTTCTTCCTGGTTGTTTTAATGGGTTGGTCATCTTTATATAATGTATATATGATATGCCCTTTTTCAAGCTGCTCCGGGGTTAGCCCGGACAGTTGGAAATAGACGTACAACGTATCGCTGGCGATGAAATCGTTTCGCGGCGATGGCAGGAGTTGGACGCCGTTGAACAGGAAGGATTTTTCGCTGTTACTGTATTTGGGGTCTCTTTTTGCGGTATTGGCCAGGATCAACTCGCTTATCCAGGGCTGCTCCATTATTTTGGAGACGGCGGGAATGACGACTTCTTTTTCTATGGAAGTGAATTCCTTGGAAACCGAATTCCGTACCAGTATGTAGATTTTATACTTTCCCTCGATCAGGGGGAACATATCCTGGAAACTGAAAAGTTTATCCTTGATTTTCTCCACCTGGTCTGCCTGGAGTTTAATGGGGGCGGTTTTTGTAAATTCATAGACTATCCGGTCGTTGGCGTCCAGGGCGCTGCCGTTAATTTCGAGGTTGGCGAAGAAATCCTTGTCATATTGTTCCAGGCTGAGTTTTTGGGGTTCGATAAGGTAATGGACGAAAAAGAAGTCGGAGTTCCCCCGGATTACACGTATCAGGGAACTGTTGGGGATATAGTTGACCGAGTATTCCACGTCGATATATGCTTTATATTTTAAGAGTTTGGCGGCATATTCGTCATTGACTGCTTTGGCAGGGACTTCGGGTATTTGCTTTTGGACCAGCAGATCGGAAGCAATCGAAGGCCTCACGCCGATGCTATCGTCGCCTTCCAACAGGGAGATGGAGACCCTTGCCAGGTTCGGATTAACGCGGGACATTTCATTATAGGCCTGCACATAATCATTCACATCACCCATGTAATTGACCAGTAACTTCTGGGGTCCGTGGATCAAGGGGCTGTATATTACATAATCGCCCGAGCCCTCCGGTTTAAAAAAAACAACGCTAAAGGCATCGGGCAGCCCGTATTTCCCAAAACCCTGAAAAAACCAGACGATGGTGGGATAAACCTCGGTCATATTTTCATACCGTTCAATGGTTTTGGGTTCGCCCAGGATGATATAAATACGCCCCATGTCGGTTCGCCACCCGGGAGAGGGCGACCCGCGGCCCAGCGTTTCATTGGCATACTTTAAGCGCCGGATATGCTCTATCTTATATTCATTCTCTACTGTATTGGGGTTGGGGTCTCTCTGCTTCCAGAAGGTTTCGATAAACATATCTCTTTCCCTGTCGGTATCCAACTGCAGGAATACTTTACGTTCGCTGGAGGTGATAATATAAGCCGCCTCCTCTTGCAACCATTTCCGGTAAATGTGGGCCAACTGGGAAACTTTAACTTCGCTTTTCAACTGTAGGCCGATACAGAGAAACAAAAGGCTAAAAATACTGAAGTGTAATACTTTTTTATTTTTCATGGTTAATCCTCGTAAAAGACCATTTTAACATATCCGCTGAATCTTTTCAATTAAGATAATAGCAGCATTTTAAATCCCTTATACCTGGTTGTAAACGCAATAGGTAAATACGGGTTCGATGATGACAAAAAAATCTTTTTTATTTTCTCTTTTCCTGACAATGATATTGGCCCGGTCCTTCAGGGTTTGGGTGAGTAGTTCGATATTGGCTTTCCCGGTTTGCGGATCGATTTGAACGTAAAACAGATCCAGTTCACGGTCTTTCATTTTTGGCGGCAGCGGTATTTCCAGCAGGGAAATAATTTCACTGCCCTGTTTTTCGTCCCTGAGACTGCGATATTTTATTCTAACTACTTTTCCCACGATGCGGCTCCAACTACCGCCGGTCACGGTGTTGAGGGCAAACAGTTTCTTTTCAACTATATCCATGCGGTAATACGGTTTGGTCCGTTCGGTTTTCTTGAAGGAGTTCACTTTGAGGCCCGGCCGTTTGCATTTTACTTCGATATTGATATCTGTGCGCATTTCCGGCGTCGGGGCAAAAGCCAGTTCGTAGTAGGCGGCGGTAGTGGTTTTGACCTTCTTGATGATTTTCCTGGTATCGACGCCGGCAATGTACTGGCCGCCGCTTTCATGGGCCAGGAAGCGCAAACTCATCTCACCCGAGGCTTCTTCATCCTCGCGGATGCGCCCGGGGTTAATGGTATAGAGAACGCTGCCCCCTTCGTTCATGGCTTTTACCACCTGCTGGAGGTCTTTAAATAGCCGCGGGTCCTGGAAATCTTTTCTTTTGTCCACCCTTTCTTCTTCCCTGGTTAAGGCAGAGGTCGATTTATCGTATTCAGCGACTTGTTCGGGTTCTTGAAGGATTCTAAAAGCGGCTTTGTCTATTCCTTCGGAGATTAAAAAAACAACCTTGGGCCGGGTAATGGTCTTAAGGGCATACTTGAATTGGACAAGAAAATCGCTGAAATGGTGGGCCTGGTTTTTATAGGCATTTTGTTCCATAAACCGGTTCTTATTGACAAGATTTTCAAGTCCCGAGGATATTTCCGCGGGATCGTAGAAATTGGTATCGGCCAGGATATTCCATTCCCTGGTTAGATTCAAATTCCTGTCCCAATTGCCCGAGGGTAATTTCAGTTTATCGATTTCCTTGATGATATTTTCTTTGTTTTCATCCGGTCCGGCAATGTGCCGGAGTCCGCCGCCGGCCCTGTTTTCCATGACGATAAACATATCCCCCGGCGAGCCGTTTTTGATGATGTCGCAGGCAATCTCCTTGCCGCGCCGGTAGCCGAAAAAGCTGTTAAAAACAGAATCGATAACGATAAATATGGCCCGCTCCGGTTGTTTAACTTCTACTGCCTGGGCTTTAACCATCACTTCTTCACTGACCTCTTGCCGGTTTTCAAAATTGAATTGCACAAATTCAGAGATTTCAATCGGGGTTCCGTTGGCATAGAGTTCGAAATCTTCTTTTTTCAGGTCAAAGACAGGATCCCCTTCCGGGCTTATTACGAAAATGGGTACCAGCATTACATCCACGGAGATTTTGTGGGTTATGGTATCCTGTTCGGCGCCGCTGCCGGAAGCGGTCACGGGGGTTAATAATCCGCAGAAGACAGCAGCGGCCATTAAAACCGGGAAAGCCCGGTAAGAATTCATTTTTTTAAAAAAACCATTTATCATTTGAATGCCTCCTTCCAGTTAAATTATTAGATTTTTTATTCATGTTCTCTATTATATAACGAATAGAGAAAAAAATCGCCCTGGTTTATAAATCGGACCCATTTTTCTCTTAAATCGCGGGGTATATGCTGTTTAGGGGGTTCCCGATTTATATTTCGGGATAAAAAAATTCTTTAGGGAACCGGCATGGAATATGGTATAATCATGGTCTGAATTAAATGGAGGTAACCATGAATAAGGTTAAAGTAATACCGGCTATTTTAATCATTTTGTGTCTTGCTGTACCCTCTTTGTCGCAGGTGCAGAAAGTGAAGGATTTAAAGTTCCATCATATGGAGGAGTATTGCTGGATGAGGCTTGCCGCCATTGTCCCGGGGATTACCGACAGGATTATTTTACCCATCGGGACCGTCGAGTCCCACGGCGCGGTTGCCATCGGCGCGGATAATTTCATTCCCAATAACCTGGCCGAGTTGGTCTGGGATAAATGCAATGCGCTGATTGCGCCGTCCATCAATCACGGGTTTACGGGGCAGAGCCTTTCGAATTTCCCCGGTTCCATTACGGTCAGGGAAGAGATCATGGAAGAGTATATTTATGATGTGTTAAAACACCTGGTCCGGACGGGTTTTAAGAATATCCTGATCATCAATGGTCACGGCGGCAATACCGAAGCAGCCAAAAGGGCGATGGGACGGGTTTTTAACGAAACCGGCGCCCATTTTATGATCGTGGATTGGTGGAAGATGGCGTTTAATATTGCCAATGAAGTCTATGGAAGGAAAGCGACGCAGTCCGGCCACGGCGACCTGGAAGAGGCGGCCCTGGTAATGGCCTACAATCCCGCGCTGGTGGATAAGGAAATGTATGAGAAACTGGGTAAAGACAACGTAGGCAGGGCGGGTATCGATGCGGGGTTTTCCATTCTGCCGGCCTGGGCCACCACCCGCTACCCGGAAGCAGGAGACGGGTACCTGGATTTCGATGTCAAAAAAGCCAGGGAGTATACGCAAAAAAAAGCGGATTATATTGCCGATGTATTTCTTGAAGCAGTCAAGCGATGGGAAATGATGGAAAAGTGGAAAAAAAATGAATGATGAATTATAAATGATAAATGATAAATGATAAATGATGAATGCAAATGAACGGACGGAATAACGGATATGGGATGACGGTATGACCGACAAAATGAAGAACATTATTGCCGGTACGGGATTAATCGCGGGGGCGTATTTTATCAGCCGTTTCCTGGGGTTGATCCGGGAGATGGTGATTTCCTGGAGATTCGGCGCCCAGGAGATCACGGATGTTTACAATGCCTCTTTTCTTATCCCGGATGCGCTGAACTACATGCTGGCGGGAGGGGCTTTCAGTATTGTTCTCATCCCCATGCTGTCAAAGTATATCGACGACGACGTCCCGCCCCGGATCGACAAACAAGGGCAGGAGGTTTTTGCCGCCGTATTCACGCCCATAACTATTATCATCATCCTATTTACCATTGTTTCGATGTTTTTGGCGACGTGGTTTTCGGCGCTGTTATTCCCGCAATTCACTAACAACGCGCCCAAATTTCACCAATTGGTCGGTTTAACCCGGCTCATACTGCCGGCCCAGGTATTTTTCATCGTGGGTGGGTTGATTAATGCCACTTTGCGGGCGCGGGGGGATTTCCGGGGCAATGCCTGGGGGCCCATTATCTATAACCTGGGCATTATCCTGGGCGGCGTGGCCCTGGGCGGCGTCATCGGCGTCGGGGGGCTCAGTGTGGGCGTCCTGCTGGGGGCTATCCTGGGACCATTCTTTATCTGCTATCTGCTGGCCGGGAAAACCATCGATTACAAATTGTCCTTTGATTTTAAAGCCGCTGATTTGCGGGAATTCATCCGGCTGAGTTTACCCCTAATGATCGGCGTTTCGCTCCTGACAGTAGACCAGTTTTACCTCCGCTTTTTCGGCGCTAAAAGCGGGATACCCGAGGGGACCATTACCTGCTTGAATTACAGTCGTACGGTGATGTTAATTCCCATAGCGCTGGTGGGGCAGGCGGCCGGCCAGGTATCGCTTACCTACCTTTCCCAATTGTGGCGACTGGGGAAAACCGGGGAGTTTTCCAGTACGTTAAGTCATACCATGAGGGGGGTGATATTTCTTTCATTTGTCATGACCGGGGGAATTTTTTTGCTGGCGCAGCCGGTAATCACGTTATTATATTACCGGGGCGCTTTTACGCCGGAAAATAATATTTATACCGCGGAGTTGCTGCGTCGCATGATATTTGCCGTCCCTGCTTTTGCGGCCCTCCAGATACTGGTGAACGGTTACTATGCCAGGAAAAACACCCTTCGCCCCATGGTGGTTTCTTCTATTTGCACGGCCCTATCCTTTTTAATATACGAGATATGCCGGAGAAAAATGGGCGGTCCGGGGATTGCGATGGCCTCGGTGTTTTGTTTCTGGCTCATTTTTCTTATTATGCTGCTGGATTATATTCGCACATATGGGCGAAAGGAAGAGTTAAGAATTCGTGCTTTCATTATTACCACGATCAAAGCATCGGCCGCGGTGCTGGCGGGAGTTATCATCGTTTCGCTGCTGTTTCGCTATCCCGGTTTACCCCTTAATCCCGAAAAGCATATCCATGCCGCTTTAATTATTGGGATCATGGGTTCTATTTATATGGTAATCGTATTCGCACTTTCACTGTTGATGGGTGGAGAGGAAGCGAAAATCTTAAAGGACCTGTTCTCAAAGGTATCCCGGCGCGTGGCAAAGAGGAAATAATTTTCCATATTTTAATCTGTCATGAAAATAAAGTAGCCACGGACGAACACGGACAAACACGGACTACATTTTCATAGTCTCCGGGAGGGGGTCAGCCGTACTTTTTTTAATCTTAAACCCACTTCGACTTTAAGCATTTAGCCATTCTCCTTCGTTTTTTTATTTTAAACCCTCTATTAAGACAAACCGGGAGGCGTTGTCGAGTCTTTTTTATAAGAAAAGCTATATGGAATATAAGTTTAATATGGAGACTCACATGATTCCTCAAGTCGAATAGATATTTCCTTTATATTTTTGGTTCTTTCTCATTTTGAATGGGTAACACATTTTTTGCCGATAGATCGATGCCTCGAGCTCCTATTCCAACCCTTAGAACTATTAATTGAATCCTTTAAACGCCCGGACCACTCCTTTTTTCTACTATATCAGCCG
>JAPKZK010000133.1 GCA_026393835.1 Candidatus Aminicenantota bacterium | reverse complement strand
ACGGGATTATTATCCGCATGTCGTACGAGATGCACTTTTCCTGGATAATAAATGGTTCCTAACAGGTCTTAATTTCCTGGATATTAAGGGTGAAAAGACCCATGTCAATCTTTTAAAAATTTTTAATAGCGACGGCAAAGCAGCGGTAAACCTGCTGGAAGAATGGCATGATAAAACAAAAAACTATGGCAATATGGATTTCTATATTGTTTACCATAAAAAAAGCGTCTTCGTCCTTGCTGAAGACAAATTGAAGGTTTTTGAAGTTTCTGTCGATCAATTAAAACTTTTAAAAGAATGGCCATTGGAAACTCCCTCATTCTATAAAAAAATGCCGGCCGATTTTTATGACCTGGGCAAAATGGGTGAAGACCCGCAAACATTTGGGAGAAATATTTTTAAATGGAAGACCGGTTATTCGCGCATAACAAAAGCAGTCGTGGAAGGCGGTTACCTGGTTTTACAACTGCGCACGTGCAGCGATAAACTTAAAAAATTTGCCCTGCTCTTTTATAATGTCGATACCATGAAACTGGAAAATACTTTTTTTATCGACGATTATTTCCTGGCCGCCCATGACGGGAAATATTATTGCTACGCCACCGGCAACCCCGGCGAGGATGAAGGCACTGAAAATTGTACAATTAACATTTATGCCCTAACCGATTAAAAGGAAAAGATGAAAAGATACGAATTGCTTTTGAATATAGGAGTTGGAGTCTTAGCCTTTGCAATTATTTTGGTGGTCATTTTTAAGTTTGTCATTGTTAGGAAACCAGCAGATCCTTTTGCCATAAATAACATCGAAGAAGCGACTGTGTTTGATCTTAGTGGAAGTGAACTAAAATTGGATCGCTTAATCCCCCAAAATGGCACGATTCATGTTTTAATCTTCAATTTAAGGGATTGCCATTCATGTATTTCCGATGGGGTTGAGATTTTGAAAAAATTAAGAAAAGAAGGACGGCAATGTTTTGGCATTGCGATTCACGATCGAGTTGAGGACGTGGACGGGTGGACGATAAATTTTGATTTTTCGCCCTTTTACATGATGAAAACAGTTGTTTTTGTAGACCATTTCAATATCCCGATTACACCTATCCTTTTGAAGTTTAATAATCGCAAAGTTGAAAGGCACAGTTATTTACTGCCTCATTAACCTGGCTGATTTTTAGGCGCCCGTGTGTTCCGTGGATTTTTATCCACAGATTGTTTTTCCACTCTTCCATCTTTTCTTCATCATTCATCATTCATCATTCATCACTTTATCTTTTCCTCCGCTCTTCCTTGTTTTTTCTTCGCGTCTACTCTTCTATTTCAATCTCGTCGAGTGCTTTCATTAACCGGTGGGTTTCGGATAAGAGCAATTAAATACCAACAAAAAAATCCCTTTACTTTGTTTACTCGTTAATCGAAATGAGATATAATTTTCACATGCCGTATACGAAAGAACAGAGTAAAATTAAAATCGAAGAACTTGTCAATGACTTCAAGGCCAACGAAGCGCGCTTGCGTAACCAGGCCGAAGCTATGATTGAAAACAATTTTATCCGCCCGCTTTTCGACTACCTCAATTGGAACACCCGTAACGTCGGCCTACCCGCTCCGGTAAACGCCCGGATTATATCCTGCAGTTGGACGGCCAACACCTACTCTTAATGGACGCCAAACAGGTTAAATACGATATGCACGACCCCCGCTGGCTAAACCAGGTCTATGCTTATGCTTATTCTACCCAAAGCCTATCCCCGGCGCGGAGAATCGATTTCGCCGTGCTCTCGGATTTCGAGGAATTCCTGGTGATCGACTGCACAATGCATGTGGATAACCCGAAAGCCCTGGTAAATTTCCTGGCGATTAATTGGAAATGCGAGGATTTCGTGACGCAGTTTGACCGGCTTTGGGAGATTTTCGAGCGCGATAACATGCGGCGCGCGGCGCGGACACGGAATGGCAGCGACCCCAAAGGTCTCTGGGCATTGGCGCTTTCGCCTAAGAAACTAAAAACAAACCGCACCCCGCCGGATAAGGCATTTCTCAGCGATATGGACGACGACCAAAAGGGGTGGCGTGTGCGCCTGGCAAAAGACATGAAAAAACACAACCCCCAGGCCGACGGCATTCTGATTACCGCCGCCGTCCAGTTGCTGATCGACCGGTTAATATTTGTGAAAGCCTTATCCGATAGAGAAATAGAAGAGGATTACCTGGAACGGTTGGCGGAAAGGGTGGAGAAAGATGGCCTAGCCGACAGCGACACGGGGTGGTTCAACGCTTGCCGCGATATTTTCGACAGGCTCAATAAATTTTACAACGGCAGTATTTTCCAGGAGCGGCCCGAACTGGAAAATGTGGCGGTATCAAACAAGGTGGTAAGCGATATTATCCGCTCATTACAACCGGAAAATTCGCATATCAATTTTGCCGTTATGCCGGTGGAAATCCTGGGTACGATTTATGAACGGTTCCTTGGAAGGGTGGTAAGAACTACGGAACAGCGGGTAAAAATCGAGGAAAAACCGGAAGTGAGAAAGGCCGGTGGCGTCTATTATACACCGCAGTATATTGTCGATTACATCGTAAAAAACACGGTAGGGAAATTATTGGCAAAATGTCAAACCCCGGAGGATGCGGCAAAACTAAAGATTCTCGACCCGGCTTGCGGTTCAGGTTCTTTCCTGGTGGGCGCTTATACTGCCTTAATCGAATGGCATATTCGCTATTATGACGGTAAAAAAAAACTGACCGCCCGGGACAAAGACGATGCTTATTATGACGCTGACGGGCGTGTGCGTCTAACGGCCAGGCTTAAACGCGGGATACTTCTCAATAACCTGTTCGGAGTCGACATCGATCCACAGGCGGTTGAAGTGACGTGTTTTTCGCTTTCCCTTAAGGCCCTTGAAGATACCGACCGTGATGAACTGCACGAGGAACGGACCCTTTTTAAGGAGACGGTGCTGCCGGATCTAAGAAAAAACATAAAATGCGGCAACAGTTTGATTGGGCCGGAATATTTTAAGAGCAAAATGTTTCCCGACCCGGAAGAATTGCGAAGGGTGAATCCATTTGATTGGAATCATGAGTTTGCGGGAGTCATGGTTAAAGGGGGCTTTGATGTGGTAATCGGGAATCCGCCGTATGTACGCCAGGAGAGTCTTGGGGAAGAATTTAAGAATTTTGTAAAAGAGCGTTACCAGACTTATGCCGGCACGGCGGATTTGTATGTTTACTTTTTTGAGAAAGGCTTGAAAGTTTTGAAAACAGATGGCCTTTTCGGTATGATTTGCTCCAATAAGTGGATGCGGGCGAATTATGGCAAAGCCCTTAGAGAATATATCTCGCGGGAATCGCGAATAGATCAGATAGTAGATTTCGGTGAATTGCCCGTGTTTCAAGGCGCGGCGACTTTCCCGGCTATTATCATCCTGGGTCGTGAAATATTAAAAGATCAGCTATTCAACTATGCGCCGATAAAGAGATTGAATTTCGATTCTTTGAGCGATGAAGTGGAAGCGAACGGCAAAAAGCTCGATAAGCGGTCTATTAGCGGCGAAAACTGGACATTGGCGGACAGTGGTGAAGTATCCATTTTTGAAAAGATGAAGACTAATGGAATTCCACTTGGCGATTATGTGGAAGGGAAAATCTTTCGAGGTGTATTGACAGGCCTTAACGAGGCGTTTGTTATCGACAGCACGACACGGGATCGACTGATTGCGGAGGACCCTGGCTGTAGTGAGGTCATCAAGCCGTTTGTTAGCGGGGATGACGTCCGGAAATACTGCATTTATTACAAAGATCGTTTCCTAATATTTACTCGAAGGGGAATCGATATTAATAAATACCCATCAATAGAAAGGCATCTTTTGCAATTCAAGGAAAAACTCACCCCCAGGCCAAATAACTGGCGAGGTGGTGAATGGAAAGGAAGAAAACCTGGGGCTTATAAATGGTATGAGATACAGGATACGGTAGATTATTATGAAGAGTTTGAGAAACCGAAGATAGTTTTTCCTGAGATCGCCATGGAAAGTCGCTTTTCATTGGATTATAATTCATTTTATCTTAATAAGACCTGTTTTTTTATTCCAATTGATGATAAGTATTTACTTGGAATTCTCAATTCTTCTTTGATTTGGAGATTCCTTGGCAGATTATGTTCTGTTTTGGGGGATATCCAGAAAAGAGGGCGGCTCCTCCAACAAAAAATATATATTGAAAAAATCCCCATCCGCGGTATCGACTTTTCCATTCCCAAAGACAAATCGCTTCATGATGAGATGGTAAAGCTGGTCGAAACCATGTTGAATCTCCATAAGAATAAAGACTCAGTCAAAACGCAGCACGATCAGGAGATGATTCAGCGCCGGATCGACGCAACCGACCGCCAGATCGATGCCCTTGTATATGAATTATATGGACTGACTGCAGAGGAGATCGCCATTTTCGAAGGGTCAACGAGAAAATAAAAGAAGAAAATTACTTGTATCTCTCTTTTCCATCCTGATCGTTTTGTTATTAGTTGAAAAAAAGAAACAGAGGTATTATAATTGGGGCATGATTAAAAATAACCTGGAATTCCGGAAGGATGTTGCATTTATAAACAGGCAAAGAGAACTATCCTACCTGGCCGAATATATCAATATACGGCCTGAGTCCATTCTCTTTCTTCATGGCCCCAAATCATCAGGGAAAACCACGCTGCTGTATAGATTCTTCCAACAATTGGAAAAAGAACAGCACCTGGATGTCAAGTTCTTGAATTTACGGGAAACCTTTACAAATGTCTATGAGGATTTCCTAAAAAGCTTTTTCCATGTCGAAGGAAAAGGCGAAAAAAAGGAGAAATTGACATCCGATATAAATATCGGGTTTTTTAAGATCAGTTCAACAGTAGAGAAGCAAATCCTGGAAAAACGCGCCGACCCTTTTAAGGTCATGAAATCCGAATTCTTAGCAGCGAATAAAAAAGGAATCAAACCCATATTGATCATCGATGAACTTCAAGCGTTGGACAGGATATATATCAACAATGATAAGGACCGCCACCTGATCATCGCACTATTCAATTTTTTTGTTGCCATGACCAAAGAGAGCCACCTGGCGCATATTATTATTGCCTCTTCGGACGGGTATTTCTTGGATACCGTATACAACGATTCGAAACTTAAAAAATCCTCCTCCTTTTATAAAGTGGATTACCTGTCAAAAGAAGATGTAATGGAATGGCTGTTAAACCTGGAGAAATATTCAAAGATAAAAGATTATACGTTAACCCGGGGAGAAGCGGAAATGATATGGGACACCGTGGGCGGCAGCATGTGGGAAATCCAGGATATATTGAATGAACGTTTCAACAAACCCACCGATGCGGTTCTCGCGTTGATAAAAGATAAGATGAGAGGAATGATCGCCCATTATGCCGAATTTGATGAAGGCAAAAGACAGGTGCTGCGGGTGATCGATGAAAAGGAGACCGTAAGAAGTATCGATTTGGAGAAACTTCCCATAGAGATTCCCCGGTTAAAAGAATTATTGCGGGATATGGTGAGAAACAATATCTTATATTTTGATCCTACCCAGGCGGTATATTATCCCCAGGGACGGAGTTACCGCTGGGGGATTCAATTGTTTTTCGAAAGCCTGCTGTGAAAATAGCCACAAAGGCACGAAGCAAGAACCAAAGTTTTTTAGTTGACATTTGGACCTTATGGACGTATTATTGAACTGTGAATATGGGGGTTAAAAGAAAAAACTTGTGTATCCCTTTTTATCATTTGACATAGGGTAGTGGATATGGTACTATTTTTGAAAAATAAACAACATCGATGAATAAGGAACCGGTATGAAGACAAAAACAAACCCGGATACATTTGAGAAAGTAACCTGGAAACCGGGTACCATGCTTTTCCCGTTGCCCGTCGTCATGGTGACTTCCGGCGATATGGCGGCGGAATACAATATCATGACCGTGGCCTGGACCGGGATCGTCTGCACCGAACCCCCCATGTGTTACATCTCTGTACGACCCGAAAGATTTTCCTATGGTTTTATAGAAAAATACCGGGAGTTCGGCCTCAACCTGGTGGGTAAAGAACTGGCCTTTGCCACGGATTGGTGCGGCGTCAAGTCCGGCCGGGATGTGGACAAGTTTAAAGAAATGCAGTTGACCCCTTTCCCCGCCGACAAAATAAAAGCGCCGCTGATAGCCGAATCCCCGGTGAACCTGGAATGCGTGGTCAGGGAAATTAAGCCACTTGGGACGCATCACATGTTTTTAGCTGAAATAGTGGCCGTGCATGGATCGAAGGCCCACCTGGACCTGAAAACCGGGGCCTTCAATCTTTCCCACGCCAATCCCGTATGCTATTCCCACGGGAAATATTACCAGTCCGGCGCTCTTATCGGGAAATTCGGTTTCTCCGTGGAAAAAAAGAAAAAGAAGAAGCGAAAGATAACGGTTGAAAAATAGGAGAAAAGATATATTATAATAATGCGAGGTTAAACCATGATTGAGAGGAAAGAACCGCGTATAAAAAAGAATTTGATTGTTAGCCTTAGTGAAGATGGTTTCGAAGGTCTTGGAATGACTGACAATATATCCAGGGATGGAATCTGTGTCGGTGTGGATAAAAAAATTCCCGTGAATGCGGAGATTGTTTTATCCCTGGCAGTGCCGGGGGATATTCTCAAGATAAAAGGCGAGGTCATCTGGTGTCGGGCGTCCCCCAGTAACGAGCATAATATCGACGATGAAATAGGCATCCGCATCACGGATGCGCCGCCGGAATACCAGGATTTCGTGGAGTATTTCAAACGCAAAGCCGATCCAACGAATCATTTGTAGGGAACAGGCAGCGCCTGTTCCCTACCGAATTGCGCTTTTCGCTTTCACCTTTTCCAGGGAAGGGAAACCCCACCAGAGGATGATGCCGGCCACGCCGCAGCCGAACCACAGGATACTGGGTCCGAGGGAATCGTAAATCTTAGCGCCCAATAGGGGCCCCACTACCATGGACAGCGCAAAAGCAAAACTGAATAAGCCCATGTATTTTCCCCGCACCGCATCATCCGAATGATTGGCGATCAATGCCGTCAGGGAAGGCAGCGCCAACATCTCACCCATGGTCCATACCGCCACGGTAAAACAACCGAATAAAAACGTTCTCCCCAGCGGCATCAGGGCAAACCCACCGCCCAGTAATAATGCGCCCAAAGCAATCACTTTTCCTACCGGACGCTTTTTTAACGCATCCATCAGCAGCATTTCAAATAACACGATCATCACGGTATTAACGGCAATCAGCAGCCCGATGCGGTTCTCTTTTAAACCGTAAACGGTTCGGAAAAACAGGGGAAAAGTATTGAACAACTGCACGAAAATCACCCCGAGAAAAAAGACAAATGCCAGTATTTTCAAGAAGTAGACATCTCGCCACACGGATTGGGCTGGGGTGTTCACAGGGGAACCGGCATGGAAGTCCTGCGCCGGTCGGGCGGTTTTGAAAAATAGCATAAATACACCCGCCGCCAACAGGCAGGTGAGCCCGTCGATCCAGAAAAGCAGCCCGTAATCGACGAGCGCCAGGTAACCGCCCACCACCGGCCCGATGGTGACCCCCAGGTTAATCGCCAGCCGGTTCAGGGCAAATCCTTTGGTTCTCAGCTCCGGGGGGCATACCTGCGACATGGCCGTGGCATTGGCCGGCTGCAGGGCTTCGGAACAAACCCCCAGGAAAAACATGGCCGCCGTAATCAACCAGTAAGACCTGAGTTGCCCCAACAGGAAAAACGTAAGACCCGTAATCGCCAGGCTGAACTTTTGCACATTGTAGGCCCCCATGACGTCGGTTAATTTCCCCCCGGCATAGGAACCCGCCAGCGCACCGATACCGTAAGCGCTGATTACCTGGCCGGCCTGGGTCGGGGTATAAGCGAAGGTCTGGGTCAGGTAGAGCGTCATATAGAAAAAAACCATGGTACCGCTGCGGTTGACAAATTCCACCACCGAGAGCATCCAGGCCTCTTTGGGTAGACCCGAGTAGGCCGAGCGGTATAAGGAAAAGATAGAAGAGAAGAAAAAAGCTATTTTCATGGCAGTTGCTCAAGGGGTGTTTGGACATCGGGGTTGGTAATGAACTTATGCAGTTTGTAGAAAAGGTAGTAACAAATGGGCATTACGAATAAAATCAACAAGGTGGAAGTGGTTAACCCCCCAATGGTACAGACCGCCAGGTTGGTCCAGATATCCCCTTTGGAACCGCTGTCGCGAAGAACCACCAACGGTACCATACCCAGCACCGCGGTTAACGTGGTCATGATAATCGGCCGTATCCGTTCTTTGGTTCCAATGACAATGGATTCGATGATCCTTGAGGTTTTTGCAATGTGGCGATTGATATTATCGATCAATAGAATGGCGTTATTAACCACGATGCCCATCATCAAAATCACCCCGATATAGCCGGAGGCGTCGAAAGAAAAATCCAGCAGCCAGAAAGCAAGAAAAACCCCGATCAATGACAGCGGGATGGTCAGCATGATTAACAACGGTTGAAAGAAGTCCTCATAGAGGATTCCCAGCACCAGGTAAATCAAGAGAAAGGAAATGCCGATGGCCCACCATAACTGGTATTCTTCCTCTTCCGAGAGCCGCCAACGACGTTCATCCAGGCTTTTGCTGAATCCCACCGGCAACTGGAGGTTTTCGTAAAGGGTTTTATGGAACCGGTCGCCGGATTTGGCCGACCCCAGGTAATCCCACTGGACCATGGCCCAATATTCCTGCTTTTCCCGGGTGATGCCCCCTTTCTGGATGGTAAATTCGATATCCGCCACATCTTTCAGCCGGAAAGGGATTGTTCCATAGTTAAGTTCCATATTCAGTAGGTCGTCGATTTCCAGGTTCTTCGCATCCGGCGTCTTGATTTCGATGGCAAGCTCCTTATCTTCGAATTTAATCCGCTGCGCATTGGTGCTTTCTCTGAGGTTGGCGGCAATCAACGCCAGCAAATAGGACGGCGGCAGACGGTAATAATCTAATTTATTCCTGTCCAGCTTCAGGGAAAAATACTTTTCCCTACCCCCCCACCAGAAATCCTTGTCGGTCTGGATCTCGCAATCCTTGATCCGGCGGTGGGTCAGGAGATTATCCCTGAGATCATTGGCTATTTTCATCAATTTCTCGAAATTATAGCCCTTGATATGGATATTGTAGGGCAAATTGGAACCGGTATCCGGGTTGTAATAATAAGGTTCCTGGTCGAAGCCGGACACGTAAACCCCGATGCCGGCCAGGTTGGTGGCAATCCCCACCAGTTCCTGTTTTAATTGAAGGGGATAGGAGGAATTCTCAATCTCAGGGGGAAAGCTGACGATCATGTAAGCATTGGAAGAGGATATCTGCGTATTGACTTCCTTTTGATAGGGCTTTTCCAACGCTACCTTTTCAAATTTGTCGATGGATTCCTGCACATTCTCGAATTCGGCGCCGCTGGGAAATCGGAGTCCTACGACCACTTGCTCCTTGGAGTACCAGGAAAAAAACTGCCCGAAAGTCACTTCTTTCAGGAATATCCTCCCCGAAAGGATAAACAACATGATGATGGGAATAATGACAATAAGCGGGTATTTTATGATGAAGGGGAAAAATTTTCCTTTTTTGAAAAGCGTCTCTTTGGGCTGCCGTCTTAACTTCAGGTCCATCCTGGCGGCCAGGGAAGGGATCAGCACAAATGAGACAACGATGGAGGCCAGGAGGGCAAGGGTCATCACATAGGCCAGGGGCAGGTAATACATTTTTAAGCGGTCTTTGAAAAATAGGGCAAAGGTGAAAAAGACGATAATGTTGGTAAACGTGGAGGCCAGCACCGCGATGAAAACGGTTTTCGCTCCCTGGACGGCGGCGGTTCTCCGGTCGAACCCTTTTTCGCGGTGTCTTAAGATACTGTCGAATACCACCACGGCGTTGTCTACGAATAATCCGAACCCCAGGGCAAACCCGGACAGGGTCAGTAAATTCAAATCGATCTTCATGAGATAAATGGCTGTCAGCGCGGCAAATACGGAAAAGAAAACGGATGAAAATATCAGCAGGGCCGCTTTCAAGTCCCTGACCACCACCTGCAAAATAACGAAGATAATCACCAGTGTTAAAATGGCAATCTTCCCCAGGTGCAGCAGCTCGTTTTTTAAATCTTTGCTTTCATCGCTCTGGACGATAAAGGAAATTTGCCCCTTATATTTATTAGCTATTTCCCGGAGTTTGTCCCTGACCCTCTGGGTCACCTCCAGGTGACTGTAACTGCGATCCTTGCGAATGTCGAACACCAGGTAAGGTTTCCCCTGGTACCTTCTCTCAAGCCTGAGTTCCCCATAGCCCAGATAGACCTCCGCCACATCTTTCAACAAGAGTGGCTTGCTGCCCATTTTTTTTATAAAGATATTTTGCAGGTCAGTGATTTTTTTAGGGGATTCAGACAGCGAGAGATTGATTTCAACGGAATCCTTTTTAAATGAGAGAGATTGTTTTGAATAGAAATGCCGGCCGATTTGCGCCAGGATATGCCCGATGGTCAACCCGAATCTTTCCAATTTCGAAACATTGGTAAGAATTTTGATTTCAGGTTCAACGCCGCCGTATAGATTGGCGGATTCTACCCCGGGGATAGAACTCAGCAGGGGTTGGATATCCTGTTCCGCTATTTTTCGCAGTTGGTAGATGGAGTAATTTTCCCCGTATAAGCCCACGCCCATGAGGGGGCGCTGTTGGAAGTCCTCCGGCACTACCTCGAAAATACCCACCAGTTGAACAGCCCTGGGTAGGTCCCTCTGCAGCCGGTTCAGTCTTTCCCGCAGCACCAGGTGGGCAAAATTCAATTTGATATTTCGGCCGAACTCCACCCGGATCTCACCGGAGGCGCTGAGGGCGCGGCTTTTGATCGTTTCTACGCCTTTTACTCTCATTATTTCAGTTTCCGCCGGGATTAATACTTTCTGGAGGATAATGTCCGGCGAAACCCCGGGCCAGTTGTACTGGATCGTTACGGAGGGCAGATTCTGCTCCGGGTCCGGCACCAGGCCGATGGTCATATGGTTATATGAGTATATGCCCAGGAGAATGATAATGGCGAAAAATACCAGCGCCAGCACCGGGCGATCGATTATTTTTTCCATGGTTTTTATCCTTTTACCGGTTTTCTTTCCTTACGTTTTTCCAGGTAACCTTCCACCATTTCATAAAAGACCGGTATCAGGAAGAGGGTAAGGATCGTGGCCAGTAAGGGGCCGCCCACCAGCACCAGCGCCAGGGGACGCTGGAGTTCCGAACCCAGCTCGCTGGCCGTGGCCATGGGAATAACGCCCACGATGGCGGTCAGGGCGGTCATCAAAATGGGCCGCAGCCGGACCCGGGCCCCGGTCAGCACCGCTTCCCGCAGTTTCATTCCCCCGTGCCGTAATTGGTTGAAATATTCTATTTCGACAATGGCCGCGTTATCCACGAAGCCCACGGTCACCATGAACCCGATGCCGGAAATGATGTTTAATGAATTCCCGGTAATCAACAGCATCAGGATGCCGCCCAGCAATCCCATGGGCACGGTAAGCATAATAACAAGGGGCTGGAGAACACTTTCGAATTCGGCGGCCTGGATCATGAACATCAGGAGAATGGCCAACCATATGGCCTGGGTCAAAGAATCGAAGGCTTTTCGTCTCTCTTCTTCCTCGCCCGAAATCACCACCCGGGTATTGACGGGTAAGTCGATCTTTTCCAGCTCTTTTTCGGCCTTACCGATAATCTTATCCAGCTTTTCTTTGGGGGCGTCCGCGGAAACCAGGAAAAACATATTCTGCCGTTCTTTTTCGATGCGTTTGATGGAGGGCCGGGTCTCGATATCGATCAGGTCTTTCAGGTAATAGGTCTGGTTGTTGACGGGCAAGGGCAGGGACATCAACCGGTTCATGGCCATGATACCGTCCACCGGCACCCGGACATAGATATCGTAGTTTTTTTGCACCAGCTTGATTTCACCGGCTTTCTCTCCCCGCACCGCCTGGTTGATGAAATTGGCGACATACTCCTTGGAAATGTTCAATTCATCCAATAACTCTTTGTTAAAGGTAATGGCATAGCTGGGTTTCCCTTCGCTGGTGGTGGTTTTGAGGTCATGTAATCCTTCGATGTTTTTTATTTGACCCAGCACCCGTTTGACCGCTTCTTTACCCCGTTCGATATCGTCGTAAAAGACTTTGAGCTGGAAATTGTCGCCGCCGGTGGACAGGTACTGGGACAGGGTGTTTTGCTCCTGGAGAAGGGAGAAATCCAGCAGTTCGGTTTTATTTAATATCTCACGGGCGCCGGCCATTACCCCGGGTCGACCATCCGGGGATTGGCAATTGACGATATAATGGATGGAGTTCACCGAGATATCTTCGCTTCTGCCGGCCTCCTTGGAAACGGCGCCGGATTCGGTAAACACCGACTCCACGCCTTTAAGGGCCATGAGTTTGGTCTCGATCTCGGCGGCGATGCGGTTGGTCTCTTCAAATCCATAAAAGGGTATAGTATTGGCTTTAATCTCGAATTTGGCGCTGTCGGGTATGGGCAGCAGTTCCTTATCCAGCAGCATGAAACCGCCTACCATGGCCGTCAGCATGACGATGGAAACAACAGCGGCAATGCTTCGCCGGTTTAACATGTGTTCCAACAGCCGGTGGCGGTAGTCATCCAGCACGGCATAGGTCCGGTTGAAACCTTTAAAAATCGGCTGTAGAATAACACTTAATGCGGCGCCCAGGTATTTAAACGCATATTTAAAGAAAATGTAAAGGGCCCCCATAATAAAATAGAGGATGTAGCCCAAAATCCTGAAGGGGATCATGAGAATGAAATTTAATCCCTTCAATGGCGAATTGAGAAAATGGAACCATTTCTTTTTCTGGCCTGGGTCCTGGGGGGAGAGGCCATCATCGGTAAAGTGGAACCTGGAACCTTTTTCTACGGCGGCGAGGGCCGGCAGCAGGGTGAGGGCCACCACCATGGAGGCCAGGAGTGAAAAGGTGACGCTTAAGGCCTGGTCCCTGAACAATCTTCCCGTGACGCCGTAGAGATATATCACCGGCAGGAATATGGCGACGGTGGTGAGGGTGGAACCGATAATGGGGACGCTGACCTCTTTGGTTCCCTTGATGACGGCCGCGGCCAGGCTTTCTTCGGTTTTCTTGAAACGGGAAACGGCTTCCAGTACGATGATATTATTATCCACGAACATACCGACCCCCAGCACCAGGCCGCCCAGGGACATGATGTTGATCTGGACATCGAAGGGAAGCATCAAGGCAAATGTGGCGATAATGGAGATGGGAATAACCCATGATACCAGGATGGGGTCCTTGTAATTCTGTAAAAAGAGCAGCAGGATAAGAAAAGCCAGCAAAGCGCCCTCGATCAGGGAGGAAGTCAGGGAGTCGATGGAAGCGACGATCAACTGCGCTTCTTTTGAGATAATGGCGAAATGGATGCCGGTCAATTCTTTTTCCAGGGCGGCAATGGCTTTTTCGGCTTCTTTGGTGGCGTTAACGATATTTCCCCCGGATTCCCTGTAGACCAGCAGCGATATGGCGGGATTGGCATTAAAGCGGATATCGCCGTCTTTTATTTTGTTTTTATAAAAGGCGTGACCGATATCGCCGATGGTAATATTTCGCCCGGTGAGGCTGCGCACCAGGATTTTTTCGATCTCTTCCGGCCGCTTCAGTTCCCCTTCGATTTTTAAGGTATACCTGAATTTATCTTTTTTCACCGTACCGCCGGTGGGGGCGTAATTATTCATTGAAATGGCGCTGCTAACCTCCGATAAACCGATGCCCAGGTTCTTTATCTTTTCCGGGTCGATTTCCACGGATATCTCTTCGATATCGCCGCCCCTGATTTCCACCGACGAGATGCCTTCCAGTTGTTCCAGCCTCGGTTTGATAATGAATTCGGCCGTCTCTTTCCGCTCTTTCAGGCCCACGGTATCGCTGCTGAGAATGGCGATCATAAATGGGGAGGCCGAGGGGTCCATTTCCATGATGATGGGGGGTTCACAGTCTTCGGGCAGCCGGCTCCGCACCTCTTCGGTTTTTTCCTTGGTATGGAGCAAGGCAAAGTCCATATCCGTGCCCCAGTGAAACTCCAGGGTGACGATGGAAACGCCTTCCTGGGAAATGGAGTTGATTTTTTTAATGCCGGAAATGGCTGACAGCGGCCCTTCCAATTGGGAAGTAATGGCTTTCTCGATCTCTTCCGGCCCGGAACCGGGATAATGGCTCAGGACTGTTATTTTCGGGAAACTCAAATCCGGCAGCAAATTAATGGAGAGTTTTGTCAGCGAAATGATGCCCAATAATACCACGCCGAAGTAAACCATGATGGTTCCCACCGGTCGTTTGACGGATTGATTAATGATGCTCATCGTTTTTTCCTGCTTGTTTATTTTTGATCGATGATTTCGAGTATTTTTACTTTGGATTGATGGGCCAGGGTGAGGTGGCCGGAGATAACCACCAGGTCTCCTTCTTTTACGCCGTTATTCAATCCCTTTTCAATGACCTGGTCTTCGTCGTTTTTTTCGCCCAATTCGACATATTCCCACATGGCCATGTTATCTTTTTCGTTTACGATAAAAATCAGCGGACGCTGTCGGACGATGATGGCGTTCCTGGGGACCCGGAGGACATCTTTGTATATTTTGTATTCCACATCGATGGCCGCATGCATGCCGGGCAGTACCGAATTGTTTGTATTTTCCAGGTCGACGTAGATAGAGATGGTTTTATTCTGGGGGTCGATTTCCGGGCTGATGGATTGAATTTGGCCATAATAATATTGGTCCGGGAAGGAGTCGAATTTAACCCTGACGGCGGTTCCTTTTTTTAAGTGAGCCACTTCGGATTCCAGGGCGAAACCTTTCAAGTAGAGGGTCCGGAGATTGACGATTTTTAACAGGTCCAGGCCGCGGGTTACTTTAGCGCCTTTGCTGATGACGATATCGGCGATGGTTCCCTGGAAAGGGCTCTTGATGGAGGTCCGTTTTAGATCCAGTTTGGCCTGTTTTAAGCGGATATTGGCGTCGGAGAACCCTTCCTGGGCTTTTCGTATTTCTTCTCTTAAAACGCCGGCATAGACCATGGCCTGTTCGTATTGATCATTGATTTCATCCAATTGTTTTTCCGAGATTTTCCCTTTTTCATAGTTTTTCACGGCTGCGAGGTATTTTTCTTTCAACTGATCCAGTTTTGCTTTATCTTCGTTGGACAAAATTACGTTTTTTTGCAAATCGGTGTTTTCAGCCACCAGGTATTTCGATAAAGCCTGCAGGCGGTCGGCATCGGCCCTATCCACTTGCAGTTGGATTTCCGAATCGTCCAGTTTTACCAGTTCGGTATCTTTCCGGACCAGGGCGCCGATGGGGTAACGGATTTCTTCCACGGTGCCGTCCACTTCGGCTTTCAGGGTTGCTTTCTCCCACACATCGGCGGTGGCTGAAATGGGAAGTCTCATGGGCATGTCGCCCCTTTTGATTCTTAATACGGCAACCGGTAGGGCCGTTTCCTTGCTTTCGCCTTCGCCTTCCTTGTTTTCACCTTCTTTGGCATCTTTATTCTCATCGGCTTTAATGATTTCGGTGGCTTCTTTTTTTTCTTCCTGGAAGAATAGTTTGTAGCCGCCCCAGGCAAGGGCCGCGATCATGATTACAAATGCAATGATCTTGAATACTTTGTTCATGTTCATATGCATACTCCTTTTTCGTGGGATATACAAAATGCGTAATACATAATGTAAGTACAGTATATACCACACTAAGTTCTTTTTTTAAATAGGATTATACGTTTAAAATTGAGATAAGGTTTTAATGTCTATTATGAAACTAAAACTCCTGGCCGCGGACGAACACGGAGGGGGAAATGGAATTTTGAATGATGAATGATGAATGATGAATGATGAAGAAAAAACAGGAAGCGCAGAAGAGCGGAAGAGCGGAAAAAGCAATCTGTGTCAATCAGTGAAATTCGTAGACTTTCACTTTTCGCGTCTTTCGCGTGTTTCGCGGGCAAACCGGGGAATGTTATCCGATGTAAACCAAATCCGAACCGTAAAATATTAACACCAGCTTTATCACCTGGGTCTTTTCCATACTCTTCTTGAATTTTTCATCGATGCTGTAATTATGAAGCTGTTCTTCCGCTTCTGTTTTCAATTTTTCAATAATCCCCCGGGCAGGTTTTGTCGGTTTCTTTTTTCCTTTCCCTTCCGGTTTGATATATTTAAGTTCCAGCACATAAGAATACTTCAAGCCTTCATATACGGCAACGAAAGGTTCCATCACGATATCGGCATACCCTTTGTTCAACTCTTTTTCCGTATGGATGATGAACAGGTTGCTTAACCCAAGGTAGACATTCAAAAACGCCTGGATGGACTTTTCACCCGTAATCAAATCCCGCAAACTCATACTTTCACGTATGAGGCCGCATATATAATTAAAAAGAGGTTCCCATTCGCCGTCATATCCCAGGTTGGTCATTAACCCGGCATATTTCGAAAGGTCAAGGGTAAATACACCGGTTTCACGGTAAGCTTGCTTAATATAATCATAGAACAAGCGTTTGACGGTTTCATTGGGAATTTCCAGGCGCACATTATCTTTTTCAATTCCCTTGATGGTTAAAAGGCCGAAATAAAATAATAAGGACTTGAAATTATTTGCATTCATCATCTCTTCCAGGGGGAACCCCTGGGAAATGATGGAGGAAGTTCCGCCTTCCTCTATAATTTGTTTTAACTTGCAGAAATTTCCATTGGTAATAGGCGTTTTTGTTTCGCCCCTGTCCAGGATAATGAGATGTCGTAATTTCCCATAATCGATGCGCACATTCTGGTCGATTAAATCATCAGGGATATCGTGGCCTAAAATGCACTTGTTGATGAAGTACAGCACCATATCCGGGTTATACAGATCGACGTTATCTTTCGGGGAAAACCGGTAATTGCCGTACCATTCGGTCATGATTTCCATTATGTATTCCGTTGGGTGCGTAATCACGCCATGGGCCCTGTAATAGTTGACCATTTCGACTACATCTTCCCGGGTAAAACCCAGCATCCGGTTTAAATCGGGTTCCAACGATACATTGGTCCCAATGTTGAACCCGCTGGTCACATCGTCCAGCGTTACCGGCGAGACCCCGGTGATGAATAACCGGGTAATGGGGGCCTTCATGCCGGTGGTTCCTGTTTTTAATACATTAAAAAAAGACCTGAAAAAACCTTCGCCGTGAGTCAATTCTTCATACGCATCTTTCCCGGAAGTAGTCAGTATGGTATTGGCAAAATTATCATATTCATCGATAATGACATACAACTTCTGACGCGCATCTTTGCATAGTTTGACAATCATTGATAATATATCCGATCCTGAACGGCTGGCTTCTATTTTTTCCAGCAAATGGTCCTTATCTTTCCCCAGGTAGTTCGAATAATTCCTGACAAATGAGTCGGCCTGCCCCTGGACATGATTTAAAAAGGAGGCGTCTATTTTATCGTGCCCGGGATCGACGGCGGAGAAGTTGAAAGGCAATACCAGGTAGGAACCCCTTTCTCCCGTGGGATGCGTATGAATCCAGGTATTTTTATATAATTCGTCGAAATTTTCTTTAAATTGCACGTCATAATAGCCATGCAGGACGGCAAGAAACAGGGATTTCCCGAAACGGCGGGGACGGATAAAAAACAAATATCGCCCGACTTTTTCGATTACCGGGATGTACCGGGTTTTATCGACGTAGTAATAATTGTCCCGCCGCATCAAGTCGTAATCTGAAATACCGTAGGGTATTTTTTTCATTCCTATTTCATTCATGGGTTCCATTATATACCAGTCGCCTTTGTTTTTCAACAGATGAGTGGTGAGTAGTAGTGAGAACTGGAATGATGAATGATGAATGATGAAAAGAAAATTCGAAATCCGAAATTCGAAATTGCGGTGTTCTAAACAAATCTTTCGCGTGTTTCGCGTGTTTCGCGGGCCTGCCGTATATATATCAGTGTCTTTGTGGCAAAAATTTTCATGCTGGGAAAAAGGTATGGATTATGTTATAATTTCATTTTCTTTTGAAAGGAAGGGTTAACGATGAATGCAAATCCATGCGTCGATTTTAAGTGGGATGAGTTATTGGGGCGTATCTGCAAACAAAATGTGATCCCTGTTACAGGCCCCGGTCTGTATACGGTGAGGACACCCGATGCCGGTGATACCCTGTTATATCCATACCTGGCGAAAAAAGTCGCGGAAAAAATAGGGCTTTCACCCGGCCATGAGAACCTGTCTTTTGCCTCGGCTGTGTTTCAATACCTGGAAAAAAATCACGACGCTTACCTGGGGATGAATGATTTCCTGTCGGAGCAGCTCAAAACCGTTTATCCCGTACCCGAAGGCCCATTGTGGAAACTGGCCCGCGTCAAATCGTTTCCCCTGTTTATTACCACCACCCATGATGAGTACCTGGAACAGGTTTTAGCCGGGGTCCGGGAATATCCCACGAAGGTCGTTCGCTATACCGTTGCCGATAAAAGGCGGCACGGTCTTGACGCACAGGTATTCCAGGAGTTGAAGGAGGGGAAACGTTCGTTGGTTTATCATATTTACGGCAGCGCGGAGCACAGCATTACGCCCTCATACACGGAAAAAGATATCATCGAGACCATCGTGACCCTCCAGAAAGATATGGAATTGGAGCCGGAGAACCCCTTTTTCCAGGAATTAAAAACCGGCAGTTTACTTTTTATCGGGTGTGGCTATGACGACTGGTTGTTCCGCTTTTTTATCCGGACCATGACTAATAAACCATATAACCGGAACTGTGACCCCCAGGGCCGTTCCTTTATCGGGGATGATTTTGAAACCTTTCACCGCGGGGGGCTGCGTGACTTTTTAAAAGCCCATGCCGCGGAAGTGTATTATTCCGGTGGGAATTCCGATTTCGTTGACCGGTTATTCCAGTGCATGGCGGAGAAGTACCCCGATAAAATAATCCAACCGGATATGTTTCCAAGGCTCGTATTTATCAGTTTTCATGGCAAAGATCGCGAAGCGGCAAAGCGGCTGGCGGAAAATCTCAAGGCCGACGGTATCCCGGTATGGCTGGACGAACGGGAATTAAAACCCGGGGACACCGTGGATGATGAAATCAGCCGGGCCATTTCCCGGTGCGCTGTTTTTATTCCTATCGTATCCAAAAACGCCCAACAGATACAACCCGAAGACGGGCGCAGCGTCAAGTACCATATCCGGGAATGGGAATGGGGCTATGGGCAGTATACGCAGGGTCACAATCCACGCCGCATCATGCCTGTAAAAATCGACGATACGCCCTGGATCTACCGGAGTTTTGAAAAATTAATCTATCTTTCCATACCCGGCGGGGAGCGGCAAAGGGAATATCACAAGTTATTGGACAAACTTCGAGGGATTTTAACAAATCCCAATAACGAGGGACGGCCATGAATCCCGGAAATCGAGTCAATCCGTTCAAAGGTCTTTATTATTATGAAGAAGCGGATAAAGATATATTTTTTGGCCGGGACAATTTATCGCGGGAGTTGTTCAATCTGGTGGCGTTGAATGGGTTGACCCTGGTATTTGGAAAATCCGGGATCGGCAAAACCTCCCTGCTCAATGCCGGGTTATTTCCTTTGCTTCGGGACACGGATTTCCTGCCCGTGCGGCTGCGGATGGATTATTCCTCTTCCGGGGTGCCGTTGATCGACCAGGTCAAGCAGGGCCTTCAAGCGGAACTCCGGGAGAATGGGGTGATTGAGCGCGTGAAAGGGGAAACCGAACCCGCCCCGGCTTTTTCCGAAGGGGAGACGTTATGGGAGTATTTTCATCGGGTCGATCATGTCAATAGTGATGGAAAACCCATAACTCCCGTATTGGTTTTCGATCAGTTCGAGGAGATATTTACCATCGGTAAGCACCATCGCCAGCGGGAACTGCTGATCGATGAATTGAATGACCTGGTGGAGGATCAGGTCCCGTTAGCGGTAAAAGAGCGTCTATTAACCCGCGCCGGGATGTTCCCGTACTTAAGGTCGCGATAGCGGTGCGGGTGGTATTCGGTTTGCGGGAAGATTATCTCCCCCACATGAACGCATTGAAACCCAGGATTCCCTCAATTCACCGGGTCATGTTCCGCGTGATTCATTTGAATGGTCTCCAGGCGCGCGAAGTGATGGATAGAACCGGGGCGTTCCCGGACGAGGCAATTAAAAAGGATATCCTGAATCAGTTTTATCCTGCCGATACAGAGCTGGGAAAGGTAACCGGCGACAAACTGGAAGTAGAGCCTGCGTTGTTTAGTTTGTTGTGTTCCCAGGTATATGAAAAGGGTGTTGGTTTATTGACACGGCAGACCAGGGACGATATTCTTTCTGGTTTTTTAGATCAGATACTCGGAGAATTACCGCGAAGTGGAGAATTGACCGAATGGATCGAATCGCATTTAATAACCGAGGGGGGATTTCGGACGCCATATTACCTGGAACACGGCTTTGAATTGAGGGAAACCGTGAAAGCAGCCACCGATAAGAAGCTCCTCCGTATATTACATATCGGAGAAAAGGAGCATGTGGAAATCATCCACGATGTACTAGCCCCAGTGATAAAGGAACGTCGGAACCGGCGGTTAGAGGAAAAAAAGCGGTTGGGGATGGAAAAGGAATTGCGGCGGCAGCAGGCAGAAATGGAAAAAGAATTGAGACAGAAACGAATGAAAATAGGGATTATTTCTATAACAGCAATAATTTCAACTTACCTGACCATTTTTGTCTTCATTCAGAAAAACCGTGCGGATGAGCAATATAGAAATGCAGTTAGCCTTCGCCTAGCTTCGGAATTCAGTCGTGTATTCCCTTTAAATAATGTTAAAGCGATTCGTATTGCGGAGGCGGCATATAAAATCGGTAATCCAAATCCTGAACCGGCGGTGATTCGGGTGCTGAGCGAGGCGGCCTATTCGACCCGGAAGCGTCCGTTCTATACTGCCGATTTCAAGGGGCATACGGGGGCCATATATAGTGCAGTGGTTTCACCAGACGGTAACCGGATTCTCACCGCTTCTGCTGATAACACCGCGAAACTCTGGGACTTGAAAGGAAATATCCTGGCCGATTTCAATGGATATATAGATGTTGTAAGAATCGCAATGTTTTTCCCCGACGGGAAACAAATCAAAACGGTTTCAACAGACGGAACCGCAATAATCTGGCCCACGCCGGAAGGAATAATGGACTGGTTGAAAACCGCCCCCATCCCGAAACTGACACAGGAGGAAAAAGAAGAACTGGGTATTGCTGATTTTGATCTTTAAGCGAGATATGAAATCCGAAGCACGAAGCTCGAAATCACGGTGTTTCAGACAAATTCAAAATTCAAAACAAAAACAAATGGGACAATCAAAATATCCCCCCCCATAATTATCTTAGCGGCCCTTAGCGCTCTTCGCGGCTAAACTTGTTGGCGGTTAAGGAAATGATCAGGCAAATTGGAATCCTTAAAAAACTAGAATGGCACGACTTTACATAGAACAATATTATAATTTATGGTTCTTTCTCACATTGAATGGGTAACGCTTTTTTTTGGGTGGTGCATTGATGCTTCGAGCCCCTATACCAACCCCCCGGGATATTAATTGAATCCTTTATGTGCCTGGATCACTCCTTTTTTCTATTATATCACCCCTCGAAGTTATTATATCAGCCCTCTGGGGTTTCTTATTATACATCTAAAAGGATCGATATCAAGCCTAAGAGAGGTTAATTCGATTCCCAAAGGCTCGGAATCGATCCTTTAGGGACTGATATCACCCCCAAAATTTTTTTTGGTAAATTTTTGAAGAGATGATGCAGGGGCTCGAAGGGGTGAGGTAATAGTAAAAAGGGGTGGTACAATATCAAAAAAAGTTGATACAGGGCCTTTAAAGGGGTGAGGCCGACGCCCCGAAGGGGGTAATAGCGGCAAATAAAGGTGATTCCGCCCCCCAAAAGTCCGATATAATCTCAAGCGGGTATAAAATGTAGAGAGGCGGGCTTAATGTATATGCCGGAAGGTTTGTCATAAGGATTCAATGGGTAAAAACCGGACTATACAAAAATGGGCTTACCCACTTGATATGAGAAAGAACCTTTCAAGACCATTGCCGATTTCATAGCTCAAATTCATCATTTTTATGAAAACGAGCCATAATCATTACGGCGTCGAGTGGTTTTGTCTATAATATTGGGATGGGAAAGGGGGTAGGCATATTTGAGGCGCTTTTATTGGTTCCTGTTTGTCCAGGTTGCAAATACGAAGCCCTTTTTTTTCGATTGCCCGGTTGCATTCACTGGAAATTAATACTATAATATCAAAGTAAAGGAGTACGAATGAAATTTGTCGATCCCAAAAATGACGTAGCTTTTAAGAAAATTTTCGGCGATGAAAATAAAAAACGTATTCTCATCAGCTTTTTGAATAATATCCTCGACTACGTAGGCACAAACAAAGAAATTATCGATATCACCATAGAAAACCCCTTCCAGGCTCCCCGACTTGAAGGCCTCAAATATTCCATCCTGGATATCAAAGCAGCGGACAAACGAGGAATCCATTATATCATCGAAATGCAAGTCATTCACGTCGAAGGCATGGATAAACGAGTGCTGTATTATATCAGTAAAGCCTATTCCCAACAACTGGATAAATCCGAAGACTACCCCAAACTAAACCAGGTAATCTTCATTGGGTTCCTGGATTTCATATTTTTCAAGAATAATCCGCATTATGCAAGCCGCCACCTTATCCTCGATGAAAACACCAAAGAACATCATTTCAAGGACTTCGAGTTGTATTTCATAGAGTTGCCTAAATTTAACAAAAACCTCGAACAATTGACGGATGTAAAAGACAAATGGATTTATTTCGTAAAAAATGCCGGCGATATGAAGGTTATCCCGGAAGAAATGAAAGACCCCGGTGAAATATATGAAGCATTCGAAGTAGCGGATCAATACACCTGGAGCCGCGAAGAATTGGATGCATATGATGCTAAAGGCATATTTATCGCCGATCAGCGACAAGGCTACCTATTTGCCCAAAAGACAGGATACGCGGAGGGACATGCGGAGGGACACGCCGAGGGACACGCCGAGGGGCATACTGAAGGCTCTCGGGCAAAAGCCCTGGAAGTGGCCCGAAAATTAAAAGAAAAAGGGATGGATACGGATTTTATCTCTGACGCCACCGGTCTGGAAAAAAAAGTGATCCTGACATTATGAACAGTGCTGATTTTGAGCTGTGAAACAAAGATTTTTGCCCAAGAATGACACGAATGAACACGAAAAGACTTGTCCACAGATTCCACTGATTTACACAGATTCCAACAACGTAGGGGCGAACCCGCCTTATTTCTGTGTTCGGCCGGGTTTTTCCGCTTTTCCTTGTGTTTCGCCGGCATTTGTTTTTGTTTTGGCCACAGCCTTTGTGCGTAACTTTATTGCATGCCTGAGCGTCGGTAATACAATCCTGAGTAAGTTTATTATAAACCTGCGTGAGTTTACAAGATACCTGCGCAAGTTTATTATTGCACTGACCGGCGGGCGCACATCCGCACGCAAGCTCATAATATCTCCCTCTTTTTGGGACTTCAACCCAAAATTTCCCCTCTATTTTTTCCGCAACTCTACCTTAAACTACCCCAGTATGATAAAATACCAGCGAAGTATCAAATAAAGTAGATAACTCGAAAATGGAAAAGAAAATTTTGATTATCCGGTCGGTCAGCTTCCAGCAATTGGACAAAAACCTGATCCGGATAAAGGAAACATTCCCCGAACCGGATACAATGTTTTATCTGCTTACCCATTCCCATGGAATCGAGCGAGCCCAGAAATACCGGTTGCTTTCGGAGATCATCGATTACCAAAGCCGCAAGGATTTTTCTTTCTTCCGTCTCCCAAAACGACTTAAAAAGGAAAAATTCTACGCGGTGATTGTCCCGGTTACCAATAAAACCGGCGCCGGGTTCCTGAATGTGTTTGCAATGGCGCTGCGAATTAAGACAGAAAAGATTTACCGCTGCACCACGGGGTCGGATATACGGCAGACGCCGCGCAAAGAAATCGTTTCCCGGTTGTTGAAAGCGACTTTTTTCTCAGCCATAGCCTTCATCTTGACCCTGGGTGCTCTCGTTATGCTTCCCTTTTTGATTTTAGGCGCTCTTTTTCTAAGGAAATCCCACCGGGACGACGCCCAGACACCCTGTTTTTAATTGTTCTATGAAAAGATAAAGGGAACGGTGCACGATGCAGCGTTCACCGTTCACCGTGCGCCGTTCCCTTTGTCTCAGCTTACGTTTATATTTAGAGTTAAAGACCCAGGCGTTTTTTGGCGTTTGATTTCAAGGTTTCCAGTTCTTTCTGGATACGTACCATTTCGGCTTCCAATTTTGCAAATTCGCCGCTGTCGCCGGTATCTCCACCTGCTTTCAATGTTTCGATATCCTGTTCCAGTTTCGCTACCTGGTCTTCGAGATACGGGGGGGCGCCCATATCCATGGATTCATACTCGTCGCGGATTTTTCTCTTAAGTTTGCGCAGTTCGCGTTCCTTATCTTTAATCGCTGCCAGGTTCTTTTGGGCAGAAGACGCACCTTTTTTCTGGACGGATTCCAGTTCTTTTACCTTTTTATTATAATCGTATTTTTCGAACAGTTGGAATTCAGCATTGCCGAAAGCAGCTTTCACATTGGCGGGGTTATTTTCTTTCTGGGACAACAGCCCGGCTTCCAGGAAGTAAGTAACGGCCGAATCACAGTAGACTTTACTCTTTTCAGCTTTTTTAGCATAAATTTCACCGATGCGGAGAGCATATGAGCCCTTCCGGTCTTTGGCATAGAGGGCCTGGTATTCCTTTAACGCCGCATCCAACTGGTCGACTTTGAAAAGAGCATTGGCATAGGTTTTTTGAATTTCAGGATTGTTTTTATCACTGTCGCCCAGGGTCTTGTAATAAGCGATGGCTTCGCTGTATTCATCCAGGGAAGCGTGCCGTTTGATTTTTTGTTCCGGGGTCAGGTTGGGAGGGGGGGGGGCCACGGGACCGGAAAGCGATTTCTTAAGATCCTGGGCTGTTTTCACCACGTCTTTATCATCATCTTTATTGCCCAGGTCCATCGCTTTCTCTATATATTGCATTGCTTTGTCCTTGTTGAAGATTGACGCGCTTTTGACGGCGAAAGAGTTTGCCAGCATCAGCGTCATCCTGGCTTCTTCGCCCTGCCCGAAATTCCCTATTTTGAGACGCTCTTCTCCCCGTTTTACTGCTTCCTCATAATTCTTGGCCTGGAAATAATCCAATGCCAGCCAGTAGTACGCCAGGCGAGTGAATTGACCGGAGGTATCGGGATACTTCTGGATATATGCCTTTAACAATGTGATTCGCTCGTTGCCTGTCTTTTGCATGGCATCGATGTAATCTTTGGTATACCCGATATCATCCTGCCCAAGGCACGGAAGGATAATGAAGAACGAAATCAGTATTAAAAAGCTTAACTTTTTCATCTTTTGCTCCTTTTCGATAGTTTATTCTCGAATATTCGGAAAGTTAATTTTACACAAAACTACGGTATTTTGCAAGTGTTATTTTGGGTTCTCTGCCATTTTTCTCCGGATACTTTGCTTATACCACTTTTCAAAAATCGCTTTATGGGGTATAATAGACGGAGAAGGTAGAAAGTGAAGATGCAAGAAAGTGAGGTTGCGACGAAGGTGTGATGCGCCAAGGTGAGAAAGAAGGAGGTAGGTATGAATTTGTTGCTTAAGAATGGACGCTTGATCGATCCGGCAGCCGGTTTCGACGCAGAGGTCGATATCTTAATCGAAGAGGGGAAAATCGCCGAAATATCAGGGGCCATAAATAAAAATTCCGCCGCCGATGCCCAAACCATCGACGCCGGTGGACTGGTCATCAGCCCCGGGTTTATCGACATGCACGTACACTTAAGGGAGCCGGGCCAGGAGCATAAAGAAACCATCGCCTCCGGTTCCCGGGCCGCCGCCGCCGGCGGGTTTACATCTATCGCCTGCATGGCCAATACCGCGCCGGTAAACGATAACCCCTCGGTCACGGGCTATATCCTTTTAAAAACAGAAGAAACAGACCTGGTCAATATTTTTCCCGTGGCAGCCATTTCAAAAAAACTGGAAGGCAATGAACTGGTGGATATGGAGGCCCTTTATAAAGCCGGTGTAAAAGGTTTTTCCGACGACGGCTGGTGCGTCACCAACCGTCGCTTGTTACGGGAAGCGTTAAAAACAGCCAAAATCTTCGGTTTGCCCGTGATCGAACACCCGGAGGACCATGCCATGACCGCCGACGGCCAGGTAAATGAAGGGAAAATCTCACGGTTGTATGGTCTCAAAGGAATCCCCGCCGCGGCAGAGGATGTAATTGTGGCCAGGGATCTCGAAATACAGGAAGAAATCCGGGGCAAGCTTCACCTGACCCATCTCTCCACCAGGGGCTCCCTGGAACTGGTAAGGGCCGCAAAGAAAAGGGGCGTGATTGTTACCTGCGATGCGACCCCGCATCATTTACTGCTGACTGAGGATTTGATCGCGGATGGCCTGGACGCGGTATATAAAATGAAACCGCCGCTACGGACGGAAGAAGACCGGCTGGCGCTGGTAGAGGGGATTAGAACCGGCCTGATCGATTGTATTGCCTCGGACCATGCCCCACATCCGACAGAGGAAAAAAACCGCCCCTTCGAAAGAACGCCCTTTGGTGTGATCGGTATGGAAACGTCTTTCCCAGTTATTTACGACCGGCTGGTAAGGACCGGGATTATCGATATCAAGCGGTTGATCGAATTATTTTCCACGAACCCGGCCCGCATTTTAAACCTGGAGGGCAGGGGCGCTGTGAAACCGGGATGCCCGGCGGATTTGACTATCCTGGATTTAAACCGGCCTTTTAAAATCAACTCAGGGGATTTCTATTCCAAATCCGTGAATTGTCCCTTTATCGGCTGGGAAGGTAAAGGCGTGGTGGCATATACGATTGTCAATGGGAAAATTGTATATACCAGGACTTAAACAGGGGGGCGCTTTTGTCTGTGTTTGTCGCGATGCGTGTGTCCGTCGCTTGTCTGCGGCTAGATTATATTTGTTATAACAATCCTTTGGATTGCATCCATTTATCATTGAAAATAGTGCTGAGGTAGCGGGAGGCGCTGTCCGGGAAAATAGTAACGATCCGGGCGGGTTTATCCAGGGAGCGGGCCAATTTTAAAACGCCGAATAACGCGGCCCCGCTGGACCCCCCGGCCATGATACCTTCTTTCCGCACCAGTAACCGCGCATGATGAAAGACTTCTTTATCGGAAACGCGATACATATCGTCGATAAGGGAAAAATCCGCGCAACCGATCAAAAACTCGTCGCCCAATCCTTCTACCAGGTAGGTCCCGGCTTTTTCCAATTTCCCCGTATGAAAATAGTCATAGAAAATCGAGCCGGCGGGATCGAGGCCGATGATTTTGATATGGGGGTCTTTTTCTTTGAGAAACCGGGACACGCCGCCAATGGTGCCGCCGGTGCCCATGCCGGCCACGAAATAATCGATCCGCCCGTCCATCTGTTCCCAGATTTCAGGGCCCGTGGTGCGGTAGTGGGTTTCGTTGTTCTCGCGGTTGTTGTGTTGGTCCGGGAAAAAGCAGCCCGGGGTTTGGGCCACGATACGGGGGGTGATGTTATTATAACTATCCGGCGAACCCGGGGGAAGGGTATGGTCTACTTTTTGTACTTCCACGTCCAGGGCGCGCAGTTGGTCCAGTTTTTCTTTGCTGAGGGAATCCCTGACGATTACTTTTACTTTATATCCTTTCTGGATAGCCACCAGGGCCAGTCCCAATGCCGTGTTGCCCGATGAGTTCTCGATGATAAGCTGTCCTTCTTTGATGCGGCCTTCTTTTTCAGCTTTCTCGATCATATATTTGGCGATGCGGTCTTTAATGCTGCCCATGGGGTTGAGGAACTCCAGTTTAGCAAAAATCTCGCTCTCGACGCCGTCGGTTATTTTGTTCAGGCGTACCAGCGGCGTGTTTCCTACCGCTTCCAGGATACTGTTATATGTTCGTTTATCTGTCATTATGCACTATTCCTTAATATTCCTTAAGTGGAATAGTGTATATCAATTTAAGGTAACTGTAAAGAGTAAAGTTAAAAAGCGATAACCCGCTCTTCCTCGCTTCCTTTTCCCCGCGGCTTTCCAACCCTCCCTTGACTATCGCAATTAAGCAGACTCATGTATTTATCCGGGCCAACCCGGAATTTATGCCCCATACGGTACCGGCATCGGAATTCGACAGGTTGGTAAACCTGCATGCGAATCTACGCAATATCGATGTATACCTGGATGCGCTTCACAAGAAAGTAAAAGATACGAGAACCGTGCTGGAATCGGATGCATATACGGTCGCCCGACTTTATTACAATACAGTAAGAAGCTTAGCCAAAGAAGGCTCGGCAGAAGCAGGACGAATCTATAAAGAACTCTCCCCCTACTTTAAAGCAAAACATCCGGGGAAAAAGGAGAAAGTGGATGAAACCGAAGGAAAACAGGATAGTTAGCCGGGTCTCGGTTATCCAATGAAAGGTCGTGGCGATGCTTTTTCGTGACCCGGAGTCAGGATGGAGATTTATTTTTATGGTCAATCGTGACCCGGGGTCACGGCAGTGGTTTATCATTCATCATTAAAATTCCTATTCCCTTTGGATGACAATAAAATCTTTTTTTGATAAAATGGGTAGGTACGATAAACAGTTAAAAAGGAAAAAGGAAAAATGATATATACAAACTTTTTATATTTCATCATCGCCATCATGGTCTTTCTCGGCGCCCCGGCCGCGCCGGGCGGGATGTTTACCATGACCCAGGACATAATGTGCATCCTGATCGTAATCCTGGGATTCTGGAACTTTACCCGGAATAGATTCCTCCAACTAAGGCGCCGACTCAAGCTGGGAACCATTACCCTCGAAGAAGCCAAAAAAGAATACTTCAGCCGCACCAATATCCATATCGTCATTGGCATTGCTCTCTTCGCCTTTGAAATTTTCGTTTTCGATCTCAAATACCTGGTTGCCCAGGTATTTATTTTCGGGTTCTCAGAATTTCTTACCAACATCATCGGGCTGGCGTTTTTTATGCTTCACCTGGTTATTGTCTGGTATTGGGGTTTCCATGCCATGGGAGATGTACTGGACCTTGACCGCTCCGCGCAGCATTACATCCGTTCCAATATCAAATTCAACCTGGTGATACTTGTGCCCTGGCTCATCCTCACCGTAATTTACGATGTCTCCACACTGCTCGTGCCGGGGCTGGAAGATTTAATAAACGCCCCACTGTTCCGCGAGGTTTTTTCAGGAGTTTTCCTGGTGGTGGTTGCCCTATTCGCACCCATTTTTATCACCCGGCTGTGGGACTGCAAACCCCTCCCCCCTTCCGAATTAAAAGATAAGATAATCGCTTTTGCCCAATCCCAGGGCGTAAAATTTAAAGAAATCATGTCCTGGAACGCCCTGGGCAAAGGCCTGGTAACCGCCGGCGTGATGGGCGTGGCTGCTCCCTTCCGCTACCTGTTGATTACCCCGGCCCTGATGGACCTGCTGGACGAAAATGAAATCATGGCCGTGGTCAGCCACGAAGTGGGCCATGTAAAGAAAAAACATCTCCCGCTCTACCTGGTATTTCTTATGGGACTTATGCTCTTAACCGGCGCCGTCCAGGACTGGATACTGGATTTCTTTTTAACCACCCACAAGGGATTGGGAATCGTTTTCCCCGGGCAGAATGTCATCAATACAGGAGTGATAAGCGCTATTTCCATCCCTGTTTTATTACTGATTTTTGTCGGTTATTTCCGCTTTATCTTCGGTTTTTTTATGCGGAACTTCGAACGACAGGCCGATGGGTTCTGCATCGAATCTGGCATCGATGCCAACTATATGATCTCCTCGTTTATGAAATTGGGCGTTCGCCTGGGCGACGATGGGAAAAAATCCAACTGGCACCATTTCAATCTTTCCCAGAGAATCGACTACATAAAAAAGGCCATGGCGGACCCGGCAACGGTGAGCCTCCATAACCGCAAAGTAAAACGCTGGATAGGCGTCTTTGCCGTCTTATTAATCCTCTTCAGCGTGGTTTCTTATAAAGGTCAACCTAATTTGAAACGTTGGGCCGCCATTATCGAACATCAACTGGAGTCGACGCCGGACGATCACAGGCTGTATTCAGTACTGGGCGAATTATACTATCAACTGCAAGAATGGCAAAAAGCCAAAAAGGCCTATGAATATGCCGTGGGTTTAAATTACCAACAGCCGGAAACATTGAATAACCTGGCCTGGCTGCTGTTGACCTCGGGAGATGAGTCGCTGCGGGACCCGAAACGGGCGCTAAAACTGGCTGGGGATTCGGTTGGAATGAAGGAGTCGGCCCATTCCCTGGATACCCTGGCGGAAGCTTATTACCAAAACCATCTGTATCCGGAAGCCCTCAACGCCTCCAAACGCGCCCTGGAACTGGGCACGGAAGATGGCCGCTATCTGAAAAAACAGTACGAAAAAATGAAAGAAGCCCTGCAAAAGAATGGATTTCTGTGAAAGTCTTCGACTTCCAAAAGCTTTTATTAATCTTCCAGTTCTAGGGCGGCGAGAAAGGCTTCCTGCGGGATATCGATCTTCCCGATACGCTTCATGCGCCTCTTGCCTTTTTTCTGTTTTTCCAGGAGTTTCATTTTCCGGGAAATATCCCCGCCGTAGCATTTCGCCAGGACATTTTTCCTTAACGCTTTCACCACGGTTTTGGCGATCACCCGTTTGTGGATGGCTGCCTGGATAACCACTTCAAACAATTGCCTGGGAATAACGGCTTTCATTTTGGAAGTCAATTGCGAACCGATCTGGTAAGCCTTATCTTTATGCACGATTAATGCCAGCGCATCCACCGGCTGACTGTTCACCAGGATATCCAGTTTAATAAGGGGAGATTCCCGGTACTCTTTGAACTCATAGTCAAAAGAAGCATACCCTTGAGACAATGATTTTATTTTATTGAAAAAGTCATACAATACTTCAGCCAGGGGCAGTTCATAGGTTAAATGAATGCGCTGGGCGCCGATGTAATCCAGCTTCTTATGGACCCCCCTGCGGTTTTGCAGCAGTTTCAAAATATTTCCCAGGTAGGCTTCGGGAGTAATAATGATGGCTTCCAGGAAAGGCTCTTCGATCATTTTGAGATTTTGCGGGGGCGGGAGTTTCGCCGGGGATTCGATCTCGAACACCTCATTTAAGGTATTGGTCACGCGGTAACGCACCGAAGGCGCCGTGGAAACGATGGAAAGGTTGTATTCCCGTTCCAATCGCTCCTGGATGATCTCCTTGTGCAGCAGCCCCAGGAACCCGCAGCGGAAACCGATGCCCAGCGCGGGTGAACTCTCCGGTTCATAGGTCAACGAGGAGTCGTTTAAGGTTAGCTTCTCAATGGCGTCTCGCAGCTCTTCATGACTGGTGCCCTCGCCGGGATAAAAACCCGCAAACACCATGGGCAGAGGTTCCTTGAAACCGGGTAACGCTTCGACGGCCGCTTCTTTGGCCAGGGTGACGGTGTCGCCGATTTTAACTTCATGGATGTTCTTGATACTGCCGATGATGTAACCCACTTCGCCGGCGGAAAGTTTCTGCAATGGTTTTGGTTTGGGGGTATGGATGCCCAGTTCCATGATTTCGTATTCGGCATTGTTAGATAAGAATTTAATTTTGTCTCTTTTTTCCAGGACGCCGTCGATGATCCGGACCAGGATAATCACCCCCCGGTAAGAATCGAACCAGGAATCGAAAAGCAGGGCTTTCAGCGGTTTGGAGGGGTCGCCCTCGGGCGGGGGAATGTGCTCGATAATGGCTGGGATGATCTTATCCACCCCCTGGCCGGTTTTGGCGCTCACCAACATGGCTTCGTCCCGGCTGAGCCCAATAATGTTTTCCATCTGGTCCAGGGATTTCTCCAGTTCATTATTGGGCAGGTCGATCTTATTCATGATGGGGATCAACACCAGGTCGTGCTCCATGGCCAGGTACGTATTGGCAACCGTTTGCGCTTCCACGCCCTGGCTGCAATCGATCACCAACAATGCGCCTTCACAGGCGGCCAAAGATCGGGAAACTTCATAATTGAAATCGATGTGCCCCGGAGTATCGATAAGATTGATGATGTATTCCCGCCCCTTTTCATCTTTATAGTTCAGACAGACAAAATGCGATTTTATGGTAATGCCCCGTTCCCGTTCCAGGTCCATGGAATCCAATACTTGCTCCTGCATTTCCCTGGGCGGAATCGCGCCCGTGATTTCCAGTAATCGGTCCGACAGCGTGGTTTTTCCATGATCGATGTGGGCGATGATCGAAAAATTCCTGATGTGCTCCATTCTCATTGTTTCATTCCTACTGAGGGCTATACGGGTAGCGTTTTTTGTTTATTATCTTCCCGGTCAACTCTTCAATTTTCCTTCTCATTTTCCAATTTTTTCTCTTCTTTCGCCTTTGCCTCTTCAGCGCCTTGCTTCATAGCGCCCTTGAAGTTCATAATACCTTCGCCCAGGCTTTTTCCAAGTTGGGGCAGTTTCTTCCCGCCGAATAGTATGGCGACTACCAGTATGATAACTAAAATTTCCCAAAGTCCAAGACTTCCAAACATAGTTTTTCTCCTTCCCCATGATTTTACTGGTTTACTGCGATTATGTCAAGGGGAAATAAAAAGAGGATTAAGATCAAATGATGAATGATGAATGATGAATGATGAAAAAAAGATTTTTAGAATTTCGGGCGGCTGAATAAATGTTCAAGATAGCGGGATTTCATCTGTTTGCCGGCCATAACCTGTTTAATGGGCGGGAGTTTTAAAATAACGCCCAGGATGGCCGCCATAACCCGGTGATTCCATAAAGCCCGGTTATCGAAAAGCAGGTGCTGCAGTTTTCCTCTCTCGATGGCCATGACCACCGCTTTATGCGCGGAATTGAGGGGCGTAATCACCCGCCGCGGACGTTCGTTTAAGGAGATGCTTTTTTGGGCGCAATTGCGCACACATACTCCGCACCCCAGGCAAATATCTTCGTTTAACCTGGCTTTTCGTTTACGCGGTTCATGGGGATCATTGGCGGAAACCAGGCCCATGGCTTCCACCGGGCAGACATCCACACACTTGCCGCAGCCGGTGCATGAGGTTGCATCGAGGCCCGGGATGAAATTGGTGGTATGAACCGGGTTCAGCATGCCGAACCGTTTGGCGGCCAGCATGGCTTCGCAGCAGCAGCCGCAGCAGTTGCAAATGAAATTGACATTCTCCCTGATATTTTCCCCGAATTGAACCAGGTTATGTTGGTAAGCCGTTTGCAAAAGATCGAGCCCTTCCCTGACGTCCACTGCCCTGGCAATACCGTGCCTGGTCAAGGACTCCGCCGTGGAATTAAACGTCATGCAAATATCCATGGGCGCAGCGCAAGCGCGGCCCAGGTGTTCCATTTTATGACGGCAGTAACAAATGCCCACACCCATATGAGAGGCCGTTTTGATCACTTCGCTGGTCCGTTCATAATCCAGGACATGCAGGGCATTGTCGTTGGTTAGGGCGGGTTCATGGACAAAAACTCGGCCCAGTTGTGTTTCGCCGTCGGTAAAAAGCCTTTTGATAAAGTCTTCCTCTACGTTCAAGTATTGATAAAAAAGTTCCGCCAGTATTTTCTGGTCGATATCGGTGCGCAGCCGCATCATGGAAAATTCAAAGAAACCCGCCATGGGGGGCGGCAGTGTGTACACCGCTTCGCCGTTTCTTTCCACGTCCGCCAATATCCCGCGGTCGGCAAGAGTTTCCAGTATCGATTGCGATTCCGCCAGTGGTTTTTTCCATATTTTCGCCGCTTTCTTTGCGGTAAAAGGCTTTATCGGCAGGAGTGAGACATATTCAGCCTCTTTCTCGGAAAAGAGCATTTCCAGGATTTTGTATAATAAGTCGGAAGGAGGGGCGCCCTGGGGGAACCGGTTCAACCGGTCCACCAATTTCTTATATGATTCTTTCATAGTAAGATGAGCCATTTTTCTTCTCCTTAAACAAAAGTTTTTGGAGGTGTCGGGACCTTTTTTCAAAAAGGTCCTGACCTGCCGGAGGCCGCGGCGTGAGCGCCGCGTGTACATTTACAATCTCCCTGGTATAAGCATGCCTGGGGCAGGTCAATAAATCCCCCGGGATCCCGTCCTCGAGGATTTCTCCATTTAGAATAATATAAATATAATCCGCCGCGTTTCGAACAAGCGAGAGATTATGCGTAATCAATAGAATCGTGAGCCCAAACCGCTGTTGGACTTTTTTAATCAACCCCATGAACCCCTCCTGCAAATGGTGGTCCAGCGCCGAAGTCGGTTCGTCCAGGATCAGCAGTTCCGGTTGCAGGGCAACTGCCATTGCCAACAAACACCGCTGGTTCTCTCCGCCGCTCAATTGGAAAGGGTAAGAATTTAAAATCCGTTCCGGGTCCCGGAAATCCAGGTCGCTTAACAGATCCAACAATTGGGCCTGATCCAATTTTGATGATTCATTCACCTGGCGATTAATTTTAAGCGCCGGGTTCAGGGAAGCGGCGGCGTTTTGGGGAGTATAGAAAATACGGCGGCCCCTTGATTTTTTCAGCATACTGTAATCGATCGATTGCCCCTGGTAAAGAATATCTCCCTGTTCGATGAAAACATTTTCCGGCAGAAGTGCGGCAATGGTTTTAGAAAAAATAGTTTTCCCGGACCCAGATTCGCCGATGAGGCAGGTAACTTTATTTTTTCTAATGTCGATGGTTACATTTTGCAGCAGAGGTATGGAGTCCGGGGCGTTGGGGGTTTCACTTTCGACAGACACCGTGAGATTTTGAGCGGATAAAAGGACCATTTTCCTCTTTTAAAAGCATATTCAGAGGGCGGCGATGACTTCGATTTCAATGTCTACCGAGAGGGGCAGTTCTTTGACTGCCACAGCGGACCGGGCGGGGTAGGGGGGCTCGAAATGTTGGGCGTAAATTTCATTGACCTTTTTAAAGTCGGCCATATCTTTCAGGAACACAGTCGTTTTGACCACATTTTGCATACCGACGCCGGCTTCTTCCAGGAGGGCCTTGATATTTTTAAAAATTTGTTTTTCCTGGGCTTCGACGCCGCCTTCTACCACTTTTTTGACGGCGGGATCGATGCCGATCTGGCCGGAGAGAAATAAAAGATTCCCGGTTTTAATACCCTGGGAATAAGGGCCCACCGCTTCGGGGGCGTTTGACGTTTTAATGACCTGTTTACTCATGATAACTCCTTCGATTCGTTTGTATTCAAAGTCTTAAATAAAATCTCATACCAATGATGAACGCATCAAGCCATAATATATCAATTGGCAATGAAATTGTCAACCGTAAAAATTTCTGCGTGGATACAGGGGCAAATTGGTATGGAACAGGGGGCCCAATATTATTGAATTATAAATCAATAAATCTCGAAACCTTTATGATATCGGCACATCCAAAAATAATATATGATATTAACATTCCGGAATAAAAAAATCTTATTCTTTTAAGAGGTCATCGATAAAACCCACTATGTTTTCAATGTCTTTTTGATAACTTTTTTTTAATTCCCTGGCCCTGGACGCCACACTGGTGAATTTAGTTTTCATAAATTAGTACTCCATTTTTGCGGATGGTTTCCTGGAATGGCAATTCTTCCAGGTTCCTCAAGTCCAGTTCCCTGGAAATGCAGGTAATGCGTCTGTCCACCTGTCCGTAGAGGGCCAATAAATCCTGGTAACTGAGGTTGCCTTCCACGGCGATATCGATATCCGATTCGTTATGGGTTTGGCTGTTGGATAATGAGCCATATTAGTTGGCTGCGTTCATCCAGTCGTTTTTGTCGGGCATTTTTTTCCTTTTCTTCCAGGAAGCGTTTAACTTTTTTCAAATCCATTTCAGCCCCGTGGTTTTCCATATCTATAATATACCTTCAATTATTACTGCTGTAAATAGTATGGAGTAAATTTTCTCCCGTTCCCTTTTTCCCTTTTGAGCGATAAAAAAAGCCTATTTTCCATTTTTTCTTTTCAGATGTTGAAAAAGCCTTTTAAAATCCGTAAATTCAATTTAGGCCGGGAAGTTCATATCAATCGTGATGAGTTATGCGCGGATAGAATATAGAAATGCTTTCAATCGACACCAACTGCAAATATCGCTGATTTTATTGAATTTGATTTTTTAGAAATAGTCAATCCACTGGAGCAGGGATAAGGGGGCAGAAAAAAATGATCCCTTCGTGTCATTCGGCGGTTTTTTTTCATCCCATAAAAAAAACGATAATATCTTGGATACAAAAGTTCCAGGTTTAAACCCGGGCATATCGATATACACCTTTAATGTTATTAATCAAGAATTTCCCGGCTGAACCCGCATTAACCATCTCATGATATACAGCGTCCGGTACATCGAAATATTGATAAATATTTCCATTTTTAAATTCCACCTCTAATGTTTGACTTTTTGAGTCATAACCGACACCTTCAACATTAGAAGATTGAACGGGAATTCTAGTCATTTTTTACCTCCGCTTCTTTATTTTCCTGAAAAATTCTGGGTGAACGAGGTTCTTGTTTCCGCCAGACAGTAACGACTTCCTTGTAATCGCTTTTTTCCGTATTTCGGTTCCAACCTCCCGGCCATTCCGAATCATACACAAGGGGATCGCTGCTGTCCGGGCGGCGATTTTTGGCTGGCGGATCGATTAATGTCCTGACCGGTAAATTTGCCGCTTCCCCGGCAATGATTGCTTCTCCCACTCTTAGAATCGGCAACATACTGAATAATCCTTCAAGGTTATCGGTAACAGCGCCTGTTACATGTGCACGATCCGTGGGATTGGCTAATCGCATGGCAACAATTGTACCGCACTGGGATAAAATTGTGGTATCGACTTCGGCAGGCCGTTGACTGACAATCATTGCCCCGATTCCATATTTACGTCCTTCTTTTGCAATCCTACGAACCGCCTGGGCGGCCGGTCCCGTCTCTCCTTGGCCCAGGTAAGAATGCGCCTCCTCAAGTACGATTAGTAAAGGCCTTTCCCTGCCGCCTTCGGATAAATTTCTTGCCCAAAAGAGTGCATCGTAAACAATTCTCAGTAATACACCGATGAGATTGGTCAGAATAGATACCGGGATGCCTGATAAATCCAAAATAGAAATTGGTTGTGGACCGCCGATCCATTCTTCTAGTAACAAATCCAGGTCTTTTTCCGGTACTCCATCAACATCCGGGAGCCATGGTCCCGGTTGGAAAAGAAAATCGAAGCGGGGATCACGTAATTTGGAAGCCAGGCCCTCCAGTGGTCGCCTGATATTTAGTTGGGAACCACTAAGATATATTTTTTGAGCGCCGGCGGCCTGGGTTTGAGGCATATATTTAGGGGGAATAACCTTCATGGGATCGCCGGGCTGAACCGGGCTATTATTATGGTCTAAAAGCAAAGCTTCTGTTATTTCCGACTGCCCACTACCAGGAGGTGCTGTATGGGTCGCATTGATCAATCGATATAAATCAATCCAAAGTTTATGAATACTAAATGGCACCGGTGTATCGACAGTGAGATTATCCTTTGATACCCCCGCTCTTGGTTTTTTTTCTAAGGTTGTCCATTTTAAATCGGTAATTTTTTCAATGATTGCGCCGCGATTTGCATCATCTAGTGAACCAAATATTATCGATAATAGCTCATCGAAAGTCATTGCCCAGTAGGGGACAAAAAGTGGTTCCTCTTTATTTTTTGTATTTGGATTGATACGAAATACAGTAGCCTTATCTCGAAGTGCTGCGGCATATTCCCCGTGAATATCCAATACAATGATACGGGCTGAAGGATACATACCTTTATCGGATAGAGAAGCCATTAACCCGGCGACGGTTGTCGATTTCCCTGAGCCGGTGGCACCTACCACAGCGCAGTGACGGGTTATCAGTTTATTGATATCGATAAGAGCTGGGATAGATTCGGCGCTGGCTAGGTGGCCGACGCGCACAAAATTGGGTTCATCAGGTCGCCCGTATATTCTTACCAGGTCCTGTTCCGTAACCAGGTGAACTTCATCGCCAATGGTGGGGTATTGGGAAATACCTCTCTTAAACTCACCGCGCCGATGACCTTCCCCCACCAGTTGAACCGCCATCCAGCGATTGCCATGGGGTTGTTCAGCCGATAGCTGTACCGGGGCTGCACCAGCCCCCACTTGCGATACAACCCCAAACAGATCGATGAGCCCCATGGGAATACGGACGAAACTTCCTACCTGGCCGATTCGATAACCATGGCCTTTTATAAATGATAATCCCGAGATCGTTTCTAAATTTAAGGATACTCTAATAGATGCGCCTTGTACATCTTGCACTGTGCCAAGGAGTGTCGGGTTATCGGATCTCAATTTTTTTCTCCATGCCTTCATATACTTCTTTTCCGATCAAATCTTCAAGAAATTTTCCCAAAATATAAAAATCTCCCAATTTGAAATGTGCGAATTTTATTAAATCCTGTTTATTTGTATCTTTTGGTATCCATTCGATTTCAGGATACTCCGAAACTTCTCCTTTTTCTTTTTCTACCCAGGCGGCGCGTCTTGTACCAATAACAGCTTCATCTTCAGCCAAAAGATTAAAATTATGAGTAGTACAGGCAATTTTTATTGCGTTATCGTATTTTTCTATTTTGCCGTAAACCAATGCAAAAATGATAGCTGTGGAGTTGCCGCGGAGTCCATCGGCAAGAATTTCATTCAAATGATAATCGCCGAACGAGTATCCATTAACAATAAGTACGGAGGATGGCTTTTTTAAAAAAGACCGCAGACGGTCCATCATGGCAAGGTAAGGCATTCGCCGGCTTTCATCGTACTTTAGATGAGAGGGATGAATGATGTACCGGTATTCGCCCGCATCGATTTTTTCACTCCCACTCCTAGAAACGGCGCTATTTTTTTGTTTCCAATTTATAGAGCCATGAAGTTTCCATAATCTTGCCCATCTTTTCGGTAGTTGGTCTTCTTCCATCGAATAAGAATCAAAGAAGGCGAGCCTTGAACCTGTGAACCCATCAAAATAAGGCACTTGAAAATCTTCCAATGCCTGTTCCATTAGTAGGTCATAATTGGTGGTGAATATTTCTACCGGTTCTTCCCTGGGAATGGCCCCGATCCACATAGCTACCTTATGATAAGGTGTATAGTTGTTCGGCAACGATTTATCAGCGATTTCAACGATTTTTCGGCTTATCTCATCATCAAGTTTGCTCAGTTCATCGGCTGTTAGTCCGCGGACTTTTTCACTTCCTGCCACTTGATGTAAGGATCTGATATGACTGAGTATCTCTTCAATATTAGGTTCAGGGTGTTTATCATCTTCAAAGTGTTTAACAATACGTTGAAACTGGTCCTTATATTTGGAATCGCTAAATCCATTACGGATAGCTTTTGTAAGGCCTGCAATGTCGGGGATTATAGGTTTGTTTTCCCCATTGTCTTGAATCCTTACCGCCAACGGACATCCGGCAGAGAGAAATAGCCCTATGGATCTACGGGACTGGGATAGGCATTGCTGCAAATAATCCAACTGCCGAACCGGATCATGAAAGTGCATCATTCATTTCTCCTTTTCTTTTTTTCATTTTCATCTTGATTACTCATCCATTCAATTATAATTTCAATGTATCTATTTGTCAACCCTCCAGGGGATTTCCGTGATTCTATCAGAATTAAATGATGAAAGATTCGGGACAGTCAAAAATTAGAAAATTAGAGTAATGGGGTATAAACCAATGTTGTGGATAATTTTTCCCATGAAGACAAGAGTCAATTTTGAGATTTTTTAGTAAAATTACGCAAACCGGAACAAACGAAAATAAAAAATCGATAGTGGATCGAGTAATTCCCAATCACTATAATCTTAACACCCGGGTAGTATACGCCCAGTACGCATCTAAAAATAATCGCGGACGAATGTTTTTGCGGTTTTCGGATTTCTGAATACCCGCAATCGCTGAATACCCCCCGATGGCAATTCCCTCCGAAAATTTTTTTACACGGTAACGCAATCGCCCCAGTATTCCTAAATGACCATTACAACTCACTACTTGATCTATTAATTCCTTCGGCAGGTGAGCCTTCCCTTCATGTTCTATTCCGCCCGCTGTATAAACAAATTGACGATACCACTCTACTCCAAATAAATCCGCTGTCACTTTTACATACGGCGGTCCATATAAGTCTTCCGACCTCTCCAATAAATCAACCAGCGTCAAGGGCCAGAGTAATTTCCCGGCTCGTACAGGCGACCGTAACCGCAGCCCCAAACTGCTCCACCGATAATCTTCCGGTAGACGTGCAAGCCCTGCCCTTACCGGGTTCAAATCTATATATGAACCGCATATTAATTGCGCTTCTCCCTGGTATACGATGACGCCTTTAAACCGGCCTCCCCATAGATAACCTTTGCGGTCATGCTTATTATTGTACCAGCGGCTAAAGGTCTGCTTCAGTTCCTGTACAAAACGGGAGACCGAACCCAGGCGCTCTCTCAACCGTTGGATGCCCCCGTCAGCATCAGGGTTAATATTGCCACTGCTTTCATAACTGCCTTGAGGCGGTTCCGCCTCTTTTCCATATACCAGCTTATAGCGGCAAAGGAGTTCTTCCGTCGTTGCCATTTGGGCTTCCAATTCCATGCCTGTGGCCAATATATGGAAGTGATTCCCCATGATACAGAAAGAATGAATCCTGATAAAAAAGCCGGCGGC
>JAPKZK010000207.1 GCA_026393835.1 Candidatus Aminicenantota bacterium | reverse complement strand
ATTTCTGAAATAGTGAATTCTCTAAATGCCTCTATATATTGATCGCTGACGGGAAGCGGTTTCATATTTAATTCAAAAGTGCGTTTCAATTTTCCTTCCGGGGAGTAAATTCGGATAGTAGGAGTGCTGGATAGTCCCACTAATAAGTTGCCGTCCCCGGTCTGTGCAATAATCATTACACCCGTTTGATTATCGAATCCCAGGAAAAGACCATCGATAATAAAGGTACTTTTCCCTAACACTTCCCCGGTGAATACCGGGCTTTCTTTTCCTGAATTGATATCTTTTATAAAAACAGTATCTCTGAAAATTTTGGACGCAGTCAAACTACTAGAGAAATAGGAAACCTTATTATTCTTTAAGGCGATAGTCCCAAATCCATTATAATCGGTTTGTAGTATCTTAATGCATTTCCCGGAAAAATCAAAAAGGTTAATTCTTCTTGTAGAGGCATATTCGGCGATGACCAGGTATTTTTCATCAAGAATTGTCATTTGACCCGGAAAATAAAGGTCTCCAGGGCCTTGTCCCTTTTGGCCAAAGCTAGTGAGATATTGCCCTGACGATGTAAATCTTGAAATAGTATTCTGCTTTGAATTGGACACAAATATAGTTCCATCCCCGGCAACAATTACCTCCTTTGCGTTGTCATAGAAAAGCGCTTCCCAATCGGTGCCTTCCCCAAAACCGAGAGAGGGTTCCAATTTAATGGTTCCTTTTTTATAGATATCTTGAAGACCGGCTGACAAAAAGCTGAAGATGATGATATTTAAGAATACAATCGGCCAGACTTTTTTCATTGCGGCCACGTATTGCCCGAAAAAGATGGAATCGGCGTAATGCTGGTGAATATCCCACAGATCGGATATGGCAGCGAGTTCATTTTTTTCTAAACCGGCTTTTACCTTGTACAACCGGCCTGATATTTCCGAGACATCATTGTAGAGTTTGTGATATACGCCGCGGATATCCCCTTTACTTAAAAAGTCTTCGACTGCCTTGAAAACTAGTGGGTTAAAGCCTTTGCCTTCCTGGAAACCTTTGTAATCGAAGTTAATCAATTGGGCTTGCACGGCCAGATCATAGGGCGTCACATCTGCCAGGTTTGTCAGCTTTAAATAAGTGGCCCTGGCATTCTCCAGGTTATCGACGGCTGAATTGACTATCCGCAAAGCGTCTTCATAATTAAGACCGTTCAATTCGGCCATTTCCACTTTGTTTAAAAAAAGCAGGAAATCCGAATCGGATTTCAAGTAATAGCCGCCCCCTTCGATAATATATTGGCTAATGGATGACCCATAATTGATTCCCGCTTTTGTAATCGGATTACCGGGCTGGCGGCCACGTATTGCCCGAAAAAGATGGAATCGGCGTAATGCTGGTGAATATCCCACAGATCGGATATGGCAGCGAGTTCATTTTTTTCTAAACCGGCTTTTACCTTGTACAACCGGCCTGATATTTCCGAGACATCATTGCAGAGTTTATGATATACGCCGCGAATATCCCCTTTACTCAAAAAGCCCTCGACAGCCTTGAAAACTATTGGGTTGAAGCCTTTGCCTTCCTGGAAACCTTTGTAATCGAAGTTAACCAATTGGGCTTGCACGGTCAGGTCATAGGGCGTCACATCGGCCAGGCTTGTCAGTTTGAAATAAGTGACCCTGGCTTTTTCAAGATTATCCACGGCTGAATTGACTATCCGCAAAGCCTCATCATAATTCAGCCCATTCAAACCGGCCATTTCCACCTTGTTCAAAAACAGCAGGAAATCCGATTCGGATTTCAAGTAATAACCGCCCCCTTCGATAACATATTGGTTTAAGGTTGATGTGGCATTTCCTGCATTTGCCGTTAATGGATTACCCGGTTGGAATCCCCTTGGGGATTCATTAGCAATCATTAATGGATATAGACTGACCGCAAATAACGTAATAAAGACTGTTAAGATAATGATTTTTGTTTTGTTCATGTTTGATCTCCGGGGATTATTTTATTTCGAAAAATACCGCGGCCGTGTATTGCCCGAAAAAGATGGAATCGGCGTAATGCTGGTGAATATCCCACAAATCAGATATGGCGGTAAGTTCACTTTTTTCTAATCCGGCTTTTACCCGGTACAACCTACTTAATATTTCCGAGACATCATTGTAGAGTTTATGATATACGCCGCGAATATCCCCTTTACTCAAAAAGCCCTCGACAGCCTTGAAAACTATTGGGTTAAAGCCTTTGCCTTCCTGGAAATCTGTGTAATCGAAGCTAACCAATTGGGCTTGCACGACCAGGTCATAGGGCGTCACATCTGCCAGGTTTGTCAGTTTGAAATAAGTGGCCCTGGCTTTCTCCAGGTTATCCACGGCTGAATTCACTATCCGCAGAGCCTCATCATAATTCAACCCATTCAGACCGGCCATTTCCACCTTGTTCAAAAATAGCAGGAAATCCGAATCGGATTTCAAGTAATACCCACCCCCTTCGATAACATATTGGTTTAAGGTTGATGTGGCATTTCCTGCATTTGCCGTTAATGGATTACCCGGTTGGAATCCCCTTGGGGATTCATTTGCAATGAATAATGGATATAAATTATAAGCCAAAAACGCTATAAAGACAATTAAGATAATGATTTTTGTTTTGTTCATGTTTGATCTCCTATATTTGTTTTAGTTGCTTGCCTCATTTTGTTTCGCTTTTACAGGTGGATAGTACCACGAAGAAGGGATTATGTCAACTATATTTAAACGGAGGGACGCCCGGTATTCTAGTCAGGACTGTTATACTCAAATATTTTCTGCTCCTCGTACATCTCGCCGTTAAAATCAATGCCGGAATAATAATCGGTCTTCATATACAAATGGGACAGTTCAGGTAAATCGATGACCATCTTTCCCTGTTCCGTCATGTGCATTACCCACTCTTTGACGATACGCTTGTACCTGGTGGACAGCCCACGGGTAAAATCATAAAGCACATATACCCGACATTTTTTCAACCCGGCGACGGTCAAGAGGAAATTCACTTTATCCTGGGGTAACAGGGCGTTGAATTGCATTTTCCCGGTCTTTCCACCGGCAGCGGTTTCAATCTTGCTTTTATCTTCAGGGGAAAGAGCCAGCATGTTTGCAAAGAAACGCGCCAGGGTGCGGACAGGAATATTCCCGGGAATTGCGGCGGGATTGGGGATAATGAGGACATCATTATTCTTGCCGGGAACAATTTTCTCGCCGTCAATGGACATTTTACCGTTAAAATCCCGGCCTTTACCGGAAAGGGTATTCAAAAATTGGTGGACAGCGTCGGTCTGCGTAATTTCAAAGGCAATGTATTTACCGGTTTTCAGATCGATATCCAGGTTGGCATAGGCGTTTTTGTATTCCGCGTCGGGGAAAAGGTATTTTTTAACCCGGTGACATGCGACAAAATAGAGACCCAGGAGCCAGGCCAGGGATATGAGCAAGCCGGGCCAGAAATGATTAGATAAGCGACTTTTTGCCACGAACAGATTTTCATTCCCTTTGATAAAGGATTCTATTTTATCCCCGGGTTTAGTGAATATTTTTTTTTCCGCATAAAAATCAACGAATTGAAATTTTTCCTTTATTGTGTAGGCGTAAAAATCATGGAAATTCAAATGCCCCTGGCTGCTTAATTCATAATTATTGGCCAGGTAAAAGGTTGTAGGAAACAGCATAGAAATAACATCAAAGAAATTGCTTTTATCGCTCATCTCATCTTTCATTTTATTCTCGAACTCTGAAAATTTTTTAAACTCATTATCGAGTGCTTCTCTGGCAATTTGTTTTACATCGTCCGGTGCTTCTTTTTGGCTATTATAAATTCCCACTTTCTCATAAGATCTTTTTTCTACATCCATCATCAGTTTTACCTTTTCAAGCTCCATTTTATAATTGGAAGTGATATCATAGGCATTAACAGAGGTTATTTTGAGAACAGCCCAGGGGATCAAAAAAGTGGAAGCAAAATAAATGACGACCAGAAAGGCCAACCCAACGATTGTTTTATTGACGGAGCCGATAATAAAACCGGCGGTCACAAAGATGGACAACATCAGCATGGCCACGGCCAGGTAAGTGAGAAAGAAACCCACCGGGATCGGTACACCCAGGATCAATAACCACAGCAGCGCCAACCCGGATAAGGCTACCAATACCAGGTTTATCAATATGATCCTGGATATCAAGAGACAGCGGAGAATGGTCCGGTAATCGCCTAAACAGGAGAGAAACAACAAATAATCTTTATTATGTGCGCCGAAAAAACCGTACAGGAGGGCCAATAAAATACCCACCAGGTTGATGATGCCGGAAAAGTCCATGTATTCCCCGGCTTTCTGAGCAAACAAGTTTTCTCCTTTTAAATTAACCGTAATATTGAGCCTTTCCCCGGAATCAAAATTGGCCGTCATATCCTTAAACACCGTGGAATTACTAAAAAAGATGCTCATCGGGGATGGCTTGAACATCAAACGGATACCATATGCACCATACTGGGTATAAAGCACATATTGCCCCACTTTTTCCTTTTCAGTGGCCTGGAAAGTTTTGGCGTTTTCCAGGCTGGCGTTATACCTCGAGTACCCATCCTGGAGGAGAAATCCCAGTAATACGGCAATTGCCAGGATAGTAAAGAGCGTCCACCGGTTGAGAGACCGGTCCCATTCTTCTCGGAAAACCTCTTCAAATATTTTCATTGGAAACCCCCTTTAAGATTGCCTTCAACTCATTCCACATATTGACCTCCACTACCATTAACCTGTCACGATTGGATGACTTAAACTGCATTATAGTGAAATCGCCCAGGTAAGTCAAGAAAAAAATCTGGAAAATTCAAAATATAAACAAATAAGGCCGCAAGCGAAAAAACCAGTAACAATATGCCGTTAAAAAAACTTTGCAGTAAACCCCATTTTCATGTATAATAATAGGGTAAAAAAGGCAAACAAAAGACAAGGAAACATGGCCATGAGCGACAACGATTACAGTTTAGACGATTTCGGGCAGCGGATCAAAGCCGTACGCAGGCGTTTGAATATGACCCAGAAAGAATTCGGCGAAGCCGTCGATCTATCCGTCAGTTTTATATCCGATATCGAATCCGGCCGTTCCAAAGCCTGCCTGGACTTCTTCTTTAACCTGGCCCGGAAATTCAACATCAACCTCTACTACCTGATCCTGGGCGAAGGAGAGATCATCGATACCCAGGGCCATCACCCCACCATGGGTAATAAAAAAGTCGGCCAATCCATCAACACCATCAACGAACTCCTCTGGTATACCGACCGTTCTCCCATGATGCTCCATACCATGCTGGGCTTCGCCTCCAGGTTCATCCACGAAAACCGGGAGTACCTAATCAAAGAAATCGAAGAAAGCGAAGAAAATAAATCTTCCTAAAATTCCCAATTCCCCTATAAAAACACATTGAAGCGTTAATCATCATACTGCGTAAAAAAAAAATTTTCTTGACAGGGGCATTTGTTTATGCTAACATAATTTCGTTATGTTGACAATAAATTATGATTTCCTGATTGTTCGTGCGGCATTTGGCGTAAATCGACGCGCTTTATCCCGTATCAATCCCCAGCCAATATTCAGCCGTTTCCTTTTAAGCGGAAAATCAAAAGCAGACGGACAAAGGCGTGATCAGGCTACACTAAAAAACCTCCCGATAACCGCAATAATATTGAATCTCGAACCAAAAATCATCTTTGCTAAACCAGTGAAGAATGGGGCGATTCAGAAAAATGGTCAGGGCTGGGGAAAAAGGATACAATTAGGTATATTAAATCTAAACCAAATTGGTGGCCGCACTGGGGAGACTCTTTTAAGTGGTTGGGAAAGAGTTTTGAGTGGTTGGGAGACTCTTTTAAGTGGCTGGGAAAGAATTTTAAGTGATTGGGAGACTCTTTTAAGTGGTTGGGAAAGAGTTTTGAGTGGTTGGGAAACTCTTTTAAGCGGTTGGGAAAGAGTTTTAAGTGGTTGGGAGACTCTTTTGAGCGGTTGGGAAAGAGTTTTGAGTGGTTGGGAAACTCTTTTAAGTGGCTGGGAAAGAGTTTTAAGTGGTTGGGAGACTCTTTTGAGCGGTTGGGAAAGAGTTTTAAGTGATTGGGAGACTCTTTTAAGTGGTTGGGAAAGAGCTTTGAGCGGATGGGAAAGAGTTTTAAACGGTTGGGAAAGAATTTTGAGCGGATGGGAGAGAGTTTTAAGCGGTTGGGAAAGAATTTTGAGCGGCTGGGAAAGAGTTTTAAGCGGTGGGGAAAGAGTTTTGAGCGGATGGAAAAGAGTTTTAAGTGGTTGGGAAAGAGTTTTGAGCGGTTGGGGGAATTTGAGAGGCAGTAAGAATACTTTGGAAAGAAGTAATGCCCTTTGCCGACAGGGTAATAAGGGCAAAAATATAATATACATCAAATATAAAAGGAGACAAACATGATGAAAAAAATCTATACCCACGGATATTTCCTGGAAA
>JAPKZK010000026.1 GCA_026393835.1 Candidatus Aminicenantota bacterium | reverse complement strand
TAATTTCCGTTCTTGAATCTTACAGTACCTTAACAATGTCACCATCACTTCGGATGCGTTTTTTTTGTTGCTGAATGCGGTATTTGCTTTTTCAACATCGATCTCCAGGAGTTTTGCATATTTCTGTACGAAACCATAGGCAGATTCTTTGATATAATCGAGGAAGGTTTCCTCTATCCTCGCAATACCTGGGCTGACTGCCGAAAAATTCAGTTTAAAAACCAGGTAACTGTTTTTCTCCCTGGTGGGGTTCCGGTGGATGTCGGAGCCCATGAAAAAATAATCGAAACGGTCTTTATAGTGGATATCGTAGTAAGCTTCCAATATGCCCAGGAAGAGTGATTTACCAAACCGACGGGGGCGGATGAGAAATAAGAAATCCCCTTTTTCTTCGATATCTCTTATAAACCGAGTTTTATCCACGTAATAAAGGTTTTTTTCCCTGAAATCGTTGAAATCGGTTTTCCCATAAGGGATACGTTTTAATTTTTGTACGTCGTTCATGGTTTTATCTTAAACCAAAAAACCCCAATTATCAACCATGGGCATGGAAAAGGAAGGAAAGCGGAAGAGAAGAAGCGAAGAAGAGCGGTTCATTTAATAAGGGCAGACACGGGGGTCTGCCCCTACGTGATTTTCGAGTGTTCCGTTGACTTTTCTTCAATATTCGACCGTTTTCCACAGGGAGGCATGTTGGGGAAATTGTGCGGCCAGGGTTTCCAGGTCCGGTCGGATTTGTCTTTTATTGCCGGGGTGCCAGCGATTTACCCAATGTAAAAACTTTTCCACTTCCGCCTCATGACCGGGAATTTCGATGAGACCGTCCAGCAATAGTTGACAGTATACCTGGAAATAAAATCTTTTCTGAAGAAAATAATCCGGCGAGGTTGGTGTCCGGGAAGGAAAACTATGGGGTGAGAGGAACCATTGAATTCTCAATTGCACATTATCCCCGGACCGGTGGAAGTCCCGGTTTTGCGTGATGCTGTACATGATGGCTTCAATGTTATCGATATCATGTTCCTTTAATCTTTTCTTGCCGATCCATTGTTGGAGAACATCCGTCAGCCAGGGGGCCGCGAGTATCTTACTTTCCATATGGCGCTGGGTTAAATAGCTCAGGGCAAACAAGGCCTCTCCTTCGGAGGCATATTTTCGACACCAATGGACAGCGGCGTCCAGTATATCGGCCGGGATATCCTTTGAGCGGCAAAAGCGTTTGATTACGAAATCTGCCTGGGTGTGGTCCTTGAATTGAAGGAGCCAGCGGTGCGCATACGTTTTGATGGATTCGACATCTTTTGTGCTTTTGAACCAGGCTTTGATGACGTAGCTGGCTTCAAAGGAGTTGCTGAATTTTTCCAACCAGGGAATTACGAAAGGGGCCACCTCCGCGGGATTGCCCCCGGCATGCAGCCAGGCATTAATGATAAAACTGGTGTTTTCTTCATCCAGTGGGAACCGGGCCAGCCAGGGTTTAATATATTTTTCCAGCACAGCGAAGTTTCCGCCTGCCTTGAGCCAGGATTTTATCACAAATCCGGTTTCCATTTCCAGGGGGTATTTCTTCAACCACGGCCCCACATAATCCTTTATGACTTCTTTTTCTCCCCCGGCATCCAGCCACGATGGAATCACAAAACTGGTTTCCATTTCCAGGGGGTATTTCTTCAACCACGGCCCCACATATTCCTTTATGACTTCCTTTTCGCCTTTGGCATCCAGCCAGGATTTTATTACAAAATGAGTTTCCATTTCCAGGGGGTATTTCTTCAGCCACGGCCC
>JAPKZK010000177.1 GCA_026393835.1 Candidatus Aminicenantota bacterium | reverse complement strand
AGGGGCCGCGTTTGAAATTGCAGTAACCGGGAATGAAAATGCAGGAGTCTTATTTCTCCGCGCAAGCATCAAGACCACATGCGCGGAAGACGAATGCGATGCTTATTTACCCTTGTCGGGATTCTTGCCTGTCCCCTCTTTACAAAAGCCTTCTTTCAAGTGCCCTGTTATCAATGTTAACCACTACTTGCTGCATTTTTTCATCCTTATATTCAGTCTTTAATTTAATACTTTTTAACGAATTTGTCAACACAAATCGTACAGAAGATTAAAGTGACATTCTCGACTGTCCCGTTCTGTCCCGTTCTTACACCCCATGACTTTCCGGATAGCCCCGGGTTATTATTTTATTTTGTCTCTCCTGGATTTCGACACATATAGAAAAGAAAGGTTTTCGATACCTACGACCGCTTTTACAATATCTCCCGGAAGGCTTCCGCGATACTCCGTAAACTTTCCAGTGTCTCCCGGGAGACTTTCTCAAGACCCCGGAAAAGTTTCCAGACACTACGGAAAACTTTTCCAACGCCGCTATAGGCTTTTTTTATAGTCCCAACATCGGAGGGGGTTCTGGGGATAGACAAGAAGTTGCATTTTCTTCGTAGGGGCAGACCTGCGTGTCTGCCCGAAATTACGCAACAATGAATGTTTTGGGCGAACTGGATAGGGTTTATCATTAGTCAAAAGTTTTACGGGGTCCAGGGGCGGTTTTTTAAAAGAGCCCCTGGCTGCCGGAGGCATTTTTGAAAGTATCTCAATTGACAATTATCTCAAAAAAAGATAGCAACCAAGGCACGCCAGTACAAGACACCAGGGGACGCCAAGATTTTGTCCGAGATTATGATAAATTCACTGGAAAAAGAGGCGTATCCGCCCGAAAAAGAGGCGTATCCGCCCCAAAGAACAGTATATTCGCTCGAAAAAAAGGGAATTCCATAAAAAAAAGAGGCGTATCCGCCCCAAAATGTGTTCCGTTCGGGCAAAATTAATAAAAAATGTGCGGGTGAATGATTTTTCCGGGCGGATACGCCTCATTTTGGGGCGGATACGCCTTTTTCTTTCATGAATGTGTCGCATTTTTTGGTGAATTTATCATGGTTTGGGGCGGATGCGCCTCATCATTGTGCGGATGCGCCTCATTTTTTTGCGAATCAATCATATTCTGAGCGAAAATACCGTTTTTCCCAATGAATCGGCCTCAGTTTCCTATGAAAATACCATTTTTTTCGAAGGAAAGCGGCGCCCTTCGGGCGGTCTATAATTGTAATTTTAAAAAATTACGGGCAACCACGGGGGGTTGCCGCGACGCCCCTACAAAATTAATCGAAATTCGAAATAATCACGGGTTTTCAATTCCGTAGGGGCGTTACCGGCGCCCCCGTGTCTGCCCAATTATAATTTCTTTTTTTCCTTTAAATAAGATATAATATTCCTTAATAAAATAATAAATGCGCGAGGCAGCGGATGGCGAATGTTTTTATCAGTTACAGTCATAAGGATGAAGCATGGAAAGACCAATTGGCGACCCACCTGAAAACCCTGGAAATCGAAGGTTTTTACCAAGCCTGGGACGATGCGAAAATAGCACCCGGTTCCCATTGGCGGCCGGAAATCGAAACCGCATTGAACCAGGCGCAGGTAGCAGTTATGTTAATTTCCGCCGATTTCCTGGCTTCGCAATTTATCACCGAAGTAGAAGTTCCGCTCATATTGAAACGCAAGCAAGAGAAGGGTCTGATTGTCTTGCCCGTGATTGTAAGGCCGTGCTCCTGGAAGAAAATCCAATGGCTGTCGGAAATACAGCATTTGCCCAGGGGGGATAAAGCATTATCCGAAATGCAGCCGCCTGAAATAGACCGCGCCCTGTCCAGGGTGGCCCAAACCGTGTGCGATTGCCTGGGCAATCGTAAAAAACCCGCCGTGTTGTCCGGCGACCATATTTCCCTTTACAAATTGCCCGTTACCGGGGATCGTTTGTTCGGCAGGGAAAAGGAATTGAAACTCCTGGACGACGCCTGGGCCGATTGCCAGACCGATATCCTGACCCTGGTGGCCTGGGGCGGCGTGGGCAAAAGCGCCCTGGTGAACCAATGGTTGAATCTAATGAAAACCGATAACTACCGCGGCGCGCAAAAAGTGTACGGCTGGTCCTTTTACAGCCAGGGCGCAAAATCCTGTAGAGACGTTGCGCGCAACGTCTCTACGACGACGGCGTCCACCGATGAATTTTTCCAGGAGACCCTGCAATGGTTCGGCGATGCAAACCCGCAAGCCGGTTCCGCCGTGGACAAAGGCCGGCGTTTGGCGCGCCTGGCCCGGCAGCAAAAGACCTTGCTCATCCTGGACGGGTTGGAGCCGCTGCAATACCCGCCCGGGGAAATACACGGATTTAACGGCAAATTAAAAGACAACGGCCTGGCCGCTTTTTTAAAAGAACTGGCCTGCGGAAATACCGGCAACGCAGATAATAAGGTATTGTGCGTCATCACCTCGCGGGAACCGGCGACCGATCTCCTCAATCGCAAGGGGTACGGGGTCAAGGAAATTCCATTGGAGCATCTTTCCGAAGAGGCGGGAAAGGAATTATTAAAGAGCCTGGGAGTAACTATTGGATCGCAAAAAGATTTCCATGACGCCGTGACTGAATATGGCGGCCATGCGTTGGCTTTGACTTTATTGGGACAATACATTGCCAATATTCTTGATGGCGACATCCGCAGAAGAGATGAGATTGTCAAATCCTCCAAAGGAAAAATTAAAGAGGGCCATCATGCCCAGAAAGTAATGGAAGCATATATGCACTGGCTGGGGAATTCACCCGAAAGAGACATTCTTTATATTATCGGTCTTTTCGATCGTCCGGTGGAAGCCGGGGCCATTGACGCGTTGAAAAAAGAACCGGCCATACCGGGTGTGACCGATAAGTTGCAGGGTATAACCGGGGCCGATTGGCAAATGGCGCTGAGTACTCTTCGAAAAGCCAATCTCCTGGCCAGAGAGGTTCCGCATAAAAAGGGGACGCTGGACTGTCATCCCCTGGTGCGGGAGTATTTCGGGGAGAAGCTTCAGCAGGAGAACCCGGCCGGATGGAAAAAGGCGCATGAGAGGCTTTACCACTATTTCAAGGATTTGCCGGGGAAAGAGTTGCCCGATACCTTAGCCGAAATGGAACCGCTGTTTGCCGCCGTGGCCCACGGCTGCATGGCTGGGTTGCACCATGAAGTAGAGATTGAGGTGTATTGGAAACGGATTAAAAGAGGTGATGAACATTATTGTACAAAAAAACTTGGCGCATTTGGTTCGGATTTAGCCTGCCTTTCGCATTTTTTCGCTGTTCCCTGGGGCCTTCCGGCGGCGGGGCTGACCGAAGCAGACAAATCATTGGTCTTAAGTTGGGCGGCCTTTCGTCTTCGTGCGCTGGGCCGGCTCCGCGAGGCGGTCCAGCCCATGAGATTGTGTATTGAGAATTTTATTAAAGAAAAAAATTGGAATGAAGCTGCAATCAATGCCTCCAACCTCAGCGAACTGCTGCTGACGCTGGGTGATGTCCCGGGGGCGGTGGACGCTGCCCGGCAAAGCGTCACCTATGCCGACCAAAGCGGGGATGCATACCATAAGGAAAGTAAAAGAACCACCCTTGCCGATGCCCTGCATCAGGCCGGGGAATTGAAAGAGGCGGAACAATGGTTCCGGGAGGCCGAAGAGATGCAAAAAAAACGCCAACCGGAATATCCCTTTCTTTATTCGCTGCAAGGTTATCAATTCTGCGACCTGCTGCTGGAAAATCACGCGCGCGCGCGTATTCCGGGCCAGATCAAGGAAGTAATGGAACGGGCGGAGAAAGCGATAGAGATTTCAAAAAGGAATAATTGGCTTTTAGATATTTCATTAGATAACCTCACCCTGGGCCGGGCCTGGATGCTGTGGGCGCTGGTGGTATTGGAAGAAACGCCGGATGAACCCACGCAAAGCGACCGACTGTCCCGTTTTTCTCGCGCCATGAACTACCTGGATCAGGCCGTGGAGGGATTGCGTGAATCCGGCAACCAGGATGATTTACCTCGCGGCCTCCTGGCCCGCGCCGAATACTATCGCCATAACAAGGAATATGCCCTTGCCCAGGATGATCTTTCCGAAGCCCGCGACATCGCCCAACTGGGCGAAATGAAACTCCACCTCTGCGACTATCACCTTGAAGCCGGACGCCTTTGCCGCGCGCAAGGCAAAATGGAAGACGCCGCGGAACATTTCCGGGCCGCAAAGACAATTGTGGAAGAGACCGGATACTATCGAAGGAAAAAGGAAAAAGAAATGTAACTGGTCAGGCTATAGGTTATAAAGCCTTACTTTCCCAATAAATTAACCCGTTTTTGCCAGATAAACATAGTCTGCCCGAAAGCACATAACAACGAATATTTTGGGCGAACACGCAGGTTCGCCCCTACGAAAACACCGATTATGCGCGCAGCACCGGGCATTACTGTAGGGGTAGGTCCCCGCGCCTACCCGATTCAAACATAATACCAATCATTTCGGGCATCTTCTCCATCTTTCTTTTCCTTCCTATTGATTTGGGTTCTCGTTTATGCTACTATCCCAGAAGACGTATCACGGAGGAAAGAAGCTATGAAGAAAAGCGTAAAGTCTTTGCTCATGCAAGTCCCATTGGTGGGAGTTTGGGTTGTTTTCAAGAACAACTGGCTGAAAAATCCCTGGGCGGCGCTGGGGATTTTTATCCTGTATGAATTGGTATGGTCTCTTTTAATTTTTTTAAATTTTTAATTTTATCCATTAGCTTCGCTGTCAAATCGGAAAACAATTTTTTCAATTCAGTGACTTTAAAATCCAATACCATTTCAACGGGCCAGCGATGGATATCATCCGGGAATTCACTTACCCTCGCCATGGCTATTGCCAACCAATATAAATCAAAACCCGGGTCCTTCTGAGAAGCCTGCTGAACCAGGGTCCAAAAATCTTCGGATTGCAAAATAAAGTAAATATCAATTGCGTCCCTGGGTTCTGCTCTTCCAAAAAAAGCCAGTAATTTATCGGTGGACAAATCTTTATAATCATTTACTCGAATTCCATTTGAGCTTTCAAACGGCGGCTCGAAACGAAAAGGGGATTCATATGCCAATTGCAGCTTTATACTTTCTGTCCCATTCCCAATTTCAAATTCCACAAATGTTTCAAATCGGCGGGTGACAAGAACAGAAAAAAGAAGTATGATAGTACTTCATTTTGAAAGGGAGTTAATACATTTTTAGGCGTGAGCATTAAAATATGATTCCCATATACGGTTGATACTGTTCGGAAGATGCAGCTCAGGAAGGTATTTTTTTATTTCTTTCCAATCGATAGCGGCAATATCCTCTGCCCTCCCATTCATAAGAACCTGCCGGTAATACCATTTTTTCTGGAAACTATCTTGCAAATCGATATCTTCTTTTGACCATACGATATACCGCTTAGGTTTCATTATCAAAACTCCTTATCAAATTAAAACTACTTCTTTATTACGGTACTATTATAATACGTCTGTTTCTTTTTTTCAAATAAAAAAGGTTCCGCACATCACTCACACCACCCCTACGCTAACCACATCTCATCTTCACTGTAAAGTGGGGTTTCTGGGGATAGACAAGGAGTTGCATTTTCTTCGTAGGGGCAGACCTGCGTGTCTGCCCGAAATTACGCAACAATGAATGTTTTGGGCGAACACGCAGGTTCGCCCCTTGTATAATATTATATTAATTTTATGTATAAAATTAATATAGGCAATAGACGCGCGAGGTGCAGAAAATATGACCATAATACATTTTTTGATCGGCAAGAGGCAGCTCCCTCTCTTTCCCATATGCCTTAGTCGGCATAGATGCGAGATAAGAAGAGGGATCTGCCGTTTTTTAGTATATCATAGATGCCCAAACATTAGAAGTCTTAATCGTGCACTATTCTGCATTTTTTTAGGGACCTCAAGTGAAAGCGTTCGCCCCTTGGGTATAATGCCCGTTTGTAGCGTGTTTTCACTTGAGGTTTCTGGTATTTATACGTTTACACATTTGGTGTATAATATGGTTTACTGGCAGAACTCACTGCCCCGTGTACTGTGTACTGTGTACTGTGTACTTCCCGCTTCCAGGGGAAGTATGGAAGTATGGAAGTATGGAAGTACAGATGTACGATTGTAGCACGAGACTGCTGGTTGTAAATATAGGAAATACAAATGACTTATGCCCGAACAGTCGCAAGGCTAAAACCGAATCTACAAGGATGGGCTATATTAAAATTTAGGAGGCAAAATGAAAGAAAAGGCAATGGGAATCGATGTCGATTCTAAGAATCTAGTGTGTTGTATTGTGGTTGACGAGGATAAATCCAGGGCTACCTGGAACACTTTTAAAAACCAGGAGAAAGGTTTTTATGAAATTCACAATTTTCTTCGCAGCCACAAGGTGTCCCTGGTGTTGCTGGAAGCCAGTGGGGGTTATGAACAGAAAATAGCAATTTATCTATCAGCAAATAATATATCGGTTTATGTAGTGAATCCACGTAGGGCCAGGGATTTTGCCAGAGGGATTGGCCTGAATTACAAAAATGATAAGGTTGATGCATTTGCTCTGGGACGTATGGCCCAGGTAGCGAAACTCCCACCGGCGACTCACGCCAGCCCTAATCAGCTAAAAATTAAAAAATTAGTGGTCCGTCGCCTTCAGGTAAAATCGGACATGGTAGTAGAAAGAAATCGGAAACGCCTGGCAGACGATGAAGCTAAAGAGAGTATTCTCAAGCATATCAAATTCCTCGAAGAAGAGGTAGAGAATCTTGAGAAAAAAATTAAGGCACTCATCCGTTCAGATACGGTAATGGAAGCCAAAAAGAAGGTGCTGGTCAAATTTAAAGGGATTGGTGATGTAACCGCGGCAGCAATGTTAGCCCTTATCCCGGAATTGGGCTATATTGATAACAAAAAAGTCAGTTCACTGGTGGGATTAGCTCCGATGGATAATGACTCTGGAACTCGAAAAGGGAAACGGAGTATTTTCGGCGGACGTTCCCACGCCAGAAAAAGTCTTTATATGCCTGCCTGGGTGGCGGTACAGAGAGACCCCGGTATGAAGATTGTCTATCAAAGACAAATCGATAAGGGGAAAAAGAAAAAAGTCGCTATTGTCGTCATTATGAGAAAACTACTTATCAGAGCCAACGCCGCATTAAGAGTTCATATTGAAACGCAAGAAAAAAATCTTTCAGTACGAAAAGGTGAAAAATGATCTTTTTTTTTAAAAAAACATTATTTTACTCTTGACATTTAAGACAGTCGCTACGGAAATACCGATTATGCGCGCAACACCGGGCATTCCTGTAGGGGTAGGCCCCCGCGCCTACCCGATTCAATCTTATCTTTGCTTAGCCCCGGGTATTTATCAATATAACTGCTTATTGTTCGGAACACATTGGAATTGTTCTCAAATTGATTCCAAAAAGCACTGTCGTACGCTTCTATTTTTATGTCCATGCTTTATTTTAGATTGTCAACAGCTCTCTGCACTCCGCATCTCATTGTAAGGTATTCCAGCCCGGCCCATTTTTTCTTACTCAATAGTACCGCGGCACATCACGTCCGCAGATGTTTTGATAAGGACAGTAACGGCAGTTTTTCTCATCTCGGGTCTGGACAAATGGTTCAGTGATATCGAAAAGCTTGCGGAAAGTGTCTTTTAAGATATCTTCAAATTGCCCCAACATCCCTTCATCGATCATATCAGACTTATCGATCTTTATAAACCTGAGCTCATCATACATTTTTTTAAACGGATAGATTCCCAACCGGTACGGGCCGCGCCCTTTGTCCCCCTGCGTACGCTTTAATAAATACCGGTAAAAAAACAACTGGAACGCCTCCCTTCTGTCTACCGCCCCCGGACCGGATAACTCCTCCAGGGTCTTTAAATTTAACGGGTTTACTTTCCCTGTCTTATAATCGATGATGCGATGCACATTATCTTTAATATCCACCCGGTCGATGGTTCCTTCCAACATCACCCGGTACTCATTTTCACTTCCACTTTCGCTTCCACTTTCGCTTCCACTTTCGTTTTTTGGACCGCCCTGTGAAAAATGAAAATCCACGCCCGTGATCTTCTCTTCCAACATCAAAATGCTAAACTCCCCTTCCTGCTTCTCTTTTTCAAAGAAATTTTCCAGGAACTTCTTCATTACTTCAAACGCAATCCGGTTCCTGCCGGTATGTGTATCCTGGGTTTTTAATTCGGTCGAATAGGCTTGTTTCAACCTGTCCTCTATTTTTTCCTTTATCTCTTCGATTTCTTTGAAACCTACGGTTTTGTTTTGCCCACAATAAGGTCTGTAAAGCTCATGGAGCGCTTTGTGAATGATATGTCCGATCTGGTAATATTCGGGACTCTCAACCACTTCCTCTTCCTCGCGAAGCTTTAATATGTAGTTAAAATAGAATTGCAGCGGGCAAGTAAGGTAGATCAACAGCGAAGACGGGGAATAGCTTTTTTGCGCCAGCTTCTCGATGATCTTTGGCGACTTGCGGATGGAAATCTCTTTCACCTCCTGGGCGTCGAAGGTGAAATCGATGACCTGCTGCTTGATAACGGCATTTTTATTCCTCTCCGCGTATTCGATCAACAGTTGGTCGATAAAACGGCTCTTTTCGCTTTTTTCAATGCCTTTGGCTTCGGTGTTGTAGATCAGCGTTATGTTTTGCGAACTTTTTAACAACCGGTAAAAATGGTACGCGGCAATGGCGTCACGCTCCCGGTAAGTGGGCAACCCCAACCTGACCCTGACATCGAAAGGTATAAACGACTGGTGCGTTTTCCCCGGCGGTACAAACCCTTCATTGACGGACAATACGAAAAGATGGTTGAAATCGAGGGTCTGGGTTTCCAACATCCCCATGATCTGCAAGCCCTCCAACGGTTCCCCGGTAAAGGGTATCCGGCTGTGCTGCACGATGTCGGTGAACAACTGCCGGAAAGTGCGAATATCCATTGCCGGGCCGGCGTCTCTTAAGGAACTTTTCAACCGGCTCAACAGGGTGTAAAAATGATAGATGTACTCGTAATCGACGGAAAAGATGTCGGGCTTGTTCTGGGTGAAAAAGGTGCGAATAAAATGCAGCAGGTCCAGGAAATAATCGATCAATTGACGGGAATCGCTGCGAAGTTTGAATATATCCCGCAGCGCTTCCGATGTGAAAGGTATATCCTTTCCAGGGGTATACACGCGGTTATTTTTTTTGATCCCGGCGATAAAATCGGTAATCTCCCCGGGGGCCACGGGCTTGATATAGGGATGATTCAATATGTTTTGCAGGTCTTTGTAATAGAATTCGGTTTCGCCTTCTTTTGCAGGTGTGGGCCCGCTTGCCTCGAATATGCGCAGGTTCATTTCCATGATGGAATTGAATAGGCTGAACACGGGGGTTTGCTGAAGCGGAAATCCAATGGTTATATTGACTTTTTCCAACCATCCCGGCAGGGAGTTTAACACGGGGAACAAGAGGATTTCATCCGGCAGCACCACTGCAATGCTTTCGGGGTCTGCACCGGTCTGCTGTAGGTCCTGGAGTTTAAGCCCCAGCACTTTGGCCTGGCTTACTTTGGACTGCACGCCGATTAACGTGATCTGTTTTTGTTCCGCTAAGCGGTCCTCCACCCATTCCGGCTCCGCCAGCTTAAGATTTTCCATGTTTTTCCTGAAGAACAACCCGGCCTCCTGGTTGGCGTCCTCTACGAAATAGCGGTCCATATCCCAGTAGATCTCTGCTTTTTCCTCCTTCAACAAATGCGAAATGATGATCTCTTCGGCCCGGGTAAGGGCATTGAACCCGCAAAAGATCACTTTGTCCCACGTCAATGTCTGTGTGATGCGCTCTATGTTTTCCACTGTTTCCCGGTAAATCATGCCTTCATAGGCTTTGTTTTTTGTTTTCAGCAGTTGGTTGAATTTCAGGTACAGCACGCCCAGGGCTTCCCAGAAACCGGTGTAACGGTTGTAAATGTCGGATTTCTCGTCTTTGGTGATATCTTCGACGTCTTTGAATTCGGCCAGTATCCTGAATAGCGTCCCGGTATCGATGAGGTGTTGGTCGATTTCGTTGAAATCGTTGAGGATCATTTTGCCCCAGGCATAAAAGTCTTCGAATTTCCTGGGGTAGTCCCGGACGTGTTCGTTATAGACGTGGTAGAGTTCGAAGACCAGGTCCAATGGGTCGGCGACGGTATATTGGGACAGTCCGGCGATGAAATCATCGATGGCGGAGACCTTTGGCGCCCAGATGGCGGCTCCGTCCGGTTTTTTTAATTGGAGGTGATGCATAAAATAGAGACACGCCCTACGTGTAGGAAATATGAAAGCGATTTTATGGATATCGTTCCCGTATTGTTCAAGGAACTTACCGGCTATTCGTTCTAAAAAAAACATGTGTGCTCCTTACAAAAGTTTTTTGGGGGTCCAGGGGGCGATTTTACAAAAAAGCCCCCTGGCCGCCGGAGGCATTGTTTATCAAACAACTTTTTCTATCATTTTACTTTCAAGATAAAACAGATACGCTTCTACTTCCCGGTACCCCATGGCCAGAACCGCCTCTTTATACTTTTTCATTTGCCCTGCATACGCTTCATGCGCAGCGCCGGTTTTAAAATCGATGATCTTTACCCTGTCGCCCGAAACAATCACCCGGTCCGGCCTTAAAATCCCCCCTTCCGTTATCATGGGCGATTCCGTAAACACCGCCCCCATATCCGCATAACCCGGGTCAAACCACTCCCTGACTTCCTCGATTTCGAAAATTTCACCGATCAACTGCTCCAGGATATCCCGCTCATCCGCTTCGATATCGCCGGAAACCAACACCGCGGAAATCGCATGGGGCACATCCTTCGGCGAATGAATATGCGAAAGCACCTGGTGCACCAGCAGCCCCCAGTTTCGCCGTTCCGCCCGGTAGCCCGCCTCGAAACGCCAGAACTCCGCGAATTTCCTGCGAATCGTGATGCGGGAATACCAATTGTTGGAAATCAAACGGTCCGTTTCAACAAATTCGATTTCCTTGGGTACGTTCTCTTCTTGTGCATTGACTGTCGGTTCTCCAAAGAAAAAATGCCCCTGCCGCTCATTATCTTCTGTCATCAATGGAACCGCCGATTCTTTCAAGCGGTCGAAATTATCATTTTTTCTCTTGCGCTGCGCAATAATATATAGAGTATCCACCGCCCGGGTAAAAGCCACATAGAGAAGATTAATATTGTCGATCAACACCTTTTCCTGTTCCTCCAGGTAGGCGTCTTTAAAAAACGTTTCTTCCAGGATTTTCCCCGAATTCACCGGCATCGGGATATCGAGCGGGGGGGTGATTGGGACCGGGGGGTTGGCGTGCAGCCAGAGTTGAGGGTCCATTTTATGTTCCCAGTTAGCGTAAGGGATAATCACCACCGGGAACTCCAACCCTTTGGCTTTATGAATGGACATAATCTTTACCGCCGGTTTCGTTTCCGGAACCATCAACGAATATTCATCCTTATTGAATTCCCACCAGTCCAGGAAGGAAGAAAAATCCACACTATTTTCCGCCGTGTAACGGGAGACGATATCCAGGAACGCTTGCAAATAACCCATGGATTTAAAATCCAGCGTTTCCGGCAGTTTGAAAATCCGTATCACCTCTTCCATCACCTCATAGACCGGCATGCGGATGAGGTACTCCCGGCGTCGGAAAAACTCCCCGGTTTCCGGCGAAATGTCCCACGGGTTCCCGGCCGCGAAATACTCGCCGATGATAGTGGGGTCAATGGCATCGGCATTCCCGGCCGGTTGTTTTTTATTAAGACCCAGGAAATAAATAATAGAGGATTCCGCGATTTTGTCCGCCGGGTTGCACAGGTAAACAAGAATATCGATTAAAAACCGGATCAATGGGATTCGCGATAAAATCAGCGAGTCCGGCGAAACCACGGGAATATGATTTCCCAGCAGGTATTCCGCAACTTTCTGGCCCTGCTTATTTTCTCTCACCAGGATGGCGATATCGTTGTACGCATACCCCCTTTCCAGGCAGTTGTTGACAATCAAGTTCACCCGTTCGAAAACCGCCGCATCCGGCGCATCCGGTGCATCGGGCTCTTCGTCTACTGGGTTTTGCTCCTGTTCCCGGTCTAGGTTTTCAATGAATTGCAGGGAAACAAACCCGCCCTGTTCCCGCGCCGGTAGTTGGGCAATACCGCTGTAAACTTTTCCCAGCAGGCCTTTGCCTATCCCGTCGCCGTCGCCTGTTACTGCGTAGGATTCGCTGATTTTTTGAAAAAAAGCATTATTGAAAGTCACGATATTCCGGCGGCTCCGGTAATTATTGTCCAGCAGTTTGATATCCAGTTGTTCCGGCAGGATACGTTTTTTGACGTCATTTTCCATAATTTCCACATCGCCGCCGCGCCAGCGGTAGATGGACTGTTTGCCGTCTCCCACGGCCATGCTGAAATAATCCGAACCCAGGGCATTTTCGATCAAGGGGAACAGGTTTTCCCATTGAAGCCGGGAAGTATCCTGGAACTCATCGATGAGGTAGTGATTGAATCTTTCTCCCAGGATCGAGTAAATAAAAGGGACAGGCGAGTTTTTGACAATTTCGTAGACCCTGGTATTAAATTCCGAGATAGGGATGACGTTATTTTTTTTCTTATAGTCGTCGATCAGCGCTTTTAGTTCGTTGATAATGGCGGCCAGGTAGATATTGTCCAGGATGGAAACCGCGGTTAAGGCCAGGCCGCGGTTTTTGTCATGATAATCGAGAATTTCTTTGGAGATATGTTCCAGGCCGTTGGCCAGGAGGATTTCGATGGCCGCTTTTATGTCGCCGGGGGCCGAATTACTGGACCATTGATTGTTCCTGAAGCGGACGCCGATATCGAATTGTTTAACGCCGCCCGGGCGAAGTTCCGCGCATTTCAGCAGCACCCCGGCGGCGCCGCCTTTTTTATAAGCGAAATCATCCACTGTAAGACCTACCCCCTGGATGAGGCCCATTGCATGTTTTCCCAGGTCATTCAATTTCCTCACATAGTTGTCCCGCACTGTTTCCAGTTGTTCCATGCAGCGGTAGAACCGGATATTATCAAAAGAGCCGACCGTTTGAATCCACTCGATATTTTTTTCATTGAACAGTTCTCTTTCAAATTTCCGGATATCTTCTTCGATGTTCCAGCTTTTTTCTTCCTGGACCCTGGAGAAGACGAATTTCAGGATAATATCCGTGATATACGCATCTTTGCCTACGTTGGAGAGCAGGCGTTCGATCACATAGGTTTCGATTTTCTCATAGTTCAGGTCAATGCCGAAGTTGAGGGGCAGGCCGATTTCCAGGGCAAAGGCTTTGATTACCTTATGGATAAAGCTGTCGATGGTCATAATGGCAAAGTCCGAATAGTTATGCAGCAGGCTGGTGAGGATATCCGAGCTTAGCTTGTCGATATCCCGCATCTGTTGGAGTTGGGGCATTTCCTGTAACAGTGTATTTTCCAGGACTTTATCTTCGCCTTTGGCCAGTTTTTTGAGGGATTGCATGATGCGGTCTTTCATCTCGCCGGCGGCTTTATTCGTAAAAGTAATCGCCAGGATATGTTTGAATTTCCCCGGGTTTTCCAGGATCATTTTGAGATATTCCTTGACCAGTGTATATGTCTTCCCCGACCCGGCCGACGACCGGTAGAGTACAAAACCCATGGTTCCTCCTTTTTAAAACATCATTATACCTTATATTGTTCCCCAATAAAATACATTTTTTGCCTGGCGCCTTTCCCATATCAAAAATATAATCACCTGTAGGGGTTTGATGAATCTTTTGGCCAGTTCTACATTTTTACCTTATTAGGTTTTGGGGTTTACGTGCCAGGCAAAGTTTCCCCAGAGCTCCGGAAAGATTTTTTGATCCTTCGGGAAGATATTTTGAAGCTCAGAGAAGATTTTTTTGTGCCTCAGTAAGATTTTCCTTGCCTTCCGAAAGATTTTCCCGACCTTCCGGAAGATTTTTCTTGCCTCTGGGAAGTTTTTCTAAGGCTATTGGAAGTTTTACCGAAGCTCCGGGAAGTTTTTCTACGACCCTGGAAAGTTTCCCATGATGCCTGGGGTCTTTTATCTTTCCCCGGTTAATAATTAACAATTATATAGATATCGCCTTTCCCTCTTCTTCAAAAGGAATAATTGTTAATGTAAAGTAACCCCTATTCCCATAGGATGAACTACCTTATTATTCATCTTTCTTTGTTTGAGGGACTTTCGGTCTCAGTACGAAAAATCGGCCTTCATCTTCATTGACCTGTTTCAGGAATTTGCAGTTGAGACAGGTAATCAGTTTCTTAGCATAGGTGCCATGCACTTCACCTTCACAGAGGGTGCCGGTAACAACCCAGCAAATCCTACCGCCGAGCGTACCCTTGTTGATACCGTCGTATTGATTGGCCAATGCCGCTGGGCATACCGATAGTTGTTCCACATTTTTACCCCCGGGTTCCCGCCCACATTTCATCACTTCCCAGCAATTCTGTCGTTTCATTTGCACCTCATTCTCTTGATAGTTACTTCTATTGGTTGAGCCAAAAATGGATTTTTTAGAGTTTTCATTAGCGCCGTTTTTTTCATTCCATTTGAAGGACACATTTTACCCTAATTCCCCGGTAAGCGCAAGGGATAGGTCCCCCCTTTGGTGTAACTTTGTGCCGTAGACCTGGGCCGGTATTTTTCCATCTTTGCCCCCCGGCAGAGCGGCAAGACATCCTTCCTGAAAGAAACCTGTCGCCAATAATATATATAAAGCAATTCATATCAAAGCATTTTTCGATGAAGCGCAAGCGTCCCGGGCAATAAAGATACAAGGTTACACGCTTCCCGGGAACCGGCTGGATATGGAACGAATCCTGGTGGAATTCAGCCGCTATATTGCCCAGATCGGTGTAAGAGCATTTTATGAGAAGGATAAACCCTATGAAAAGACCGGACAATTTCTTCTGACCGCGTGGCTTTACCAATTTGTCGAAGACGGAGAAGGGGAACTCCGTTATGAAGTTCCCAGCGGTTTAGGAAGAATGGATATCCTTTTAACGTATAAAGGAAAGAGATATATTATAGAAACCAAAGTGAACCGGTATGATGAATTAAACGTGATACTGGAGGAAGGGATAACCCAGGTATCGGGGAAATATTTGCCATCGGAGGGCGTCGCTGAGGGATATCTCGTGGTATTCGATACCCGGAAACCGGTGGGCGCGGCGTGTAAGCCGGAATATTACCAGGTGGGCGACAGGAAAGTGACCGGTTTCATCATTGCCATAGGGCGATAGGATGGTAGGAAGCGAGGAAGCGAGGAAGCGCGGAAGAGCGGAAAAAGCAACCAGTGAAAATCTGAATAATCTGTGGACTTGTTTCTTTCGTGTAAATTCGTGGGCCAGGCTCTGCCAATAGAGCCCGGCCCTGGTTTGTATTATTGTTTCGGTTTTATATTCACAACAATGTTCTTCCTGGTCTGTTGTCCATTATTATCTCTTCCGATAAATAATAAACGGTACTCTCCGACAAAACCCGGACCCGACTGCCAATAGAAAATACCATTCTCTTTGTCAAGCGTCGAACCGATGGGCAATTCTCTTAATTGGTCGCCGACGACTGAATATCCTTCAAACACACCTTCATCGGAGAGGTTTATTTCCACGCGCGCCAGCTCTTGGATTTCAACACTTATTAATTCGTCAAAGGTGGGGGAATAAGAATCTAAGACGGGCGAATATGTATCAAAAACGGGCGCACACGGGGGTGCGCCCCTACGGGATTCATCTTTTTCCGCTCTTCCGCTCTTCCTCGCTTCCGCTCTTCCTTTTTCCCCTGCTCCCTGATCACCGGCTCCTGAATTTTGGATGCTGAAATATCTACTTCCTATACCGTCGCTATTTCCCTCGGTGTCTGAAACAATCCAGGCAATGGTGTGAACACCGTTTGATAATTTCGTGGTGTCTAAATAGTAATACCCGGCCGCAGTATTGCTATTGGCATATCCGGGAAAAAACCAGGCTATATCCCATCGGTAAATATTATAGATGGGATGCCCCTTCACCACACCATCGATAACGACATTAATCGTGGAACCGTCAAATGGTATCGTATTGGGTTGAGGAGTCAATGCCCAGCCATTATTTATAAATTTTGTTCCCGTAGCAGTTCCGCCTTGAGTCGGGGTATCGATGGCGCCGAAAGGTTTCACTGCATGGGCGTTATCGATGGCAATGGTTTTTGAACCCAATGTGACCTCGTTTCCTTCCATATCGATGGCTATTGCGGTCAGCGTGTATGTTCCGTTTCCACCGTCGGGCAAACAATTGGTTAAAAGCATATATCCCCATCCCGCCTTGTAATTATTGGGATAGAATGGGTATGCCGTTTCTATATCCGGGCGGGCGCCCTCCACCAATAAGGCATCGCCAATATAAGCGTCGCCATTGTAAATTTTTACATTTGCCACCCCGATATCGTCAAGCGCCCACCCGGTCACCGGGATACTATTACATACGGAAGAACCATCCGGTGGAGTCGCGAATTCACCAATAGGCGCGGAAGTTTGTCCCTGCTCATAAACGTTGAGTATGACAGTAATGGTTTGTGGAGAGTTGGAGGCATTGGGATCGGTTATGATAATTGCCCCGGTATAATTTCCTACAGCTAAGCCGGAAGGATCGACGGACACGGAAAGGGCAGAGTCGCCGCTTCCTGAAGATGGGGTGACCGACAACCATGTGGCGTTACTTGAAGCGTTCCAGTTCAAGTCACCTAAGCCGGTATTGCTAACCAGTACTGTTTGGGGGGGGGTAACAGGCCCGGAGATAGAAGCACCAAAGTTTAATGCCCTGTGGTTTAACCCAATTGTAGGAATTTCAGGGGGATTTGTTTTAAAACTCATATTCGAACCATAAGCAGTCCCCCTACTATTGGTTGCATAAGCCCTGACATAATATGTTGTGTCTGGATTCAGCCCGGTAATATTACTGGTAAAACTACCCGTCCCGGTTCCATCGGTTGTTTTTGAATCGGCGATGGTAGGAGTTAATGAAGTGCTCCAACAAACCCCCCTGCTTGTTACAGGGGCGCCCCCATTCGAGGTGACATTACCCCCACAAATTGCACTCTTCGAGGTGATTGAAGATATGGAGTTGGTTGATACTGTTGGTATATTGACTGCACCACATTGATTTTGATGGGCTTCCCAATCCGGGTCATGACTATCGATCCAGGCTCTAATCTCCGAATCGGTGGAATAAAGGCAATTATAACCGATATCCACCAGGACAAATTGTGGTAAAGGATTTAAATAGGGGATTTCTCCACTTAATTTGTTATTATTTAGGTCAAGATACCACAGATCATCAAGCCACGCTAGTTCCGAGGGGATGCGGTCGCTCAGCTTGTTTTCTGCTAAAATAAGATTTCTTACATAATTTCCTGAAAGTGTTACTCCAAACCAATTCCCTTCAGTTCCCGGCATGGCAAAACCATCGGTATGTAAAGGGGGAGTCTTCCAGCCGCTGTTATGATTCCAACTATCTCCATTTGTGCTATTGTAAAATGCGATTAATGCGGCGCGTTCCGACGCAGGAATGACGCCACAGATGAATCCTGGGAATAACAAAACCGTAACTAAAATAGTCAATATCACTTTTTTCTTCATGGTACCTCCTGAATAATGATTTCGGATTAATTATAATATTATTCCCCCGCTTTTTTGTAAAGATTTATAAAACTTTACCTTTTTTTCGGCCGAGTTTTAGGTCGCCCCCCTTTTCCCTCTGAAAGAAAATTATTTGCATAATCATATTAAGGTATGGTAGAATGAATTCAGCAGGAGGTAAAAAATATGAAGAAACTTTTTGCGTCATTGACAATAGCGGGGTTAGCGGTAATCGTTACGTTCGGCCCCTTTTTCAAAATCGATATATACGGACAGAACGTCCGGGAAACCATAAATAAACAGTATGTCCAGGTGAATTTGAAAGACGGGAAAGTGCTGAATTTCGAGTACCGCTCATTTATACAAATGAACCTGGCGCTCCAACCGGATAACGCCGCGGACGCCGCGGACGTCACGGGGATTGCGAAAACCAAAAGCTTCGGCGAAAACCGGGTCCTTTTTAAAGAAAAGGATTCCTGTCGGGAACACCGCATCAGCCTGGATAATCTCCAGGAAATGGAGTTTCTCGGCGTCACCCTGAACAAATGCTCTCAAACAAAAGATTGGCTATTCAAAGTGTACCTGCTGGACCTTGACAAATACGAAGGCTTTTTCCAAAAAGGGGAACTCAACCTTGATAAACCCCTGGCCGAACAGGGTCTGAAAGGTCAAGTACTCAATACCACGGATAACCAGGTATTACGTTTTGAAGACATTGAGAAAATTACCTTTTTTGCCAGGTAACCTGAAATGGCGGCCCGCTGTAGGAAAAATAAAGCCGGCCGCCGGATGAACAAGGAGAATATATTATGATAAGTTTAAATTTCAAACAAATAAAAAAAGGATTAAGACCATTGCACGCTTTCAGTCTTATTCTTTTACTGTCGATCATACTGTCGATGCCTGTTTCCCTAAAGGCCCAAACCTATGGCAACACCTGGGCCAATGGAAATTTAAAGACCGAGATGGTTCTTCGGGATGTGGTCTGGTCCGGGGCGCGGTTTATCGCAGTGGGCGATAATGGGGTGGTTTATACCAGCCCCAGCGGTTCCACATGGACCAGGGAAAGCACTCCCATCGGGACAAGCGATCATCTTTTCGGCGTCGGTACCAACGGCGCCGGCAACTTAGTGGCCGTGGGCAGGGACCAATTAATCTTATACAGCCAAAATAACGGCGACAGTTGGACCATTGTCAACAGCAGGATAACGAATACCCCGGATATTTATAAAGTGGCCTACGGAAACGGTAAATTTGTGGCCGCGGATGAAGGGGGCGGCGTCTGGATAAGCGCCGACGGAAGCACCGGTTGGACAAAATACAACTCGGGTTTACCATTGAGATGCATCGCTTTTGCCAACGGGTATTTTCTGGCGGGGACCGTCAGCGGCGGTATCGTACGAAGCGCCACGGGCGACGCCGGGAGCTGGGAAAACGTCGGCTCCCTGGGCACGGCCGTCCGTGATATTGATTACGGGAACGGCAAATGGCTGGCGGTGGGCCGGAATATCGCCACCAGCAGCAGCGCCAACGGGTCCGGTTGGACCATCCGTGTCAAATTGGAAACGGATTACAATTTTGTCGATCAATTATTTAGCGCCTGCGCGACCGCACCCGGGACTTTTATTGCCGTGGGCGAACACGGCTTAATGCTCAACAGCGCCGACGGCATTACCTGGCGACAGGGGAATTCCAAAAGTAAACGTTTTCTCTTTGCCGCGGCTTATGGTAATAGTGCCAGTGGTGTGGCGGCCGTGGGCAATGGCGGACCCAGGGGACTACCCCCGGCTGAGGAAGAACTTCAACTTTACTCCACCCATTACAGCCGCTCCGGCGGGACGCCGCCGCCCGTGATCGTACCCAAACCGATTCTCAATGCCATTATCATTACTACTCCCAACGGCGGCGAACAATGGGTGGTAGGACAGCAGTACCAAATTCAATGGACCACTAAGGGCACGGTAGCCAATGTGGATATCGACTATTCCTACGACGGCAAAACTTCCTGGATTCGGTTAACCAGCAATTACATCAATAGGGGCTATATTTACTGGACAATTCCCAATACGGTTTCCACCAACTGTTATGTAAGGGTCGCCGAGATAGAAGGAAACCCCACGGATACCAGTAACGCCGCTTTTGCCATTGTAAACAAGATAGAAACAAAGACAATTACCATAACTGCCCCCAACGGAGGTGAACACTGGTTGGTGGGCCAGCGGTACGACATAAAATGGACCAGCACCGGCCCCGTAGGTAATGTAAATATTGATTATTCCAAAGATGGTAAAAAAACCTGGATACGTTTAACCTCCAATTTCGCCAACAGGGGTATCATTTCCTGGCCAATTCCCGATGCGGTTTCCACCAACTGTTATGTGAGGATTACCGATACCACCGGGAGTCCTACGGATAGCAGTAACAGCGCTTTTGCCATCGATCGCCCGGCCCCCGCCGGCACAATTACGGTTAAATCTCCCAACGGCGGTGAAATATGGGAAGGCTACTCCTCCCATAATATTACCTGGACCAGTACCGGTACTGTCGGCGATGTGAAGATAGTATATTCTACCGATAACGGCGTTACCTGGAAATATGTCATCTCAGCTACCCTCAATGACGGTTCATATGGATGGACCGTACCCGAAGCCCCATCTTCCAAATGCCTGGTCAGGATAAACGCTATTTCGGACAGTTTCATCACGGATACCGGTAACGCCGTGTTCAGGATTTCCTCCGGGAAGCCCCCGAAAATACAGGCGCTGTGGGACCGGTATAATTTCGGTTATATCATGGGGGGCGCGGCCCCCACCGGCGCTCAACCGCTGCTTATCGGCAACATGGGCGGCAAAACGCTGCATTGGTCGGCCGCCAAAGATCAAGCCTGGATACGCCTGGATAAAACTTCCGGGACCGGCGACGCCGCGGTTTATATATCCGTGGTTCCCACCGGTCTGGCCGTGGGCGATTATGCTGGGACTATTACCATCAGCGATCCCGGCGCTTCCAATTCGCCGCAAAAGGTGGCCGTCAACCTGAAAATAAAAAATGCCGAGGATGACCAGGCGCCTTTCGGCGATATGGCCACCCCGGCGGATGGTTCAAAAGTATACGGCAGTATCCCGGTTACCGGTTGGGCGCTGGATGATGTCGAGATTAAAAGTATAAAATTATATTACAATGTTGAGGGTTATATCGGGGACATGTTATTTGTGGATGGGGCCAGGCCCGATGTGGCTGCGGCGTATCCCAATTACCCGTATTATCGCCGCGCCGGTTGGGGATACTTGCTGCTGACCAATTCGCTCAAGGACGGCGTCTATTCCCTGACCGTAGTAGCCATAGACAACTCCGGGAAATCCACGACATTTGGTCCCAAAAAGATTACCATCGATAATGGTCATACGCACCAACCGTTTGGGAACATCGATACGCCTGCCCCCAACGGTAATGCATCCGGCGCCGCATACATGAACTGGGGCTGGGTGTTGAGTCCGCTCCCCCATATGATCGCAAAGGACGGTTCCACCATCCAGGTATGGGTAGACGCTAATTTCATGGGTACTCTCGGCGGCTATAACGGCCCCAATAATGCCATAAAGGCCCTGTTCCCCGGTTTGAAAAACAGCGACGGCCCTACCGGGTTTTATCGCCTGGATACCACCCAGTTTGTCAATGGGGTTCATTTTATATCCTGGACGGTAATCAATGACGGCGGGCACAAGGAAGGCATCGGCTCCCGTTATTTTACCATTTATAACGCGGGCAACAATGTGAACCCGTCGGACGTGGGCGATGAAATAAGCGCCCCCGAGATGGCTGTCGATTTCTCTTTACCATCGCTTGAACCCCTCAGGATTAAAAGGGGTTATGACCGGGAAAGCGACGTACAGGAAAGTGAAATTTACCCGGATGAGCATGGGCGGGTATTCCAGGAGATCAGCGAATTGCAGCGGGTGGAAATTCAATTAGGCAGTGAAGGCGGGGTAATGGGGTACCTGGCGGTAGGCGACAAACTGGAGCCTTTACCCATCGGTTCGAGCCTGGATCCTGTTAGAGGTATATTTTGTTGGCAGCCCGGCCCCGGGTTTGTGGGCGACTATGAATTGGTATTTTTCGGAAAAGACAGCAGCGGGACATTGCTGAAAAAGAGCATCTATTTGCGGGTTGTTCCCTTGTTTCAAAGGGAATAGGTTATATTAAGCAAAAGTTTTTTAGGGGTCCAGGGGGCGATTTTTCAAAAAAGCCCCCTGGTCGCCGAAGGCATAAATAAAAGGTAGAAACATGAAGGATCGTGAGACAAGAATAAAAGCGAACCAGCGTATTATTATAAAAGACGGCAGCAGCAATTATTCCGCTGCTATTAGCACTATCTCGAAAACCGGGATGTCGATTAAAACCGATCATACGTTTCCCACCTATAAGGTCATTGATGTGGTGGTTAAAATCGCGAAACAATTTGTACGGATTAAAGCCAGCGTGCGCTGGGTGCACGAATTTAGCGATGATTCCGGCGCTAAGTGGTACGAGGTCGGGCTTTCTTTGCCAAATCCTCCCGCGGAATACACCGAACATTTCGAATAAAAACCTTGAGCCGCGAAGAACGCGAAGGGACGCGAAGGAAAAATCGGACAGGAATCACACCAATTAACACGAAGCTTCTTGCTTTTTTAAATCCTTTCAAATACAATATAGCCTTTTAAATGAAAATTTTGGAGGAATTAATGCAAACCGAAACGCATAACGGTAATAGCGGTAATAACGGTAATAATAACAAGCAACAAAGAAGGGACCTGGTGGCGCAGTGGACCTTCGACGCCCGCGCCATATTGGCCCGTTTCCACCTCTGGCTGGAGGACGTCGAAGTAAAATGGCTCAGGCCCCCAAACACCCGGGGCCAGAACTCGCATGAATTTTCCAATATCTCTTTCCTGGATGGAAGGCTTGAACGGCTGTTTGCCATGACCGGGGCCGTCACCGCCCTGGGAACCCAACTGTTCGGCCGCTTCGGGGAAGCCAAAGGCAAAGATAAAGACAAAGATAAATCGTTTATTAACCAGGTAAAAAAAGACGCCGACGCGATTTCAGCCTATGCCATGAGTGAAAGCCTCTGGTTCCTTTCGCGGCAAATCCCGGAAAACCACGCCATAATGGTTTGCCTGGGAGAAGGCTTAATGCCCAAGGCGGGTGAAACCCCGGAAATGGGTTCCAATCCCCAACTGGGGTTCGGCAGGGTTTACGCCCGTCCGGAAGTAGCGCGCTGGGTGGATCAACACGTCCTGAAAATGCTGAATGATAAAAGTTATCACTGGGAAGACTTTCACCAGGACCTTAAAAAATCCGGCATCACCATCTGGGGGACCGCCATCGATACCCTGGAAAATACTTCCCGTTTCGCCAAGGGCAAAGAAACCGGTCCGATGACCGTGCTGCATATTTTTAACCAGCCCCTGCAAATTACCCGGCCCTACGAAGGCTATGTGGGTAACCTGTTTCTTCCCAAAGAAGTAGTGGATAAAGCCGCGGATGAATCGATCCTGATCAATTTCCGCACCCCCCGCGCTAAAGTAGTGAGCGCCATCGAGGCCACGTACCCGGGTATTAAGCGGGAAAATATCCATGTCTGGACCCTGGGGGGCGATACCCGCGTCGCCCGTATCGGCGACCTCTGGGAAGAATGGAAAAAACAGGGGGTCCACGTAGTGGAAGATGGTTGGGAACTTCCCACCACGGGCAAGAAAACCTTCAATGATTCCGGCACATACGCCCCCACTTACGCTATCCGGACCTGGAAGGATAAGCAGGATGAAACCAACCTGTTTATCTGCGACGGCTACGCAGCCTCGGCCGAGGCGCTGCAAGCCGCCAGTCTGGCCCGTATGCTGGGCCTGGAAGCGTTCCTGGCCATTTTCACCTCCAGTTTCAAGCTTCCCTATAATAAGGAACAGTATATCATGCCCCTGGACCCCGAAGCCCCGGATTTTCAGTCCCGACTGGAAAAAGTATTCGGTAAACCGGTAGACGATGAGAAAGTTAAAAAATACAGGGATATGATCCGGGAGGGCCTCGAAGCCGGAATCCCGGTTCAGCACGCATCGATACAGGCCGATGATTTTTTCCCCGAAAAAAACTGGGATGTACTGGCCGTCTCAGGTTATATGCAAACCGATCCCTATTCCGGTTCACCCGGCGTGGAAATGGTGGAACCGGCCTGCGATTTAAAGGGAAAGGAACACAGCGGTATTTACCGCGTTACAGTCCGCATGGCCACCCCCTACGGCGACAAGTTGATTACATTCACCCTCAAATTGTGGGAGAAGACAATCAACCAGAGCCGGTTGGTATTTCAACCCCTGTTGAACCGTTTCATCGGGGGAGAAGATTACCAAAATCGCCCGGTCAGGATTTCCGATTCCGGACGCATCCGCAACGAACTGCAGACCCTCTGTTCCGAAGCGCTGGAATTTCTCGGCGAAAGAACCATCCGCATTCATTTTGACCGGATTCCCGAGGATGTTATTTCCGGCCACCACCGGGGGCGCTTGCTGGAAATATTGCAATGGTATAAGGAGCATCATCCCATATGGTTTTCCTGGTTGGACATCGCATCGCCCGATAAAAATAAATAAATCGAAGTAAAGGATGAATCCGGGAGGTTTTTGCCTTGTTTTTACCTGCCGCCGTTGTTTCCAGCACCAGGGGTAAGTTTTTTGCGTGATATACGATGGCATCGTACACTTTTCGGCAAAACTATACGATGCCATCGTATAGTTTACTTGAAATTCGGATGAGACTATCGTATAATGTGGGCGGAGGTGATAAATGAGAGACTCGATTTATATGCAATATAACCCCTGGTGGGAAGAAGAATACAGCCCCATAGGGATTATTCCCAGGACCTCAAATATCTCCGGACCGGTGGGATTCCTGCCTATGTGTTAAACCCGGAACGGCAATATTTACAAACTGTGATCGATGATATCATCTTCAAAGATATTATTGCATATCATAATATAAAAAATAACCAGGCGATTAAAGATTTCTTTTTACTCCTAATGGAGAGAGCAGGGAAGCAGGTGAGTATTAATAAGGTTGCCAATATATTAAAAATCTCGCCGGATTCGGCAAAGAGGTATCTCGGTTTTTTCGAGGAGACATACCTGGTATATACGGTTCAACGATACGGGACCACCAATGAACAATTGTTGTCGCCGCAAAAGATATATGCCGCCGATCTGGGTATTCGACAATTATATACGGGATTTAGAGATATAGGCAGCATATTTGAAAATTATATTTTCCTGGTTATTCAAAACAGGAACCCCCAGTTGGTCAATTATGTCTATGAGAATGGCATTGAGATCGATTTTATTATCGATAAACGGTTTATGGTGGAAGTGAAATATTACAGGACATTAAATGAGAAACAGGAAAGGGTTTTTAAGGAATTCAAGGCGCAGCAAAAATTGATACTCCAGGGCAGAGAAGAGATTGCGGAATTGGAAAGTTATTTCGGGGAGCCACCGCCGTTGTTTCCAACTCCAGGGGGAAAAAGCTAGAAGAGAAGAAG